>JAFRCK010000033.1 GCA_017404385.1 Bacilli bacterium
ACACCACACATTGGTACTCTTTTTTCTAAACCAGCTTGTTTACCAGTTAAAGTTAATTCTAATACTTGTGAACACAAAGTAGCATCTTCAAAAAACATCTCATAGAAATCACCAAGGCGAAAAAAGATAATCGTATCATCATAATTATCTTTAATTTCCATGTACTGTCTCATCATGGGACTAAGTTTTGATCGATCTACTTCGCTTCTTTTCATAAGATATATTATAAAATAAAATAAATAAAAAAGCCATAATTAAATGACTTTTATCTTCCACCCATAGCTTGTTTATTCTTCTTGGCTTTACTCTTCTTTTCTTTTTTTGGTTTTTCTTTTTTAACAATACTACTTAAACTCTTTAAAATCATCTCTTACTCCTTTCATTTTAATCTTTCAATTACTTCATCAAAACTACTAACACCTATTACTTTAATTTTGTATCTTCTCTTTTTCTTTTCTTTTAAAGCTTCTTTCAAATTATCCTTAGGACAAATAAAGATATCTGCTCTTTTTTTAACCGCTCCTCTAAGCTTATATTTAATCCCGCCAATATCACCAACACTACCATCCTTATCAATAGTACCTGTTCCAACTATATTACGACCTTTAGTAATATCTTTTTTAGTAAGTTTATTATATATCTGTAAAGCAAGCATCAATCCACCTGAAGGACCTGATTCACTTTTCTTAAATTTAAGCTTTAATTTAGGATCTAACTTATAAGTATTTATTTCATTGACTCCTATTCCTGTTACTAATTTATCATCTTGCTGATAGATATAGGCAAATTTCTTTTTAACTTCTTTCTTATCATTTACTAAAACAGTAACTTTTTCTCCTGCTTCTTTACTATTAATATAGGTTCGATAATCATCAAGATTATTTATTTTCTGACCATCTATTTCTAGAATCTGATCACCAATTTTTAAATTAGTATTCAGGTTCTTATTATCGTCAACAAAAATAATATATAGTTTTGTATCTTTAATAGATATCTTTCGCTTAGCTTTAGTATAAGCTACATATACCGAATCAGCATTAGCTTTCTCCAAATTCATTTTTTCTCTAAATAATAAATCTTTATAATCTTCATCTTCTTTATAACGATATTCATCAATACTTTCGTTTTCAAAGCCAGGAACAATTAAACTTAAAAGATATGTCGCAACGGTTCCTTTTAATTCTTCTACATAAGCAAAATTAAGTTTACCTTTTTGTTTATATTCATTTTCTACCTGAACCCTTTTATTAATATTAATAGTTCCGCCACCAATAATAACATATGAATTAGTAGGTATCGTAAAGAATAAATATATTAATATCCAAACCAAAATATATTTATAATTATCTCTAATAAAATTTTTGATCTTTTCATATGCTTTACTAATCATCAAATATCTCCTCAATACTATTATAACAGGAAAGAGGTCCATATGATAAACAAATTTAAAAATATCTTCATTTTGATAGTATTAATAATATTACTTATCTTCTTTATTCTAAATCCTACCATAGTTATTAATAATATTACTAAAAACATGAATTCCTTTATGAATAATGTTTTCCCCTCTTTATTCTTATTCTTTCTCTTAATAGACCTGTTACTAGCATTTAATTTTATTACAGTTTTAAAAAAACTATTCGCCTTCCCAGTAAAAAAAATATTTCATCTAGATATAAATAGTTCTTTTATTCTATTTATATCTCTTTTTTCAGGGTTTCCTAGTGGTTCCAAATATATTACTAATTTACTAAATAAAAAGATGATTAGTATAGAAAGTGCCAATACTCTTATTACCTATACTCATTTTGGTAATATTGCCTTTATCTTAGGTACTATTGGACCTATTCTAGGTAAAAGAATAACTCTAATTATTTTAATCTGCCATTATTTAAGTAATTTAATAATCGCTTTTATTATAAGACCCAAAGAAGTAATAAAAGAAAAAGAAGTAGATAAACAAATATCTGCTTCTTTTACTGATATCTTAAGTACATCAATTATTTCTAATACTAAGATTATTATAATTATTTTTGGTACTATGATCTTTTTTTCAACTATATCTTTAATGATTTCTTCCCTAATACCACTAAACAATTATCAAAACACCTTAATATGTGGAATTCTCGATCTATCCAGTGGTATTATTACCCTAAACAATATAAGTATTCCCCTATTTTATAAAGGTCTTCTTTCGCTGATACTTATTTCTTTTGGTTCTCTATCGGTTCATATGCAAGTACGTATTTTATTAAGGAATACTAAGATTAAATATAGCTACTTTTTCTTAGGAAGAATATCACAAACAGCATTTTCTATTACACTTTTTCTATTGGTTTATTGGTGCTTCAATTAAAATATGGTATTTAGCACCTAATTCGTGATAGAAAATAGGAATATCAGCTATAAACACGCTTTCATCATCATGATGTCTATTAATATTAACTTTCGTATGTTCTGTAGGAGCATCTTCAAATCCAACACCAAAACGCAAATTCATTAACTGAGTATCAGCAGTAGGATGATAACTCCCAAAATCAGGAAGTGTATAAGTAAC
>JAFRCK010000034.1 GCA_017404385.1 Bacilli bacterium
ATATATATATATATATATAATAACACAATATTTCGCTTTTTACAAGGAACAAAAAAAGGATAATTACTTATCCTTTTTAGTAGTTTTTTTATTTTCTTTTTTTGTTTCTTTCTTAGTTGTTTTTACTTCTTCTTTTACTTCCTTTTTTTCTTCTTTCTTTTCTTCTAATACTTCATCTTCTTTAGGAAGTTTCTTATTCTTAACTAAATATTCTATTTCTTCTCTAGTTAATGTTTCTTTATCTAATAATGCATTAGCAATTAAATCTAATAAATCTTTATTGTCTTTAATTATCTTTTTAGAAATATTATATTGAGTATTAATAATTTTTCTTACTTCTTCATCTATTTGGAAAGCCACTTGAGAAGAGAAATTTCTACTCTTATTATAATCTCTACCTAAGAATACACTAGATGTTTCTTCTTCTAATTGAATTGGTCCAAGTTCACTCATACCATATTCTGTAACCATTGATCTAGCTATTTTAGTAGCCTTTTCAAAGTCATTTGAAGCTCCAGTAGTTACTTCACCAAACATAAATTCTTCAGCTACTCTACCGCCAAGATAACCACTTATCTTATCAAGTAATTCTTTTTCAGTAGCAAGGAATTTTTCTTCCTTTGGTAACATTAAGTTATACCCACCTGCTTGACCTCTTGGAATGATTGTTATTTTTTGAACATCATCTGCTCCATCAAGTTTAATACCTACAACAGCATGTCCAGCTTCATGGTATGCAACTACTCTTTTTTCTTTTTCAGTGTATTGTCTTGTCTTCTTAGCTGGTCCCATAATAACTCTATCATATGCTTCATCTATTTCAGCCATTCCAATAGCATTCTTATCTCTTCTTACTGCTAAAAGCGCTGCTTCATTAAGTAAGTTTTCTAGATCAGCTCCTGAGAAACCAACTGTTCTTTGAGCAATATTCTTTAATACTACATTTTGTTCAAATGTTTTATTTTTTCCATGAACTTTTAATATATCTTCTCTTTCAGTTTTATCTGGTAGTCCAACTGTTATTTGTCTATCAAATCTTCCTGGTCTTAATAATGCTGGATCAAGTACATCTGGTCTATTAGTAGCAGCTATTATTATAATACCTTCATTAGTACCAAAACCATCCATTTCAGTAAGTAATTGGTTTAATGTTTGTTCTCTTTCATCATGTCCTCCACCTAAACCAGTACCTCTTTGTCTACCTACTGCATCTATTTCATCTATAAATATTAAACATGGTGCATTTTGTTTAGCTTGTCTAAACATATCTCTTACACGAGATGCTCCTATACCAACAAATAATTCTACAAAGTCAGAACCACTTATAAAATAGAACGGAACATTTGCTTCACCCGCAACTGCTTTAGCAAGTAATGTTTTACCTGTACCTGGGTTACCAACTAGTAATACACCTTTTGGTATTCTTGCACCCATCTTTGTAAACTTCTTAGGATCTTTTAAGAAATCAATTAATTCTTGTAATTCTTCTTTTTCTTCAATTAAACCTGCTACATTTTCAAATGTAACTTTATTTTTATCGCTTTGTAATTTAGCTCTACTTTTACCAAAGTCCATTGATTTACTATTAGAACTTAATTGTCTACTAAAGAACCATAATAGTATACCACCTATTAATAAATATGGTAAAACACTTGTTAAGAAAGTATACAATAATCCTGATGATGGATCAGCAGTTGTATCTAACTTAAACTTTTGTTCAGATTGATATTTATTAATTAAATTAACTGTTTCATCACTTAAAGGGGCTGTTGTATAGAATGATTCTCCATTTGAATAATTCTTTAGCTTACCTCTAATTTCATATATTGAACCTTTTGTATTTGGTGATAATTCAATTTTTTCAACATTTTGTTTGTCTAAATTCTTTTTTAAAGTGCTAAAAGTAATATCATTTACTTTACTACCTACCATAGTACTAATAAAATAAATTGCTACAATTATAAATATTAATGCTATGTATGGACTAATACGTCTTTTTGTATTTTTACTCATCGTTTTCCTCCTCATAATACCTTAATATTATATCATACTTTCCTGATTTTAAACCATCATATTTAGATTTTTTAATTCCTGGAAGCCATAATATATTATCATCACTATCCACTACCACAGGATAATTCCTTCTTTTTTCTTTATTTATCTTTTCATCTATAAAAATATCTTTTATTTTTTTCTTTCCATTTAAATTTAAAACTTCCATAGAATCACCATCTTTTTTACTTCTAACATATAATGGTAATTTTATATTTTCACTATTCAAATGACATACATAATTATCAGTTAAGTCTGTATTATCTATTGCCTCTATTCTTCCACATGGAAATTTAGTTACTCTTTTTAATTCAACCTTATAATTATCACTAAATACTTCATTTTTTACCATCAACATGTCATAGCTCTTTTGCATAATTATTTCATTTGGCAACGACAATTCTAAATTAGATTTCTCGTCAAATATAGAATCAATAATTATATCAATATGTTTTGATTCTATTAACTTAATATCATCTTTATATATATTAAATAAATATTTATATAAAATTTGTTTAATTACATATCGATCTAATTTTTTTATTTTAGTCAAATTAATCATGTTTTTAACTAGTACTTCATCATATTTTTCATTAATATAATTATCCATAAACGAAGATAATTCTTCAAGTTCTTCACTAAATTTTAAATATTTTTTATGAACATCCTTATCTTCTTTTTTTAGTAAAGGTAAAATATCTAGTCGATATCTATTTCTTGTATATTTTTTACTATAATTAGTTTTATCTATTCTATATGGAATATTCTTTTTTTCTAAATATTCTAGTATCTCATCTTTAGTATAAAATATTAAAGGTCTTAGAATAGTATAACCATTTCTATTACTTATTTTCTTAAATCCTGAATAACCGCTAATGGAAGAGCCCCTTGTTAATCTCATAAGAATTGTTTCTATTAAATCATCGCCATGATGAGCAGTTAATAAATATTTTGAATCATATTTTTTTAGAATATCCTCAAAGAAAGCATATCTTCTTTCTCTAGCTTCATTCTCAATTGAATTTGTTTTATAGTTATCAAATAGAATTCCTTCAAATTCGCACTTATTCTTTTTAGCATATTTCATTGTGAATTCAAATTCTTCCTTACTTTCATCTCTTAGATTATGATTAATATGGGCAATTACAATTTTTAGTTTCTTTTCATTTCTTACTTCTAATAATAAATTAAGTAAAGCCATAGAATCTGGACCTGATGAAACCGCAACTACAACTGTACTTTCGTCTTCAATATTTTTATTAATAAAATCAATAGATTTGTTCATAAAATCACCTTTGCTATATTATAACATAAAAAAGAAGAATTATATTAATTCTTCTTCTAATACGTCTAGTGGTTCTTCGTCATAGTATTCATTTTCCATAGTAAAGTCTACTTTAGAATATGCTTTTAGACCAGTACCAGCAGGTATTAATTTACCTATAATAACGTTTTCTTTTAATCCTTTTAATTCATCAAGTTTACCCTTAATAGCAGCATCTGTTAATACTCGAGTAGTTTCTTGGAATGATGCAGCTGATAAGAATGAATCAGTTTCTAATGAAGCTTTAGTTATACCTAAAAGAATTGGTCTACCAGTAGCTGGTTTCTTACCTTCTAAGATAACATTTTTATTTACTTCAGTAAATTCATGTATAGAAACAACTTTACCAACTAATAAGTTAGTATCACCTCTATCAACAATTCTAATTCTATTTATCATCTTTCTAGCAATCATTTCAATATGCTTATCAGAAATATCAACACCTTGAGATGCATACACTTTTTGAACTTCTTGTATAATATAATTTTGAACAGTTATTGGATCAGTTACAGCAAGTAATTCTTTTGGCGAAATAGATCCGTCATTAAGCATATCCCCTGGGGAAACTTTATCTCCAACATTAACTCTGATTTTAACACCATAGTTAGTAGTTTGTTCATGAGTTTCTTTATCATTCTTAATAGTAATTTTATATTTGCCACTTAAGTTTTCAATATTTGTTATTTCTCCAGCAACTTCTGCAACACTTGATTTGATTTTTGGAGTTCTAGCTTCAAATACCTCTTCAACTCTTGGTAAACCTTGAGTAATATCATCTTCTGATGCAACTCCACCAGAGTGGAATGTTCTCATTGTTAACTGAGTACCTGGTTCACCGATTGACTGAGCTGCCATAATACCTACAGCTTCCCCAACTTCAACTATGTTATTAGTTGCTAAGTTACGACCATAACATTTCTTACAAACACCATCATGAGTTTTACAAGTTAGTGTTGTTCTTATTTCTACTTCTTCTATTCCAGCATTAATAATTTTATCTGCAATATTTTCAGTAATATATTCATTTTTATCAATTATTACTTCTTTAGTTTCTGGATTAATTACCTTCTTGTTAGTAAATCTACCAACAATTCTGTTTCTTAAACTTTCAATTACGCTACCATCTTTTTCATTTATAAATGCTTTAACAGTAACACCTTGAATAGTTCCACAATCTTCTTCTTTAACAACAACGTCTTGAACAACATCAACTAATCTTCTAGTTAAGTATCCAGAGTTTGCTGTTTTTAAGGCAGTATCAACGATACCTTTTCTGTTACCATGGGCTGTAATAAAGTATTCAGACACACTCATACCTTCTTTTAGGTTTGAAGTAACTGGTATTTCAACTACTTTACCATCTGGTTTAGCGATAAGTCCACGCATACCAGCCATTTGTGAGAATTGGTTCATTGAACCACGAGCTCCAGAATCCATCATGATAAATACTGGGTTATCGCCATTTTGTTTTGCAATTTCTGCTAGTTCATCTTGAACTTTTGCAGTTGCACCATTCCAAATTTCAACAACTTTTTCGTATCTTTCATCATCAGTTATTAAACCTCTATTAAATTGTTTAGTAACTTGTTCAATTTTCTTTTTACCTTCTTCAATTATTTCATCTTTCTTATCACTAGTCATGATATCAAATACTGACATAGTAATTCCAGATTTAGTTGAATATTTGAATCCTAGATCTTTTAATCTATCTAGCATAGCTGAAGTTTCAGTAGTTTTATATCTCTTGAATACTTGACCTATTAATTGTTGAATAGTTTTCTTCTTAATAGGAGCTGCTAATGCCAAATTATGAATATATTCTTTAATATCAGTACCCATTGGTATGAAATATTTATCAGGTGTAGCTTTTTCAATGTTTTCTTTTGAACCTTCATTGATATATTGATAAACATCTGGGAATATTTCATTAAATTTTAATTTACCAACAGTAGTAACTAAATATTTATCTTTTTGACTATCTAAGAATATTTTATGATGCATTGAATTAACTGGTAATGCAAGTCTAGTATGAAGATCAATTTCTCCTCTTTCATATGCCATTAATGCTTCATTTACATCTTTAAATACTCTACCTTCTTCAGCAGATACTTTTTCCATAGTTAAGTAGTAATTACCTAATACCATATCTTGTGAAGGTGTAACAACTGGTTCACCTGAAGATGGTTTTAAGATATTTCCTGATCCTAACATAAGAATCTTAGCTTCTGCTTGTGCTTCTAAACTTAATGGAACGTGTACAGCCATTTGGTCTCCATCGAAGTCAGCGTTAAACGCAGGACAAACAAGTGGATGTAATCTTATAGCTTTACCATCAATTAATTTAGGTTCAAATGCTTGAATACCAAGTCTATGTAATGTAGGAGCACGGTTAAGAAGTACTGGATGTCCTTCAATAACTTCCTCTACTATATCCCAAACTCTATCATCTTGATTTTCAATCATTCTTTTTGCAGCTTTTATATTATGTACTATTTCTTTTTCAATTAATCCTCTTATAACATGAGGTTTAAATAATTCAAGTGCCATTTCTTTTGGAATACCACATTGATACATTTTTAAGTTAGGTCCAACAACGATAACTGAACGTCCTGAATAGTCAACACGTTTACCAAGTAAGTTTTGTCTAAATCTACCTTGTTTACCTTTAAGCATTGAACTTAATGATTTTAAGGCTCTATTACTTGGACCAGTAACGTTTCTACCTCTTCTACCATTATCAAATAAAGCATCTACTGCTTCTTGAAGCATTCTCTTTTCATTTTGAACAATGATTGAAGGAGCACCTAATTCTAATAATTTCTTTAAACGATTATTTCTATTAATAACTCTTCTATATAAGTCATTTAAATCAGATGTAGCAAATCTACCACCATCTAATTGAATCATTGGTCTTAATTCTGGTGGAATAACTGGAATAACATCCATAATCATCCATTCAGGTCTATTACCAGATTCTTTAAATGCATCTAATATTTCAAGTCTCTTTAATAATCTAACTCTCTTTTGTTCTTGAGCACCATCTAATTCTTTTTGAATCTTAGCTATTTCTTCTTCAATATTAACTTCCATTAATAATTTTTTAATAGCTTCAGCACCCATACCTACTTCAAAAGAATCACCATATTTTTCATAATATACTCTGTATTCTTTATCAGAAAGTGTTTGTTTCTTTTCTAGTGGAGCTTTACCTGGGTTAATTACAACATAACTAACAAAGTATAAAACTTCTTCAAGATCTCTTGGTGACATATCTAGAACTAATCCCATTCTAGAAGGTACACCTTTAAAGAACCAAATATGAGAAACAGGTGTTGCTAGTTCAATGTGTCCCATTCTTTCTCTTCTAACTTTAGAAGATGTAACTTCAACACCACATCTATCACATATAATATCTTTATATCTTAGTCTTTTATATTTTCCACATGAACATTCATAATCTTTAGAAGGTCCAAATATCTTTTCGCAGAATAAACCATCTCTTTCTGGTTTTAAAGTACGATAGTTTATAGTTTCTGGTTTTTTAACTTCTCCATATGACCATTCACGAATTTTTTCAGGAGACGCAATGGAAATTCTTATTCCTTCAAATCTATTAGCATCCATTATAAATCAACCTCCCCATCAAATTCTTCTTCGAAGTCTGGTTCAAAATCCTCTTCGAATTCATCCTCTTCTTCAAATTCATCTTCTTGAGCTTCTTCAGTAGGTTCTTCTTTCTCTTCACCAATCTTAGTAACACCTACTTTATCTTCTTCTTTTGGTTTTGTTCCAAATTCAATTTCATCAAAACTCATAGAATTATTTTCTTTATTTTCTTCAGCTTCAAGTTCAGTAATTCCTATATTCTTTCCAGTTTCATCAACCATAGCAATATCTAATCCTAAAGCTTGGAATTCTTTAATTAATACTCTAAAGCTTTCTGGAATACCAGCTTGATGTATTCTATTGCCTTTAACAATATCTTCATATACTTTAACTCTTCCAACAACATCATCTGATTTAACAGTTAAGATTTCTTGTAAGATATTTGCAGCACCATATGCATATAATGCCCAAACTTCCATCTCACCAAATCTTTGTCCACCAAATTGAGCTTTACCACCAAGAGGTTGTTGAGTAACTAATGAATAAGGTCCAGTTGAACGTGCATGTAATTTATCATCAACCATGTGGTCAAGTTTAATCATGTACATAACACCAACTGCTACTCTATTATCAAATGGTTCACCAGTACGTCCATCATATAGAACTGTCTTACCATCTGCATCTATCTTAGCTTCTTTCATCATATCTTGGATATCAGAGATTGTTGCACCATCAAATACTGGTGTAGAACAATATACTCCTAAGTTCTTAGCAGCCATACCTAAGTGTAACTCTAGAACTTGTCCAACGTTCATACGAGAAGGAACTCCTTGTGGATTTAATAAGATATCTACTGGTCTTCCATCTGGTAAGAATGGCATATCTTGTTCTGGAAGAACTAATGATATAACACCTTTGTTACCATGACGTCCGGCCATCTTATCGCCAACTTGGATTTTTCTCTTTTGAATTATATAAACTCTTATTTCTTTACTAACTCCTGAAGGAAGTTCATCATTATCTTTCTTAGTATAAACTTTGATGTCATGAACTATACCATCTACTCCATGTGGAACACGTAGTGATGTGTCACGAACTTCTCTTGTTTTTTCACCAAAAATAGCATGTAATAATTTTTCTTCTGAAGTTAATTCTACAACTCCTTTTGGAGTAACTTTACCAACTAATATATCGTTTTCTCTAACTTCAGTACCTATTCTGATAATACCATTTGAATCAAGATTCTTAACAGCATCTTCTGATACATTTGGAATATCTCTTGTAATTTCTTCAGGACCTAATTTTGTATCTCTACATTGAATAGAGAAACTTTCAATATATATAGATGTAAATGCATCATCTTTTACTAAATTTTCATTTAATACAATAGCATCTTCGTAGTTATATCCTTCAAATGTAGTAAATGCTACTGTCATATTTTTACCTAATGCTAATTCACCTTTATCTGTACTTGGTCCATCAGCAATAATCATACCTCTTTTTACTTTTTCGCCAGCTTTAACAATTGGTTTTTGATGATAACATGTATAATTGTTTGATCCTTCAAAATTCATTAATGTATAAACATCTTTTCCACCAACAGTCTTAACTATTATTTTTCTACCATCAGCATATTCAACTACACCATCAGCTTTTGCAACTATGGTAGCACCCGAATCTCTTGCTATCATATATTCAACACCAGTTCCTACATATGGAGCTTCTGGTTTTAATAATGGTAATGCTTGACGTTGCATGTTAGCACCCATTAATGCACGGTGAGCATCATCGTGATCAAGGAATGGAATACAAGATGCTGTAACAGATATAATTTGTTGTGCAGATACGTCAATATAGTTAACATCTTTAGGTTTAGCTAATATATTTTCTCCTTTAAACCTTGCAGCAACTTCTTCATCAATCATGTTACCATCTTTATCAAGTCCAACTGTAGCTTGTGAAATTACATAATCTAATTCTTCATCTGCAGTTAGATAATCTATTTCTTCTAATAATTTACCATCTTTAACTCTCTTATATGGAGTCATTATAAATCCATATTCATTTACTTTAGCATAGTTAGCTAATGAAGTAATAAGCCCGATGTTTGGTCCTTCTGGTGATTCAATAGGACAAATTCTACCATAGTGTGAATCATTAACGTCACGTACTTCCATGGCAGCTCTTTCTCTAGATAATCCTCCTGGTCCTAAACTTGATAATCTTCTTTTATTAGTTAACTCAGATATTGGGTTAATTTGATCCATGAATTGAGATAATTGTGAACTACCGAAGAATTCTTTAATAACAGCAGTTATTGGTCTAATATTAATTAATGCTTTTGGAGTAGCATCTGCTTCTTCTATAGTAGTCATTCTTTCACGAATAACTCTTTCCATTCTTGTAACACCAATTCTGAATTGGTTTTGAATTAATTCACCAACTTGTCTAACACGTCTATTTGATAAATGGTCTATTTCATCTATTTGTCCTATACCTTGTAATAAGTTTAAATAATATGAAACAGATGCATATATATCAGATATAGTTAATCTCTTTTCATCTATAGTTGGATCATTACCAATAATATTTATAATTTTTTCCTTATTATTAGGAGCATATACCTTAACAATTTGTACTTTATTATAAGTATCTAATTCATCATTGATTTTTACTTCAACTACATTTAATCCATCTTGTAATAATGGTTTTAATTCATTATATACTTCTCTAGTAATTTCAGTTCCTTTTTTGAATTTAACAGTTTTACCAACTTTTATATCTTCCGCAAGTGTTTGACCAAATAATCTATCTAATACATTTAATTTTTTATTATATTTATATCTACCTACTTTAGATAAATCATATCTAAATGCATCAAAGAATCTTGTAATTAAATGGTTCTTAGCACTATCTAGAGTAGCTGGTTCACCTGGTTTTAACTTCTCATAGATTTCTATTAATGCTTCATCTGTATTCATAGTAGAATCTTTTTCCATTGTATTCAAAAGATACTCATCTTCACCATAAAGATCAGTTATATCAGCATTACTAGATAATCCAAATGCTCTTAAGAAAGTAGTAACAGTTACTTTTCTGTTTCTATCAATCTTAACATCAACAGCATCTTTACTATTTAGTTTAAATTCAAGCCAAGTTCCTCTATTAGGTATAATTTGAGATGTGAAGATATTTCTACCATTCTTATCCATTTCTACACCATAATATACACTAGGAGAACGTACTAATTGTGATACGATAACTCTCTCTGCACCATTAATAACAAAAGTTCCACTATCTGTCATTATTGGCATATCACCAAAGAACAATTCTTGTTCTTTAACTTCTCCAGTCTCGTTATTAAATAGACGAGCTTGTACTTTTAATGGAGCTACATATGAAGTCTTTCTTTCTTTACATTCTTTAATAGTAAATCTTGGTTCATCTAAAGAATAATCATTAATTTCTAATGATAATGTTCCAGCAAAGTTATCTACTGGGAACATTTCATCTAATACTTCTTTGATTCCTTCTGTGATAAACCAGTCATAAGATTTCTTTTGAATCTCTAATAAATCCTTTAATTCTAAGGAATTATGAATTCTAGAGAAATCCCTTCTTTCACGGTCTTTACATACTTTTTTAATCTTATAAGCCACGTGCTTCACCCCTAACAATAATATTCAAAGAACATGTCCCAAAAGCCCAAAAAGGGACATAGTACCAATTTAAAATTATACTAAAGGAGTAAAGTAAAGTCAACATATTTTTGTTTTTTTTAATAAAAAATGTTCAAAATTTACATTTTGAACTCTTTTATTTATTAATTACTCCTTTTATTATCCAAAATCCCTTTATTTTATCTATAACTTTGAACTGGAATATATCACTATTATCTTTTATAAGTGAGGCAGCGCCTTGATCTTTTCTAATAACAATCCATATTTCACCATCTTTATTAAGGTGAGATTTAGCTTCTCTAACTATTTCATATATCTTTTGTTTACCAGCATGTATTGGTGGATTAGTAATAATCATATCATATCTACCTTCTACATTTTGATATGCATCACTATTAAAGACTTCACCACTAACATGATTCTTTTTTAAACCCATCTTAGTTAATTTTATTGCCCTATCATTAATATCTATCATGTCAACAACTGAATCTGGTTTATTAAGCAGTATATAGATTCCAATAGGTCCACATCCACATCCAACATCTAGAAATGAATTTTTATTACTTATATCTATATTTTCTAGTAATACTCTAGTTCCAAAGTCTAATCCTTTTTTATTAAATACTCCATTATCAGTATACATATAAAATTCCGTATCTAATACTTTAACTTTGTTTTCTTGCATATTACTTTCTATATTATTATTGTTATTAAAATATTGATTCATAAAATCACCGCTTATATAATAACAAAAAAAAGACTTTTTATAAAGTCTTTTTATATTTATTTGTTATTTGTTCTTTAGTTGATGCATGATCATAAGTAGTCATCATAACACTACCATTTATTATTCTTTAACTATGCATTGTAGTTTTTATGGTTTATATTCTAACATTTTTACTATTTTTATATTTTTTTAGATATAACACTTCTTCTAAACATAAATATTTAGAAAAATTTATTAAAATATATGAAAACAAAAAAAAGAAGCAATAATTACTTCTTTTTTAAACTATTAAGCTAATTCTACTGTAGCTCCAAGTTCTTCTAATTGAGATTTTATTTCGTTTCCTTCTTCTTTAGAAATATTTTCTTTAATAGCACCACCATTATCAGCGATATCTTTAGCTTCTTTTAATCCTAAACCAGTAATATCTCTGATAGCTTTAATAACTGGGATTTTTTGTCCACCAGCTGAAACTAAGTTAACTGTAACTGTTGAAGATTCTTCAGCAGCAGCACCAGCAGCTGGAGCAGCAGCAACTGCAACTGCAGTTGGATCTACACCATATTCTTCTTTCATAGCGTCTACTAATTCTTTAATTTCTAATAAACTCATTTCGTTTAATGAAGCGATAAAATCTTTTGCATTTAATTTAGCCATATTATTTTCTCCTCCTTAAAAATTATTCGTTTTCTTTTTGTTCGCATAATAAATTTAATGCGATTGATAAATCTTTTACTGTACCAATTAGTCCAGCAGCAAGCATAGTAAGTAATCCTTCTCTTGATGGAAGTGTAGCTAACTCCTTAATAACTTCTAATGAAGTAACTTCTCCATCAACAATTCCTCCCTTTATTTCAAGAGCTGGATGATCTTTTGCAAAATCACTTAAAGTCTTGATTGGGGCAACTGAATCAGTTGAATATGCCATTGCACTAGGACCATTTAGGCATTCAGCAAGATCTAAATTTAAACTATCTAATGCTCTTTTTGTTAAAGTATTCTTCCAAACTTTGTATTCTGAATTATTTTCACGAAGTTTTTTTCTAAGTTCAGCAGTTTCTTCAGCAGTAAGACCACGGTAGTCAAATAGGATAAATGAAGCATTATTTTTTGCTACTTCAGTTATTTCATTAACAACTTCTGCTTTTGCTTCAATTATTTTTGCATTTGCCATACTTTCCTCCTTGCTTTTTTATATCAAAAAAGTCTTTGTACTACGGACAAAGACTTATATTTATAGTTTATAAGTATTGCCCTCGGTAAGATATTGAGTTCTATTGAACACTTACTGTCTTCGGTACATGAACTTTTTTAATAACACGATTATTATATACAATTAATATTAGTTTGTCAATGTACTAATATCAACTTTTACACCAGGACCCATTGTTGATGATACTGAAATGTTTTTAATGAAAGATCCTTTAGCAGTTTGTGGTTTTAATTTTACTATTGTTGTTACAAATGATTGTAAGTTTTCAACTAACTTATCAGCATCAAATGAAACTTTACCAATAATAGCATGAACATTACCATAACTATCTGTTCTAAATTCAATTCTTCCTTTTTTAACATCTTCAATAGCTTTTTTAACATCTGTTGTAACAGTTCCTGTTTTTGGATTAGGCATAAGACCTCTTGGTCCTAAAACCTTACCTATTTTACCAAGTAAAGGCATCATTTCTGGTGTAGCGATGATAACATCAAAGTCTAACCAGTTTTCTTTTTGAATTTTGTCAACTAAGTCTGCATCACCAACAAATTCAGCACCTGCAGATTGAGCAGCTTTTACTTGTTCAGCCATTTTTGTTAAAACTAATACTCTTTTACTTTTACCAGTTCCATTTGGAAGTACTATAGCACCTCTAATTTGTTGATCAGTTTTTTTAGTATCAACATTAAGATTTATAGCTACTTCTACAGAACCATCAAACTTAGATGTACTAGTCTTTTTAACTAATTCTATAGCTTCTTCTTTTGTATAAGCTTTACCTTTTTCAATTAATTCTAAAGCTTGTACGTATTTTTTACCTTTCTTTCTCATGTTTCCTCCTTGTGGTATTTACGGATATTTCCTCCCACATATCTATATATGTAAAATTCTAATCCTTAATTTCTATTCCCATATTCTTAGCAGTACCAGCAATAATCTTCATTGCTTCTTCTACGGTATAAGCGTTAAGATCTGGTAATTTAGTCTCTGCAATTTGACGTAATTGTTCTTTAGTTATAGAACCAACGATTGTCTTAGATCCTGTAGCTGATGCTTTTTTTACTCCAGCAGCCTTCTTAATTAAGAATGCAGCAGGTGAAGTCTTTACTTTGAAATCAAATGATCTATCATCGTAAATATATACTTCAACTGGAACAATGTCTCCCATTTTATCTTTTGTAGCATCATTAAATCTGTTACAAAAATCTGGTAGTGGAATACCGAATGGACCTAAAGCTGTACCAACTGGTGGAGCAGCAGTAGCTCTTCCTGCAGGGATTTGAAGTTTTACCTTGTTTACTAATTCTCTTGCCACGAAAAACACCTCCTATAAATTTTTTTCGCGAGTGGTACAAATGACTATATGCCTCCCACTTCATCTATATATAAAAATACATAGTGCCATAATAATATAACATTTTTTTGAATGTTTGTCTATACTTATTTATCAAGTTCTATTTGTGTTAAATCTACTTCTACTGTAGTTTCTTGTCCAAATAAATCAATTGATACTTTTGCCTTGTTGTTTTCTTTGTCTATTTCAAGCACTTTACCAGCCATTAACTTAAATGGACCATCATTAATTTTAACTTTATCTCCTTCAGCTAAATCTACGACGACAGGCTTATCAGATACTCCAATAGTTTTTAATATATTATCTATTTCATGTTTAAATAATGGAAATGGTTTAGCTCCCTTTCCTGACGAACCTAAGAAACCAGTAACTCCTGGTGTATTTCTAACAACATACCATGCTTCATCAGTCATAATCATTTCAACTAAAACATAACCTGGGAAAAGTTTTTTAACTTTTTCCTTTTTAACACCATCTTTTATTTCTACTTCTGTTTTTTCTGGAACTATAACTCTAAAAATATAGTCTTGCATATTCATAGATTGAATACGCATATCTAATTTTTCTTTTACCTTATTTTCATGTCCAGAATAAGTATTAACTACATACCATTGCTTTTCTTCCATAAAGTGCCTCCTAGAACCAATCCTTTATAGTATTAATTATTGATTTAAAATCAATCATTTTAATTAAAACTATAATATATTGAATTGCCATAAAGAATAATGCAAAGAAAATAATAGTTAATAATGTAACTAATACATTTTTCCATAATGCTTTACCCTTACACCATCTTATTCTTTTTGCTTCAGCTTTCATATCTGAAAAGAATTCTTTTACTTTTGTCATATATTCACCTTTATTCCAAAATAAAAAACACTTTTTGTGCTTTCTTGAATAAATATTAACATAAAATAAGTGTTAAGTCAATGCTTTTAAGTGTTTTTTAGCTAATTGTAAATCCAGATGTCTTTGGAACATCTATTATTTCTTCATCTGGGTTTAATGGTTCTTTATCTAATTCATCTTTATGTTCTATTAAATAATTTTCTAAGTATTCTAACATATGATCTAAACTATGGCTTGTATCTTTTTTATCATCACCATATATAAATTCTACAGGAAAATCTAAATGTTTTGAATAATAAGCAATATCTTCGTTATATTTTTCATAAAACTTAATAAATTGTTTTACGTTTCTATAATTAATCTTTGTTTTTGTTATGTCAAAGCTTAATCTTCCTTGATACTCATTTGGTTTTCCTTTTTCAAATTCATTATTTCCAGATATAAATTCTGATTTTTTTTCAAAATCAAATCTAGCACATATATATTCTTCGCCAGCTGCATAAAAGTATTTAACTGCTTTTACTTGTGATTTTAATTTTTCTTCACGTGTTGCACATGGTAAATCTTGAAGATTATGCAATTTCATATATGTTCTAGCTATTGAATCGCAATGCTTTTCTACTCCTTGTTTATTTTTATTAAAACCAACTAAATATTGTTTATCAGTTATAATAACAAATCCACCATAGTCATGTTCATAATACATATAATTCCTAAAGAATTTATCAAATGAAAAACCTGCTAAAGAATCTTCAACTACATCATATTTATTAAATTCTGATATATCAGAAAAATATCCTAAATATGCTTCTTGATTCTTTGTTAACTCTACATTATTCTCCATTTTCTTCACTTCTTTCTTCCATTATTTTAGTAGCCTTTGTTCTTATTCTTGAAATACGACCACTAACTGATTTTTCACTTATTCCTAATAATTCTGATATTTCTTTGTATGAAAATCCTTGTATTCTTAAATCAAATACTTCATTTTCTATCGAAGTTAGCTTTTCTTTAATTTTACCATATAGTTCAGATTGTTCTTCGAACTTAATAAATGTTGTTTCTGGATCTATATTTTTATTATCTAACACAACATCAATTAATGGCTTTCCAATAGAATTAAAAGTAGTATCAATTGAAATAGAATTGTTTAACACTTTATGTTTTTCTCTATCTATGTTTCTAATAAAAGAACCTAATTGTCTATCGATACATAAATTAGCAAATGATTTAAATTGTGTATTCTTTTTATCAGAATAATTTCTTATAGCTTGTGTTAAACCCATCATTCCTTCTTGTATTAAATCATTATAATCATAACCTCTTGATTCAACATAATTTTTAAATTTACTTGCCTTCATTTCGATAATTGGTCTATATTTTTTGTAAATCAACTCTTTAGCAGCTTCATCATTTTCTGATATAAGATAGTTTATTTCATAATCATTTTCTTCTATATATTTCATTAATTTAAACCTCTTTGTCTAACCACTTCATATATAACAATTGCAGCCGCTACTGAGGCATTTAAACTTTCCATTTTATTTTTCATAGGAATACTTATAATAAAATCACATTTATCTCTAACTAATTTTGAAATACCATTGCCTTCAGATCCTATTACTAAACAAGTTCTTTGATCATACTCTACATCCGTATAGTTAACACTATCCCTCATATCTGTACCATATATCCAAAATCCATATTTTTTAAGTTTCTCAATTGTTTGAGCTAAACTATTTTCTTCTACTATATCTATTTTATTTAAAGCACCAGCAGATACTTTCATTACTGTAGAATTAATTTCAACACCTCTTCTTTTAGGTATAATAATTGCTTCTACTCCTGCGGCTACTGCAGTTCTAATAATAGCTCCCAAATTATGTGGATCTTCTAAATGATCTAATAATACTATAAACTTTTTATCAATTAAATCTTCTAATTTACTATATTTAAAATCTTCTATATCTAAAACTATTCCTTGGTGATTTCCTTTAAATTTTCTATCCATTACTTTTTTATCCATATATTTTATATAGACACCCATGGATTCAAGTTTATTTATAATACTTTTTTCTTCAAATGTTTTAGAAATAAATACTTCATTAATTTCTTTACCACTTTCTATTACTTCTTTTGCTACATTTTTACCAAATACAATCATATTAAACCTCCAGAATTATATTAATTAGTTCATCTATTCTTTCTTCTTTCTTTTCTAAATATAAATACCCAAATAAACATTCAAATCCTGTTGCCCATTTATATGTTACAATATCTGTATTCTTAGGATGTGAATAAGTATTAGCATTTCTACCTCTTTTTATATAGTCTATTTCTTCTTCAGTCAGTATATTATTATCTATAAAATAGTTAACAAATTTACATTGATTTTTGGCAGTAACATAATTCATTGCCATGTTTTGTAATTTATTTACCTTATTATTGCCCGTTGATAATAAATACTCTCTAATTTTTAATTCATATACTGCATCTCCCAAATAAGCTAGTGCTAGTATATTTATTTCATTAGTACCCATTTTTTTCACCACTTATATAATAACATATTTTAAAAGAATTGAAAAACATAGTAATACTGCTATTTACATTTTAAAAATTCAATTTTTTTATTTATATAATACTAGAAATCATTCCATAGTTAATCCTCCTATCTAATTAAGTATCCAAATAGTATCATAAAATTATTAGTACTACAAATCACAAATACAGTATTTTTGTTATAAAAGAAAAACAATTCTTGTATTTTTTTTAATATAAAACTTAATTTTATATCATAAATGAATTAAAAATAATATATTATTGTAAAAATAAAAAAAGAATATTTTTAATATTCCTTTTTATTTACATTTTGCTCCAATTGATTCATACATTGATTTAACACCTTTTACTGTTAATTTGTTATCTTTATTAACAAATGATTTCATAGCTGCATTATCTTCAACAAATTTATTTAAATCCATTTTGGAATAATCAATAGTAACTTCAGAAACTACTTTTCCATCTTTATTTGTAACTTTATAATCATAACCCTTGTATTTCTCATTATTTGTTTTATATTGTTCTTTTAATTGTTTTTCAAAATATGATAATACAGTATTATTCTTTGATTCAACAGTTTCAGTTGTTTCAACCTTAGTTACTACATCCCCATCAGAATATATGTTATATTCTGATTTTAATTTATAACCGCTAGCAGATTGATCTGATTCATAAGTACAAGTAACTTTGCTACTTGATCCACATCCTGTAACAAATAATATACCTACTAGAACTAGTGCCAATGAATACACATATTTTTTCATCATTTCACCTCCATCCTAATTATATATTTTTAAAATACTTTGTAATCTTAATACTTCAATTCGAAGTAAAAGTCTACTAGTATTCTTATTATTAATTATTATACCACATTTTAATAAAGATACAAAAAAAATACCCAAATTATTCAGGTATTCTTATTATTATCTCGCCATCTTTAGAATACAAGTATTTTTCTCTTGCATATCTCGCTACATAATCCGGATCTTGTAGTTTATTAACTGTTGCTTGTAATTCATCTTGTTTATCTTTTAATTCAATTAATTCTTTTTCATATTGTTTTTTTTCTTTTTCTTTTTTATACAGTTGATATGATGTACTACCAACTGTTTGTAATAATATTAAACCTATTCCAATATACAATAAGGCAGTTAAAAGTATTTTTCTTTTTACTTTAGATTTTTCCATAGCTGACCTCCTTTGCATACTACTTTTAGTATAGCAAAGAAAATATTTTTTAGTCAAATCTATTTTGTCTTATGTGTAAAGTAAAAATTGTAGAAATATATACCAAAAAGAAATGGAAAAAAATAGTATATATGAATAATGGAATTATTAATAAACCTAAGTAATATAAAAAATATTAATACATTATCAATTATAAACAATATATTTATAATTATTTTATAAATTAGATTTTTACTTAACAATATGTTTTTATTTATATAAAAACAAAAAGAAAAAAATAAACCATATATAAAACATAAAAAGATGGATTTTATTTGTAAAACTAAACTCATTTAAATAATCTATTAAATAGACTCGATTCTTTTTTTACTTCTTCTTCAATATACTGAATTCCATCTATTTTCCCTTTTATGGTAACATTTCCTTGATATGTATCTAATTTTATAACTTCTAAGTTTTCTCCTTTAATATTCATTAATCCTTGCACTGTATCTATTACAAATTCTTCTTTATCAAAACTTTCTATTTTAACAACGCCAGTAATAATTATGTTTTTTCTTTCTGATACAGAAAAAGAATGACTTAAATTAGTACTTATTTCCTTTATTTTTTCCATATATTTCTCCTTTAATTAAATATATGAAATAAAATTTAAAATATTAAAAAAAAGAAGATTATTCTTCTTCTTTTTTTTCTTCCTTAGGATCTTCTGCTTTTTCGTATTCACCTAAAATAGCAGTTTCAATCATTTCTCTTCCTTCTGGAGTAATTGGATGAACGATGTCTCTGTATCCTCCAGTTGGAGTTTTTCTACTTGGCATAGCAACAAATAAACCGTTATCACCTTGAATAATTCTAATATCGTGAATAGCGATTAAGTCATCTAATAAAATAGAAGCGATTCCTTTCATTCTTGATTCATCTTTTTCAATTTTTTTAACATTAACTGATGTAACTTTCATATAATCCCTCCTTAGTATAATGTTAATTTAATTATATAATAAAACATCTTGCTTTACAAGATGTTTTTCTTTTTTAGTGTAAACCGATTATTTTTCTTCGTCTTTTTCTTTATACTCTGCATCTACTATTGCAGTTTCAACAGAAGTTTGAATATCACTTACTAATTGTCTAATAAAGATACATTCAACTATATCCAATATTGAATAAATAATTATTATAATACCAATTGCCTTAGTAATTATTTCTGCTCCTTCAAATGGATTAAATACTAAGAATAATCCAACACCAATTATTAATAATGATAATAAAATTGGGATTATATTCTTTACTTGTTTATTTACTGTTATCGCATAACCTAATTTTAATACGCCTGAAATAATCATCCAAATACCTAATAATAATGGAATTATAGAAGCTATTGTCTTTGGCTTAATTAAGAATACTATTCCTAAAATAAATACTAGTAACCCTATTACAAAACTAGTTTGTATAAATCCTTGTTGATCATTCTTTTTTGTAAAATATTGAATAATCAATACAACTCCCCAAATTATTAAAAGTACTCCTAACACATAAGCAATAAAATCAATTGCTCCATCTGGTTTCAATAATAAGAAAAAACCAAGAACTATGAATATAATCGAAAAAATAATCGAAGTTAAATTCATCTTTTTAATATTTGACACTAAATTTCCCATACAATCACCTAAAATAATTTTATCATAAAAAAATATAAAAATAAATATTATTTAAAAATTTTGTCAATTATCTCTTGGAGAAAAAATTTATACTCTACTTCACTTACTTGTTCATCAGATTCTAATAAACATAATGGAGGAAACAATACACACCAGAAATTATCTCCATTCCCATCGCCTAAAGTAATGACTAATGATTCATAATCCCCTTCTTTATAAGTGACACCTTTATATTTTTTTTCAGGAAAATGGTTTAAACCATATGAAATATTAAAACCTTTATCATAATCTAATTCTTTTAGTTTATTACTTATAATATTATATAACTCTTCTTTGTGTTCTAATATTATTTTTCTTGTTTTTTCAATTGATTCACTATCTTTTATATACTTGAGTATCTCATTTTGAACTAAATTTCTTATTTGTATTTTTATATTTTGGTCATAAACTGTATTTGAATTAGCAATAACCCTAAATCTTATAGCTGAATCAGGTATAATACTTTCCTCAGCTTGAACATTTTTACCAACAAGAATTATTAATAATATCGCACTAAATAATATAATAATTTTTTTCATAAAAAAATCATCCTTTCATATATGTTATGGATGATTATTATTATTTTATTCAATATTTGTAATAAAAAGCATTCTATCTCTTCCTTGTAAATCTTTTTTTAATTCAATTTTTGCTTCTGGAAGATATTGTTCCTTAATACTTTTTATATCTTCAAACTGAGATTCACCTATTTCAAAACATATTAAATACTTTTCTTTTAGAATGAACCTAATATTTTTTAATATTTCTCTATAAAAGTATAAACCATTATCATCTGCATATAACGCAAGATGAGGTTCATTATTTTTTACAATTGGATCTATTTCTTCATCATATCTAATATATGGTGGATTACTAATTATTACATCAAATCTATTATCTATTCCATCATATATATTTGTATTAATAAAAGTAATAACAGTATCATTTTTATTAGCATTTTCTTTAGCTACTTCTAGTGCTTCTTTAGATATATCAGTTGCATATACATTTGAATCCAATTCTTTTTTTAATGAAATAGCAATAGCGCCACTTCCTGTGCCAATATCTAATATATCTACTTTTTTATTAAAAAGTTGCTTTATTTTATTAATAGTTGTGTCAACTAACTCTTCTGTTTCAAACCTAGGAATTAATACATTTTTATTAACAATTAAATTACAATTATAAAAATCTACATTACCTACAATATATTGTACTGGTTCTTTATTATTTAATCTTTTTATGGCTTCATCAATATCACCTTTATAATATTTCTTAAGGTAATCAATGTCTTTCATTATTCTTCACCAGCTAATTTTCTTCTTACATCTTCATTTATTAATGCTTCAATTATCTCATCAAGTCTACCTTGCATAATTCTATCTAATTGCATTAAAGTTAAATTAATTCTATGGTCAGTTACCCTGTTTTGAGGATAATTATATGTTCTTATCTTTTCTGATCTATCTCCAGTTCCAATCTTACTTCTTCTTTCAGCTCCTACTTCGGCTTCTTGCTGTCTTTGCATTTCATCATATATTCTTGCCTTTAATATACCTAGAGCCTTTGTTTTATTTTTTAACTGACTTCTTTCATCCTGACATGTAACCACTATTCCAGTTGGTAAATGAGTTATTCTTACAGCTGAATCTGTTGTATTAACTCCCTGTCCACCTGCACCAGTAGATCTATATACGTCTATTCTTAGATCTTGTTCTTTAATATCTATATTTACATCTTCAACTTCAGGCATTACAAGTACTGTAGCGGTAGACGTATGAACTCTTCCTTGCGATTCAGTTTCTGGAACTCTTTGAACTCTATGTGATCCTGATTCATATTTTAGTTTTGAATAAACATTTTCACCCTTAACCATAAATTCTATTTGTGAATATCCTCCAGCTGCCCCTGGTTCTGAATTAGTAATTTCAATTCTCCAGTTTTTACTTTCAGCATATCTAGAATACATTTCAAATAAATCTCCAGCAAAGATATTTGCCTCATCACCACCAGCAGCTCCTCTTATTTCAACAATAATATTTTTATCATCATTAGGATCTTTTGGTAATAATAGAATTTCTAGTTCTTTTTCTAATTGTTCTTTTTCCACAGTTAAATTATTAATATCTTCTTTAGCTAATTCTGCCATTTCTTTATCATTCAATAACTCTTTAGCTTCTTCTAAATCACTTAGTACCTTTTTATATTCCTTATATTTATCAACTATATCTGATATTTGAGCTTGCTCTTTTGATAGAGCAGTCATAAGTTCAACATTACTAAGTACTTCTGGTTTAGAAAGTTCTTCTGAAAGTTCATTATATCTATTAAGTGTTGTTTCTAACCTCTCTATCATAAGTGCCTCCTATTCTTCTATATCTTCTTCGTCTACTATAGTTAAATCCTTCATATCATCTTCATCAGCCACATCATCTACAGCTTCATCAGAATAATCATCTTCTATATCTTGATTTTCTTCATCAGTAATTTCTTCTTCTTCTGAATCTGGTTCTACTTCTTCTTCATCACCATTATCAACCACCACTTTAACAACATGGTTTTCTTTTAAATCCCAGTTCGTAGAGTTAATTAAAATAAATCTTCCATCTGTTGTTAATGCTGTAAAGAAATCCCCTATTTTCTCCATCATTTCTTCTTCACTTAATTGTAATAATTTACAAACTTCTTTAAATAATTTTGGTGTATTATATTTCTTTTTATCCTCTTTAATTATTTCATAAGCTATATCTGTATAACTCATTAATTCTAATTCTAATAAATCTTTTTTTCTAATACTCATTTTTTAATTTCATCCTTCCATTATTATTTATATGAGATTTCTTTTTTTATTCTACATTTTTTCAGGCATTTCTATACCTAATAAATGACATCCAGTTTTTAACACATTGGCAACAATGTTTATAAGATATACTCTAGAATTTCTCTCATCTATATCATCACTTAATATTTTATAAGAATTATAATAGTCACTATATGTCTGAGCTAACTTAATTAAATATCTAGATAATATATATGGTTCATTCTTTTCAGTAACATCTTTTAACACTGAATTAAAATTATAGATTTGTTTAACTAATTCATATGACAAATCATCATGTAATTTATCATATTTCACGTCATTTATCAATACTTCTTTATCAAGTTTACGTAAAATACTCTTAATTCTTACATACATGTATTGGATATAAGGACATGTTTCGCCTTGAAATTCAAGCATTTCATCTATATCAAATACTTCATCTTTAATTCTTGAATTATATAAATCTCCAAAAACTACTGCACCTACACCAACTTTTTTAGCAACATCATCTATATCTTCTAAATCAGGATTCTTATCTGATACTTTTGCTTTTGCTTTTTCTATTGCATCATTTAATATATCTTCTAATTTTATAAAATTACCTTTTCTTGTGGAAAACTTACCTTCTGGTAATCTATACATACCAAATGATACATGTTCTAAACCATCTACATATTTAGGATCTAAATCTAAGTATTTTGCTACTGCGAAAGTTTGCTTAAATTGAAGATCTTGTTCATATGATGTTACATATAAAGATTTATCATAATCATATGTTCTTGATCTATAAAGTATAGCCGCTAAATCACGGGTTGCATATATACTTGAACCATCACTTTTAATAATAATACATGGTGTTTTGATTCCTTCTTCCTCTAAATCAACTATTTTAGCACCTTCACTAATAGTAATTTTATTATTTTTTTCTAGGATTTTTACTACTTCATCCATTTTATCTATATAGAAAGATTCTCCTTTAATACTATCAAATTTTATTCCTAATAAATCATATATTTTATCAAATTCTTTTAAGCTTAGTTCACTAAATTTTTTCCAAAGATTAACGCAGTATTCATCGCCTTCTTCTAAAAGTTTAAAGTTATTTCTACATCTTTCAAGTACTTCTGGATTTTCTTCTGCTAAGGCATTAATTCTAACATATATTTTTACTAATTCATCTATAGGATTATTTTCTATATCATATTCATTACTCCATAGTTTATATCCCTCGATTAGTTTACCAAACTGAGTACCATAATCTCCTAAGTGATTTATACCAATTGTATTATATCCTAAATACTTATATATATTGTATAATGCATGACCTATAACTGTTGATCTTAAATGTCCAACATGGAATGGTTTTGCTATGTTTGGAGCGGAATAATCAATACATACTGTTTTACCTGTTTGTTCTTCGTTACCATATTCATCTTTTTTAGATTCATATTCATTGAATACTTCTTTCATTAAGAACTCTTTGTTTATATAGAAGTTTAAATATCCATTTACACTTTCTATTTTTTCAATTAGGTCTGAATTAATCTTATCTTTTAAATCATCCGCTATATGATTAGGGGCTTTGTGTAACTCTTTTGCGAGTACAAAACATGGAAAAGTATAATCACCTTTATCTTTTTCTTTAATTTCTTTTATTAAAGTATAAGTATCAATACTAACTTCTTTATTAAGAATAGTACTTAACTCTTTTTTAATATCAACCATAATACCTACTCCTTTACTTTTATTCTAAAAATGAAATCACCTATATATTCATCTTGTAACCATAACTTATATTCAATATCTATATCTTTATCTGTTTTGTTCAACTTAGTTGTTTCTACTTTTGCATCCATATAGAATTCTAATTCTTTAATTAAATATGTTCCAGTTGTTTTATTTTCTATATCAAATACAAAATCTAATTCTGACTCATTATTTTTCTTGTGGAAAACTAATTTATCAAAATCTAATTCATAATCATCTTTATCAATACTAAATAAATACTTATTATTCTTAGTTTTAAAAACTATATCTCTATAATTAAATTCCTCATCATTATTTTTAATATATAAATCTAATTTAATAAGAAACACCTCTTTTTAATAAAAGCATTATAACATATACTTAAAAAAAAATCACTTATATTTTACCCTATTTTTAACATAATAAAAATAGAGAATGGTGATATTTTATGAAAAAGAGAAAATTTTTATTAAAAATATTTGTTTTTCTGTGCTTTTTTATATGTATTTTGTTTTCTGGTCTTTATTTTTTTATAAAGTTATCACCTAAACTTGACTTAAAAAAGACTAACAATATTATTATTTATGATAAGGATGATAATATATTCTTTAAAGGAAATGGAGATAAAGAATGGATTAGTCTAAAATCTATTGATAAAGATTTAATTAACGCTACTATAGCAACAGAAGATAAAAGATTTTATGGTCATAATGGATTTGATTATGCTAGAATTATAAAATCATTTTTTAATAATTTAGTTTCTGGTGGTATAGTAGAAGGAGCTAGTACAATAACACAGCAATATGCAAGAAACTTATATTTAACATTTGATAGAACATATAAAAGAAAATTTAAAGAAGCATATTTAGCTTTAAAAATGGAAATTAATTATAGTAAAGATGAAATATTAGAAGGATATTTAAATACAATAAATTATGGAAATGGTGTATTTGGAATAGAAAATGCTTCACATTATTATTTTAATAAAAGCGCATCAAACTTATCATTAGCTGAAGCTTCTATGCTTGCGGGTATACCTAAATATCCACAGGAATACTCTCCTATTAATAATGAGGCAAGTGCTAAAAAAAGACAAAAGCAAATACTTAAGAACATGGTTGACGTTGGTTATATATCAATGGAACAAGCAAATAAAGCATATGATGAAAAACTAGTTTATTATGGAAAAAAAGAGACACTAAATATGTCCACTTTAATGTATTATAAAGATGCTGTTATAGATGAATTATATGATTTAAATGTATTACCTAAAGACTATTTAGAAAGTAATAATATTAAAATATATACAAATTTAGATTTAAAAGCACAGGAAGAATTAGAAAAAGCTGTTATTAATAATATGAATGATGATAGTGATATACAAATATCTAGTGTTATGATTGAAAATTCTACTGGTAAAATAATAGCGTTAACTGGTGGAAAAGATTATGAAAAAAGTCAATTTAATAGAGTAACTAGTTCTAAAAGACAAGTTGGATCTACCATAAAACCATTTTTATACTATGCTGCTTTAGAAAATGGTTTTACACCATCTTCTTCTTTCTTATCAACAAATACAAGTTTTAACTTAGGAAATGAAATATATACACCAAGTAACTTTGCTGATATATATCCTAATAGAAAAATTCCTATGATTTTAGCACTTGCTTATTCAGATAATATCTATGCTTTAAAAACAAATATGTTCTTAGGAGATAATGTTTTCGTTGACACACTGAAAAAAGTTGGAATAGATTATGTTGAAAATAATGTTTCTTTGCCACTTGGAACAAGTGAAATTGGTATTAAAGATTTAACAAGTGGTTATTCAGTAATTGCTAATGAAGGTACAAAGAATAAACCTTATTTAATTAGAAAAGTAATTAGTTCTAATAATAATGAATTATATACTAATAAAGAAGAAGGTAAAAAAGTATTAAATAGCGATATAACTTATATTCTAAGTAACTTACTAACAAATTGTTATGACTATAGACTAGTAGATTATAATGAACCAACTTGCCTTAGTATTAAACCAAAATTAACTAAAACATATGGTGTTAAATCAGGTAGTACAGATACAGATTCATTAGTTATTGGATTTAGTAAAGATTATACATTAGGAGTTTGGGCTGGTTATGATGATAATAGAAAATTATTACCCAGTGATACTAAATACGCAAGAAATATATGGGCAGATACATTGGAAAACTATTTAAGAGATAAAGAAGATGAATGGTATAAGAAACCTGAAAATGTTACTGCTGTACTTGTTAACCCATTAAATGGAAAAATTGCTACTAATGCATCTAAAAGAAAAAAATTTATTTATTATATAAAAGGAACTGAACCAAAAGAAAAAGACAATGAAAAAAGCACTGATTAATCAGTGCTTATTCTTTATTTATTTTTATTATAAATTCAAATAATTTATCGAATTCATAACTATCATATGTTACTTCTATTCCTTCTTCTTTTAGACTTTCAACAAAGTATTTAACTTTATTATTTAAAACAGATTTATAGTCTTTAGGTCCCTTTAATAAAGATTTAGAAGTTGTTTCTATAGGAGTATAAGTTTTATCCTCTATTCCTGGATATGTCTTATCTTCAATAGCTGGATATATTTTATCTTCTATTGAAGGATATATTTTATCCTCGATAGATAAAACTTCCTCTTCATTATCATCATTCTTATCAAAGAATGTATTAAATTCCATTTTTGGTTCATCTGTTGATTTCTCTAATTCTGACATTGGAATAAATTCTTCACCAGTAATATAACTATTTATAAGATTATCTGTATCTCTAACATTTAATCTATCATTTATAATTCTACTTAATACTTCTTGTTGTTCATCATCTTTATCTAATCTAAGTAAACTTCTAGCGTGTCTTTCACTAATTTGGTTATTTAATAATGCATCTTGAACTTCTTGAGATAAATTTAATAATCTTAATTTATTAGAAATAGCTCCTTGAGTTTTACCCATACGTGAAGCTAACTCATCTTGAGTTAAATAACCTCTATCTAACAATTTTTTATATGATTTTGCTTCTTCTATAGGAGATAAATTCTTTCTTTGAATATTCTCTACTATAGCAACTTCTGCTGATTCATTATCATTTAAATCTATAATAACAGCTGGTACTTTTGTTAATCCTGCAATATAAGAAGCTTTATATCTTCTTTCACCCGCAATTATTTCGTATTTGTTTCCAATTTTTCTTAAAACTAATGGCTGAATTATACCATGTTGTCTAATAGATTTAGCTAGTTCATTTAATGCTTCTTCATCAAAAGATAATCTAGGTTGAAATCTATTAGGTATTATGTCATCTAACGAAACAAATACTATTTCCTTTTCTATATTACTATTATTCATAATATCACCAACTTCTTATTCTTTTACTCTCTATATATATAATATAATAAAAATCCATTTTTTACAATGGATTTTTTAATTTTTTTATAAAGGCATATTTTTAATTTGTTTATAATCTCTTGGATATCTCTTTTTATTATTACCTAATTTTTTAATAACTACTAAATTTCTTATACTATTTTCCACAGGTAAATTAAAAGTAATAACTTCTTCTAATTTAGAATTCATAATTTCAATAGAAGACTTAGCTTCCTCTAATTCTTCATCTAAATTTGCTTTCATTGGTATAAAATAACCATTTACTTTTACAAGTGGAATACACATTTCATTAAGTATATTTAATCTTGCCATAGCTCTACTAGTAACAATATCATATTTTTCAATATTGTTTCTAGCAAATATTTCTGCTCTTTCATTACATATAAATATATTTTTTAAATCTAATTCTTTTTTTACTAAAAATAGAAAATCAATTTTTTTTCTAATACTTTCTACTACAGTTACTTTTAAATTAGGAAAACAAATTGCTAAGACTACTCCTGGAAATCCAGCTCCTGTTCCAATATCACATAAAGTTGCTTCTTTTCTTAAATTATATGCTTTTATAAGAGTTAAACTATCATAAAAATGTTTTAAATAAACATCTTCTTCTTCAGTTATAGTTGTAAGATTTATTTTTTCATTTTCTGTTACAAGTAATTCATAGTATTTTTCTAACATGTCCATTTGAGTTTTTGTTAGATTAATATCTAGTTTTTTTACTTCATCATAAAAACTATTTATATTCATCAAAGTACCTCTTCATATATACAGAAAGAATAGCTATATCACTAGGATTTACTCCACTTATTCTACTAGCTTGTGAGAAAGATAAAGGTCTTACTTCTTTAAGTTTTACTCTTGCTTCAGAAGCTAAGTTAGGAACTTTATCATAATCTATATCCTTTGGAATTTTTTTATTTTCAAGCTTTCTCATTTTTTCTGCTTCTTTTCTTGCTTTTTTAATATATCCTTCATATTTAATTTGAATTTCAGCTTGTTCTAATTCTAATTCATCATATTTTTTACTTAGTTTATCTTTAATATCACTTATACTATTTTCAGTTCTTTTAATAAACTCAATACCATTCATTTTTTTATCTGATTTAATAGTAATATCATTTAATTCATTTATAATTTTATTAATATTATTTTCTTTTTCTATTAATCTATCATATTGATCTTTTGAAATTAAACCGACTTCATAACCATATTTTCTAAGTCTTAAATCTGCATTATCACTTCTTAATAGTAATCTATATTCAGCTCTTGAAGTAAGTAATCTATATGGATCTCTAACACCTTTAGTAACTAAATCATCAATTAAAACCCCTATGTAAGCTTCATCTCTTTTTAATATCAATGGTTCTTTACCTTGCATTTTTAATCCTGCATTTATTCCTGCCATTAGACCTTGACATGCTGCTTCTTCATAACCAGAAGTACCATTTATTTGACCTGCAGTATATAAGTTTTCTATTATTTTAGTCTCTAAACTAGGATATAAATCTTTAGAATCAATTGCATCATACTCAATTGCATAAGCATATCTAAGAATTTTAGCATTTTCTAAACCTGGAAGACTATGTACCATTTCTTCTTGTACATCTCTTGGCATACTTGTTGAAAACCCTTGTACATATATATCATCAAAATATCTACTTTCAGGTTCCAAGAATAATTGATGTCTTTCTTTATCAGCAAATCTAACTATTTTATCCTCTATAGATGGACAATACCTTGGACCAGTACCTAATTTTTCTTTTATACCACCATACATACTAGACTTATTTAGATTTTTTCTAATAATTTCATGTGTTTCTGGAGTTGTATAAGTTAAATAACATGGTTCTTGATCTTCAACTTTATAATAAGGTTTATCATCAAAACTAAAGGTATATAACTTATCATCCCCTGGTTCCATTTTTGTTTTAGAAAAATCTATTGTATCTCTTTGTATTCTAGGAGGAGTACCTGTTTTTAATCTTAATAATCTAAAACCAAGTCTTTCTAGATTTTCACTTAAGAACAAAGATGGTCTTGTATTTGATGGACCAGATCTAGTTCTTGTATCACCAACTAATATATCCGCCTTCATATAAGTACCAGTAGTTAATATAACGCATTTTGATGATATTTTTTCACCAGTTGATAAAATAACACCTGTTATTTTATTATCTTCTATTATTAAATCCTCTACTATATCTTCAAGAAATGTAACATTTTTATCTTCTTTTAATAATCTTTGCATTTCTTTAGGATAAGATACTTTATCACCTTGAGCTCTTAATGATCTAACAGCTGGACCTTTACTAAAATTAAGCATTTTCATTTGTAATAAAGTCTTATCAGCAACTTTTCCCATCATTCCACCTAAAGCATCAATTTCTCTAACAACAATACCCTTAGCAGATCCACCAATGTGAGGATTACATGGCATCATAGCAATTTTATCTAGATTACCAGATACCAATAGAGTTTTAAAACCCATTTTAGCAAGTGATAGTGTTGCTTCACAACCAGCATGACCTCCACCAACTACAATAGCATCAAAATTCATTAAATCACCACCTTTTTTTAAAGCAAAAGTATTATACTATAATTATTTTTAATAATCAATAAAAAAGAATTAATATATAATTAATTCTTTTTTATACAACTGTAGGCCTTATTATTATATTTATCAACCATAAACATATTATTATCATTAATAGTTATATCATATTTAGTAGAAGAAGTTTCAATTATAAAATTTCTTTTTTTGTTATTAATTTCAATACCTTTTACGCTATATGATGAATTATCTGAAGAACCATTATATTTAGTCATTTTAAAGTTATCATTATCAATTACTAATACTTCACCACCGTCACAATGCCATGTTCCTATGTAATCTCTAGGGAAAAATTTAATAACTAATAATACTATACCAACTATAATTCCTACAAAAAACAATACATATCCAATTATAATAGCTGCGATAGCGCCTTTGGATGTCCTTTTTATTTCTTTATTATTCATATATACCTCCTATTATTAATTATAATATAAATTTATAAATAAAAAAAGAGATTAACGAAAATCTTCTAATCTCTTACTAATTTTAGGATTTCTAAATAACTTTAATGTTTTTTCTTCAATTTGTCTAATTCTTTCCCTAGTAACATTATATTCATTCGATATTTCTTCTAATGTTCTAATACCATTTCCATCAAATCCAAATCTTAAATCAATAATTCTTCTTACTTTTTCATTATACTTATTTTTCTTTGAATCATCTGTATTAATAGGAAAATATTCATCTATTATTTTAGCAATTTCTTCATGTAATGCATTTGCCTCGGCTTTTTTTGTTATATTTCCAGCACTTTTTTCATCTTCTAAGAAATCTATTAGTTCAGACTGATCACCATCTTCTGCTGAACCAACAGGAGTATAATAACTAACTGTTGTTACATTATAACTCTTATAATTTCTAATCATTTCAGGACTAATTCCTATTATTGCAGATAATTCTTCATTAGTAGGTTCTACTCCTCCATGTTCTTTTGAAAAATGTTCTATTGCAATACTTATCTTTTTTAAGATTGTACCTGCTTGAATTGGAATTCTTATATTTCTTGATGAATTATCTATCGCTCTTCTTATAGCTTGTCTTATCCACCAAGAAGCATATGTACTAAATTTATATCCTTTAGAAACATCAAATTTATCTATAGCTGTTCCTAAACCTATATTACCTTCTTGATATAAATCTAATAATTCTAAACCTCTTCCTACATATTTATTAGCTATTTTTACTACTAATCTTAAATTAGCTTCATATATTTTATTTCTTGTAGTAATATCTTTATTCTCTACATATTCCATAAATAATTTTTTTTCTTCTTCTGGAGTTAACAAAGGTATTCTTTTAATTTCTTTATAATACATACCAACTGGATCTTCACTATTTATATATGAATTATCTTCAATTAATTTTTTAAATTCATCAATTGAATCACCAATTCCTACTATTTCTATTTTACTAATTAATAAATAACAATTTATAAAATCTATTAATGGATAATAGTCAATTGAATCTTGAATTATATCTAATTCTTTTTCTTTAATTTCTTGATTTTTAATAAATGAAGACAATATTTTTTCAATCATAGATTTTAATTCTGTAGATTGAGACAATATTTCAATCATATCATCTTGTGTTAATTCTTCTTCTTTATTAATTGATTTTTTTAATACTTTTTCTGTTTTTTTTATTATATCTTGTGTGCTCATATAAGCCCCCCTGTAAGTAAAATTTATGCTATCACATTTTAATATTCTTGTAAACTACTTTCCTAAACAAAATCTACTAAATAATTTATCAATTAATTCATTATCATAACTCTCTCCAGTTATCTCTCCTAAAGAATCAATTATATTTCTAATATCTATCTCTAACATATCTATAGGTATGCCATTTTCTAATGCATTAATTAAATTTTCTGATGATTCTTTTGCTTGCTTTAGTAAGGCTACTTCTCTAGCATTAGAAATATATGTCATATCTCCACTATTTATATCTTCTAATTTAAATAATTCATTTATTTTATTTAATAATTCTTCTATGTCATTTTTTTCTGCGCTAACTTTTACATATGGTAAATCTAATTCCAATTTTTCATCTAAATCCGACTTATTAACAACTATTATTCTTTTTTTATCCTTTGTTTTTTCAAGCAAGTCCCTATCCTCATTAGTTAATTCTTCATTATTATTTAACACTAATAAAACTAAATCAGCCTTTTCTAAGAGAGATAAACTTTTTTCTACGCCTATTTTTTCCACAGTGTTAGTAGTTTTTCTTACACCAGCAGTATCTAAGAAATTAATTAATATTCCATTTAATCTAATACTTCCTTCTACTATATCTCTAGTAGTTCCAGGTATATCTGTTACTATTGCTTTATCTTCATCTAATAATCTATTTAATAAAGAACTCTTTCCTACATTAGGTCTTCCAATTATAACAGTATTTATTCCTTCTTTAATAAGTTTACCACTTTCAGATGTCTTTAAAAGATCATCTATTTCTTCATTTAATTCTATGGAATACTTTTTTATATCTTCAATAGTCATTACTTCTATATCTTCATATTCTGGATAATCTATATTTACTTCTATATTTGATACTATATCTAGAGCTTTATCCCTTAATTTATTTATTTTTTTAGATAATCTTCCATATACACCATTTATTGCCATTTTTCTAGCACTTTCTGTCTTCGCATCTATAAGATCCATTACTGATTCAGCTTCAATTAAATCTATTCTTCCATTTATAAATGCTCTTTTAGTAAACTCCCCTGGTTCAGCAAGTCTTGCTCCATTAGTTAATAAAAGTTCTAATATTTTATTAGTTACTGATATTCCACCATGTGAATTTATTTCTATTATATCTTCTTTAGTATAAGTTTTAGGAGCTAAAAAGATAGATACTAATACTTCATCTATTATCTTATCCCCTTCTATAATATGTCCATAATTAATAGTATTTGACTTAAAAGAATATATGTTTCTATCAAATATCTTATTCACAATATCAAATGCTTCATCTCCACTAATTCTAACTATAGAAATAGCTCCTACACCAGTTGCTGTTGAAATAGCCGCTATTGTGTCATTCATGGAAATCACCTCTGTGAAAAAGATTATAACACTTTTTAAGCAAAATAAAAAGAAGCATTTTAATTATGCTCCTTTTTTAGTCATTTCATTTAAATCATTTTGAACAAATGCATAAACAACTATGCTTAATCCAACAATTGATAAAATAAGATACATTACTGAGTTATCTTTAACTGGCATGTTTCTATCAGCTTGCGCTTTAGCTGTTAATTGACCTATTTTATAAGACCAATAAATACCATAGATTCCACAAGTTACTAATGTTAATAAGAATACAACCCCTCCAGTTGGTAATGAATCATCTTTTGCTGCTGCTTTTACTTCATCGTTTAAAACAATTAGCCAATAAATACCATAGATTCCACAAGTTACTATTGATAAAACAATTGAAGTAGCTATACTTCTTTCTTTCATTTTCAAATCTCCTTTCTAATAGTATTATATTACTCTTTAGGTTTAATTACAACCCTTCTATTTGGTTCTTCTCCTTCACTTTCTGTTTCAACACCTTTAAACTCAGAAAGTACGCTATGAACTAATCTTCTTTCATATGAATTCATTGAATCCATAGTAATAGGTTCCTTTGTTTTTCTTACTTCTTTTGCTAATTTAATAGCTAATCTTTCAATATTTTTTTGTTGTTTTTCTTTATAATTTTCAACATCTAATAATACATTTACAAATGCAGGTACTTCTTTTGCTAAAACAGTTCTTAAAAGATTTTGAATAGAAGATAATGTTCTTCCACCTTTTCCTATTAATAATGAACTATTATCAGTATGTATAGTTATTTTAATAAAGTTTTCTTTTCTTTGAGTTTCTAATATAACATTATTAAAACCCATACCTTCTACTATTTTTTTTACATATTCTTTTGAAAATTCAAGAATATCAGATTTTAATACAACATTTAATGTATATTTTTTCTTTTTTAATAATCCAGTTGTTTCTTCAGTTACTGAAGTAATCATTTCTTCCTCTTTTACATTTAGTTCTTTTAAGGCTTGTAATGTTAATTCTTCAACATTTTTTCCTTCAAATACATATGTTTTCATACTACTTACTCCTTTATTTAGTTGCTTTTTCAGTTTTTCTCTTTTTTAAATATTTAACTAATAAGTTTTGACCTATTGTAAATATTGTAGATGCTATCCAATATAATGATAATGCAACTGAGAAGTTAATAGACATAATAGCTATCATAATAACCATAATATTCATCATCATATTTGGATTAACACCACCAGATTGTGGAGATGATGCTGTTTTATTAAGTTTTTGTGAAATAATTGTTGTTCCAACAATTAATAAAACAATTATTATGTATTCCCAATGTCCACTTTGCATAGCTTTTAATGGAGTTGTACCTAGTACTAATCCAAATAAATTTCCTTCAAATATAACTGGAACTCTATTAGCTGCTTCATAAAAAGCAATTAATAATGGTATTTGTATAAATGCAAATAAACAACTAGATAATGGATTAACACCATATTTCTTATATACTTGCATTGTTTCCATAGATTTTTGTTGCATCGATTGTTGATCTTTTTTACCTTCATATTTTTTATTTATTCTATCTATTTCTGGTTGCATTTCTTTCATATTTTCAGATTGCATAGCTGTTTTATGAGTAAATGGTGCTAGTATTAATCTTAATAATAATCCTAATACTATAATCGATATACCATAGTTACCAAATAAACCATTAATCTTAATTAGTAACCAAGCTAGTGGTTTAACAAAAATATTTTCCCAAATTCCTTCATAAGTACTATCTGATAATTTCATTTTTGAGCACTTAGGTAATTTGCTAATATCAATTTCATCTTTATATTCATTATATTTTTTAATAACACCTTTATCTTCTGGTTGACATAATATATTTTTGTTTAAAGTGATTTTAACCTTATCATTCTCGTAGTATACTACGTTATTTTTCTTATCTTTAAGAACAGTAGTACATCCTGTTAATATAAATACTACCGCAAGTAATAACATTATTTTTCTAAATTTCTTTTTCATTTTTTTCTCCCTCTAGTTTACATAATATTTCTAATAAATATTTTCTTTTTTCATCAAAAGAAGCTAAACTAATTTCTTTCCTTAATATTATAACATAATCATATTCTCTTGAAAATACAAAATTACTCTTATCTATAATATCTTTTATTTGTCTCTTGTTTTTATTTCTAACAACTGCATTTCCTAATTTTTTAGAAACACAAATACAGAATCTATAATATTTATTATCCTTATTATATAGTTTATATACAAAATAAAATTTATTTTTAAACATAATTCCTTGTTTAATTACTTTATCAATTTCATCTTGTTTTTTTATAATATTTAGTTTTTTCATAGACACCTCATACAAAAAAAACCACAATTATAGTGTGGAATTTATTTAGATAGTCTTTTACGACCTTTTTGTCTTCTACTATTTAATACTTTACCTTTAATCCTTGAAAAAAATCCATGTTTTTTCTTCATATTTCTATTATTTGGTTGAAAAGTTCTTTTCATAATACACCTCCAAGTCCATAAAACATGTTAAATTATAATATTTTTTTTAGATAAAGTCAATCACTTTTTAAATAAATGATTATATATTTTTTATAATATATATATAATAATGATAAAAAAAATAGTTTTTAACATAAAAATGTGGAAAACTTATTAAAAATCCTTTATAATATAAAGCTATATTATTTTTCAACAATTGTACACAGCCATGTGGATAATTTAAATATGTGGATAATATAGTTGTTAATAACAAAAATTGTGGAAAAAGTGGAAAAGTGTTTTTTATTATTATTTTAAAATAAAAGAACCTGTGGATATTTATTGTGGATATGTTGTGGATACATTTTTTTAAGTAAAAATGGTTGAATTATAAATAAAATAAGGTATAATTAACTTAGAAATTAAAACTAACTAGGGGGAGGTGTTGGTTTATGAACAATAATGAAATGATATGGAATAAGTTTCTTAGTTTAATTAAGAAAAGATTTTCTTCATTAGGTTATGATACATGGTTTAAAGATACTTATTTATATTCATTAGGAGATGAAGCAATTATAGTAGTACCAACTATTGCTCATAAAAAACACCTAGGTGAAACTTATAAAGATCTTATTGAAGAAGTATTAAATACAGTTACAGGTACTAATTTTCCACTTAAATTTGTGTTAGAAAGTGAAATTGAAAAACAAGAAAAAAAAGAACAAATAAAAGTAGAGGAAGAATTACAAGAAGGAGTTCCATATAATAGTTATAAAAAAGCTAATTTAAATCCTGATTATACTTTTGAAAATTTTATAGTAGGTGAAAGTAATAGATTTGCACAGGCAACTGCTTTAGCAGTAGCGGAAAATCCTGGTAAAATGTATAATCCTTTATTTATATATGGAAATAGTGGATTAGGTAAAACTCATTTAATGCATTCTATAGGTAATTATATTGTTCAAAATACTAATAAAAGAGTACTATATGTTACATCAGAAACTTTTGTATCAGATTTCTTAGGACTAAATAGAAAGAATAGTGAATCTACAAATTTTGAAAAAACAGATGCATTTAAAGATAAATATAGAAATATAGATGTATTAATAATAGATGATATACAGTTTTTAGGAAATGCTCCTAAATCCCAAGAAGAGTTTTTCCACACATTTAATACATTATTTGATAATAAAAAGCAAATTATAATATCAAGTGATAATTCACCTGAAGATTTAAAAAATCTAGAAGAGAGATTAAAAACTAGATTTAGCTGGGGATTGAAAGTAAATATTTTTCCACCAGATAATGAATTAAGAAAAAAAATACTAAGAAATAAGATAGCAAACATGAATTTTGCACAACATATTTCTGATGATGTTATAGAATTTATAGCTAATACATGCCAATCTGATGTTAGGAACTTAGAAGGGGCATTAACAAGAGTTTGTGCTTATGCAACTATATTTTTTGAAGAAGAAATTACAATAGAATTAGCACGAGAAGCACTTAAAGGAACAGTACATAATGCAACCAGTATGACAAATGATATAATGAAAATACAAAGAGTAGTGGCAGATTATTATAATATAACTGTGGAAGACTTAAAATCTAAGAAAAGAGTAGCTACAATAGCTTTTCCAAGACACATTGCTATTTATCTATCCAGACAACTTACAGATGAATCATTTCCAAAAATAGGAATGGAATTCGGAGCAAGAGATCATTCCACAGTAATGAGTTCATGTGAAAGGATAGAAAATGAACTAAAAACAAATAAACAATTAGAACAAATATTAGAAGAGATTAAGAAAAAATTATAGATTTGTGGATATTGTTTAAAATTATTAACAACTTTTCAACAGTAAAATTTGTTATAAAATAAAGAAATAATAGACTTATTAACATTTTCCACTTTAATAATAATAAAAAAAGTATTAAAATAATAATATAAGAAAAAAATCAAAAATATTAGGAGGGTTTTAAAAAATGAAATTTAGTATAAAAAAAGAAATATTATTAGAAAATTTAAATTATGTGTCACATGCAGTATCAACTAAAAATGTTATTCCTGTATTATCAGGTATTAAGTTTGATTTAACAAATGAAGGTTTAAATTTAATAGCTAGTGACAATGAAGTAGATATAAAGGTTTTTATAGAAAAAAAATATATTGATAAAATAGAAAAAGAAGGATCAATCGTTATACAAGGAAAATTCTTATTAGATATTGTTAGAAAATTAGATGAAGGTATTATTAATATAGAAGTAATAGACGGATTAAAGATAATGATATATAATTTGAAATCTAACTTTAATTTAAATGGTATCGATCCGGATGAATTTCCTAATTTAAATATAGAAAAGAGTAATAGTCCAATTGAATTAGAGAAAAAAGTTCTTAAAACAATGATTAATCAAACAATTTATGCAACTTCAACACAAGAATCTAGACCTATTTTAACTGGGCTAAATTTTAAAATAGATTCAGATAAGTTAGAATGTATAGCAACAGATTCATATAGATTATCTAAAAAAACAATAAAATTAGAAAAAGCTGTGGATAATCCTATAAATATAGTTATACCTGGAAAGAATATAGGAGAACTTGTTAAAATTATTAATGATGATGAGGAAAAACTAAATATTCATATATTTACTAATAAAGTATTATTTGAGTTTGATAATATATTATTTCAATCTAGATTATTAAATGATGTTTTTCCTAATATAAGTAGATTAATACCAGATGATTTTAAATTAATTATAAAAGCAGATCTTAATGAATTATTTAATGTTGTGGATAGAGCTTCATTATTAACAAGCGAAAAAGAAAAGAATGTAATTAAGTTTGAAACTAATGGTAATATATTAACAGTTACTAGTAATACACCAGAAATTGGTAGAGTTGAAGAAAAGTTACCTATTATTAAGGATAAAAATGAAGATATAAAAATCGCATTTTCTGCTAAACATATGATGGATGCACTAAGAACTATTGATAGTAAAGATGTAAGAATATTATTAAATACTGAAATAAGTCCAATTATTTTAAATACTGGTGATAATGATGATTTATTACAATTATTAATGCCAATTAAAACATATTAATAAAAAAAGTACTTAAAAATGTACTTTTTTTTATATTTTAGACTCATTTCGACAAAAAAAATAAAAAAAATAAGTATAAAAGAGGGGAATTATTTTTTTTACGGAGAAAATAATTATTAAGAGATCAAAATGTTAGGGGGAATGAAAGATGATTTCTTATGAAATTAATTGTGATACTTTGGCATTATTGCCTGTATCAGAAACTGAAACTAAAGTTATGGAAAAGGAGAACATGTATTTAGTAAAAAAATCAGTTATGGAAATAATTGAAAATAGTTGTGAATTCTTTGGTAGTACATATGATGGTAGACATGAGGGTACTAAAAAACTGATTGGTGTTACCCATAAATCTCCTATTATTATTGAAGAATCAAGAAATTTAATTTATTTTCCAACTTGTAGTCCTAGACTAGAAAAGTGTTGTTGGATAGGGTTAAATAATATAAAGAAATATGAAAATAATAATGGAATAACAGAATTATTATTTTCTAATAATAAAAAAATTAAGTTACCAGTTTCTTATGGATCCTTTGATAATCAGTATTTAAGAGCAACTAAATTAGAATCAGTTTTAAGAAAAAGAATAAATGCTACTGAATAGTAGTATTTTTTTCTAAAAAAATGCAAAATTTGTACAAAAAAGGCCTTTTTTGTGATATAATAGTCTTGTATGTGTAGGAGCATTATTTAAGGTGGTAGGTTTATAAAATGGTCAAAAAAATAGGTTAAAAATGATTTTAAAAAAATTAGAGTTAAAAAATTTTAGAAATTATGACAATCTAGAATTAAATTTTGATAAAAAAATAAACATATTCATTGGAAACAATGCTCAAGGTAAAACTAACATATTAGAAAGTATTTATGTTTTAGCTTTAACTAAGTCACATAGAACAAATAAAGATACTTATTTAATTAAACAAAATTCATTGTTTACTAAAGTAATTGGTAGCGTTGAAGAAAATTCAAAATCTACTAATTATGAAATTTTAATTAATACAGAAGGAAAAAGAGTTTCTATTAATAGTAATCCTTTAAAAAAGGTAAGTGAATACTTATCTAGAATTAATGCAATTATGTTTTGTCCTGATGATTTAGAAATAATAAAAGGAACACCATTAAATAGAAGGTCATTTTTTAATGTAGAAATTAGTGGATTAAGTAATAATTATGTTAAATATTTAAGTGATTATAATAAGATTCTTAAAACAAGAAATGAATATTTAAAAACAACTGAAAAAGTTGATTTTGATTATTTTAATATAATTACTGATAAATTAATTATGCTTAATATTCAAATTTATAAAGAAAGAAGAGATTTTGTTAATAAAATTAATAAGTATATTAAAACTATATATAAGGATATTTCTGGTAAAGAAGATATAGTAGTTAAATATGATTCGTTTATTGATAATGAAGAAAATGATAAATATTTATATTTTCAACTTCAAAATAAATATGAAGGTTCATTTAATAATGAATTATATCAAAAAGTAACATTACTTGGGGTTCATAAAGATGACTTTTCTATATTTATAGATGGAGTTAAGATTAATAATTATGGATCACAAGGTCAACATAGAATATCAATTTTATGTCTTAAATTAGCAGAAATAGAAATATATAAAAATGAATATAAAAAGGAACCTATATTATTATTAGATGATATATTTAGTGAATTAGACAGGATTAAGAAAGTAAATATAATTAATTATATTAAAAATGATCTTCAAGTATTTATAACATCAACTGATTTAGATAATATAGATAAAAAAATAGTAAAAGATGCAGATATTTTTACAATAAAAGAAGGAAAGGTTACAAGAGGTGATTAAAATGGCTGAAAATAATTATGATGCTTCGGATATTCAAGTATTGGAAGGATTAGAAGCAGTAAGAAAAAGACCTGGAATGTATATAGGAACAACTGATGTTAAAGGATTGCATCATCTTGTTTGGGAAATAGTAGATAATGCTATAGATGAAGCTTTAGCTGGATTCTGTAAACATATAGAAATTACTATTAATAAGGATAATTCAATTACAGTAGTTGATGATGGTAGAGGTATACCAGTTGCTGTACATCCAAAAACAGGAATTTCCACAGTAGAAACTGTTTATACTGTATTACATGCTGGAGGAAAATTTGGTGGAGGAGGATATAAGGTATCAGGTGGATTACATGGTGTTGGTGCATCAGTAGTTAACGCATTATCAAGTTGGGTTGAAGTAACTGTTAAAAGAGATGGTAAAATATATCAATGTAAGTTTGAAAATGGTGGAAAAACAAAAGAAAAACTTCATGAAATTGGTAGTTGTGAATCTACTTCCACAGGAACAACAGTTACTTTTAAACCAGATGCTGAAATCTTTGATACAGATATATATGATTATGATACATTAAAAGTAAGAATTAGAGAATTAGCTTTCTTAAATAAAGGATTAAGATTATCACTTACTGATGAAAGAGGAGAAGGAAAAAAAGATACTTTCATGTATGAAGGTGGTATTAGTGAATATGTTAAATATTTAAATAAGTCTAAGACTCCTATTCAAGAAGAAATAATTCACTTAGAAGGTGAAGAAGATGGAGTTTATCTTGAAGTAGCTATGCAATATAATTCTGGTTATTCAGATAGCATTTATTCATTTGTTAATAATATTAATACACATGATGGTGGAACACATGAAGAAGGTGTTAGAAGAGCTTTAACTAGAATTATTAATAGCTATGCTAAAAAGAATAATATTCTTAAAGAAAAAGATGAACCACTTACTGGTGAAGATGTTAAAGAAGGATTAACAATGATTGTTTCTTGTAAACATCCAAATCCACAGTTTGAAGGACAAACTAAAGGTAGATTAGGTAATTCTGAAGTAAGAAAAATAGCTGATAGTGTATTTGCTGAAGGATTTGAAAGATTTTTAATGGAAAATCCAGAAGAGGCAAGAGTAATTATAGATAAAACTATGACTGCAGCAAGAGCTAGAGTAGCAGCAAAAAGAGCAAGAGAATTAACAAGAAGAAAGGGAGATTTAGATACAATTAATTTTGGTGGAAAACTTGTTGATTGTAAAGATAAAGATCCTTCAGTATGTGAAATATTCTTAGTCGAGGGAGATTCTGCCGGTGGATCTGCCATTAAAGGTAGAGATTCAATGACTCAAGCAATACTTCCTTTAAGAGGTAAAATACTTAATGTTGAAAAAGCTAGACTAGATAAAGCATTATCAAATGAAGAAATTAGAACAATTATAACTGCATTTGGTACAGGTATAGGTGATGAATTTGATCTAAGTAAATTAAGATATGATAAGATAATAATAATGACCGATGCCGATGTTGATGGATCACATATTAGAGTTTTATTATTAACTTTATTTTATAGATTTTTTAGACCTATAGTTGAAGCAGGACATGTATATGCTGCTCAACCACCTTTATATAGAATATCTCATGGTAAAGTTAGAAAATATGTTTTAAATGAAGATGAAAGAGATGAATATATAGCATCATTAAATCCAAACACTAGATATGAAATAGCTCGTATGAAAGGTCTTGGTGAAATGGATGCTGAAGAATTAAATGAAACAACAATGGATATAAATCAAAGAATACTTAGAAAAATCACAGTTGGTGATTTAGCAGATGCAGATGCAGCATTCTCTAAAATAATGGGAGAAGAGGTAGCTCCAAGAAGACAATTTATTGAAGAAAATGCAGTATATGTAGAGAATTTGGATATATAGGAGGTTTGAATTATGGATCATAGTAGAGATAGATTAGAAGAAAATAACATAGTTAAAGAAATTGAAACCTCATTTTTAGAATATTCAATGAGTGTTATAGTAGCAAGAGCATTACCTGATCTTAGAGATGGTTTAAAGCCAGTTCATAGACGTATTTTATGGTCTATGTATGAATCAGGTTATACTCCAGATAAACCGCATAAGAAATCGGCTAGAATAGTCGGAGATGTTATGGGTAAATATCATCCTCATGGTGACTCATCAATATATGAAGCAATGGTTCATATGGCACAAGATTTTAGCTATAGAAATTGTTTAGTAGATGGACATGGTAATTTTGGTAATATTGAAGGGTATGGAGCTGCAGCAATGCGTTATACAGAAGCAAGATTATCAAAAATATCATTAGAATTATTAAGAGATATACAAAAAGAAACAGTTGATATGATTCCTAACTTTGATGAATCAGAAAAAGAACCAGCAGTTCTACCATCTAGATTTCCAAATATTTTAGTTAATGGAACAATGGGTATTGCTGTTGGTATGGCAACTAATATTCCACCACATAATTTAGGTGAAGTTATTGATGGATGTGTAGCATATATTGATAATCCTGATATAGATACATTAGGTTTAATGCAATATATTAAAGGTCCAGATTTTCCTACAGGTGGTATAATCCTTGGAAATAGTGGTATTAAAAATGCATATGAAACTGGAAGAGGATCAATAACTATACGAAGTAAAGCATCTATTGAAGAAAAAGATGGTAAACATTATATTATTGTTGATGAAGTACCATATGGAGTAAATACACAAGTATTAAAAAATAAGGTTGCTGAACTTGTTCACAATAAAACTATTGATGGAATAGCTGATTATCATACTGATTTAAAAGATGGTGTAAAAATCACTATTACTTTAAAGAAAGATGCTAATGCTCAAGTAGTATTAAATAATTTATACAAACACACTGATTTTCAAAAGAATTTTGGTGTAATATTCTTAATGCTTGATAAAGGAGTTCCAAAAACTCTTGGATTAAAGGATATTATTTCAAAATATATAGAGTATCAAAAAGAAATTATAATTAGAAGAACTAAATTTGATTTAAAGAAAGCTGAAGATAGAGTACATATATTAGAAGGTTTAAAAATAGCTTTAGATCATATTGATGAAGTAATTAAGATAATAAGAGGATCTAAAACTGATCAAGAAGCAAAAGAAAAATTAATGAGTAATTTCGGATTAACTGAAATTCAAAGTGATGCTATTCTTGAAATGAAGTTAAGAAGATTAACTGGATTAGAAAGAGATAAGATAGAAGCAGAATTAGCAGATTTATTAAAGAAAATAGAAGAATATAGATCAATTTTAGCTAGTGAAGAAAAAGTATTAGCTATAATTAAACAAGAATTATTAGAAATAAAAGAAAAGTATTCTGATGATAGAAAGACTAAGATTGATATGACTGCTATAGACTTTATAGAGGATGAATCTTTAATTCCAGTAGAAGATATAATTATTAATCTAACTAATAAAGGTTATATCAAGAGATTACCAATAGACACATATAAGGTACAAAACAAAGGTGGAGTTGGAGTAAAAGGTATGGCAACTAATGAAGAAGACTTTGTTGAACAAATGGTTACTTTAAAAACTCATGATCATGTATTATTCTTTACAAATAAAGGAAAAGTGTATAGAATCAAGGGATATGAAGTACCAGAATTCAGTAGACAAGCAAAGGGATTACCAATAATCAACTTATTACCAATTGAAAAAGAAGAATATGTAAAAGCAATATTACCAGTAAGAGTAGAAGAAGGAATTGAGAATAAACTAGTTACTTTTGTTACAAAGAGAGGATTAGTAAAGAGAACATCAATAGCTGAATTTGAAAATATTAGAGTTAGTGGTAAGATAGCAATTGGATTAAAGGAAAATGATGAATTATTATCAGTATTCTTAACATCGGGTAATGATCAAATACTAATAGGTGCTTCAAATGGAAGAATGGTTAAATTTGATGAATCAGAAATTAGAGTATTGGGTAGAACAGCAAGTGGTGTTAAAGGTATAGATATAGATGATAATACTAATTGTGTAAGTGCTTCAGTAATTAATGAAAATGATGAAATACTTATAATTACTGAAAAAGGTTACGGTAAGCGTACAAATGTTTGTGAATATAGACTTACACATAGAGGAAGTAAAGGTGTAAAAGGTTTAAATGTTACTGAAAAGAATGGTGCATTAGTTTCAATTAATAAAGTAGAACCAGATTCTGATTTAATAATCATAACAGATAGTGGAATTGTAATAAAAATAAGACTAGAACAAGTATCTAAAATGAGTAGAGTAACACAAGGTGTTAGATTAATTTCTTTAAAAGATGATCAAAAAGTTGCAACTGTATCATTATCAAAAAAAGATAATTTAGAAGAAAATGTAGATAATAATGTACAACAAAATTCAGAACAAGATAATACATTAGAACAATAATTAAGTTAATGTTTCACGTGAAACATTAACTTTTTTTATAAAAAATATTTCCCGGGAAATATTTTTGTATCATTTTTGCAATAATTTTTAATATTTTTAATATGTTTCACGTGAAACATCATATAAATGATTATACATAATTGACAATTATTATTAAAAATAGTATATTAAATATGCACAACGAAAAACTTGGAATCAGGTCAGGATAGAAATATAGCAGCCTTAACATTTAATTTTCGTGTGTGCTTTTTTTATGGAGATTTATATGGATAATAATATTATTATAAAAAAACTAGATATATTAATTAAAAAAGCTGAAGAACATAAAGAAATACCTGTAGCTGCAGTTATTGTATATAATAATAAAATAATTGCTAGTTCATATAATAAAACAGAATTAAAAAAGAATATTCTAAGTCATGCGGAAATAAACGCTATACAAATTGCATCAAAAAAATTAAACAATTGGAGATTAAATGGTTGCAAATTATATGTAACACTTGAACCATGTTCTATGTGTAAGGAAATAATTAAAAAAAGTAGAATAGACGAAGTAATATTTTATATAAAACAAAATTCAAATGTTACAGAAAAAAATACAAATTATACTTATATTGAAAATGATTCTTTTTCAATAAAACTAAAAGATTATTTTAAAAAAATAAGAATAGAGAAGTAATGTTTCACGTGAAACATTACTTTTTTTATTATAAAAAATATTTCCCGGGAAATAATTATGTATCAAAATGTATCAATATGTATCAAAATGTATCTTTATGTATCTTTATGTATCAATATCTTAAATAATATAATATAAAAATATAAATAATGTTTCACGTGAAACATTAAAATATATAAATAATTTCCTTATATTAAATGCTATTCTGTGTTATAATTATATTGAAAGGAAGATCATCATGGTATATCAAGCTTTATATAGAAAATATAGACCTTCAACCTTTGATGAAGTGTGTGGACAAAGTATTGTTGTTAATACATTAAAAAATGCTATTAATAATAATAAACTAAGTCATGCTTATTTATTCATTGGACCAAGAGGTACTGGCAAAACAAGTATTGCTAAAATCTTTGCAAAAACCATTAATTGTGAATCTCAAAAAAATGGTTGCTCATGTGAAAAATGTGATATTTGTAAGATGTGTAATAATAATGAAAATGTTGATATTATTGAAATGGATGCAGCATCCAATAATGGTGTTGATGAAATTAGAGAAATTAAAAATCATGTTTCTTTGATGCCAACTTTTTCTAAGTATAAAATTTATATTATTGATGAAGTACATATGTTATCTGCTGGTGCTTTTAATGCATTACTTAAAACTTTAGAAGAACCACCAAAACATGTAATTTTTATTTTAGCAACAACAGAAATTCAAAAAGTTCCATTAACAATAATATCAAGATGTCAAAATTTTGAATTTAAATCTATTCCTAAAAATTTAATGACAGAAAAAATTAAATATATTTGTACGAAAGAAAATATTAAAATTTCTGATGATGCAATTGAACAAATATGTATTGATTCATCTGGTGGGTTAAGAGATGCTATTGGTTTATTAGATCAATTAAACTCATATACTAATGGTGATATCAATTTAGATGATGTTTTATTATTAAATGGAAGAATTAGTGTAGATAATATTAAAAAATTGTTTAATTTTATTATAGATAATGATATTAATTCATTATTTGATTTAAGTAATCAATTTGAAAATGATGGAAAAGATTATATTTTTATTTGTGAAGATATCATAAAATATTTAAAAAATAATTTGATTGATTTTCAAAAAAATAATATTAATGAGTTAGTATCTTCAATAGGGAAAGAAAATATTATTAATATAATATTTGATTTTAATGATTATTTAAGTAAAATGAGAAATTCTAAAAATAAAAAAATATTTTTTGATCTATTACTAATAAAAATACTAGAATATAAAAGAACAAATGTACGTGCTATAGATAAGAAAATAATTGATAATAAAGAAAGTGATTTTGATGAAAAAAATAATTCTGAAATAAATGTTGAAGAAAATAAAGAAGAAATTATTGATAATGATCAAAAATCTGATTTTAAAGATGAAAAAAATAATGAAAAATATAAATTTTATGAAGAATTAATGAATATTAGATTAAACAACATTTTAGCGGAAGCTGATAAAGAATCATTAAATAATTATTTAACTTTTAAAAATGATTTAGAAAATAATCTAGATAATTTAGATGAAAGAAAAATATTTAATTTATTATTAGATTGTACTATTAAAGCAGGCTCTAAAGATGGTATAATATTAACAACATCTAATAATAATATTTTATATGAATTATATGATGATTTATTTAGTATTGAATCTTTATTTATTAATAAATTAAACAAAGAATTAAATATTTGTATATATGACAATAGTAACTGGGAAATAAAGAGAAAAATCTATGTTGAAAAAATCAAAAATAAAGAAAAAATAGAATTGTTGGATGAAAAAGAAGTTTTAGATAAGATTAAGGAAAGTAAATCAGAAAAAAAGAGTGAATTTGATGATTTATTAGAGATAGGAGAATAGAATTATGAATATGAATCAATTAATGCAACAAGCACAAAAAATGCAAAAGGATATGAAGAAAGCTCAAGAAGAAGTAGCAGCTATGACTTTTACTTGTAAAAAGGATCTTGTAGAAGTAGAAGGAAATGGAAATAAAGAAATAACTAAAATAACAATTAATAAAGACGTTGAATCAGATGATATAGAAGCTTTAGAAGATATGATTTTAATCGCAGTAAATGATGTTATATCTCAAGCTGAAAAAGCCATGGAAAGTAAATTAGGTCGTTACTCAAATATGATGCCTGGTTTATTCTAATATGAAATTTCCAAAAAGTTTAGAAGAATTGATTGAGTGTTTTAAACTTTTACCTGGTATAGGTGAAAAAAACGCAGAACGTTTAAGTTTTGCTGTTTTAAAATTTAGTGATGAAAATGCTGAAAAGTTTTCTGAATCAATTAAAAATGTTAAAACTAAAATAGTAAAATGCTCAATTTGTAATAATTTAACTGAAGATAATGAAATATGTTCAATTTGTAGTGATGATACAAGAGATAATTCAACATTATGTATTGTAGAAAGTACAAAAGATTTGATATTATTTGAAAAATCAAATGCTTATAAAGGAAAATATCATGTTTTAGAAGGATTAATATCTCCTTTAGAAGGAATTAATCCAGAAGATATAAAGATCAACGAATTAATAAATAGAATAGAAAAAGAAGAAATAAAAGAAGTAATTTTAGCTTTGAATACTAATATGGAAGGTGAAACAACATCTTTATACATATTAAAATTGTTAGAGGGAACAGATGTTTCTGTTACCAAAATAGCAGCAGGTATACCTGTTGGTGCTGATATGGAATACCTAGATGCTTTAACTATTCAAAGAGCTTTAGAAGGAAGAAATAAATTATCATAAAAGCTAATATATTTTAATAGAATATATTAGGTGATAAAATGAAACAGTTATATAGGTTATTAAGAAGAGTAGTATTAAGTTTTGGTTTACTATATGCATATAATATTTTTATGCATCAATATGAACTACCAATTCCTATTAATCTTATAACAGTTCCTTTTGTAACTGTTTTTAGTATTCCAGGATTTATAGGTTTAATTATTTTTTATTTAATAAATTTTAGGTGATAATATGTTAGATGAATATATTAAAAAACAACCAATAATTACTAAATTATTGATAAACAGTATAAATAATAATAGAATTGTTCAAGCTTATCTTTTTGTTTCAAATGATAAGAGTTTTTTGATGGATTATTCTTTAGCATTTTCTAAAAGGTTAATTAATAGTAGTAATAATGAAAATATTAACAAACAAATAGATAATAATGATTATCCTGAATTAAAAATAATAAATCCTATTAATAATATTATAAAAAAAGAAGAATTAAGTAGTTTACAAAAAGAATTTTCAGTAAAATCAACATTAGGAGACAGATTAGTTTACATAATAAATGGTGCGGATAAATTAAATTCATCTTCAGCTAACACTATATTAAAGTTTCTAGAAGAACCAAGTGATGATATAGTTGCTATATTATTAACTGATAATTTATCAAAGGTATTACCAACAATAAAATCTAGATGTCAGGTATTACTTTTAAATAATGATTCTAATGAAAACTATATTGATATTTTATATAAAAAATATAAAGATTATAAGGATGAAGAATATTCTTACGATTATTTTATAAATGATCTAAGAAATATTATAAATACGATTGAGTTATTTGAAAGACTAAATATTAATGTATTTACTCATTATAAATCAGATATATTTGATTTTTATAAATCTAAAGAAGATTTATGTCTATTATTTGATTTTATGTTATATTTTTATTATGAAGTATTAAATTATAAATTAGATAAAAATAAAATAACAGGTGTTATTTTTATTGACAATATAAATGAAATAGCTAATAATAATGAAATAGAAGTTATTCAAAGAAAACTTGTGTTAATACAAGAAATAATTAATAAATTAGAAACTAATATGAATTTAAAATTATTAATGGATGAGTTTATTATTAAGTATAGTGAGGTGAAATAATGGCTAGAATAAAAGTGGCTGGAGTAGCTTTTTCAAAGAATGGTAGAAAATATTATTTTGATTCAAATAATTTAAATCTTAAATTGGGTTTAACAGTTATAGTTGAAACAGAAAGAGGATTACAATTTGGTTATGTTGAAGAATTAACTGAAATTGATAAATCTAAAATTCAAGATAATTTAAAAAAAGTAATTAGAATTAGTACCAAAAAAGATTATAATCAATATTTAAATAATATTAAAGATTCTAAAAACGCTTTTAATAAGTGTAAAGAATTAATTGAAAGTAATGGATTAGATATGAAATTAATTGATGCTTCTTATAATTTTGAGAGAACTCAACTATATTTTACTTATTTATCAAATGATAGAGTAGATTTTAGAGAATTAGCTAAGCAATTAGCTTCTATCTATAAAGTTAGAATAGAATTAAGACAAATTGGTCCTAGAGATAAAGCAAAAGAGGTAGGTGGTATTGGACCATGTGGAAGACCTTTATGTTGTTCTACATTTTTATATAGTTTTAATAATATAACAATAAATATGGCTAAGAATCAAAATATTTCATTAAATCCAACAAAAATAAATGGAGCATGTAATAGATTATTGTGTTGTTTAGAAAATGAAGATGAATTTTATTCTGAAGAAAAGAAAAAATATCCTAGCATTGGACAAATAATAGATAAAGATAATAAAAAAGGAAAAGTAATTTCTATTGATATTTTTAGAAAATCTTACAAAATTGAAACTAAAGAAAAAGAAATTATAGAGATATTTGTTGATGAAAGTAATTAATGATTTATTAGGATATAATTTAAAAATAGTACAAGATACTGATTATTTTAATTTTTCTTTAGATTCAGTTTTACTTGTACATTTTTTGAATTTAAAGAAAAATATGAAAATATTAGATATTTGTTCTGGTAATTGTCCAATACCTCTTATGTTATCAACTAAAACAAATAGTAAAATAGTAGCAGTTGAAATTCAAAAAGAAATATATAATCTAGCAAAGGAATCTATAGAATTAAATGATCTTCAGAATCAAATTGAATTATTGAATATGGACGCTAAAGATTTAACTGATAGTTTTGAAACAGATTCGTTTGATTTAATAACATGTAATCCTCCTTATTTTAAAAATAATGACTCTTCAAAAAAGAATGATAATAGTATTAAAACAATAGCTAGACATGAATTAATGATTAATCTAGAGGATATTATGAGATTAGCGAGAAAACTATTAAAGAATAATGGTAGTTTAGTAATGGTACATAGACCTGAAAGATTAAGTGAGATTATTAGTATAATGTTAAAAAATAATATATCTCCAAAGAGAATTCAATTTATTTATCCAAAGGATAATAAAGAAAGTAATATGTTAATAATTGAAGGAACTAAAAATGGCAATAATTCATTAAAAGTATTAGAACCAATGATAATACATAATGAGGATGGTTCATATAAAGATAATATAAAAGATATTTTTAAAACAATTGAATAATAGCAATAATTATGTTAATATTATAATAGAAAGGAATATAAGGTATGAGAAAAGTATTTAAAAAATTAGGTGTTTTAGCTTTATCAGCATTTTTAATTGTTATAATGACTGGCTGTGGAAAGAGTGAAGGTATTGTAGGACAATGGAATTACTATGATGAAACAACAAAGAAAGCAAGAACTGATATATATTATACTTTTAATAAAGATAACACAGGTAGCTATACTTTCTATGGTGATACAAAAAAATTCACATACGAAGATAAAGGAAATAAAGTAAAAATTAGTTACGAAAATACAACTGTACCAAATGAATTTGATTATTCTATTAAAGATGATATGTTAACAATTAAAGATAGTTTTGGATCAGATGTAAAATATCAAAGAAAATAGGCAATTATTTGTCTTTTTTTTTATTCTCCTTTTTTCTTTCTTTTCTTTATGCTATAATGTATTTGATAAATTTGGTGGTGATTTTATGAGTCAAAAAAGCTATGATGGTAAACCTACTTTATATTTGGTTCCAACACCTATTGGTAATTTGGCAGATATGACATATAGAGGAGTAGATACTCTTAAAAATTCTGAAGTAATTTTCTCTGAAGACACTAGAGAATCTAAAAAACTGCTAGATTACTATGGAATAAAGAAAAAACTAATACCATGTCATAAATTTAATGAAGATGACGTATATCTAAAGGTACTTGATTATCTAAATCAAGGTTTTGATGTTTCAATCATTACTGATAGAGGAACACCATCAATAAGCGATCCAGGGTATGTATCAGTTTATAAAGTAATTTCTTCAGGATTTAATGTAGTATGTTTACCTGGCGCTACTGCTTTTACACCAGCTATTGTTAATAGCGGATTGAATCCTAATAAGTTTTTATTCTATGGATTTTTAAATAGTAAAAAAAGTGCTAAAAAGAAAGAATTAGAGGATTTGAAACTATTAGAATATACAATTATTTTTTATGAATCACCGTTTAGAGTTATTGAGACTCTCGAATTAATAAAAGATATCATGGGTAATAGACAAGTAAGTATCTCAAGGGAAATAAGTAAAAAGCATGAAGAAGTATATAGGGGTAGTATTGATGATATTTTAGATGAATTAATAGAGCCAAAGGGAGAATTTGTAATTGTTTTAGATGGCAATAAAGAAAAAGAATCATATGATGATTTAGATATTATTGATCATATTAATAAGTTAATAAAAACTGGTATGAGAGATAAGGATGCAATTAAAGAAGTCGCAAAACTTCATAATTTGCCAAAAAGTGAGGTTTATAAAGAATATATAGATAAAAAAGGAGGTTTATCATGAAATTGGTAGTTGGATTAGGAAATCCCGGTAAAGAATATGAAAAAACAAGACATAACATAGGCTTTAATGTATTAAATTTATATTTAAAAAAACATAGTATTAATTTAGATAAAGATAAATTTAATGGAAAATATGCTAAAACAAATATAAATGGTGAAGAAGTAATCTTTTTAGAACCACAAACATATATGAATGCCAGTGGGGATTGTGTTAGAAAAGTAGTGGATTTTTACAAAATAAAACATGAAGATATACTTATTATTCAAGATGATTTGGATATGGAGATAGGTAAAATTAAATTAAAAGAGAAGTCTAGTTCAGGTGGACATAATGGAATTAAAGATATAGAATTAAAACTAGGGACAAATGATATCAAAAGATTAAAAATTGGTATTTCAAATAATAAAATGATGGATACAAAAGATTATGTATTAGGTAAATTTAATAAAGATGATCAAGAAAAACTTGAAAAATCATATGAAATCTGTTTAAATATCATAGATGATTTTTTAACAATGAATTTTGATTTGCTGATGGGAAAATATAATAAGAGATGATTTTATGTTTGAAAAGTTATTAGAAATTAACAAATTTGATAATATAGGAATAACAGGATTAACGAATGAGTTAATTTCTTTTTGCGTTTCAAATATTAATAAAAAGACAAAAAGAGATATTCTTGTTGTAACTAGTTTTATATATGAAGCAAATATTATATATAGTTCACTATCAAAATTAAATAACAACTGTTATTTATTTCCAATGGATGATTTTTTAACTAGTGAAGCCTTGGCTAGTTCACCTGATTTATTATCTATTAGATTAAATACTTTAAATGAAATAAGTAACTCAAAAAATAATATAGTTATAACAAATTTAATGGGTTTAATTAGATATTTACCATCAAAAGAATTATGGAAAAATAGTATTATTACAATAAAAAAAGGTGATTTAATTGATAAAGATAAATTAGTTGAGAAATTAATTAATCTAGGCTACACAAATGAAACTACAGTTACAAATACTGGTGAATATGCATCTAGAGGGTTTGTATTAGATATATATCCTGTTAGAGATGATTTTCCAGTTAGAATAGAATTTTGGGGTGATGAAATTGATTCTATTAGATATTTTGATCCCGAAAACCAAAGATCTAATAAAGAAATTAATAAAATTATTATTGATTCTTATTCTGAATTTATAAATGAAAAAGGTATAGAAATAGAATCAAAACAAAAATATTTGCCTTTAGTAACTGATAAAGTTGTATCTATATTTGATTATTTAGATAACCCTATAACTATTATTAAAGATTATAATCAAATAAATAATTCATATACTAATCTTAGAAATGAGATATTTGAATATGATAAAGCATTAGATGAACCTTGTGAAACTAATTATATGTTTAATTTAGATGATATAAATTTTAAAGATACTATTTATCTTCTAACAATTGATAATTTATTAGAAAAACAAAAATTAGATAAAATATATAATTTAAATGCTAAAAACATTGATAATTTTAAATCAAATATAGATTTGATAAATGAATATATTAAGAATTCTCTTTTCCACAAGAAAACAGTAATAATTAGTGTTAATAATGACAAAAAGATAGATAATATAAAGAAATTTTTAGAAATTGAACCAAAAGTAACAACAATAGATAAGTTATATAATAATGATTTAAATATTGTAAAAGAAGATTATGATGAAGGATTTGAACTAGATAATTATATTTTAATAACAGAAAATGAATTGTTTGGACAAAAACTAAAAAATGTTAATTACAAAAACAAATTAAAAATTGGTTCTAAAATAAAGGATATTAATAATCTTTCTATAGGAGATTATGTAGTTCATATAAATCATGGTATTGGTGTTTATAATGGATTAAAAACATTAGTTAAAAATGGTAATCAAAAAGATTATCTTGAAATTAGTTATCAAGGACAAGATAAATTGTTTATTCCTGTGGAAAAAATAGATTTGATAAGTAAGTATTCTTCTAAAGAAGGATATGCACCAAAATTAAATAAATTGGGTGGTACTGAATGGCAAAAAACTAAATTAAGAATTAAGAATAAAGTAAAAGATATAGCTGATAAATTAATAAAAATTTCTGCAGAAAGAAGTATGAAAGAAGGATTTGCCTTTAAAAAAGATGATGATTTACAAAAAGACTTTGATGATGAATTTGCTTATACTATGACAAAGGATCAATATATCGCAACAGATAAAATAAAAAAAGCTATGGAATCTAAAGTACCAATGGATATGCTTTTATGTGGTGATGTAGGATATGGTAAGACAGAAGTAGCATTTAGAGCTATATTTAAAGCTATTAATAGCGGTAAGCAAGTAGCGTATTTATGTCCTACAACTATATTATCTAATCAACAATATACGAATTCAATAGATAGATTTAAAAGTTTTGGCATAGAAATAGCTTTATTAAATAGATATACTAGTACTAAAAGAGTAAGTGAAATATATCAAAAACTTGAATCAGGTAAAATAGATTTAGTTATTGGAACTCATAAATTATTAAATGAAAAGGTTAAATTTAAAGATTTAGGTCTTCTAATAATAGATGAGGAACAAAGATTTGGTGTTACTCATAAAGAAAAGATAAAAGAATATAAGGCAAACGTTGATGTATTGACATTAAGTGCTACTCCAATACCAAGAACTCTTCAAATGTCCTTAGTAGGTATAAGAGATTTAGCATTAATAGAAACACCACCTGCATCTCGTTATCCCGTACAAACTTATGTTGTTGAAGAGAGTAACGCATTAATAAAAGATGCAATTTATAAAGAAATGTCCCGTAATGGGCAAGTATTTATACTTTATAATAGGGTTGAATTTATAGAAGAAAAGAGAATGGAATTAAAAAGATTAATTCCTGAAGCTGATATTAGAATAGCTCATGGTCAAATGACTAGAGAAGAATTAGAAGACACAATGAATTTATTTATTAATAATGAATTTAATATATTATTATGTACAACAATAATAGAAACAGGTATTGATATTCCAAATGTAAATACTTTAATTGTATTCGATGCTGATAGATTTGGTTTATCACAACTTTATCAAATAAGAGGTAGAGTTGGTAGAAGTAATAAGATAGCTTATGCATATTTAATGCATAGTAAATCTAAATCATTAAGTGAGTCAGCAGTTAAAAGATTGAATGCTATTAAAGAATTTACTGAATTAGGTAGTGGATTCTCAATTGCTATGAGGGATTTATCAATTAGAGGAGCAGGTGATATACTTGGCTCTGAACAAGCTGGATTCATTGATTCAGTCGGATATGACCTATATGTTAAGATATTAAATGATGAAGTTGCTAGATTAAAAGGTTTAGAAATAAAAGAAGAAGTAATTGAAAATGAGAAACCTTTAATTGAAGTAGCTACACACATAGATAATAGTTATGTTGATAATGATTCTCTTAAAATTGAAATACATAAACTAATAAATGAAATAGATTCCAAAGAAAAAATTAAATCGGTAAAACAAGAACTTGAAGATAGATTCGGTAAATTAAGTGATGATGTAATAGTATATATGTATAGTGAATGGTTTGAAAAACAAGCAAAATCTCTTAATATAAATGATGTAGTTCAAAATAATTTATATGTAGAATTCTCATTAGAAAAGAATACTGTGGAAAAATTGGATGTTTCGGAATTATTCTATTATGCATCAAATTTATCAGAAAAATTTAGATTTAATTATAAAAGTGACAGATTATATATAAAACTATTATTATCAGGTTTAGAAAAACACTTTATTTATTATTTAACTGATTTATTAGATAATATTAAAAGAATGGTATAAAACTATTCTTTTTTTATTGTATATTTGATATAATTTATATAGTACTGGAGGTTTATATGAGAAAGTTTGAAATAATAAGTTATGAACAATGGGAGAAGGATTTAAAGGGAATATGTCTTTATTCTGATATAAAATTACCTAGTAGATCTACTAAGCATTCTGCAGGTTATGATTTTAAAACACCATTTGATTTTAAATTAGAACCAGGGGAAATAATTAAGGTTCCAACTGGTATTAAAGTAGCTATGAATAGTGATGAATTTTTGGCTATATTGGTAAGAAGTAGTATGGGATTTAAATATAATATTAGATTATGTAATCAAGTAGGTATAATAGATTCTGATTATTATAATAATGAAGGTAATGAAGGTCATATCTTTATAGCTCTACAAAATGAAGGTGATAAAGTCTTTGAAGCTAAAGTAGGAGATAATATAGCTCAAGGTATATTTATAAAATATCAAACAGTAGATAATGAAGAGGATGTATCAGGATCAAGAAAAGGTGGATTAGGTTCTACAAATAAATAAAAAAATTTGACAAATTTTTAAAAATGGATAAAATAACACACGTTATTTTATTTTTTTGGGGGTTTTTGTATGGCAAGAAAGGCGGTATTCGAAAAGGAATACTTTATCAACAAAAGTTTAGACTTTATAAATGAAAAAGGGATTGAATGTTTAAGTGTTAGAGAATTGTCAAATTATATTGGGTGTTCTACACAACCAATGTTTAGATTATTTGAAAGCATGGATGATTATAAGAAAGATTTAAAAAAGAAATTAAGTGAAGAATACTCTTTATTTTGTGAAGAGATTATAAACAAGAATAACTATTTATTAACATCAAGTTATGCTTATGCTATGTATGCGAAAAAACGAAATAGTTTATTTAAAGCACTTTTTTTAAGTGATTTATCTGATGGTAAGATTATAAAAACTAATAAAGCTGTAGTTAAACTAGTAGTTGATGAATATAGAATTAGTGAAGAAAGAGCAAAGGCAGCATTAAGAGATGTAGGTATTTATACACATGGTTTAGCTACTCAATTGTGTTTAAAAAATATTAATTTATCTGATAAAGACTTGTTTTATCTTATTAATACCTGCATAAAAAGAAATATAAGAATATAAAGATTATACTAAATATGGTATAATCTTTTTAGGTGAAGAGAAATGATTGATACACATTGCCATGTTTATGAAGAAGAAATGTCTAATTATGAAGAAATCATTGAGGAATGCAGTAAAAAAGATATATCCATGATAATAAATGCTGTAGATATTAAATCTAGTGAAACTATAATAGATCTATCAAAAAAATATAAAAATGTATATGCAGCAATAGGTTTAAACTATGACACAATAGATAGTGTTGTAGAAAATGACCTTATAAAGCTTGAGGAACTTATAAAAAAAGAAAAAATTAGTGCTATAGGTGAAATAGGCTTGGATTATTATTGGACAAAAGAGAATAAAGATAAACAAATTAAGTTTTTTATGGCACAGTTAGATTTGGCAAAGAAATATGATTTGCCTGTTATTGTTCATGCACGAGATTCTATACAAGATGTATATGATATTATTAAAGAAAATGGTATAAATAGAGGTTCGATGCACTGTTATTCTGGGAGTTTAGAAATGGCTAAGGAATTTATAAAATTAGGATTTAAAATAGGTGTGGATGGTCCAATTACATATAAAAACAATAAAAAAGGATTAGAAGTTGTTAAAAATGTTGATTTAAAGGATATTTTATTAGAAACAGATAGCCCATATTTATCACCAGAACCAAATAGAGGAAAGCAAAATAGTCCATTAAATCTAGAATATATTGTTAAAAGAATAGCTGAAATAAAAGAAATATCAGAAGAAGAAGTTATTAAAACGACTACAAATAATGCTAAGGAGTTATTTAAAATATGAATCAAGAATTAATAAAAGATTATCATTTTAAGAAGAAATTTGGTCAAAATTTTTTAAAAGATGAAAATATATTAAGAAATATAGTTGAAAAGTCGGGTGTTGATAAAGATACTTTGGTTATTGAAATAGGTATTGGCGCAGCATACCTAACTTATTATTTATCAAAAAGTGCTAAAAATGTTATTGGATATGAAATAGATGAAAGTTTAAAAGAAATAATTGATAAACAATTAGTAAATGTTGAAAATGTTGAAATTATTTATAAGGATTTTTTAAGAGCTAATCCTATAAATGATATATCTAAATACAATTATAAAAAATTATATGTAGTTGCTAATTTACCATATTATATAACTACTCCAATAATAACTAAATTGATTGAAGATAAAATTCCTGTGGAAAAAATTGTTGTTATGGTACAAAAAGAAGTAGGAGATAGATTTAACGCTAAACCTAATTCTAAAGAGTATAATTCATTAACAATTTTTCTTAATTATTATTTTGATATAAAAAAGCTTATGGATGTATCAAGAAACTGTTTTGTACCAAAGCCAAATGTGGATAGCGCAATTATTGAATTTAAAAAATCAAGTAAATATAAGGTAAATAATGAAGACTTATTCTTTAAATTAGTTAGGGATTCATTTAAATTTAAAAGAAAAAATCTTAAAAACAATTTAAAAAATTATAATCTAGAAAAGCTAGAGATAGCTTTAAAAGGAATAAAGAAAGACTTAACTGCTAGAGCAGAGAGTCTTACAATAGAAGACTTTATATATATTTCTAATAATATATAATGGTCTTTTTTACTTTAATAATTTGACAAAAACTGTTAGTTATGTTAATATAAAACACGTTTTATTCGAAGGGGGATTTAATTATGAAAAATAATTCAGCAAATGATACTTTATTTGAATTAATTTACTATAAAGATTTAGTAGGAGAATTGAAAAAAGAATTAATGCATGTCAATCATGATGAAGATAAACTAAGTGATATTTCTGATACTTTTAGAAAACAAAAAGATATTCTTGATTCAATAGATGATGAAAAATTAAGAAATCAAATAAAGAGTGGGAATTTAATTACTGCAGATTTAAAAGTAAGTAAAAAACTATTAAAAGAAAAAAAATTATATAAAAAGCATGAAGAAGAGATTGACTATATAATTAATGAAGATTATGATGCCTATAATGAATATCAAAACAAAAAGAGTGCAAAAAGAAGTACTATATTTGGTTTAACTGGAATTGCAGCTTTAATAGGAATTTTATTTTATTCAATATCCGGTGAAACTGAAAGAAATAAAAAAGATGAAACAAAAACAACTAGTATAGTTAAGGATGCTACTACAGAAGAAATAGAACCAAAGAATTATAAAACTACAGAAATAATTAATAATACGACAGAATCTATTTCAGAAGGTAGCACAGAAAAGGCAACAGAAATAAAAATTGTAACTATCAAAGAACAACCTGAAAAAGATAAAACTATAAAAGAAGAAAAAAATGATATTAAGAAAGAAACAAACATTGATAAAAAAACTGAAAAAGAAAATATAGACGATAGAAAACAAGAACAAGACAAAAAACAAGAACAAAATAAAAATCAAGAACAAAATAAGAATAGGGAACAAGAAACAAAAGAAACAAAGACTGAACCAAAACAAGAAGATAATAATAAAAAAACAAGTACTAAAGAAAAGACAGAAAAAGAAAATGAATATAAAGACATTGAACCATCGACAGTTGTTATAGATAATTTAAAAGACGATAACAAAGATTATGTTGTTGATAATATTAACAAAGATAAAGATACTAAATTACCATCAACAGATAAAGTAGAAGGTAATGATGAAGTTACTCATGATTTAACTACAGGAACAACTGAAAAGACAACTGAAAAAGATAATAATAATACATTGCCTCCTATTGATAATGTAGAAGGTGATGATGAAATAACATATGATATAACTGGATCAATTAATAATTCAAAGGCTAAAACATTAGTTTTAAGTAGGGGGAGATTATAATGAGAAATATTAAAAATAAGAAATTTGAAAAAAGAAATATAAAAGATTTATTAAAAAAATTAGCTGTTGTATTAGCAATACCAACAGTTATGGGTGCTAGTTTAACAGGATGTGGTTCTAAAAATACTGAAGAAACATCAGTTGTTACTACAGAATCAAATACTGAAAATAAAAATACTGAACAAAATACAACATTAACTGAAACACCAACTACTGAAAAGGTTACAGAAGCTACTACACAAGCATCAATTGTTGTATCAGACTCATTAAATATAAATGATAATGATTCAATTGAAAATACTGTTGATAAAATTTACTTAGATGATAAAGAATTCTATGATCAAAACGGAATTAGTAAAAATGATATTAGAAATATGATTTTTGTAATAAATGATAAATATACTGATGAAAATGGTAAATTATTAATGGATAAAGATTCTATGTTTAAAGCATATGATTCTATTGATATGGTTATGTATTCAGATGGATTATTCCAAAAGATAGATAATGTTGCTACAAAAGATTATGATGTAGATAATTTTGAATTAATTAAGCAACCATCATTAGTAAAATATATAGATATGAATTTATCTGGAAGTACAGTTTTAGTTGATGAAATAAAAGAATATGAAAAATTAAGAGATTATCAAGTAGATAAAATGAACAAAGAAGGAAAATTTGATATCGATGTTGTTAATCAATATGTTATAAAAAATGAAGTAACTGATATTAATTCTAATTCTAATCCATTATCAGCAGTAAGAGGAAACGGACAAATATATGTCATGGCTTCTACTCACAAATATGCATTAGATATGGCTGGAAAGATGAATGATTATGATTCTATTTATTTAAAAGCTCCAGAATATGAAGGAATTAATACAGTTAAGATTAATTTAACTACAGGCGAAAGAGATGTAATGGGTGCTGTTGAAAGATTATTATTAGATGGTATCGTTACTGAAGAACAATTTAATAATATAGTTACTTTTGTTAAACAAGAAATTGAATCAGAAAAATCTACAGATAGTATTATTAAAGCTGTAGGAGCTGACTATGATCTTAATGTTGATTATAGTAACTTATTAGTATCATATGTAAAGGCTGAAATGTCTATGTCTGTAACAGGATGGTTAGATGTAAGATGTACAGCTATGAATAAAGCTGAAGAAGCAATTATAGAAAAATCAAAAACTTCTTCAAAAGATGATGTTAAGAAATTAGTTTACAATATATAAAAAAGGGTTTATTACTCTTTTTTTTATAAAATAATTATGATAAAATTGAAGTAACTAAATGATTAATATGTCATAATATGTAATAGATATTTGGAGGTTTAATATGCATAAATTAATTATACATGGCGGTAAAAAACTTAATGGAACAATAAATATAAGTGGTGCTAAAAATAGTGCGGTTGCTCTAATTCCTGGGGCAATTTTATGTGACGAGAGTATTACTTTAACAAATGTACCAAATATTTCTGATGTTGATTCGTTAGAAGAAATGCTTTTATTTTTAAATGCAAAAATAGATAGAAGAAAAAATGGAGAAATACTTATTTCTTCTGAAAATATTGAAAACAAAAGAATAGATGAAAATTTAGTAAAAAAATTAAGAGCATCATATTATTTTATGGGTGCATTATTAGGAAAATATAAACATGTTGAGATGTGTTTCCCTGGTGGATGTACTATTGGAGCTAGACCAATAGATATTCATTTAAAAGGATTTAAAAAATTAGGTGCTACTATAAAAGAAGATGGAGATAATTTTATTATTGATGCTAAAGAATTAAAAGGAACTAAAATTTATTTAGATTTTGCTTCTGTTGGTGCAACTATTAACTTGATGTATGCAGCTGTTAAAGCAGAGGGAGAAACTATTATAGAGAATGCAGCAAAGGAACCAGAAATTGTAAATGTAGCAACATATTTAAATAATATGGGTGCAAAAATAACAGGAGCAGGTACAAAAACAATTAAGATTAAGGGTGTTAAATATCTACATTCTTGTTTCCATGAAGTAATACCAGATAGAATAGAAACAGGTACCTATGAAATAATTGCCGCTGCTATAGGTGAAAAAATAACTATAAAAAATATAATACCAGAGCATGTTGAAGCATTGAATGAAAAGTTAACTGAAATGGGAGTAGATATCACAATTAAGGAAGACAAGGTTGTTATAAAAGAATCGAAAAACTTAAATTCTGTTAGCATAAAAACTGAAGTATATCCGGGTTTTCCAACTGATTTACAACAGGTATTAGCTTCTTTAATGGTTATAGCTGAAGGAACTTCTACTATCCAGGAAACAATTTATGAAAATAGATTTCTTAATTTATATGAATTAATGAAAATGGGCGCTAAAATTAAAATTAGTGGAGATACTGCTACTATTACTGGTCCTACTAAATTAAAAGGGACTGAAGTAAATGCAACAGACTTAAGAGCGGGCGCTGGATTAGTAATTGCTGCTTTAATTGCGAATGGTAAGACTGTAATAAATAATGCAGATTATATTCTTAGAGGCTATGAAAATATAGTTGAAAAACTTAAATCTATTGGTGCTGATATCGAATTAGTGTAAAATAAATAAAGTTTTACTTGATATTTGTATATAATGTTGTTATAATATAATAGATTTTTTAAAAAAATTCTATAACATTTGTTATGGCGAGAGGAGAGATTATAATGGCAAAAGAAAAGAAAGAAATATACCAAGATTGCAAAGTAATTTGTGCTTGTGGTGCTACTTTTGATACAAAATCTACAAAAAATGAAATACATATTGAAGTTTGTTCAGAATGTCATCCATTTTATACTGGTAAGCAAGTAAGAACTTCAAAAGCAGGTAATGTAGAGAAATTCAAAGCTAAATATGGTTTAAATAAAGAAGAAAAATAATTAGACTTATGTCTAATTTTTTTGTATAATAAAATTAGGTGATTATATGAAAATAGGTATAGCTTCTGATCATAGGGGATATGAATTAAAGAAAAAAATTATGAAAGATTTAAAAAACATAGATTTTGAAGATTTTGGTTGTTTTTCAAAAGAATCTTGCGATTATCCAGAATATGCTTTTAAATTAGGACAAGCAGTTAGTAGTAATAAAGTAGATTTGGGTGTTGCAATTTGTGGTTCTGGTATAGGAATATCGATTGCGTGCAATAAAGTTAAAGGGGTTAGATGCGCTAGGGTTACTTCTATAAAGGATGTAATCTATACAAAGAAAGATAATGATGCAAATATAATAGCTTTTTCTAGTTCAATTAATTATGAAAGAGTATTAAGAATGATTGAAGAATTTATAAATACACCATTTTCTAAAGAAGATAGACATATAAGAAGAAATAAAATGATCGATGAATATAAGTAATTTTTATTCATATAATATCTTAGGTGATATTAGTGAAAAAGTTACTTTTTTTTATGTTGTTTTTAGTTAGTATACCTATTTTAATTATTAATTATTTTTATACTTATAGAGGTGTAGATATAGTAACTGGTTTTGAAAATAATATTATTAAGAAACAAGAAAATAATGTAACTATAAGAGTATTAAATTCAAATAATGAAATAAAAGTATTAAACATTGAGGACTATTTGATAGGTGTTGTATCATCAGAGGTACCTGTTTCATTTGAAAAGGAGGCTTTAAAAGCTCAAGCAGTTGCATCTAGAACATATGCTCTAAAGCAAATTGAAGATAATAAAGATAAGAATTATGATGTAACTGATAATGTTTTATCACAAGTTTATTCTACAGATGATGCTTTAAAAGAAAAATGGGGTAGTAATTTTGATGAATATTATAACAAAATAAAAACAGTAGTAAATGAAACTAAAGGTGAATTTATATCATATGATAATAATCCTATATTTGCCTTTTTCTTTTCAACAAGTAATGGAACTACAGAGGATAATGTAAATGTATTTGGTGCTGATCTTCCATATTTAAAGCCAGTTGATAGTAGTTTTGATTTAGATGAAACTAATTATGTATCAACAAAAGAATATACAATAGATGAATTTTATAATTTATTAGGTATACCAGTTGATGACCTAGAAATTACTAATATTAAAAGATCAAATTCTAATAGAGTTTTATATTTAGAAATAAACGGTGTCTCTTTTAAAGGACGTGAATTACAAAAAATATTATCGTTAAAATCAAATGATTTTGATATAAAAGAAGAAAATAATAAAATAATAATTACTACAAAAGGATATGGTCATGGTGTTGGCATGAGTCAATATGGAGCCAATGCTTTAGCAAAAAAGAATATGGGTTATCAAGATATCCTAAAATACTATTATAGAGGGGTAGAAATTAAAAAATTATAATTTAATGAATATTTCATTTATATTTGCCAAGAATAATATTGAGGTGAATAAAATGAAAGTCAAAAGACTAAAACCATTTGTATTTCCAGTTTTTAGTGCAGTAGTAGCAGTTTTACTTATAGTAGGAATAATTACTATAGAAAAAGCATCATCATCTTCTTCTGAAGCAGTAGATAATTATGTATATTCAAATGAAACAATAACAAATGAAGTAAAACCAGTAGTAGAAGAAATTGAATCAGATGTGATTATTAGACCATACAAAATGAATGAAATAGATATTTATAAAAAGTTTTATGACGAAAATAATAATAATGATAATGGGATTTTATTTTTTAATGGAACTTATATGCAGTCATCAGGAATAATATATAATTATAAAGATGAATTTGATGTAATTTCAATTTATTCTGGTGAGGTCTTGGATGTAAAAAAGGATGAGCTATTAGGATATGTAGTTGAAGTCAAACATAATGATAATTTAATAAGTTCATATAGTGGTCTAAAAAGTGTTAATGTAAAAAAAGGTGAAAAAATATCTCAAAGTACTTTGATAGGTAAAAGTGGTGAAATGAAATTTGATTCAAATTTAAAAAACAGTTTAATGTTTGAGATTATAAAAAACGGAAAATACATTAATCCAGAAGAATTATTTGATAAAAAGATTAATGAAATATAGTGAGGATATATATGTTTGGTAAGGATATTGGAATAGATTTAGGAACAGCAAATATATTAATATATGTAAAAGGAGAAGGTATAGTTTTAAATGAACCTAGCGTAGTCGCAATCGAATCTGAATCAAAAAAAGTATTAGCAGTAGGTGAGGAAGCATATAAAATGTTAGGTAGAACACCAGGAAAAGTTATAGCAGTTAAGCCTTTAAAAGATGGTGTAATCGCTAATTTTGAATTGACTGTATCTATGTTAAACTATTTTATAAAAAAAGTTCAAGCAAAGAATACTTTTTCGAAACCCACAATATTAATTTGCTGTCCAACAAATATAACAGAAGTAGAAAAAGAAGCAATAAAAGAAGTAGCTGAAACTACTGGATGTAAAAAGGTATATATAGAGGAAGAACCTAAAGTAGCAGCTGTAGGTGCTGGTTTAGATATTTCAAAACCTAGTGGAAGTATGGTTATTGATATAGGTGGAGGTACAACTGATATAGCTGTTTTGTCGCTAGGAGATATAGTTACTAGTAAATCATTAAAAGTAGCAGGAAATACTTTTGATCAAAAAATAATTGATTATATTAAAGAAAAATATAAATTATTAATAGGAGAAAGAACTGCTGAAGAAATAAAAATAGAAATTGGAACTGCAATAGAAGATGATAAAAAAGGAAAAAAAGTAGTAAAAGGTAGAAATCTAGAAACAGGTTTACCCAGCTCAAAAACAATTAATTCAGGTGAAATATTTGAAGCTCTAAAATCATCTCTTTATGAAATAATAGATGGTGCAAAATCTGTATTAGAATCAACTTTACCAGAATTATCGGCTGATATAGTAGAAAATGGTGTTGTAGTTACAGGCGGAGGAGCATTATTAGATGGTCTTGGTAAACTATTAAATAAAGAGTTGAAAATACCAGTAAAAATTGCAGATTCTCCTTTAACATGCGTTGTAGATGGAACAGGTATAATGCTTAATAATTTGTCTTTAATAGAAAAATAAGTTAATAACTTATTTTTTTTATAATTATATGTTATAATTTTTATAGGTGGTAAGATGTTTAATAATATTTTAAATGATTCTAAAATTATACTAACTGTTTTCTTAGTTGTAGTAATAATAATGCCAATAATTATGAAGATAGCTTCACATGTAAATGCATTAGATATACCAAATGAAAGAAAAGTTCATAAAAAACCAATGCCTAGATTAGGTGGATTAGGTATATTCTCTGGTTTTTTGATTGGTTATATGTTGTTTTGTAATCAAACAATACAAATGAATTCTATTCTAATAGGAAGTTTTATATTAATACTGGTAGGAATGATTGATGACATAAAACCATTAAAACCAATGGTAAAATTTTGTGGACAAGTTTTATCAGCTATAGTAGTAGTATATTATGGTAATATTATCCTACAAGATGTATCCGCATATGGCTTATATATAAATTTTGGTATGTTTGCTAAACCAATTACTATTTTATTTATAGTTGCTATTATTAATTGTGTTAATTTAATAGATGGTTTAGATGGCTTAGCAGGTGGAATTTGTACCATTTTCTTTATAACAATTGCACTAATATCTAATATAATGGGAGTATACACAGGTTTAGATGCTTCTCTAACTTTAATTATGATAGGTGCTACATTAGGATTCTTAGTTTATAATTTTCATCCTGCCAAGATATTTATGGGTGATTCAGGATCAATGTTCTTAGGTTATATGATTGCTGTTATTTCATTATTAGGATTTAAAAACGTAACATTAACCTCATTTATTGTACCGGTTTTAATCTTAGCAATACCTATTTTAGATACTTTATTTGCTATATTAAGAAGATTATTGAAAGGCCAATCTTTTGCAACTGCAGATAAAGAACATTTTCATCATCAAATATTAAAGAGAGCTGGCAATCAAGTTAAAACAGTTTTAATTATATATTTGATACAAATACTATTTTCCTTAGCGTCTATAGTTTATGTATTACAAAATCCTAATTTAGGTCAATTAATTTATGTAATAATATTGATAATTATTCTTTGGTTAATAATTGGAACTAATATAGTTTTTGATAGAACAGAATTAAAAGAAAAAATTAAACGTTTTATAAGTAGAAAACGACAAAATAAATAATTTTGTCGTTTTTTGTTAAATCATCACAAAAATTGTTGAAAACATTATTGACAACATTTTAAAAAAATTATGTAATATTTTATGTGTATAAATTTAAGAGAAAATGTTTTTCTCTTTTTTATTGAAAGGAGGTTCAATGTTTAAAGATTATGATAAATATTTATCAGTAAGTTTAAAAGTGTATTCTTTTGTATTACTTTTAATACTTATACTTAAGATAGTTGGATTAGATTACTTTGGTATGGATGTAAATAATCCAGCATTGCTAAATTTAAATAGTTTTATTACAAATTATCATCTTGAAAATGTATGGTATGCAATTACTATATACATATATGCGTATATAATAATTGGTATAACAGTAAGTGAAAACTCTAAAAGACTTGCATTATATGTTTTAGCATTACTGCCTATAATGATATTTGTACAAGTAATTAAGACTAATAGTTTTATATTTTTAATAATAGATTTTATTTATCTATTACTTATTGCTTTATTATTTTTGAAATTAACAAAGCAAAAAATCACAAAAACTCATATTTTTAATTATGTTATTTTTAATGTAATAACTATACTTTTTCAAGTAATTAGTATTGAAACAAGAATGGGTAATATTAGAGTTTATGGTGATAATTTTGTTTTAAACTTTATTTTTAATTTAGACTATTTAATAATGATGTTAATCATTCATGACTTATATTTTAAGAAAGGAAGTAATAGTTTATGTACAATGGTAGTTTCTTCTTCTTCGCAAAAACTGATTTCATTAAAAAGATTTCTGACAAGATTGCTAAGAAGATCACAAAATAAGAAAAAAGGAAAGACAAATAAAAAAGAATTGACTAAAGAAGAAAAAGTTTCAAATATAATATTTATAATAATAGCATTATTTTGGAATCTTTTCACTCTATTTTTAATAGTATTTACAGCATTAATTAATGATACAATTATTGAATGTATTTTTATAACATTTTCATTTTGGATTACTAAGACTGTTTTTGGTAAGGCATTTCATTTTGAAAGTGTTATAAAATGTTTTATAGTATCAAATTTAACTTATTTTATTTTAAATAAAATAACTGCACCTTTAGGAATTAGTATATTCATACCAATATTACTAGGAGTTGGTTTATCATATGTTACATCCAAATTTGTTAAGAAAGCTTATAAACCATTATATAGAGGAATGCCAGAAGAATTATTTGATGATACAATTTTAAATGTTGTTGAAAAAAATAGTACTAAGTATAGAATATGTTATGAGTTTTATATTGAAAAAGAAAGTGATGTATCATTATCTTTTAAGTATAATTATTCTGTACCAGGTATAAGAAAGATTAAAGATAGGGTAAATAAGAAAATAGAAGAACTAAATAATTAGTTCTTCTATTTTTTGTATTAATTTGTATCAGTTTTGAATTGTATTATTAGATATGTTGTTTTGGAGGTAAAATATGTTTTTTATTATAATAGTCAGTTTAATACTTAATTTATTTTTAATATCTTTTATTTTGATATTTAATAGAAAAAATATAATATTACTTGATAAAATTTATAAATATGAGGAAATTATAAATAAACAGGGAATGAATAATCATGAATATAATAATCAATTAATGGTTCTTAGTGGATATCTTGAATGCCAAGATTATGATAATGTTAGAGAGTATTTAAATACTATTATTGAGGATCATAGAACAGGTGAAGATTATGATATAAAACAGTTAGTTAAGTTTCCAAAAGGAGGATTTAAAGAACTTTTATATTATAAGATAGCTAAAATTGAAAGAAATGGAATAGAATATTATTTAAATGTATCCGACTCATTTAAGAAAAAAATAGAAAAAATAAATATTAAGAATTATTCTGATTTAACAAAAGTATTTGGTGTATTAATAGATAATTCTATAGATGCTTCAATAGATAATCATGGTGAAATAGAAATGAATTTCAAATGTCAAAAAAATTGTTTAATTATTGTTGTTAAAAATAAAATTGAAGAATTAGACTTAAATGAAATTGGTAAAAAAAGATTTTCAACAAAAGGTTTATATCATGGCTTTGGTTTACAAATTGTTAAAAAAATTGTTAAAAATAATGAAGCTATAGATGTATCTTATGATAAAGAAGATAATCAAATTATTCAAACAATTGTAATGGATATTAAATAATTTTTTGTCGAATTTTTTGGTTTAAAAAATAGTCAAAACAAGACAATTATGAGTTATTATCTAAATAGACATTTAAGAAGGAGGGATTGAGATGTCTAAAGGAATTATTAAGTGGTTTAACAATGAGAAAGGGTATGGTTTTATAAACGGAAAATCGGATGAAGATATTTTCGTTCATTATACATCTATAAAAATTGATGGTTATAGAACATTATCTGAAGGTCAAGAAGTGGAATACACTTTAATAAAAACTGACAAAGGTTTACAGGCAACTAATGTAATTCCTGTAAACCAACCACAATTAACTGCTGCTTTTTAGCAGTTTTTATTATATAATGATATAAAGGAGATGGTTATATGAAATTCATTATTAGAGGAGATAATACTGCGGCTATTAAAGATTATATTGAAAACAAAATTGAAAAAATAACAAAGTATCTTGATTCAGATGATTTAGAAGCCACAGTAGTTACTAGAAAGGAAGGAAGAAATCAAAAAATAGAAGTTACTATTCCGACTGATAGTTTTACTTTAAGAAATGAATCAACTAATGAAGATTTATATGCTGCTATTGATAATGTAGTAGATAAATTAGAAAGACAAATAAGAAAGAATAAGGATAAAATAAACAAAAAGAATAATAAGAGAATTATTTCTGATTTTGAAATGATGTTAGAAGATGAATTTTTTGATGAAGAAAAAATTGTTAAAAGAAAACAAATAGAATTAAAACCAATTGATGAAGAAGAAGCAATAATTGAAATGGAAATGTTAGGACATTCATTCTTTGTTTTTAAAGATGTTGAGACTGATAAGATTTGTGTCTTATATAAAAGAAAAAATGGGAATTATGGTATAATTGAAACAAAATAAAGTCTATTAAATAGACTTTTTTTCTTGTAAAAAAACATATGATATTATATAATTTAGATTATAAAGGGTTGATAATATGAATAAAAAAATTAAAGTTTTTATTTTTATAATTTTTTTCTTTATTATAACACCATCTGTTTATGCAGCCCCAACTATTGAGGATGAAAAGTGTTCTGATATTATAGAAATGGTAGATGAATATGAAAGTATAACTAGTGAATTAGATTCACTTGCATGTGATAGAGTTATGGATGATAATTCTACTAATGACTTTGAATTATTAAGTAGTTGTAATAATCTATATTCAAAGAAATCATATTTATTGTCCAAAATGTTTAAAACAAATGAAACAATTGGCGATTGTGAAACCACAAGATTTTCAGAAATAATAAACGAAAATAAAGATGAATGCAGTCCAGTTTTAGACTCATCTATAAAAGATATTGCAGATAGAGTAATGAATATATTTTATATTATTGCACCTTTTTTGGTAATAATATTTGGATCGTTAGATTTTGCAAAAATTGTTGTTTCAAATAACCCTAACGAGATTAAGAAAAATAGAAAAAATTTCATAAGAAGAATAATTGCGATGGTATTATTATTTTTATCACCAGCTTTACTAAAATTTATTTTTAATTTTAATTTCTCTGGTTATAGTTTAGATGGAAATGTTTATGCTTGTAAAAGACCATTTAATTTTAGTATAGGACATTGGGATGTAACTTATGTACCTACTACTCCACAAACCGAAAGAAGAATTACTAGTAGAACTTCTTCTGGGATTTCTTCAACTAATGGGCAGGCTATTGCTGATGCAGCTAAAGAAATAAAAGAATATGTTGTTGCAAATGGTTATAGTTGGTGTGGAAATAATCTTCCAGTAGAGGATCAAGCTACTAGTAAAACCAAATGTATAGTTTGTGCAACTTTAGTTAGAACATCTTTATATCGTGCGGGTATATATGATAGAGATGAAGCCAATTCTATTAGTAATAATTCTGCTCCAACTGTAGCTAGAAATCTAGTAGCTAAAGGATGGATTCCTATTTGGAATGCCGAAGATTTACAACCAGGAGATGTTTTACTATATCAAAAACTAACAAATATTGGAGACTGTGGTAAAGCAACAATTGATGGTAAAACATATTATGTCCCTCATGTTGATATATATTATGGAAATGGAAAAAAGGTAACTACAGGTGATTGGCCCGTTATGAAAGCTCCAGCAGTTGTAAATTTTTCTACTGGACTAGGTAGTTTTTCTGGTGGGCAAGGTAAATGGTTATGTGGATTAAGATATCCAGGAAATTAGTGAGGAATATATGGTTAAGAGAAAAAAAATAGAATTAATTATAATAGTTATTTTAGTTATATTATATTTTGTAATCAGTATTTTTATTTCTAAGTTTAATGTGTATCGAAATACAGTATTTATAGGCTCTAGTACGAAAGTTGAGGTTAGTGATGGAAATATAAAGATTTATAACAAAGATGATGAAATTAATAAGCAAGATGTAAAAATACTTTTTAATGATGACTTTATAGATGGCTATATTTTAACTCAACCTGCAGAATCAACTGATAATGGATTCTCAATTGTTTCGTATGACAATAGTGGGAAAATGTTATTATCTGAATCCGTGTTGATTGCTCATACCAAAGATTTATCATTAAATGTAAAGAAAACTATAAATAATGAAATAATCATTCTTGATGAAATAAATGAATTTTTAATTAAAAATAATATAAAAGTTAATTCGGTAGATGAATTAGATTATTGTAATAAAGTAGATATAGATACAAAAGAATCTATATATTCTTTAGGACTAAATATCAGTGATGATACTTATAAAAGTATTGTTTTTATGAAAAAGGAAAATGAATTTTTTATGTTGTCTAGTTTAGAAGATAAATATACTGATATTGAAAATAAAAAATTAATTTTTTCTAAGTTGATAGATTTTAATGGTGATAATAATTATGAATATGTAGTTTTAAAAAGTATGTCTGAATATGGACCTTATTATTATGATTTATACAATTTTGATGGTAAAGAGTTTACTAAGATAGGAGACGAGTAATAATATGTGTGAAAGAAATGTAGTATTGACTTTATTTTTTATACTTAAAATTGTTATATTATTAATAATACCAGTTCTTTTCTTTATAAATAAAAAATCATCATATAAAAGATTAAATATACTATTCTATATTGAAGTATTTCTATTAACTATGCTAATTGTATTAAGAGTAACTAACAATAAGTGTATTGTTAATTCTAATATTAATGGTATAAAAGTAAATATGCATAAAAGTTCATCAGAATACATAACTGAAGATAACGACCCAAATAATGTTATATCAATAGAAACAAATAAAATATATAAAAGTAATACTTCAAAAAATGTATACTATTTTAATAATAATCAACTTCCTTTTAGTAATAGGAAACTGTTCTGTTCGGATAAAAAAGAAATATATATGAAAAACTATGGTAATAGTATAACTTCATTATCAATGTTATTATCATCATATTTTGATAAAAATATAGATCCTATAGAAATACTAAATATGTATTTAGAAAGAAATACTTTTGATTGTGACAATGGCATTAATTTTGATATTTTGATGAATAATGCTTCAGAAAAATATGGAGTGAATTTTATTAACATTAGCAAAGATGATTTATTAAATGAAGTCGCAAGTGGTAATGTAATTTTAGCTGATATTCATAATGTTGATGGTGATTATAATATTACATGTAATAGAGGATATATCATTATTTATAATGTGGATAATAGTCTTAATTATCATATTCTATATTCTAACGATAGTAATAAGGAAATAATATGTTCAAATCTTACACGTATAGTAAGTAATGCAAATTCAATAGAATGGAATCAAAGTGAATTGTATTCTATGTCTAATAGATATTTTAAAATAGAAAGGAAATAATTATGAAAAAGGTTAGATTGTTTTTATTATTATTTATAGTTCTATTTTTATCTGGATGTTCTGGAGTATATGAATTAACAATAAATGAAGATTTATCAGTACTAGAAAGCGCTACTATTACATTAGATAGTAATTCTGATTCTTTTGATAAAGTTAATAACTTAATAAAGTTATATGATATACCAGAAGAAGATTATACTATAAAAGAGTCTGAAAATAGTTTAAGAGTATCTTTTTCTAAAAAGTTTTCATCATTTGATGAATATGTTTTAAACAGTAAGCTATATCCTAATCTGGTATCTAACATTTATTATACTCTTGTTGATAAGAAGCTTACTATTGATGCACCAGCAATCTTTTCTACTGGTATAAAAAATAATGATAATATAGTTAATAATTATGATATAGGTTTATTAAAAATTAATATTCAAACTCCATTAAAGGTTTTAAATGAAAATTCAGATGAATCTGACTCAGGAATTTATGCATGGAATATTAAAAATGGAGATTCTAAAAAAGATATCAAAATAGAAATAAGTACAGAACCATATAGTAATAAATATAAATATATAATAATTTTGGGAATTATATCACTCATTACTATATCATTTAGTGTATTAGCAATTATAAGATTTAGAAAAGCAAAAAAAATATAGAAAACATTGATTATTCAATGTTTTTTATTGTATAATTAATATTGGTGATGATTAGATGGGAATATTTAAAAAAATGTTTGATTATCAATATAAAGAAATGAAAAAATTTACTTTATTAGCTGATCAAATAGAAGCAAAAAAAGAAGAATATGAAAAATTAACTGATAAACAACTAGAAAAGAAAACTGAAGATTTAAAAAAAGAATTAGAAAAAGGTAAAACTTTAGATGATATATTAGTAGATGCATATGCTACTGCAAGAGAAGCATCAAAAAGAGTAATTGGAGAATTTCCTTATTATGTTCAGTTGCTTGGTGCTATAGCTATTCATTTTGGTAATATAGCTGAGATGAAGACTGGTGAAGGTAAAACATTAACAGAAGTTATGCCTGCTTATTTAAATGCATTAAGTGGAGAAGGAGTACATATTGTTACAGTTAATGAATATCTTGCATCTCGTGATGCTAACTGGATGGGACAAATCTTTAGATTTTTAGGATTAACAGTTGGTGTTAACGCAAGAGAATTATCTCCAAAAGAAAAACAAGAAGCATATAATTGTGATATTTTATATTCAACAAATAATGAAATAGGTTTTGACTATTTAAGAGATAACATGGTTGTTAGAAAAGAAGATAGAGTTCAAAGAAAACTTAACTTTGCTATTGTCGATGAAGTAGACTCTGTTCTAATAGATGAAGCAAGAACTCCATTAATTATATCTGGTGGTGCAATGCATACTTCTAATCAATATATGGATGCTCAAAAATTTGTAGAAAATTTAAAAGAAAATGAAGATTTTAATATAGATGAAAAGACTCAAAGTATTAGTTTAACTGATGAGGGAAGTAAAAAGTGTGAAAAATTCTATAAAATAGATAACATGTATGATGTTAAGTATTCTGCACTTGTTCACCATGTTAATCAAGCTTTAAGAGCGAACTTTATAATGCATAATGAAGTTGATTATGTAGTACAAGATGGTGCTGTTGTTATTGTTGACCAATTTACTGGACGTCTAATGCATGGTAGAGCTTTTTCAGAAGGTCTTCATCAAGCAATAGAAGCAAAAGAAAGAGTTAAGATAAATGAAGAAACTAAGACATTAGCTACTATTACATTCCAAAATTTATTTAGAATGTATAAAAAATTAGCTGGAATGACTGGTACTGCTAAAACAGAGGAAGAAGAATTTAGAGAAATATATAACATGTATGTTATAGAAATTCCAACTAATAAACCTGTTATAAGAAAAGACATGGCAGATTTAATATTTGCTGCAAAAGAAGATAAATATAAAGCAATTATAGAAGAAATAAAAGAAAGACATGCTACTGGGCAACCAATATTAGTAGGTACAATTGCTATTGAAACAAGTGAATTAATTAGTCAAATGCTTACTAAAGCAAAAATTAAACATGAAGTTTTAAATGCTAAAAATCATGCTAGAGAAGCTGAAATAATTGCAAAAGCTGGAGAAAAGAATTCAGTAACAATAGCTACTAACATGGCCGGTCGTGGTACAGATATAAAACTAGGTGAAGGTGTTAAAGAATTAGGTGGTTTATGTGTAATAGGTACAGAAAGACATGAATCAAGACGTATTGATAATCAGTTAAGAGGACGTTCTGGTCGTCAAGGAGACCCAGGTTATTCTCAATTCTTTGTATCGTTTGAAGATGATTTAATGGTAAGATTTGGTACAGATAGATTTAGAGATCTTCTAAAAGCAGCAGGTTTAGGGACAACAGTGAATTTAAGAAGTAAAACTATGACTAGAAATGTTGAATCAGCACAAAAGAAGGTTGAAGGAAACAACTATGATATAAGAAAGAACTTATTACAATATGATGATGTAATGGGTAAACAAAGAGAAATAATGTATGAAAGAAGAAATGAAATACTAGATAAAGAATCAATTCATGATTCAATTATTAAATTAATAAAAGAACATATTGATGAAGTAGTAACTGGTCATACATTATATCAACCTGAATTAACAGAAATAGATTGTAATGAAATAATGGAATATATGAATGAGAACTTATTAGCTAAGTCTTCAATAAAAGTGTCTGAAATTATTAATAGACCTGTAGATGAGGTAGTATCTTTTATTACTAAGGTTGTTATTGATGAATATGAAAATAAAATAAGTGAATTACCTATAGAAATAGTTAATGACTTTGAAAAGGTAATTGCTTTAAGAGTAATAGATACACATTGGATGGAACATATTAATACAATGGACCATTTAAAAGAAGGTATTGGTTTAAGAAGTTATGCTCAAACTAATCCATTAGTAGCGTATACAAAAGAAGGATTTGATTTATTTGATCAAATGATTTCTAAAATAAATAAAGAAACTACTATTTATCTTTTAAAAGCAGAAATTAAACAAAACTTAGAAAGAAAACAAGTAGAAAAACCAATTGCTGATAATAGTAAAGATAAGTCTGGTTCAAAAAAAACTAGAAAAGTAACTAAAGTAGGTAGAAATGATCCATGTCCATGTGGCTCAGGTAAGAAGTACAAACAATGTCATGGAAAATAGCCGTAAAATAAGGCTTTGAGGAAATTTATGTGCACAAAAAAAGCACCAATTTTCTCAAATGTGCACATTTTGTGCACATAAAAGTATAAAATATTCAAAAAAATCTCTTTAAAACCTTATAAATAAAGGGATTACATAATGTGCACATTTTTGTGAAACAATGAAACTAGCATATAGATTGCTAGTTTTTCTTTGCAAAAATAAGAAAGGACAGGGAACATTATGTCAGAGATTAGAATTATGAAAAGGGGAAAGGTTTATCAATATCGATTTGAAATTGCTTCAAGAGGAGGTGTAAGAAGGTATATTAATAAAAGTGGATTCTCATCAAGAAAAGAAGCTCAAGAAGCAGGAGCTATTGCTTATAATGAATATTTTAGAACTGGAAGAAAACAAAAGATTAAGGATATGTCATATGAAGACTATTTGGATTACTGGATGACTAACTATTGTTATTTTAATGTTAAATATGCAACGATATCATCATATTTAAATATTATTAAGAATCATTTAAAACCAGAATTAGGAATGTATAAGTTAACTCAACTTGATTCTTATATCATTCAAAACTATATTAATAAGCTATACAAAGAAAAGCATTATTCAAAACATTATTTAAAAGGAATATTAAAATTAATAAAAGGATCACTTAAATATGCATGTTATACAGTTAATTTTATAAATGATAATCCTGCAGAAAGAGTACATATTCCAAAATATGATATAGTTACAGGAGATCCAGCACATATTTTTTCTCAAGAAGAGTTTGAAATAATATTAGATAGGTTTAAAGAAGTGCCTTATATCTATTATTCTTTCTTAACTGCATATTATACAGGACTTAGAGTATCAGAATGTTATGGTTTAACTTGGGATAATATAGACTTTGAAAAGAAAACACTAACTGTTAATAAAAACATTATTAAGAAGAATCAAAATAAACTACCTAAAAAGTATGTAATAACAAAAGGTCATTCAGTTGAAGAATGGTATTATGGAACTTGTAAGAATCCACAATCAAATAGGACAATAGCAATAGGAGACACATTAGTTAAAGCTTTAAAAGAATATAAGAAAGAACAAGAAGAATATAAAAAGTTTTATGGAGATACTTATCTAAAACACTATGAGAAAGAAGTTATTAATCCATTTACTGAAAGAAAAGAAATAAAAATAGTAGATGCACCTGCAGAATTAGAATTAAATTTACCTGAATCAAAGTTAATATTTGTTAAACCTAATGGACAATATAGAGGAACTGAAACACCTAGACATGCATTTAAAGTAATAAACTATGAATTAAAAATACCATGTAGATTCCATGACTTCAGAGATACACATGCCACAAGATTAATTGAGAATGGAGCAGATATAAAAGCTGTTTCAAAAAGATTAGGTCATTCTTCAATTATGACTACCTACAATATCTATGTAAGAGTAACTGATAAAATGGAAACTGAAACTGTAGATAAATTTGAAGAATATACCAATACTCTAGATATACCAGATATAGTAGAAAAACCATTTTTAGATTAAAAACACATAAAAATATGGAAAGCTTTATAATAAGATGTTAAAATAATAAATTATCAAGGAGGATAATAAAATGGATAATGAATTAATTAATAGTTTTTTAGATAAAAGTGAAGAAGCCTTTTTAATGGCAATAGAAATATATAATAAACCTACAATTAAGTATAGATTAGAAGGATTTGCATTTTTTATATGCAATGCCTGGGAATTACTGTTAAAAGCAAAAATGTTAAAAAATGGAGAAAGCATATATTATCCAGATAAACCAAATAGAACAATTTCATTATCAAATTGTGTTTCCCATATTTTTACAAATGATAAAGATCCTGTAAGAAAAAATTTGGAAATAATAATAAGTCTTAGAAACACTTCAACGCATTTTGTAATTAAGGAAATGGATTCTATATATCTTCCTTTTATGCAAGCAAATGTTTTGAATTATTCTCAAAAATTATTTGATTTTTTTGAAAGAGATATTACAGAGAAAATAAACAGTTCATTTATGACTTTAGTAATTAATAATGAATCTATATCAGATGAAGAAATATTAAGTAGATATGGTGATAACATTCTAACAAGGTATAATAAAGTAAAAAATGAAACAGAACAAATAATAACAGAGAATTCAAACGAAAAATTAGCAATTCAAATAGATTTGAATGTAAAAATAGTAAAAGACAAAGATGAAGCTAAAACAACTTTTAGAATTGCAAAAGATGGAGAAGAACCAGTAAGAATAATAAAAGAAATAAAAGACACAAACTTAACACATTGTTACAAGCAAAAAAGAATCAGAGAGATTGTAGAAGATAATTTAAAAAGAAAAGGAATTAATATAAAAATAAATCAATATGATTTAGGTTTATTGTGTGATAAATTTGATTTAAAAGATAATGAAAAATATTATTATAAACATGCTTTAACAAATAGTTGGGGCTGTAGTCAACAATTAGTTGATTTCTTAACCGAACTATTTATAAAGAATCCTAACATAATCAATGAATTAAAAGAAGAAAAAAGTGAAAATAAGGAAAATAAGGCATAAAAAAACTTGCCCCAGGAGCAAAGGAATTCTAAATATACAAATGTATATCTACTCTCATTCGAGAACCCAGCTTTAATCCTTCACAGGCAAGTAATACATTTATAATATAACAAAAGTTATATTTAATGTCAATTTTATTATATGAAATAAAGTTGTAAATATGTAAAAAAATATTGCAAAAATTATAAAAAGTGTTATTATAAAAGACAATTAATTGGAGCTGATGTCTAATGAGAAATAAAGCACTTTTAATTTATACACGAAAACAATTTAATTTATTAATTAGTGGATTCAATGAGAGAAATTGACTTTAATGTCTTTTTCTCTCTTTTTTTGTTAGGAGGTTTGGAATGATAGCAAGAAATGAAGAAGGAAAATTAGATATAACTTTATTAGAAGTTCAAAGACCATTATCGGAAGAGATAATAAAAGAGTATGATCACAAAGTCATAATGAAAGAAATACATGATTTATTCATTCAATTAGAAGATAATTACTTTGATCATGCAGCCTACCAAGAATATTTAAAATATACAATTACAGAAGATCTTGAATTTATTATAGTTGAAGATCCATCATTAAAAGTAAAGAATATAAATGAAAATAATTTAAAATTGGGAAGTGAAATCTCTTTTAAGCGATTTAATAAAAAGGATTATAAAAAATCTATCGACTTATGTGAGCATTTATTAATGAGAATACGAGATTCATTTTATAATCTTGATGAAATAGAAAAATTTGTAATGAAAAATTATGAATTTGATAAACCAAAACCTTTAACAGACGAAGTAGTAATTATGGAAACAAAAATACATAAAGATAAATACTATATTTCTAAAAAAAGTGCTTATATAAAAATGGCATTACAATTAGGATTAATGGATGAAATTAAAATGGATTCAATTTTAGTATCCGAACTTAAAAAATATATTAGTCAAAACATTGTAACAATTGAAAATTAATCCGGAGTTTTTTCGGAGTAAATATAGAACTCTACAAGACAATTTGTAGAGCCTTTTCGCATGGTTTAAATAAGCAATCTTATAGATAATGGTATTGAACAAAGGCCTTAGTTCAAATCTAAAAGAAAAGGAAGTGAACTAAAAATGAAAGGTGAATATATAAGAATATTCGCAATCATGCCTAGTGAAATCTATAAGACAAAGGATTTAACTAGCGAAGAAAAATTAATTGCAGAGAGAATAACGGCTCTATGCAAAAAGGAGGGATTTGCTTGGATAAGTAATAAAGCATTAGCAGATATGTATGGAATAAGAGAAGATACTGTATCAAAACATATAAAGCATTTAATTGAATATGGATATATCAAATGTCTATATGGGAAGAATAACAATGGTAATAAAAAAAGAACCATATATTTATCCAATAACATATGGGACAATGAAGCAATAATAAGTAGTTTAGATAATCAATCAAATATAGGTTATTCTTCCAAATATAATAATAAGAATAAATATAAAGAGAAATATAAAGATAATGATATGGTAGATGGTCATCCTAGATATGGAAAAGATGAGAACGGTATAGAATATTGGGATGGTAAAGTAGTTCCACAAGAAATAGAACCTATAGATGATCAAGAATTTCTTGATGAATGGAATGAATTTGTAAATTCATTAGATAAGGATGAGGAATAATATGGATGAGAGATTAATATATACCGTTCAAGAAGTGGCTAGTATTCTTCATTCTAGTCCAAATTATATTTATGAATTAATTAGAAAAGGTTATTTACCAGCAATTAAATTAGGAAGTTTAAAAGTCTTAAAATCCACTTTAGAAAGATTCTTAATTCAAAATGAAGGAAAAGATTTATCTGATCTTAATAATATTAGAAAAGTAGTTATTCAAGTAGAGGTGGAAAATGACTAATATTAGAATAACTAAAAGAAATGAAGTTTACCAATATAGATTTGAAATAGCAAGTGAAAATGGTAAAAGAAAATATATAAATAAAAGTGGATTCAAAACTAAAGCAGAAGCTATGGAAGCTGGTAATATAGCATATACAGAATATATAAATGCAGGAAAACCATTCAAAGAATGCAAAATGTCATATAGTGATTATTTAGATTACTGGCTAGATAATTATTGCAAAAACAACTTAAAATATAATACCATTCAAACATATACAACAATAGCAAATAAATATATTAAACCATATATAGGACACTATAGAATGTGTAATATTACAAGTATAACTCTTAATACATTTATTACTGATTTAGTTAATAGATATGATTTTTCAAGAGATTACTTTAGAAATATGTTAAAGATAGTTAAAGGATCATTTAGAGATGCTACTAACTTATATGGATTTATCAAATATAATCCAGCATTAACAATTAGAATTCCTAAAATGGATATAGAGAGAAAAGAAGATAAACATCTTTATGCAAAAGAAGAAGTAGATTTAATTCTAAATAGATTCAAAGACGATTCTACATTTATATGTGCATTTATAACAGCATGTTTTACCGGAATGAGAACAGGAGAACTATTTGCACTAACATGGGAAGATATTGATCTAGATAAGGGAATAATAAATATTAAACATAGTGTTTATGATAAACCAAAAGATAAAGATGGAAGATGGTATATTGGTACAACAAAGACACCATCGGGACAAAGAACTATATACATAGGAGATACTTTAAAAACAGCTCTATCCAATTACAAAGAAAGACAAGAAAAATTAAAGCAGTTATTTGGAAAGGATTATAACTATTATCATATTGAAGAATTTAAAAATGAATATGGAAAAGTAGTAGAAAATAGAATAGTTTTAAACAAAAACTGTGGAGAAAATAATTTGAATTTAGTATTTGTTCGTGATAATGGAATATATTCAGGAACAGATTTACTAAGATATCCTTTTAAAGTTATTCATGAAGAATTGGGTATTAAGAAATGCAGATTCTACGATTTAAGAGGCTCATATGCTACAAAAATATTAAATAATGGAACTGAATTAAAAGAAGTAGCCAATTTATTAGGACATAGTAATGTTGAAACAACAGAAAATTATTACATAAGAAGTTTAGAAAGCAATAAAAGATTAGCCGTCAATGAATATGATAGTAAAAATACAACTGATGTTATAAAAAGTGTTATTGGATTTCAAATTAAAGAAGGTGAAGTAGTATGAATTATGCAATATTCAGAAGCAAACCGATAAAAAGCACTAATGCCTTAGCTGGCATTGGTGCTCATGATAATAGAGAAAAAGAAAAATATAAATCAAATCCAGATATAGACCTAACTAGATCTCATGAGAACATAGAATTAGTTTCATGTGATAAGAAGTATGTTGAAAAGTTTTATGAAATAACAGCTCCTTATAAAGAAGAATGGGATGAAAGAATGAAAACTGAAAGACCGGAACGAAAAAGAACATTCACAAAGATGGTTAATGATGGTAAAAATGTTGTAGCAGATGAGTTAATATTAACTGCATCCCATAATTTCTTTAATGATATGTCTAGAGAAGATATAACTAAATGGGGAAATAAGTGCATGGATTTTGTTTACAAAGACATCGGATATAACAATAATCAAATAATTAGTGCTATTATTCATATGGATGAAACAACCCCACACTTGCATGTAGTAGCAGTTCCATTAATAAAAAGATTTGATAAAAGATCAAATAAAGAGAGGTACACGTTATCTAAAAAAACATATATTCACGATAAAATGCATTTATCTGAATTACAAGATAAGTATCATAAAAGAATGGTCGATAATGGCTATGATTTGCTTCGTGGAGAGAGCAAATTTGGTAGAGAGTATATTCCAGTTAATGATTTAAAAAAAGTTACTAGATGGCTTAATAAAGACTTAAATACAAGACATGAGAAATTAGATAATGCCGTACTACAATTAGAAGATAATATGAAATCAAATAAAGAATTATTTCTTGCTAAAGAGTATGTTAAGATAAAAAAAGAGACATTTGAAAGTATAAAAGATGTAATCAACGAAACAAAAAACGTAATGGAAGTCCAACCAAAATTAGAATCAGCATTTAAGAAAGTTGATGGATTCACTTCAAGCTATAAATCACTTCAAATGACAACAAAAAAACTTAATAAAGAAGTGGAATCATTAAAAGATGATAATGAAAAATTGCAAAAAGAAAATAATTCATTAAAGGATATAATTTCAAATCTATTACAAAAAATAAAAGAGTTATTTAGGAAAATATTATTACACGGAAATGATTATTCTAAAGATGAAACAGAAAGTAATGTTATAGATTTATATTTAGATGATAGTTTTGATCAAAAAGATGTATACCAAATCTCAAGAGGAACATCTAAAGAAGATAATTTATTTGAAATAGCAGATATACCAGATTACTACAAAGAATATAACAAAAATCAAAAAGATAATTATTACACTTATGAGCAAGAAGATAAAAATAAAGATGATGACTTTGAATTATAGATTATTTACTAATCTTATTATTAATAAGAGTTAGTAACACACTACTAAGTTGGAGACCAACTTATATGTGTGCCAAGGAATTCTCCCTTTGGAATCCCATTAAGCACCAATACTACAAACTGATGTAAGTAGTAATGGTGCCTTTTTTATTTCATCATCTAGATTCATAAAAAAGAAGAAAGTCTTTTCACTACATTCACCACTTTCATTTAACTATCGTTAAACAAAACGTGTACGCCTTTTTAAAATACTATCGCCACTTTCATTGCTAAAGCAACAAAACGTGCCACGTATTTTAAAGATAAATCAAGCAATAAGATACTTGATTTATATCGGAAAATAGTAATCTTACGATTATTCATGTATATGTAAAAATAAGCTCTTTTCATGGTAAAATAATAATATAAATAAAATTAAACCAACAGTGTGTGTTAATTACTAATAAAAAATGATAATATTTTTTTGAGGAAGTGAGAAAATGGATCAAAATAAAAGTGGTAAATTTATTGCTAAATTAAGAAAAGAAAAAAATATGACTCAAGAACAACTCGCAGAAAAAATGGGTGTTAGTATAAATGCTGTTAGTAAATGGGAAAGAGGACTAAGTTTTCCAGATGTATCACTATATAAGAAACTATGCAAAGAGTTAGATATTAATATAGAAGAATTAATTAATGGAGAAAAAGATACGAGTGAAGAAGCAAAGGAAAAAGCAATACTTTCTACTATAAAGGAAACAAATAAGATAAAAAAGAGTTCTAAAAAATTATTAATTATTTTATCTACAATCTTCGTGGTTATAGTTTGTGGATTAATTTATTATAATAAAAATTTAAAAGTTAATTTAGTTAATGATTCAGATTATTTATATGATGAAGTTATTGGTTTTATAAAAGAAAAAGAATTTAAAGAGAATCCAGATTCACAAGAAAAAGATTTTAATGTCTTTTGCAGTTATCATCCTTTTGGTATAGAAAAAAAGAATGATTATAAATATGTATATTTATGGATCTACGAGCAAAGTTATTATATTGAAAAAGAAGAGTATGGTAGTGGGTTAGCAATATCTTCTGGAAGTTCTATGCCAATTAAAGCTGTTTTTAAAAATAATAAATTACAAGATATAGTATATCCAAAAGATGGTAATCAGTATGTTCCTTCAATTAAAGAAATGTTTCCAGGTATAATAGAGTATCAAGTTTTAAACTTCGATAACGAGAAAAACATTAATAAATTATTTAATGAAGTTGAACAAAGAAAAAGCATATATTATGATTATTTGAACCTGGATATGAGTAAAATAACAATAGATGATTTGGTTTATGATGATTTAATATTTTCTGTAGAATATAAAGAAGGAAAATGTAATATTCCTGTTTTATTAAGTATATATAAAAACAATAGATATAAATTATATACTGAATATAAAGGTTGTAAATCTCAATATTGTAATGCTATGTTACAATATGTAAAATCAGTTGATGGTGAATATAATTATGATGTTATAGAAATAATAAGACATAGTGAGGATGGAAATATTCGTCAATATACAAATGATGCTCTACCAGAGTTTATGATTCATTCTGGTAAAGGGCATGAGTTTATAACTGATAGCGATAATAAATATCTAAAAGAATTACTAAAATCTATAGATGTTGATTTATATCAATGTGCTAAACCCAATTACGAAGATTAAAACAATCGGAAGATTAAGATATTACGATATAGATTAGAAAGAAAATTTCTAATCTTTTTCATTGTTCTGAACATAGTAATGTTACGATTAGTAAGTCAATAAAAAATATGACTGAAAATGTGGTATAATTAAATAGACAGATAAATAGTAATTTGTTTAATAGGAGGAATCTAAATGGATAAGAAAAAGATAATGAATTGGGTAATAGCAATTATAGTGGCTATTGTATATTTATCAATAAGTATTATATTTGATGCGTGGACATATTCTTGGCTTATATGGG
>JAFRCK010000035.1 GCA_017404385.1 Bacilli bacterium
ACCAATTTTAGAAAAGGAGAGTATAAAAATGGTAAGCGTAAGAAAACGTGGAAAGGTATATGAATACCGATTTGAAACAGCTTCAGTTGATGGCACAAGAAAATGGATATCTAAATCAGGATTTCCAACAAGACAGGATGCATTAAATCAAGGTGCATTAGATTATACAGAATATTATAAGATAGGCAGAGTAAGAAAAAATAAGGATATGTCATATTCAGATTATTTAGATTACTGGATTGATACTTATTGCAACTTTAATCTTAAATATTCAACTATTGTCACATACTTAAATATTATTAAACTTTATTTAAAACCTATGTTAGGAAGATATGCTCTATGGCAAATTGATTCTCAAATGTTACAAGAGTTTATTAATAAGATATTTGTAGAAAAGAATTTATCTAAATGGTATTTAAAAAACATTATGAAAGTAGTAAAAGGTTCGTTGAGATATGCATGTTATTCAGTTAATTTTATAAATGAAAATCCTGCTGAAAAAGTACATATTCCAAGATATGAAGTAGTATGTGGAGATCCAGCACATATATTTACTCAGGAAGAAATAGAAAAGATATTAGATAGATTTAAAGATGTTCCTTATATTTATTATTCATTTCTAACAGCATATTACACAGGAATGAGAGTATCAGAAGTATATGGATTAACTTGGGATAATATTAATTTTGAAAAAAAGACTATAACTGTTAATAAAAATATTATTAAAAAGAATAAGTATGGACTACCTAAAAGATATTGTATAAGTAAAGGACACTCTGTTGAAGTATGGAGTTATGGTACTTGTAAAAATCCTCAAAGTCAAAGAACAATATCTATAGGAGATACATTAGTCAAAGCATTAAAAGAATATAAGAAACTTCAAGAAGAAAATAAAGAATACTATGGAGAATCTTATCTAAAACATTATGAAAAAAGAATAATGAATGAATACACAAATAGACCTGAAATAAAAATAGTTGATGCTAAGGCTGAAATAAAAGTAGATCTACCTGAAGCTAAATTAGTATTTGTAAGAGCTAATGGAGATTTTAGAGGAACTGAATCACCAAGACATGCATTTAAAGTTATTAATTATGAACTTGGAATACCTTGTAGATTTCATGATTTTAGAGATACTCATGCAACTAGATTAATAGAACAAGGCGCTGATATAAAAGCAGTATCTAAAAGATTAGGACATTCAACTATAATGACTACATATAATATATATGTTAGAGTAACAAATAAAATGGAAACTGAAACAGTTAATAAATTTGAAGATTATGCTAATACTTTAGATATTCCACCTGTACAAGATATAGAATATCAAGATTAGTCATTCCCTAAATAAGGAATTGACAAATTTTTAAAAAGTGATAATATATATAACCAATGAAAGAGGTATTCTCTAGAAATGGAGGTACAGCTATGAAAAAACAATCGAAATTAATAAATCTTTATAATGAATTATTTAGAGGTGTCGGTAGTATTTAAACACTTTAATACTATTGACACCTTTTTTTGTAGTATTTAGAAGTAAGGGTGGTAAAATGATTAAAGTAAAGGATGGTAAATTACAAGCTGAATTACTAGATAATAAAGGAACATTATCTAACAAAATAATTGAACAATATGATTATATTGAACTAAAAAATGATTTTGCTGAAATAGTAGATATATTATCTACAAATATGTTAGTTCATGCTATGTATCAAGAGGCATTGAAATATGAAATAACTGAAGACTTGGAATTTAAAATTTTTATTGACGAAAATGTTAAAGATTATACAATGACCTATGATTTTGCAACTAATTACTCATATTTTTCAAAAACAAATACTGGCATAATTACATTAGATAGAAAAAACTATGATAAATCTATAGAAATGTGCATGATTCTTTTAAAAAAAGTAAAAGCCTCATATGATAAATTAAATGAAGTAGAAAAGTTTATAATTAAATCATTAGAATTTGATAATCCACCTGAAACAGATGAAGAATTAATGGATAGATTAATGACATATAAAAATGGTTATTATTTATCAAAGAAAAGTGCATATATTAAAATGGCATTACAATTGAATATTAAAAATGTTATAAAA
>JAFRCK010000036.1 GCA_017404385.1 Bacilli bacterium
AAACAATATGGTAACACAGAATCATTAAGACAGAATTACAAAGCATTTAATATTGCTAATATGAAAGACTGGTGTGATCAGTTATGGGATGTTTTTCATAATGGAAAATATACAGACCCTATAGCAGGAAAAGAAATGGATTTAAGCAAATATCGTAATGTAAATGTTAACACACAATGTACATTTGATATATATTTATATAATAGTGATGGTAGTGTTAATTTAGATAAAATAAAACAGCTAGAAAATGAAGAAACAAAAATTATTAATAATACTAGAAGTTATAAATTCTTTAGCTACAATGGATTGTCTTATTTACAATGTACTTGGTGGGCTAATGCAAGAGCAAGTACGTATTTAAGTAAGTTTGGTACAAAATATAAAGAATATCCTACAATTACTGGAAATGGTGGAGATTATTGGCAAAATAATATTAATGGAGGATGGTTTAAATATGGAAAAGAACCAAAAGCTAATTCATTGTTAGGATATAAAGCTGGTTCTAATATGGGAGAGTATGGACACATTACATATGTAGAAGCAGTTGATCCTATAAATAAAAAAATATATATAAGTCATTGCAGTAGTGGCGAACGATGGAATGGTATAGGATATAATTGGGGTGGACAGCATTATTATGCACTTGATTGGGATGGAAAGCTGTGGGGAGAATTACCACAAGGATATATTTATTTAGATGAACCATTATAAAGAGGAGCAAAGAGTTATGGATAGTAATATAACTAAAAAAATATTGATAATTATGGCTATAGTTTTTGTAATAATTGTTATTTTATTTATTATATTATTTATAAACAACAAGAAAATAGTTGAAGATAAAGATTATAATCCTGATTATGATCCTGATTATACAATTGGAGTTGAAGGAAGAATACAAAATAGAGTTCAAATAGATGAAGAGTACTATTCAATAAGAGATTGTATTAATAATTATTATAAATATATAAAAAGTTTTGAACAAGAAAACACAAAGAGTATTATTAATCTATTAGAAAAACAATATATTCAAGAATTTAATATTAATGAAAATAATTTAAAAAATATTATTTCTTATAATTATAATATTAATTATATTATAAATGATATGTATGTATATGATTTGAATGATGAAATTGCAATTTATGTTGTCTTAGGTAAAGAATTAAATAATACAAATAGTAAATTAAACAATTTTATTGTTAAAGTTGATAGAAAAAATAATACATTTTCTTTATTTTTAAATAATTATTTTGAAAAATATAATTATACAACCGCTAGTAATATAAAAACTGACTTAATTAGTAAAGATTATATAGAAAAAAATTCTAATAATGGATTCGAGTTTTTGAATATTCTAGACAATCAATATTTAACTGAGCAATTATTAAATGATTATAAAATAAGGTTATTAAGTGACACAAAAGGGGCATATGATTTATTAGATAAAGATTATCAGAAAAAAAGATTTCCAACATATGGCGATTTTGAAAGCTTTGTTAAGGAACAAAATAATAAAATAAGAAATTCATTAATAAATAAATATAAAATAAATTTGTTGGATAATTCAAAGCAGGTAATTTGCTTAGACAATTATGGAAGTTATTATATTTTTAATAAAATTTCTCCAACAGATTATACTGTAATTCTAGATTACTATACAGTTGATATAGAAGAATTTTCTAAAAAATTAAATACAACAAAAACATCAGATAAAATTGCTTTAAATGTTACCAAATTCTTGGATATGATAAATTATTCTGATTACACTTCAGCGTATGATATGTTAGATGAAACTTTTAGAAATAATAAGTTTGGAAATATTAATAGTTTTATTAATTATGTACAAAAAACATTTTTTGCAATTAATAAAGCCGATTTGAGTAATTTTAAAGAACAAGGTGGAGTGTATACAATAGAAGCGAATATTCAAAATTATACAACATATATTGAAAATAGTAAAACCAATGTGATTTCAAAAACATTTATTGTTAAAATTAATGATGATGGAACATGTACAATGTCATTTAATATTGAATAAAAAAAATCGGTCAATTGAAACCCGGAACCAATTGACCGATTTTTATTTATTTAAACCAACCTGCAAAAAAATCTACAATATTTCGAATAACTTCATTATCTCTATATAATGAATTAAAATAATCTTTTACAAATGGAATTTGTAATATTAGTAAAATAATTCCTATTGTAATTAATAAAGCTATTAAAGAACGTAAGCGTTCATTCCAAGTTTTTTTATATCTTATTTTATAGCCCCTATTTTTCATATCTTGTATATATGCATCATGATAAGCTTTATTTATTGCATCTTCATAGTCTTGCTGAAACTGTTTATCAACATTATTGTTATTATTAGAATTTGAGTTATTTACATTTTGATTTCTTAATTCACGTTCTAATTGCTCTTGAATTATCCTTTCTTTTTCTAAAGCTTCTGCATCCGCAAGAGTTGTATCATATTCGGCACGTTTTTCGTTATTTCTTAAAATTTCATAAGCTTCATTTATTTCTTTTATTTTAGCTTCACTATTTAATTTTCCTTGTGGTGTATTTTGTAAGTCTGGATGATATTTTTTTACAAGTGTTTTATATGCTTTTTCTATTACTTCAGTAGAAGCTTTTTTATTTACTTCTAATATTTCATAATAATTTTTCAACTATTTTTCCTCCATTATATTTTACAATTTAAATGTTTTAAAAAATAATTTGTTTTTGAAAAGA
>JAFRCK010000037.1 GCA_017404385.1 Bacilli bacterium
AAATCGTAAAATGCCTAAATATTTAGATTTTAGATTATGGTTTACATTAGATACGAGGGACGGAATTATATTTTATATAAAAACTAGACATAGTGGAAAAGATAAATCATTTAGAATAGAAAATAAAAAAGATTTAGAAGACTTTTATTCTTGGTTAGATAAAGAAGATATTAAATACTGATTAAATGGAAAGGTGAAAATCGTGGGGAAAATAAATAATATTAGAGAAATGTTTAAGTATTTAGATAAAATTAATGACCCTAAAGACGCAGAATATGATTATTGTAAATTAGAGAGTTATGATTTATTTGATACTTATGAAAAGTTTTTACAAAAAGTGTTGGAACTTGATGAAATACCAAAACGAGTTGTTGATATTGGCAGTAATATGAACCAGTATGCTTACATTTTTGAAAATGCTGGAATTGATTATATTGGAATAGATTTATGGAACGCAGACAGAAGATGGAAACCCTATGAAAGCGAACACGTACAATTTATTGGTGCTAGATATGAAGATATTGCAGATTGGTTTAAAAATGATGTTATTATTAGCAATTTGTGTGTTGGTTATTTAGTTAAAATTGAAGATGTAAAAGGAAAACATTTAATATTAAATGAACTTAATGAAAACACCCACGATTTTGACGCAAAATTAGTTTGGTAGAGAGGTGTAAATATGGGATTAACTTTAAAATATGAATTTACAAATGGAAATAAACAAGATATTCATTTTGATAATGATGATAAAACAAGAGTAAATAATATACATTCGTGGGGTTTTGTTAATGATTTTACGCTAAAACAAAAAATTAGTGCTATTTCAAAATTATTTAAACAAGGAACAATTAAAGGTAGTTGGATTAAAAATGAATTATATTTAATAGACGACAAATACGGCTACTACTCAAATGGTTGGGAATGGCAATTTTGTGAATATACTCCAGTTGAAGTTGAAATTGAATCTGCTTGGAGTTATTATGAGGCTAAAGTAGAAACGCAATATGAAACTAAACATTTGAAAGTTCTTGAGTTTGATGATTTATACAATTTGTTAGATGATGGAAAGAAAAATGAAGTAGACCAATTAATTAAAGAAGCAATGGAAAAGTATTACGAAAAATCTTATAACGACATTTATTATGAATTTTCAATTAATGAAAAGAAAGATAAAATAAATTTCTATTTAGAATATAAAGGTACTTTTTATGGCGTTAGAATAACGGAAGATAATTATGTTGAAGTTTTTACTGATGGTTTAGAATGCTGTGCAGATAGATATGATGAATTTAAAGAAGAAGTACATAAAAAAATTGATGAAGAGATAATTAAATATTTAAATAAAAATATTCAAAAATTAGAAAATGGTTTTGTATATAAAAATAATTATTATGAAACATTTGAAGAGATAAAAGAAAAAATAGAGGAAGAGGGGAAAGAAAATGAAGAAGTTGATGGAACATAGTGAAGTTTTAGTGCTTATCCTTCTTTCTCTTTTAGCTTTTTGTTTATGCTCTATAATGCTTTATGATAATTACAATACTAAAAAAATAAATACACAATTAAAAGAAGAATTATATGAAACTAAAAAACAAGTTAAAGATTTAAGAGAAAGAAATTTAGAATTAGATTTGAGGTTGAGCCATAATGAATAAAGAAATAACAATTTATGAATTATTAACAATGATACATAATGATGAAGCTCCACAAATGATTAGATACAACAATTCATTATATAGATATGGTTGGAGCGATTATATGGGAGATGAACCATTATGTGAATATTATAGAAATGGAGATGGGCTTGGGTTATTTTGTCAAGATAACATCACTCTTGATACAAAGGTTAAAATAATCCTAAATTACCGAAAATAATCTTGACTTTTCACCGAAAATATGATAGTATTTTATTCATAAGATAGGAGGTGCGAATGTGATAAACATAGATGATTTAAGACACGCAGATTATTTAGACTTTATATTAGAAAGAGATTATGGTAATGACGGACATCATTTATATTGCTATAATAATGTTACAACAGAGAAAGTTATGATTTATAATGATTGCATAATTAAAGATATAGAAAAAATGAGTGATGGCTATCATACTTTTGAAGAACTTTATGATTTTAGAAAAGTTTATAATGCTCTCTTATTTAATGAATGGGCTAAAAATGGAAAGTATGAGGTCTATAAATCTAAAAAACATTTTGATGGAGAAAAGTGTTTTGATGGAAATTGGTTTATAGTTGTGGCAATCTTACCTAGTGGACAAATCAGTAATCACTATGAAATGAAAGATTGGGACTTATTCCAAATTCCAGAATATGATAAATCAAAATATGAATTTGATGGACATACTTCACAAGATGTATTAGAAAGATTAAAAGAGGTGATATAATGAAAAAGATAAGGAAAGATGTTTTTGAAACAAATTCTAGTAGTACACACGCATTAACGCTAGGCAGACCATTGGGAAAAAATTATGTATCTCCTGGAAAATATTTAAAAATAAAATGGTTTGATGAGGAAGAAACTTTAACAACATTAGAAGAAAAAGTGTCTTATTTAGTATCACATATTGCAAGTTGGTATAAGTGGAATGCTCCTAGCTATGAGGCTTTAATTGAAGAAATTAAAGATAATTGGGACTTTAAAAGAATTGAGAGATTTGTTAAAGAAAATTATAATAAAGAAATTGTATTTCCTGAAAAATATGATGGAGAATTAGAAGATATTGTAGAGATTAATCATCAATTACAAAGTTGGAACCATAGACTTGATGAAGTTTTGGAAGAATTAGTTGATTATGAAAGAGATTATCTTGCAGAAGTTTTACAAAACGGACAAGATATACAATTTGGAAGAGATTAATAGAAAGAAGATGTAATAATATGAATTTTTATGATAATAGTGAACAATTAACAAAAGAACAAAAGAAATTAGTTAAAAAAATAGTGATAGGTGCTATAGGAATTATAATAGCATTAATATTAGTTTTTGGTAGTTTTAGAACTATCAACAGTGGACAAGTTGGTATTAGAGTTAGATTTGGAAAAGTTGTTAGTACACAAATGAATGAAGGTGTAAACTTTAAAATACCTTTAATTGAAAAAATAGTTAAAATGAATATTCAAGTACAAAAGGTAGAAGTTGAAACTTCAAGTGCAAGTAAAGATTTACAAGATGTAAATATGAAATTAGCCGTTAATTATAGAGTTGACGGAACAAAAGCAACAGAACTTTATAGAAATGTTGGAACTAATTATGATGAAGTAGTTTTACAACCAGCAATTCAAGAAAGCATTAAAGCCGTTACAAGTCAATATACTGCAGAAGAATTAATTACTAATAGAAGTGAAGTTAGTAAAAAATGTATGGAAACATTACAAAGTAAAGTTGAAAAATATGGATTAACTATTGACAACTTTAATATTACTAATTTTAATTTTAGTGCAGAATTTAATAAAGCAATAGAAGAAAAACAAGTAGCAGAACAAAAAGTTTTAACTGCTAAACAAGAACTTGAAAAAGAAAAAATTGAAGCAGAAAAGAAGATTGTTAAAGCAGAGGCTGAAAAGAAGGCTAATGAAATGAAACAACAAACATTAACTGATAATATAATTAAAGAAAAATTCATTGATAAATGGAATGGAGAATTACCAAAAGTCAGTGGAAGTAATAGTATCTTAAATATTAATGATTTATTAAAATAATGGAAATTATTTATAGATTAGAAAAACCTTTTAGGGTAATCAGTAATGCTACTGGTTACGCCTATTGGGTTAGAGAAGTAGAAGTTGATAAAAAAGGTACTATTGAAAATTATATTATTGATAGCAAGGCTTGGAGTCCTAGTAGATTTAGAGGTAATAAACCTACTCAGTATACAGTTAAAGAGGTTGATGAACCAGAAAGTCAAAATACAATTTTAGGAGAATTATATGATATTGAGAAAAATTTAGAAGATAATTTAACTAAAATAAAAGATTGTATTAAAAGAGTGGAGGAGATGAAAAGATGAAAAAGAAAAACAAATTTTATGCGTATGAAGTAGAATACGCAAGTGGTTTATTAAGAACCAATGGAAGAAATGATACAGATGTCGTTTCTAATAAACAATTAAAAACAGGACAATTTGTTATTATAGAACATAAAGATTGTGGAGTTTTTATAGGAAGAGTTGTAGAAGAACTTGATGTAGAATTTGATGACTTAAAAAAATATGAAGATTATGAATATAGATATTTAAAAGATATTAATCTTGATGACTGGGTTGCTGAAATAGATAGAAAGAAAAGAATGGAAGAACTTAGACGTGAAATGGAGAGCAAATTTGCTGAAATTGATAAACAAAAGAAGTTCGAATATTATGCTCAAATAGATGATGGTTTTAGAGAATTATATTTAGAGTATGAAGATTTAAATAAAAAGTAGGAGGAAATGAAATGAAAAACCAAAAATATCCATATATAGATATGTATGGAAGAGAAATAAGATTATTAAAAGAAG
>JAFRCK010000038.1 GCA_017404385.1 Bacilli bacterium
TAAAAGAAATAGAAAATTGGATAAATAATTATCCAAGAGCAATGTTTGACTATAGGAGTTCAAATGATGTATTATTAAATATATAAAAAACTTACATTTTAGGTAATGAAATGTGCGGACACTTATTATTTCTATTTATAAGTCAATTAATTATATTTTTTTGCAATTGACAAATATAATATTTAATGATAATATAAAAAACTAAATAAGAGGTGATAACATGTCAACAATAAGTGTAAGCAATCTTACATTTGGTTACGACGGTGGATACACTAACATCTTTGAGAACGTTTCATTTAATATAGATTCTAATTGGAAATTAGGATTTATTGGAAGAAATGGTAGAGGTAAGACAACTTTTTTAAATTTATTACTAGGTAAATATGAATATCAAGGAACAATTAAATCGGATTTAATTTTTGATTATTTTCCATTTGAAATAAACGATAAATCAAAAAATTCTTATGAAATAGCAGAAGAGATAGTGCCATCTTTTGAAACTTGGAAATTAGATTGTGAAGTTTCTCAATTAGGAATGGACTTAAGCATATTAGAAAGACCATTTGAAAATCTAAGTAAAGGAGAACAAACACGAGTCTTACTTGGATTGTTATTTTCTAAAGATAATAACTTTTTACTTATAGATGAACCAACTAATCACTTAGATATTGAGGCAAGAGAAATTGTTGCTGAATACTTAAATAGTAAAAAGGGATTTATATTAGTTTCTCATGATAGGCGCTTTTTGGATAATTGCATAGATCATGTTTTATCAATTAATAAAACTAATATTGAGGTTCAAAAAGGAAATTTTAGTTCATGGTGGGAGAATAAGCAAAGACAAGATAATTTTGAGTTAAATCAAAATGAAAAATTAAAAGGTGAAATATCTAGATTAGATAAATCTGCTAGACAAACAGCAAATTGGTCTGATCAAGTAGAAAAAAGTAAATATAATATTAAACAAGGTATTGCACCAGATAAAGGTTATATTGGACATAAAGCAGCTAAAATGATGAAAAGATCTTTAGTTGCACGTGATCATAAAGAAAAAGCTATAGAAGAAAAATCAAAATTATTAAAAAATATAGAAACAATGGAAGAACTAAAAATTAGTCCAACGATTTATAGGAGTAACAAACTGTTGGAAGTATCAAATCTTAGTGTTAATTATGGAGATGGAGATTTATTTGATGGAATTAGTTTTTCAGTAAATAGGGGAGATAGAATTGAACTAAAAGGAAAAAATGGTTCTGGAAAATCTAGTTTAATCAAATTACTTTTAGGTCAAAAAATAAAGTACAATGGGGAACTGCATTTACCCAATGATTTAAAAATTTCATATGTTTCACAAGATACGTCTTATTTAAAAGGGAATTTAAAAGATTTTATAAGGGATAATAATATAGATGCCACATTATTCATGTCAATATTAAGAAAATTAGATTTTGATAGAAAAGAATTTGATAGAAATATTGAAAGTTATAGTGAAGGTCAAAAAAAGAAAGTATTATTAGCTAAGAGCTTATCTGAACAGGCTGATTTATATGTATGGGATGAACCGTTAAATTATATAGATATTTATTCAAGACTACAGATTGAAAATTTAATTTTAAATTATAATCCTACAATGATATTTGTGGAGCATGATGAAACATTCTCGGATAAGATTGCAACAGATAAAATAGAGATAAAAAAAAACGAAATTAAAACTAAAAGTTTGATTAGATAGTTATAGATATAGTAGAATTTGTTAGGGGGAATGATTTATGAATTCTAAAATAGCTGTTATTATGCCAGTATATAATGCTGGAAAATTTTTAAAGGGTAGTATTGAAAGTGTTCTTACACAAAAATTCAAGGATATTTCATTAATATGTATTGATGATGTATCTACTGATGATTCTTCTAAGATAATTGAAGAGTATTCTAAGAACGATTCTAGAGTTATTTATCTTAAAAATGATGAAAATTCTGGACCATCTATAACAAGAAATAGAGGGCTTGATTATGTATATGAAAACATGCCTAATGTTGAATATATAACATTTGTAGATTCAGATGATAAAATCGATGAGAATACATTCGAAAAATCATATAAAGAAGCAAAAGAACACGATGTAGACATTTTAAATTATAATTTCATAGCAAATACTTATTGGAATTATGATACAAAAGCAATTGGAGATGTTATAGAATATGATAAAGATTGTTTAAATGCAATTTTTGATAGAGAAAACTTTTATACATTTGTTGTATGTTGGAGTAAATTATATAAGAAGGATTTATTAAAAGACATTAGATTTGGTGATTATAAATTTTTTGAAGATGGAGCTTTTGCTTATAAAACGTTAGCTAGAGCAAAAAACATACGTGCAATTCCAGATATTTTCTATATTTATAACATTGAAAATCCAAATTCAACTTGTAGTAAATTAGTAGAAAAAGATAGAATTGATAACATATTTAAAGTAATTGGAGATACTTTAGAAGATTGGGACAAATTGGGAATTAAAGATAAATTTGAAAATAAGTTTATTGATCACATTTTCTTATATATTTCACTTGTTTGCCCAAATATATTAGCTGATGAGAATTATTCTGCGCAAATTGAATTGTTATTTGAAAAAGGTATTATCGATAGAGATATTAAAGAAAATACAAAATCTTTAATAAAGAAAATGACTCATTATGAAAATAAATAGTAGGTGCTTTATGATAAAAATATCTGAAAGTTATAAGAAAAATATTGCTAGTATGTTTCCTAGCATAGGAGAAGAATGGCTAAATCGTATACCTTTTATTGTTGAAAAATACGTTGAGAAATTTAACCTTAAAAATATTAAAGTAATGGAAAATTTAACTTACAATACACTATTATTTGCGGAAAGTCCAGAATACGGTGATATTGTAATAAAAATAGAAATTCCATTTAAGGAAATGACTATAAGAGAATCCGAAGCACTTATATTAAATAATGGTGAGGGTGCATGTAAATGTTTATTTAAAGATATTGATGATGGTGTAGTTATTTTGGAAAGATTAAAGCCTGGTTATACGCTTTCAACTGTTGAAAATATCGATGAAAGAATTGGCATATTTAAAGAAGTATCTGATAAATTTAATATTCTATTAGATGATTCATATAAGGGATTACCAACTTATAAAGAAATTTTAATGAGATCTAAAACTGTTACAAACTCTGATCATAAAAAATATGGAATTATAAAGGAATTACTTGATAAAGCAATTAGTGAATATGAAATAATAGAACGAAATAGTAATTGTGGATATTTACTTCACTCCGATTTATATTCAGAAAATATTATAAAATCTGGTGATACTTGGAAAGCAATTGATCCGCATGGATTTATAGGACCTAAGATTCTAGATGAAACAATCTTTATTCAGAAGGAACTTGGTGATACTAATTTTAATATAGATACATTAAATATACTTCTAGAAAAAATGAGTAAACGATGTAATCATTCCGTTGATGAATTGACTAAAGCATTTTTTGTAAATTATGTATTGAATATTTGTTGGGATTTGGAAGTGAATTTGGATAAAGAACATATTGAAAAATCTATAGAAAAAGCTTCAATAATAGAAGAAATGATTAATACAAAAAATAAAGAATATACGAAAACGTTAAAAAATCTTAATATTTAATATTAAGTTTTTTTAATAGAGGTAAATACATGAAAAAAATGAAAAATTTGTATTTCTAAAATAAGAAAAAAAGTATGATATAATACTACTAGTGGGTGATAATATGAATTTAGATAGGTTAAAAGAAATTTTAAATACTTTGTATTCTAAAGAAACTTGTTATCCAGAATGCATAAATCAATGGAACGAAAATAATAAAACATTAGGACATTGTGCCATTGCAGCGTTATTAGTAAATGATTATTTTGATGGGAATATATGCATGATTAAAGTTAATAATATTAGCCATTACTTTAACATTATAGATGACAAAAATATTGATTTTACTTCTGATCAATTTGAAAATGATAAAATTGATTATTCAAACCATGTTATAAAAACTAGAGAAGAAATATTAAAAAATGATGATACTAGAATTAGATATGAAATATTAAAACTAAAATTCAAATTAAGTCTTATAGATGAAAAGATACATGATTGCAGTGCATGTTCTAGTATGGTAGAAAAATTTCCTAGTAGTAAAACTGTTTCTTTTGGAAAAAAGAAAGACATTGTTATACTTGGAGAAGCACCTGCTAATAATGGTTGGAGAAAAAGTGGAGTTGCATGGTATGATATAAATCATAAGTTATTACCATCAGGTGTAGTTTTACAAAAATTATTAAATTTAATTAATCTAACAATTGAAGATACTTTCTTTTTAGAAGCTATTAAGTGTTATCCTATTGATAGAAAATATTTAAATAAGTGTGGAAATAATTGTAAAAAATTCTTATTCATGCAATTAGAAGAAATAAAACCTAAAGTAATATTATCGTTAGGTGATTCTGCAACTAAGACTATACTCGACTTTAAATACAAAAAATTTTCTGATGTTGTTGGAAAAATTTTCGATATAAATGGATTTAAAGTTATTCCTATATATCATCCAAGTCCAATATCTCCATTAAGTTATAAAGGAAATGAAGAAATATTTAAAAACCTAAATTTAGAAGATATTGGAGTATTTTGATATAGATTCTAGAAATACAATTAGAAATACAAAATAGTAAAATTATTTAAAGCTTTTTAAAACAGATTAAAATTATTAATCTGTTATTTTGTTATAAAATAAAGAAAATCTCAAAAATTATAAGGAAGTATTACATTTCTTTTATTCCCCCTGAAGGAGAGCTTAACTCTCCATTTTTTTATTAAAAGAAAGTCATTAAAGACAAAATAATTTAGATGACAATTACATCGTGAAATAGTAATCTTGCAATTCTTTACTTTTGTATAAAACAGGTATATAATTAAGTATAAAAAGTATAATTTGTTATACTTTGTTGGAGGCAGATTATGAAAAACAAATTTGTAGGTATTGCTAAAGTTGGTGAAAAAGGACAAATAGTAATTCCTAAAGAAGCAAGAGATATGTTTGATATTAAACCTGGAGATACTGTTGTAGTTTTATGTGATAAAAAGAAAGGAATGGCTATTGTTAAATCTGAAGTATTAGAAGATACTATGGATAAAATAATGCCAGATAATAAATAATATGTATTCTATTGAAACAAAGAATTTAACTAAAAAGTTTAAAGATAAAATTGCAGTAAATGGAATAGATTTAAATATTAAACAAGGTGAATTATTTGCGCTTTTAGGAACTAATGGTGCTGGAAAAACTACAACAATTAAAATGTTATCAGGATTAATATTACCAACTTCTGGAAGTATTAAAATCCTTGATATGGATATGAAAAAAGATGTATTTGAAATAAAAGAAATATTAAATGTTTCACCACAAGAAACTGCTATTGCTCCAAATCTAACCGTAAAAGAAAACTTAGAATTTATGGCTGGAGTTTATCAGATAAAAGATAAAGATAAAAAAATAAATGAACTAATCAAATTATTTAAATTAGATGAAGTATTAAACAAAAGAGCAAAAACTTTATCTGGTGGATGGCAAAGAAAAGTATCTATTGCAATAAGCTTAATTAATGATCCTAAAATATTATTTTTAGATGAACCTACACTTGGTTTAGATGTTATTGCAAGAAAAGAGTTATGGAAAGTTATTAATTCATTAAAAGGAAAAATAACAATTATTTTAACAACTCATTATATGGAGGAAGCAGAAAGTTTATCAGATAGAATTGGTATAATGGCAAATGGTAATATCGTTGAAGTTGGAACCTCTAAAGAATTAATCAAAAAGACTAAAACTAAAAACTTTGAAGATGCTTTTGTATCAATTGCAACTGGAGGTGAGTTATAATGAGAATGATTAATTTTGCTAAAAGAAACTTTAAGGAATTAATTAGAGATCCTTTAAGTTTAGTATTTGAAATTGCTTTACCATTATTCTTGTTATTTATATTTCAACAATTTGATATTCCAGCAGAAAATTACAGGTTAGAAAATTTAACACCATCAATTATTCTATTTGGATTTTCATTTATTACTTTATTTAGTGCTACATTAATTGCAAAGGATAGAACCTCTTCATTTTTAATTAGACTTGGAACTTCTCCAATGAAATCAAGTGATTATATTTTAGGATATATAATATCGTTGTTACCAATAGTATTAATTCAAAATATTTTATTCTTTTTAACTGCTATTATTTTGGGATTAGAATTTAGCATGAGTATAATACCAACTATATTAGTATCTATGATTATTTCTATATTCTTTATATCAATTGGAATATTAATAGGTAGTTTAGTTAGTGAAAAAGGGACTGGTGGTTTAGGAAGTATCATTGTTCAATTGGTATGCTTTACTAGTGGTATGTATTTTCCTAAAGAAGTAATAGGTGGAGTATTTGAAATTATTTGCAAATCATTACCATTTGAAGCATGTCTAAATATAATTCAAGGAACATTGCATAATGATTTTAGTAATTTAACTCTTATTCATATAATAGTATTTTTAATTTATTTTATAGCAGTTTTATTATTATCAATTATTGTATTTAAGAAAAGAATGGTTAGTGATAATAAATAATTGGAAGATTAAGATATATATAGAACGGATGAAAATTCGTTTTTTTATGTTATAATTAATTATAGGAGTTGATAGTATTAGTAAACTAAAGTATTTATTGCCAATTAGATCAATATTATTTATATTAATATTTGTTATTGGTTCAATAATTGTTAATAAAAATATAAGTGATATTAGTAACTGGTGGAGTATAATAGCGACTATTGTTAATATTATAACAATTCTATTATTAGTATTTATTTCAAAGAAAATGAATATTAGTTATTCCAAGTTAATTAATTATGAAAAAGGAAAAACAAAAATAAAACAAGTCATAATTATATCTTTAGTAGTTTTATTTGTAGGAACTTTTGGAATGTATTTATCAGGATTTATTTGCTATGGGAAATTTCCATATGCTGCTCCTATGATGATAGCACCAATACCATTAGTATTAGCAATAATTAATTTTATAGTTTTACCATTAACAGTTTCATTTGCAGAAGATGGATTATATTTAGGATGTGGGGTTAATAGTTTCAAAAATAAATATATGGCTATATTAATACCAGCATTCTTTTATGCATTACAACATTCATTTATTCCTACATTATTTGATGGAAAATTTATAATATATAGATTTTTATCTTTCTTACCATTAACTATAATTTTATGTTGGTATTATCGTAAACATAAAAATCCAGTACCTATTATGATAGGACATACACTTATAGAAATGGCTAGTGTTGTTATGATATTAATGACTTCTATTAGTCCAGAGTTTTATCAAACAATGTTAAATATGTAATATTCGGAATATTAAGATATACAGAATGGATGAAAATTCTTGTTATGACGTTATAAAAAAATATGATATAATTTATAAGAAGATTAGAAAGAATCTTTATATATGAAAAAGTAGATGATTTAAATGATATTCATCAAAAATGTTTAAAAGAAAATGATGGTTCAGTATGTAATATGAATTGGAGATAAAGAATATGGAAAAGACATTAAAGTCAAAAGACTATAGAAGAATATTTTTTTTATATGGAATTATATGTGCTACTATTCCAATTATTATTACAGAAATAATATGGGATATGCTAATAGGGGATGTTATAATAAATAGGCTTATTGGTATTAAAGAAGGATTATTAAAAGAATTGATAGCTTCTTTCTTTAGAGCTGCATTGCTAGAAGAATTTTTTAAATTTTTTGGGTTTATGCGAGCAAATAAAGAATACCATTTTAGTAATGAAAAAGAATATATGTTAGGAGCTGGTATGGTAGGTCTAGCATATGGAATTATTGAAAAAGTTTTTACAGGTAATGCTATGGCAATTATTCTTGGAATTATTTTTCCAATGCATATTATATGGCAAATGAATCAAGGAAGACATTTTTATAAATATAAAAAAGCTAAAAATGAAGGAAATACAAAAAAAGCTAAAAAAGAATTTATATTAGCAACATTTATTATTTTCTTAATGCATGGATGCTGGGATGCTTCAATAAGTCTTGTTGAGTATTTTGCTAGTACATCTAAAAATATAAATGCTGAAACAATTGGTAGTATTCTACTTGTTGTTACAATTTTATTTGGAATCATATATATAGTAATTAGCATTATAAAAATTAGAAAAGTATTAAATAAATATAAAAATTTATCAGTTGATGTTGATAAATAAATATACTGAAAGGAGGAAACATGAAAAACAAATTAATTGTTAAAACTATTCTAAGCTGTTTACTAGGAGCAATAATTTGGTGTGTATTAGATTACATTATTTGTTTAGTAAAAAAAGAGTCATTTGTTGATACATTTTTTTCTACAAAAAATCTAATTGAACTAGTAATTTGTATGATTGCCGCTGGTATTGCATATTATAGTGCACAAAAGAAAAAGAATGGTACTAATTAATGAATAAAAGAAATGATGGTATTTTATCATCTTTTTTTATTTATATAATAATTCTTTTAAAAATATAAAAAAAATGGTATACTATAAATAGTATATAATATAGGAGATATGGTAGTATGAAAAGTAGTAAAAAAGTATTATTATTTTTAATAATGATTATATCAATATTTGGTATAACAAATGTAAAAGCATTAGGAAAGGATATAAAAGTAACAGATGTATCTATAAAAGATAAATCAGGTACAATATCAGTTGCGGATCCAGTAATAACAAATGATGAAATAACAAGTAATGTAACATTTAACAAGGTTGATGACTTTGTTACTTTTGAGCTTGAAGTAAAAAATAATGAAAATGAAAAATATAAGATTGAATCAATCAAAGATAATAATACAAATAATAATATAAAAATAGACTATACCTTCAGCAAAGACTATATCTCTAAAGGAGAAACAAGTAAGGTAACACTAAAACTAACATATAAAAACAAGTTAATTAACCAAGATAAAGTAGATATAAATGATTTAACTATAAAAATAAGTTTTATAAGTGAAGATGGAGACTCAGAAGAAATAATAATAAATCCAACTACAGGTGACAATATATTACATTATATAGTATTATTAATAATTGCATTAACAGGTTTATTATTAATAGCTATGAATAAAAAACTATTTAAAATAAAAATAGGAAGATTATTAGTTGTACTAGCAATCATACTATTACCATTAGCAGCAATCGCAAAAGAGAAATATGAAATAAATATAAAATTCAAAGATATAGTAGTTAAGGGTGAATTTGAGAAATATAACATAACAATTTCTCCAGGTAATGGTTCAGAACCAATTGTTAAAGAAGTAACATATGGACAAAAGATTGGCGATTTACCAGCTGATCCAAGTAAAGACGGATATACATTTGATAAATGGGTAGATGAAAAAGGAAATGAAGTAACAAAGGATACAGTAATAACAAAAGAGATTAGTGTAATCGCAAGTTATAATTTAGTAACATATAATATATCTTATGATTTAGATGATGGTAGTTTACCAAGTGGAAAAAGTAATCCAGAAACATATACAATAGAAAGTCAAAGTATATCATTAAATAATCCAGAAAAGAGAGGATATATATTTGCAGGATGGTCAGGAACAGGAATAGATGGACAAACAACAGAAGTAACAATAGACCATGGTTCAAAGGGAGATAGAAGTTATAAAGCACATTATTTAGCAAAAGATGATACAAAATATACAGTAATACATAAATTTGCAAAATTAAATGGTGAATATGATACTGAAGAAGTAATAGAACATGGAACAACAGGATCAACAGTACCAGCACCAAGAAAGACAAGAACAGGATTTGTTACACCAACAGTACAAAATGTAACAATAGAAGCAGATGGAAGTGCAGAAATAACATATACATATGAAAGAGAAACATATTCATTTAGTATAACAGATAGAACATATATAGATGAGTCTGTAAGTACACCAAATGATACATATCCATATGAAACATCAATAACAGTAAAAGCATTGGAAAGAGAAGGATATGGATTTACATGGGATGATGCAGAAACAGATTATGAAAGAACATTTGAATTAACAGGAACAACAAACTTAACACCAATATATACTGCAAAGACAAATACACCATATACAGTAGAACACTATAAAATGAAATTTGCAGTAGATGACTATGAACTAGCAGAGACACAAAGCTTATCAGGAGAAACAGATAGTCCAATAATACCAGCAGTAAATACATATGAAGGATTTACAAGTCCAGCAACACAAAGTACAACAATAGGTGGAGATGGACATACAGTAGTTAAATATTACTATACAAGAAATACACAAACAGTAACTATAAATAATCCAGAAAATATAGTAGAAGGTGATTTATCAGGGGAATATTACTATGGGCAAGAAATCACATTAACAGCAAAGACAATAGAAGGTAAAACATTTACTAAATGGTCAAATGATGAAACTGATAATTCAATAACAATAACAGTAGGAACAGAAGATATAGAAATAGGTCCAATATATAATGGTGATCAAGTAACAGTAACATTTAATACTGATGGAGGATCAGAAATAGCTAGTCAAACAATTGACTATGGAACAAAAATAACAAGACCAACAACAGATCCAACAAAAGAAGGTTATACATTCGATAATTGGTATACATCTGATACATATAAAACTAAATTTGATTTTAATACATCAATAATAAGTGACACTGTTATATATGCACATTTTGCTAAATCTTTGGCTATATGTGAAGAAAACATAAATATTACTAAATTGTCTGATAATACATGTACTGAAAATGAAAATATTACCGTAGGTGATGGAATTGTATGTAAAAGAGCTATTAAATTACACCAAGAAACATGTGAACAAACAAATACTTATGGTTTTTCTAATTATTGTGAAGGTGCTGGTTATTCATATGGGGATTTAATGACATATGGTTCTTGTGGAACAAGTGGAACTTTATACAGTGGTGATGCTCTTACTTGTGATGTTAATGGTGATGGTGATTTTGATGAATTAACAGAAAGATTCTATTATGTAAGTGATTATTATAATCCAAATACTAAAGAATTTGAATCTGATACAGCAACATTAATCTACTATAATAATGTATCAAATGGTATAACATGCAATAAAAGTAAGTATTCATATTCTCACAATGAAGATATTGAAGAAATAGGTGAAACGTGTGGAGATACTAATGGATGCAGTTGGTATGGACCATTAACTATAATTAAACAATTACCAACAACAAGTCAATGGGAAAATGTATCATTAAAAAATACACAAAGACAATTGTTAACAGAGAGAGGAACAACAAAAATTAGTAACAAAAATCTTCCTGTGTTTAATATGGAGAATTATTCTACAAGGTTTTTAACAGCTCAAGAGTTAGTTAATGGATGTTATATAAGTTCTTCTTTGAACTATGAAAGAGGAAGTCTAGATTATTGTAGTTATCTTTTTGAAAATACAGAATATGCAAATAATTCGTTATTTAGTTTTGGACTTTGGCTTGAGACATTATATTCCAATGAAACATATGCAGCGTGGTATATTCAAGTATATGCACGTACTACACATAGAAGTGTTGTGGGTAATAATGGTAGTAATGCTGTAAGACCTGTTATAGATGTTCCAAAAAATAAAATTGCATTAGGTGAAAAAAACACATATACTCTTAAATATAATGGAAATGGATCTGTTATAAAACCATCATCAAAAGAAATAAAAAAAGGTGATCCTATAGGAGATTTACCTATTCCAACACCTCCAGAAAACAAAGATTTTGTTGGATGGTATACTGATTTATATGATGGCATAAAAGTAACAAGTGATTATGTTATTAATAGTGATGTAACAATATATGCACGTTATATAAATAAACTTTCAGTTACATTTAATACAGATGGAGGTTCATCAATTGATAGTCAAATGGTTTCTTATGGAGAAAAAGTAACAAGACCAACAACAGATCCAACAAAGACTAATTATATATTTATCAATTGGTATACAAATAAAAATTACGATACATTATTTGATTTTGAAAACGCATTAATAACTAGCGATACTGTTATATATGCTAAATTTGAGGAAGATTCATTCCCAGAAGTATTTAGTGAACCAGGAGAATGTACATTTAACGGTTCAAATGGAGTATTAACTGGTGATAATTGTTCATACGCAAATGGTACAAATAAATATATAGATACAGGAATTAATTTATATAATTCAGAAAATCATGATAAAGACTATGAAATAGGATTTACAATTGTTAGCTATAATCCATCAGAGCAAACAGGTCAAGCAACATTTATGAATACAAAACTTGAAGGTAGTAATTACCCAGGTTTAGTATTTAGAAAAAGAAATGGTTATTCACAATTTGATCTATCATCAAGAAAATCTTCATCAGCAAATGAAATAAAATATATGAGTGATAGCGGAGTTGAAACAGTTAAAATATATAGAATAACAAATGAAGATACGGGTGTTCAAGAAATATTCTATAGTATAAATGATGAAGAAAAAGTTAAAGTAAATGATTTATCACAATTCAATCCAGAATTTAATTTAAGTGTATGGTTTGGAGCAGCACCAACAAATGCATCTGCAACCGCAGCACAGAGATACCTAGTAAATACAACACTTAAAGATATTTATATAAAACTTGGTACATATCAAGAAAGTAGTAGTACTGATAAATATAAAGTGACTTATAATGCTAATGGAGGAAGTGTATCTCCAACATCAAAAACAATTAATATTGGTGATCAAATTGGTACACTTCCAACACCAACTCCTCCAACAAATAAGACATTTGATGGATGGTATACAGAACTAACTGGAGGAATAGAGGTAACTAGTACATATGTCCCTAATAATAATATGACTATATATGCTAGATATTATAATGATATATCAGGAGCGACAATTTCACCATCAAGTATATCTATAATAAATGGTTCTAATCAAACAATAACAGTATCTAATGTAGAAGAAGAATATACTTTTTCATCAAATGATACAAATATTGCTACAGTAGATTCAACTGGTAAAGTAACAGGTACTAGTGTAGGAACAACTACAATAACAATAACTGGTTCCACTTCAGGTAAAACAAGAACAATTAATGTAACAGTAGAACCAACAACATACACAGTAACATTAAATGCAAATGGAGGAAGTGTTAATCCAACATCAATAACAGTAAATAATGGTGATTCAGTTGGAACACTTCCAGAACCAACTCCTCCAACAAATAAGACATTTGATGGATGGTATACAGAACTTACAGGTGGAGTAAAAGTAACAAGCTCATATACACCAAACTCTAATATAACAATATATGCACGATACAAAAATCCAACATATACTATATCATTTGATGCTGGTGAAGGCTCAGCAGTAAATGATATAGAAGTAGAACAAGGTAATTCTATAGGAACATTACCAACATCTACACGAAATGGATACATATTAGAAGGATGGTATGAAGAGAATACATATGAAACAAAAGTAACAAGTTCTACAATACCAACAGGAAATGTTACTTATTATGCTAAATGGGAAGAATTAAAAGTACATCCAGATAATGAGAATATAACAAGTTTATCTGAAACAACATGCTCAGCGAATGAAAATATAACAGTAGGCGATGGAATAGTTTGTAAAAGAGCAGTAAAACTACATGAAGAGACATGTTCGCAAACTAGTGGGACTTATTATTGTTCAGGCGCAGGATATACGACAAGCGGTTCAAAAGGAACAAGTACAATAACATATGGATCTTGTGGAACAAGTGGAACACTAACAAGTGGAGATGCATTTACATGTGATGTAAATGGAGATGGAGAATTTGATGAACTTACTGAAAGATTCTATTATGTAAGTGATTATTTTGATACTTCTGCAAAAGAATTTGATGATAGTACAGCAGTATTAATATATTATAATAATGTAACAAGTGGAGTATCATGTAATAAGAATAAATATGCATATGATTCATCAAATACAAACTATAATGGACCTAGAACATTAATTACACAATTACCAACAACAAGTCAGTGGAGTAATGTTACATTAAAGAATGAAACAAGACAGATATTAACAGAAACAGGAACAACAAGTACAAGTGGAGGAACATTACCAACAAATTATAGTTATAGTGGATATGCAGCAAGATTTTTAACAGCGCAAGAACTAAATAGTGCGTGTGGAATAACAATTGGAAATGTTATAACTGGAGAATTAGATGGATGTAATTATGTAATGGAGAATACAAAATACGCAAAATCATCAATAGGAAGCTATGGAGGATGGTTAGAAACGCCTCGCTCGTCTAACTCATTCAATGTTTGGTACGTCTATGGCTTCGACCGCACCGTCTACAACTACGTCAACGCTTCCGATTTTTATAACTACGGCGCACGTCCCGCAATTGAAGTTCTAAAATCTAAAATCTCTTATTAAGGGAGTGTATAAAGAAAAAAAGGTAGCTTTAGCTACAACAAAGAAATTAAGTATGAAATGCGAAGCAAGTTTGCCCTTGAGAGTTTGACGTAAGTCAAATCTCTTGTGAGGCAAGGCAGTTTATAATTAAGAAAAGAGATAATTATTTTAAAATACGTAAATATGAAGTCATAACTTGGTTCAATGTCAAGTAGTGTTGGTGAAACCAAAAACTAATGATAAATGAACTATAGAGGAGAGCTGAAAATTCAGTTCTCTTTTACTATGTTATTTAGAGGATTATATAATTCTTTAATAAGCATAATTCTAACTTTTAAGTGAGAAAATAATCTATAAGACTATCTTTATTATTGATTAATAAACTTAATTGTAGTATAATTAACTTAAATGAGGGAGTAGTTAGCATAGAAATATGTAATGAAGCCAACATACTGATATTTTATTATCTGGCTTTGTTTTAAATAATGAGACTTATTTGCTTACGGGCAAATTAGGTCTCATTTTTTATTTGCTTTCTCATTATTAAAAAATATATATGGGAGGATTTATGAATAAATTTATTGAACTTAAAAATGTTCGAAAAAGTTATGTTGTAGGAGAACAAAAATTTAATGCATTAGATGGAATTGATCTAAGCATTAATCAAGGAGAGTTTGTAGTTATACTAGGACCATCAGGCGCAGGTAAATCTACATTACTTAATTTGCTTGGAGGTATGGATAAAGCAACATCTGGAGATATCTTTATTGGTGAAAATAATATTGCCAAATATGATGATAAAGAATTAACTAGATATAGAGCTAATGATGTTGGATTCATATTTCAGTTTTATAACATTATGCCTACTTTAACAGTAGAAGAAAATGTTAATCTTATTAAAGATGTTACTAATACATCTAAAGATTCTAAAGAAATATTAAAAAGTGTGGGATTATTAAAACATGCGAATAAGTTTCCACAAGAATTATCAGGTGGAGAACAACAAAGAGTTAGTATTGCAAGAGCAATTATGAAAAATCCAAAGGTGTTATTATGTGATGAACCAACTGGAGCACTTGATTCTAAAACAGGAGTAGAAGTATTAAAATTACTTAGAGAACAAAGTGATAATGATACAACTGTTATTATAGTTACACATAATGCTTTAATCGCAGATATTGCTGATAGAGTTATTAGAATAAAAAATGGTAAAGTTGAAGAGAGTGTTCTTAATAAACATCCAAAGAATATTGATGAGGTTAAGTGGTAACTATGTTAAAAAGAAAAATGCTTAGAGATATAAGAAAGAATTTATCTCAATTTATAACAATCTTTTTAATGATTATGATAGGAATAATGGCTTATGCTGGAATTGAAGCATATATGGATGGTATGACTAAAACAGCAAATAAGTTTTATTCTGAAAACAATTTACAAGATTTAAATGTTATGGGATATTTAAATCATGATGATTTAAATGAAATAAAAAAGATTGATAATGTTAATGATGCAGAATTAAAATTATCAGTGAATGCTACTACTGATAATGATAAAATATTACTTCTTAATTTTATTGAATCAAATAATATTTCTAAATTTTATGTAATTGATGGTGAAAAATTTGATTATAATAAATCTGGAATTTGGTTAGATAATTTTTATTGTAAAGAAAATAATATAGAAGTTGGAGACACTGTATTAGTAAAATATGAATCAATGGAACTTCATGAAAAAGTATTAGGTAAAATAAATGTACCAGATCATCTATATGATACAAGAGATGAATCAGAATTATATCCTGATAGAAAAGAATTTGGTTTTGCTTATATGAGTACAAATAAAATAACTGAAGATTATATTCCTTTTTCAAGTATTATGGTTGATGTAAAGGATAAAGATAAAAGAGATAGTGTTAAAGAGGTTATAGAAGATAAAATAGAAAATGCTAAAGCAATTATTAATATAGAAGATACAGCTTCTTATACAGCCTATCAAGGAGAAATTGATGAAGGAAAAACTTATGTTGGAGTTTTTTCAGGAATATTTTTATTTATAGCAATGCTTTCAGTTATAACAACTATGACTAGAGTTGTTAAAAATCAAAGAGTACAAATAGGAACACTTAAAGCATTAGGGTTTAGTAATAATAAAATATTATTTCACTATATTGGATATGGATTATGGATATCTATATTTGCTTCAATAGTTGGCTTAATTCTTGGATATTTTGCAATAGGTAATGTATTCATTAATTTAGAAATGGAATTCTTTGAAATACCAAATGGTGCTCCTTCGATGAATGTAACTAGTTATTATGTATCACTTATAGTTATATTTGTAGTAGCGTTAATTACATATATAACAGGTAGAAGTATTTTAAAAGAAAATCCAGCGGAAACACTTAGAACTAAGATACCTAGTGTTAAAGGTAATGTATTAAGTATAACTAAAAAAGGTTTCTTTAAAAAATTAAGATTTGAAAGTATTTGGAATATTAGAGATATATTAAGAAATAAAATGAGAACATTTATGGGACTTGCGGGAGTAGTAGGTTGTTCTGCATTAATAGTGTGTGCATTAGGTATGCTTGATTCAATGAATTATTTTGTTAAATTACAATTTGAAGATTTATATAATTTTGATTATAAATTAAACTTAAAAGAAAACTTATCAGATAATGAATTAAATATTCTATACAATAAATATGGAAGTAATACTTCCAAAAGTTTAGGAATTGAAATAAAAGAAGATAATGGTAAGAGGGTATCTAATAATATATTTGTAACAGATGCTGGTAATTATGTTAGATTTGTAGATAACAAAAATAGAATAAAAGATAAACCATCAGATGATGGAATATTTGTTACATATAAACTAGCATCGACTAAAGGATATAAATTAGGTGATAAAATTACATGGCATATATATGGAGATAATAACTATTATACATCAAAGATTATTGGATTTAATAAAGATCCTCAAAATCAAAATATTTCTATGACTAGAAAATATTTAGAAAGTATAGGTTTAAATTATCAACCAGATTCTTTATATACAAATGTTGATTTAAATGATGTAAAAGATATTAAAAATGTTGAAACTATACAAAATATTGATAATTTAAAAGATGGTATGTCAAGTATGCTTTCAATGATGAAGACTATGCTTGTATTAATTATAGGTATCGCAATAATACTTGGAAGTGTTATTATTTACAACTTAGGAATACTATCATATACAGAAAAACAATATCAATTTTCTACACTAAAAGTACTAGGATTTAAAGATAAACAAATAGAAAAAATATTTATTAAACAAAATAATTGGATTGCAATTATATCAATAATAATTGGATTACCATGTGGATTTTATTTAACTGATTGGTTATTTAAAACTGCAATTGAAGAACATTATGATTTTGGTGCTTGGATATCTATTAGAACATATATTTTATCTGCATTAGGTACATTTATTATTTCTTATTTGGTATCTAAATATTTAGCTAGAAAAATAAAGAAAATTGATATGGTTACAAGTTTAAAAGGAAATGAATAATATGAAAACAGAAAAGAATATTGATTGCTTTTTTACTATTCTTTATATTACTGATTATTAAAAGAAGAATAAATTAATACTATTTTGAAATGATAAAATAAAAGTAGACACATAAAAAGAATGTGATCTACTTTTATTTTGTTATAATTAAATTAAGGAGATGATTTTATGGGAAGACCTAAAGGTGGAAAGAATAAATATTGGTCAAAAGAAGAAAAATTGAAA
>JAFRCK010000039.1 GCA_017404385.1 Bacilli bacterium
TCATAAGAAAATGCACATTTTTTGCTCGTTTAAGAAATAAAGATTGGTCAAAATAAGAAAATTATGATATAGTATTACCTGTCAAAGAACTTTTGTTCCACGACAAAAAGTGCAGAAGTTAGTGCTTTTTTAAAACTAAGTGCACAACGTCTACATTATATTTTTATAGGATTTGTGGCAATTTGTTTGTCGAGAAATATTTATAGTTCGAGCTATAAATATTTTTGTTTTAATCTAATAAATCATCAGTTAAATTAATTTCATCCGGTTTAATGTAATAACAGTTTAATATTTTTAATACATATTCATCACATAGAAATAACATTGCTTGATAAGGACATTTACCATTTAAAGAATCTCTACATAAGCTATTTATATTATTCATAATTAAATCACAGTCATCTTGATTAATTCTTTTAAATGATGATCCCTTTGGTAATACATATCTAATAAATTCATGATTTTTTTCTAAACTCCCTTTTTGCCTTGAAGCATGTGGATCACAAAAGAATAGATGTGTTACATATTCACCAGTTTCATGTATACATTCAATATTATTAACATCAAAAAATTCATGTCCATTGTCAGTAAGAATAACTTGAAACAAATTTCTATAAACGTCTAATGGTATAAGTGTCTGTAATATTTCAAATATTCTAGTAACTTCTTCAGTAGTTTGAGAATCCAATTTAAAGATAAGCATAAATTTAGATTTTCTCCATTGTAGAGTTAAGAAACAATCACTCTCATCTTGTAGTCCTTCAACAGTATCCATTTCAACTATATTTAAGTCAGGGTTATTAGTTGTATATTCAATAAAATCTGTATATTTTCTATTAATTAGTATCTCGCGTTCTTTTCTAGTTCTACGTTTATTAGAATTTTTCCTTTTCTTATATTTAACAATTCTAGGAAAGTCCATTGGACCAAATTCAAATACACCATTATTTATATATCTATAAAAAGAACTTTTACTAAAATCTAGAATGTCGGGATGATTAATATATAAATGATTAGTAGTTTGGCCTTTTTTGATAAGGGGAGTAATAACTTCATTAATATTATGAATTTCTTCTAGATTGAGATTAATACCTTGTCTACAAAGTTTAATTAATTCTTCATAATCTTTCTGAGCTTCTCTAGCATAATAAGTCCACCTAATCTTTCTGCATCCACTTCTAGATTTACAACCGTTACAAACATATGGAGAATGCTTTAATCTATCACATGACAAATCAATACCTGGATGATTAATTTTATAATTATTCCAAGCAGATGGTTCGGAATATTTTTTATTTCTATCTATTTCTCTTAAAATTGTAGAATGATTTCTATTTAATTCTTTAGCAATTTGATTAATGGATTTATTTTCATTTAATCCATCTTCTATATTTTTTCTATCTTCATAAGATAGATGACAATATTTAGTCATTTATAATACCTCCTTTTGAGACAAACAAATTGCTTAGGAGATATTATATATGTTTTTAAATCTTAGTGCACATTAATTGTGCACTTTCAAAAATAATCAACA
>JAFRCK010000040.1 GCA_017404385.1 Bacilli bacterium
CGTCCCTAACAACATTTTTAAAATAACTATTTTCTTCTTCTAAATAATTTTCCATTTTTATCTTCCTTTCCATAATATTCAAACCCCCACATTTTTTATATTTCCATTTAATTGCCCCACGATTTTACGAGTTGCATTTAATACTATTCATACCAATAATCAAAATCTAGTTCACAACTCATAATATTTTTGGCGATTTTCCCGTCTTTAAACTTAATTGTATATCTCGTGTCCCACCTAATTGTTTTACTATCAATTATTTCTACAATTTGATTATTATATTTAGTTAAATCTTCTCCTCCAACTATTTTAGTGCAAAATCTTGCTTTTTCCATACACGTTCTTTCCTTTCATTATATTTTTCTATTTCCTTTTTACTACGAGCATACATTTTATTTTCTTCTCTTCTTTTCTTTTTATATATACTCGCAACTTTATTTACTCTAATTCTACTTATTTCTTCTTGCTCTAATAATCTACTTAATGCGTCTTTTTCTTCTTTATTTGTTAATTTATCTTTAATTCTAATTAAAATCTCTTTATCGTCGTTATTTAAGTATATTCTTCCCATATTATTTGTCGTCTCCTATATATTCTTTTGTATCATAAGAGTTAATATATTCAAATACCTCTAAAATATCTTCTTCAAAATCATATTCTATTTCATTTTCGTTCAAATAATCAATAAATCTTCCTACAATCACGTCTTGTTTTTCGCATTCAGCGTCTTCGTCGTCTCCTAATGTATCTAAATTATTTATAAATATTTCATAATAGTTTTTATCGTGATTTCCTTTAATTATATTTATATATTTTATTCCTAAATAATAATCTTGTTTTTGGTCTTCTTCTAAAAACTTTTGAAATGCGTCGTCCAATCTCATATTATTTTTCCTCCATATCTACTAATTTATTATCTAATAATTCCTCCATAGTTAAATCAATAGTAGAGTTGTCTAATAATTGTATTAAATCATAGATAAAACTATTTACCATTACCCTTTTATTTTTATAATTTATAATATCTTTACTATAATTATGATTGTCTAAATAATCGTATAAACTATCTATCAATCTAATAGTAGTAATATCTACATTAAAATTGTCCTTAATATATTCTATAATTCTTTCTTTTTCGTTCATAATTACACCTCTTCTATATTTATTTCCTCTTCTTTTGCTTGTTCTATAATACTTTTATCGTCATAACCTAAATAATAAGTTACATTTTCTTTAAAAATATCAAAGAAATTGTCTATTTCACATAATAAATCTTCATATCTTTCACCTTTTAAAACTATTTCAGTTCCGTCTAATAACCATAAATGACACTCTTTCATAATTTACCTCCTATTTTATAATATAATTTTCTTTATTTCTAAAATGTCCTTTTATTATTCCTTTTATTAAAGTATGACTAACCCCATACATATCAGCAAGTTGTCTATAACTATACTTAACACGGGGGTCGTTTTTGTCTACTTTTTCTTCTTTCCCTTTTTTATATAATTCTCTAATTTCCTCAACTTGTTTATCAGTTAATTTAGATTTTATATTGTTTTCCCCTTGTACTATTATCTTTTTACTTTCTACTTTTAGATTTTCCAATCTATTATTTAATTCGTTTCCGTCTAAATGAATAATGATATTATTTCTATCTTCTAAATCAAAAGTATTTTGATTAAAAGCATAATATACTATATGCGACGTAAAATATATTTTTCCATTTATTTTAATTTGTTTGTTATTTTTAAACTTTTTACCTCTTATTCCAAAAATCTCTCCGTTATCACATATTGTATAACCCCATAATTCAATTTTATTCATTATTGTTATTCCTCCTCGTCTAAATATCGTTGTAATTTGTCGCAACCAATACTAAATATTGTTGCAAACTCCAAGTTTTTACTTTCTTTACCTTTTCTATAAAACTTAACGTACTTTTTAGTGTTGTTGATTTTAAAACCCCCTATTTTCTTTTGTGCTCTCGCAAGAAAAAGAGATTGCGGAATATATTTACACATATCTATAAACTCTCTTTTTCCGTAGCGTTTTATAAAATCAACATTTGTCATTATTCGTCCTCGTTTGCCTGATTTCTTTCCATCACGTTCACAACTTCGTCCATTAAGTTTTTACTCAACCACATAATTATTAAGTTAATCATATCTACACCTCTTCTTTTTCTAGTAATTTACTTATTTCGTAGTTAATGTCTTGCATATCTACTAATTTCATATTACCTAATTCAGTTGATAACTTATTCATTATTTTTTCGTCGTTTTGTATCTTTCTATATTTTTCTTCATTTTTTAATGTTAATTCGTCGTCATTTTCTAAATAAAAGTTTATATAATTATTTATGTATTTTTTCATAGTTTCCATAATCTCTTTACCTCGTTTCTTTCTATATATTTTTTAATTTATTTGTCCAATAATCTATAAAATTATTAGCATTTTGTTTACTAAAATCAATAAACTTTAAATCATAATTCACTAAAATTGTATTTTCTTTTTTTATGATAAGTCTATTTTCTTTTTTACTTATTTTAATTTCTTTATTTTTAGAGCATTTTTCTAATGCTTTTTTTACTTTATTATAATAACTCATATTATATCTCCCCAACTAATTCACTTAATTGTTTCAAAAAGTCAGTTTCTTCAATAATTCTATCTTCTAATTGTTCCTCATTATCATAGCCAAAAAAGTCATTTTCGTCTACTAAACTACTTTCAATATCAATTCTAATATCTTCTCCGCTTTCAAAAAGTGCTTGTTTTAAAGTTTTATTTTCCAAATCAATTGCTCGTTCAGTATCTCTAACACTAGACAAACCATATCTTATAGTTAATTCATTATCTTTTAATTCATAACTCCATAACCATTGTTTTCTTACCAAATTATTTAATTCTTCTTTTATTATTGATACCTCGTCCGCTATTTGATAACCTTCTTTTAATTCTTGTAAAAACTCTTCCGTAGACATTAAACCTTCGTACCAATCTATTACATAACCATTTCCATAAATGCCGTAATATTCTCCAATAATATCTTTTACTCCGTCGTCATTTTTAGTAATATAATCTTCATAATGTATTAAAACTTTATCAATTTTGTTTAATGTTTCAGTGTCTAGTTCTTTTTCTAATATTTTATAATCTTTACAATTATTTAGTATTTTCATATTAAACCTCTCTCCTTTTTACTACGTGCGTAGTTTTTATCTTCTTTTCTTTTAGTTTTTATTCTTTTCCAATTCTTTTTATTTGTTTTTTCTTTTTTCTTTAATAATTTATTTATTATTTTAGTTAATTTATCATTATTTATTTCAGCATTGATAGACATTAAATCTAATAAATCTTGATTATTTATAAACATAATTATTACCACTCAAACTCATAATCGTATGTAATATCTTTATATTCCCAACCATAAACTACATTAAGATAACCAAAAAATCTATCAATTCCGTTGCAATTTCCCCACGCTTGATAAACCTTTTCCCAATGTTCGTCAAGTTTATAATAATTTGCGTCTTCTTCGTCTAATATATCAGCGTCAGCACTAGCATAATTACTTGCCATATCTAACGCCTTTTTTAATTCTTCGTCTTTTATATCGTTAGGGACATATAATTTGTATAAATCAACCCCACACTCTTCTTCTATACTTTTAATAATAATTTCTTTCATAATTATTCTTCCTCCTTATAATTAGTATAATCATAAGTAATAAACTCACATATATTATTATCTTCGTCCCATACCTCAACGCCACTTGCTTGTAAATATGGTCTTCCGTCTTCTCCATTATGAGCGGTAGCACAAATTGTTTTAAAGTTAATATCTAAATAATTATCTTCTTTATCATAATTAGTGCACTCAACCCACGTACTATTATAATAAATATCTTCTATATTTTTATAATCTTTAACTATTTTTTCAAGTTCTTTCCAATCTTCATAACCTTTTTTAATGTTAATCATTTTCAATCACTTTCCCTTTCCAAGTTAATTTTCCATTTTGTAAATAGAAATTATCTTTTACATATTCTTCTAAACAAGTATATAGTCCTTTTGTACCGACATTATATTTACTTTTCATAAAGTCATTTGCAACCTCTTTACAAAAGTTATAAGCGTCGTCAGTATAATATGGTAGTATTCCGCTAATTAAATCTTTTCCTAATGCAAATACTACATAGTAATAACTATCTTCGCATAATTTATTGTCTCCTACATATATTAAATTATCTCCGTCTTCACTAATCATAAAACCTAATGCGTCTAATAAATCATTTCTATTACTATAATAAATAGGAGTATCTAATTCTAATTTATTACTTTGTAATGCTCTATTTATTAAAACATTTAGTTTTAAATCGTTATCTTTATATAGATTTTTAATATACATAAGCATATCATAATCACTTTCTAAAAATAATTTTGATATTTCTTCGTTTGTTTCTTCTTTTGTCTTTTCAATTCCTAATTTACCTCCGTCAGCAACGTGTCTAAACATATCTTCCGTACTTTCACTATCGCTTTCGGTATTGTCTTCATATAATTTATAAATATTTTGTTTTCCAAATAGTTTACAAGCGTCGTCTAGTTTAATTTCTTTCATACCAACCCACTCATAACCATAATCTTGTAAATCTTTATTTATTTCAGTTAAAATCATTTATAACACCTCAATTCTAATTATATCATTTTTAGATATTTTTTTATCTTCTATAAATCTTTTTAGTTCAGCAAGTAAATTGTCTAAACTTGAATATTCGTAAATGTTTGTCTCATTTTTAGGGTATTTAACTTTTGTTATGCTTAATTCCCACATATTTACACCTCGCATTTAATCTAAAACGCTCCGTCAAATGCGTTTTCTAATCTTTCTTTTATTTCTTCTTCGTGTTTATTAAGAAAATTGTTAATGCTATCTAATAAAGAAACACTACTATCGTCTTCTTTTTTATAATCTTCATATATTTTTTTTATTTCTTCATAATATATATCTATATAACACCATTTATCTTTAAAATATGAAGATTTCATAATTTGTAATGATAAATATATCATACACTCATTATCATATTCAGTATAAACTTTATTTTCCATATTATTTTTCCTCCTCATTTAATATTTCTAATAAATCTTCCCCTACTAAACTATATCTAATATCTCTACTCATAATGTATTCTCTAATCTTATCTTCTTTTGATTGTTCTTTTTCTAAATCGTTGATTGCTCTAACAAAATCACTCATAAAATCAGTATAATCGTGTAATGATTGTTCGTTAATATCGTCTAAATTGCGGTCTTTATAATCAGTTTCTACAAACCAATCATACAAGTTTTGAATAAAATTATAATGAATATCATATACGTTATTATAATCAGCGTTAGTATTTTCTCCTAAATGCCAACCATATTCACGCATTTTTTCAAATATTTTTTCTTTAATCTTCATAATCATTACCTCCAATTATATCTTCTACATTATCGTTAATATTTTCGTTCATAAGAGTATCATATCTATTTATAATTCTACTTATTTTTCTTAAATCGTCGTCGTTTTCAATTTCTACGGGTATTTCTCCATATCTTCCATATAAATAAATAGCAACTTCAAATATATTTTGTAATTCACTTTTATAAAGATATTTACTTTCTATCTTTTGTAAATCTTTCATTAAATCATTTACTTGTTCTACTATTTTTTTCATATTTAATCAATACCTCCTCAATCATTTTTCTAATTCTTTCTTCTTCTTCAACCGCTAAATGTAATTTTCTCATTTCTTCTAATGTTAGATATAATAATACAATTTTTTGGTCTATACATATTATATCTTCTTCGCTCCAATGGTCGTATTCACTCGCATTTATATAATCATTATCAAACATAAAATCTACAACTTGTTCCTCTTTTGTTTTAATAAAGTTTTCTATAAGTGCTCCGTTTCCTTTTCCTAAATAATAAGGGTGGTCTTTATCTTTTTGTTTTCTTAAACTATAAATAACATTATTTACGTCGTATAAATCTCCGTGAAATGCGTCAACATAATTTTCCATATAACCTCCACAAATTATAGAGTTCATATCATACATAGCACAATCAATTGAATAACTATCTCTACCTCCGTATAATTCTTCACTATTATAAAATAATCTTGACATAATTCCGTATGTTCCGTTAACTCCGTCGTCTACATAATTCTTAACGTAATTTAATGCTCCGTCATAATCTAGGAAGAAAGCGACGTTTTCGTCATAATAACCATATTTTCTATCATATACACCATTATAACAATCATATTCTCCCTCTCCCTCTCTTAATAAAACTCCAACCTCAACTTTATATAAGAAACATTTAATATTTGAATAATCATAATTTATCTTTCTATATTTTTGTGAGATATTTTCTTCGTCTCTATATTCTACGTCTTCAAATGCTACAAACGGACATAAATTACATTTATAAATATGCGTTCCGTTATAATCTTCGTGTTCTAAATCTCCGTCTTCACACATAGGACATTTCATATTTGCCACGATTTCAGTTGTTTCATTTAATAACTCTACAACGTCGTTAATTAGTCTATTACACTCGTTAATATGTTCGTTTTCGTCTTGTAATTCGTCTTCTATTGCTCCTAATAAAGATTGTGCGTAGCGTTTAGTTATCTTTCCTTTTATATTTTTCATTTCTTCTACTAAAAGATTTCTTGCGTCTTCTAATGTATTTATATTTTCATATTTAATTTCTTTTCTCATATTTCCACCTCTTTCATATTAAAATAAATTAGTAATTAGTTAAATAATCTTCGTCGTCATACCAACAATAATCTAAATCTCCGCAAGTATTATAAATTACTTCTCCCGTACCCTCTTCGTCATAAGTCATATAATCTCCGCTAATATCTTCACATATATAACCACAATAATAAGGTATTCCGTCTTTCCAATAATCTATTTCAACCTCGCTCTTATCTAATTCTCGGTATACGTCATAATAAGCATACTCTAATTCAGTTTTTGCTTTTTCAATTCTATCAATTATATATTTTGGTAGTTGTCCTCCACAATGTTCTTGATTACCATTTTCAGTAATATCATTAAGATATTCCCAACTCTTTTTTAATTCCGCTAAAATCTCTCTATTTGTCATTTCAAACACCTCCTACATTGTTTGTTTTAAATAGTCTAGTATTTTATCTTCTAATTTCTTTACAACGTATTTTTGTACGTTTCTAAAAGTATTTTCTCTTTCTTCTTCACTTTTGAATAATTTTAAATATTCTCCATTTTCATAATTATCATATAATTCTTGATATGTATCACAACTTTCAATACATTTTAATTCAGCAACCATATTATTTAATTTAATTTCATTAAACTCCATTGATTACACCTCAACTTTCTCTAAAATAATTAAATATTCTTCTTCGCAATTATCTACAAAATCATTAAAGATTTCATATACTTTTACTACGTCTTTGCTATTATCTAATAATTTTTTATCATATTTTTTATAATACCAATTATTGTTATCTAGCATATTTAATATAGTTTCTTCCACAATTTTATCAATTGCATTTAAACCGCTCTTTTTATCAGCATAAACCCCAATAATTTTAGTATTTATTCTTGTTTGTTTTAATAATCTAGCGTTGTCTCCGTATGTTTCATAAAGAATATACATATTACCAATCTCCCTCGTCAAAATCTTCAAACAATTTATAATCTTCTTCATTTTTTAGATATATTCTAGCAAATGTATACCCGTCAGTGTCAGCGTCGTATTCTTTCATTTCAATTTTCACATTTAATTGTTCGTCAGTAAAATCATACTCATAATTACCTTTTTCATTACACCAACCTAACTCTTTAATATATGAATAATCGTCTCTTTTATTCAAATAATTATTATTAAACCCTAATTCTAACATTTCTCTTAATGTAATATCGTCGTATTTTGCTACATTATATCTTCTATGTAATTCTTCTCTAAAATCTTCTTGTAATTTCCATAATAATATATTTTCTCTTTCCATACTTTGATTTCCCTCCTTAATCTAAATCTTCTTCACTTTCTATATTTACATATATATTTACGTGTTTTCCGTCTTCTAGTTCTAGTTGTATTTCTTCGTCTCCAAAAACCTCCATTAAATTATATTGAAAGTTTTCTCTAACTACTTGTTGTATACTTTCACTTATTAGTTTATATAAATCGTTAATATCTAATTGCATACTTATTTACCTCCTTTTTTATTTAATTCAGCACTAAACATATTTAATATTAAATCTAATGCACTTAATACACTTTCATAAGTTGCAAATGTTCCATTAAAATATTCTTCATTATTCTTTAATTTAATTATTAAACAATAGTTATTTGCCCCTCTATTGATAAACTCAATTTTCCAATCTTTATTTTTTAATATTGTCGTGTTAATTGTGTTTATCTTTTCTTCCATAAGAATAAGTTTTTCTCTTGATTTCATACTATTTCCTCCTCTTTACACTAATAGTATAACATAAGATTTTTATTAAATGCAACTTTTCTCTAATTCTTTTATAATTTTATAAAGTTCTTCTTCATAAAAATTATCATATTTTTTAGTTAATTTCCATAATCTTTTACAATATGCTAATTCGCTTTCCGTATCGTCTTCGTCCCAACACATTTCGTCTAAATAATATGCTATTGCTCTATTTAATATTCTATCAACTAATTCAGTAAATGTTTGATAACACTCTAATTCAACAAACTCATTTACTTGTGTATCTTCTATATTAAACCCTTTTTTACATTTTATAGGTCTCCACCCATAATCGCAACAAAACTCGTCTAATACGTCTAAATCTTCGTCTCCTCCGCTAAACTTGACTAAATCAATGTTTTCATTATCTAAAAAATAATCTTCTTCTTTCCCCACACTTTTAATTAAGTCATTTAATGATAACACTTTCGTTTCTTCGCAACTCTTTAAATAATCTTCTTTTTCTCCATAAGTAAAACCTTTTCCAAATTGAAACTCAAAACATACGTGTTTTATTCCCTCGTGTCTTGCTCCGCTCATAATACCGCTCTTTTCGTCAATTTTTCTTAACCAATCTACATAAGTTTTTAGTCCTAAATCGTCCATTAAGTCCATAAACTTATATATATCGTCGTTTTCATAATTGATTTCTACAACGGCGTCATAACAACCTAATAAAAATCTTTCATAATCAGTTAACATAGATTACACCTCCATATATTTATTATATAAATAATCTCTTTCCTCTTTTGTAATTAAATTATAACTATAATGTTTGTTAATTACGTCTTGAATATACTTTTTGTTAGTGATATTTTTTAAATGATTTTCTAATTCAGCAACCATATTATTTGTATCTAAATTAGTATATATCATAATAAACACCTCCTAAATATTTTCTATAATTTTTTGTATTCTCTTATATTCTTTTTTAGTTGTAAAGTTTTCCATATATTGACAATCTAATATATCTTTAATCTCCTCTTTCTTTCTAACAATTGCGTCATAACCGCTTTCGTCAAAATCATATAAATAATATTTTCCATTTTTTGATTGTCTTAATTCGTATCTATCACAACTTGCTTTCATTAAAACTTTATTGAAAAAATCTAAATCATTTTTTAAATTATATTTTTTAAAATAAATATTAAACATAATTATCTAACCTCTTTTTCTTCAATATAGATTGACGTATGATTACTTGCATATTCTCCGTCAACATAACCGCTATAATAATAATCTTCTTCTAGTTCATTATCATAACCAAAATCTTCTTTTTTAATTTCTTCAATTCTCTTTCTAGTAAACTTTTGTGCGTCTTCTTGTGAATAAAATACATTTATATCGTGTCCTCCGTCAAAATCAGCACTCCACTCTTCAATTACTAAATAAACTTTATTCATAGTCAACCACTCTTTCCTCAATATTATAGATTTCTTCGTCGTCATTATCATAAATAATACGTAAACCTAATTCACTTTCTATAATTTCAGCGTCTAAACAATCATTATCTTTAATTTGTTCTAATGTTTCTTGTTTGATTATTTGTAATTCTTCTTTTGCCTTTTCTAACGTACTTTTTACTCCATAATTAGATAAGATTGTACTAATTTCGTCTCCGCTATAAACACCAACTACTACATATACTTTCATAGTTATTTTACCTCCTTTTTAATACGTCTTTCAATGCTTTTCAACCATTCTCTAATGCTTTCTATTTCAACTTGTAAATCTAAATTATCATTATTTACTTTATATCTCATATCAGCACCTAATTGCTCTACATTGTCTATTTCTTTTAATAACTTTTCTAAATTAGTTAATTTTTCCATATTTACACCTCTTCTAAATATTCGTTTATATCTTTATCTCCTCTATTGATTATATTTTCAATAAACTTATTATCTAATATTATTGTATGATTATAATCAATATCGTTTCCTAAATTGTTTTTTAGAATATATCTATATATCATTGTTAATTGTGCCAAAATATAATCAGTATTATCACTATTCATAGCATTTAATAAATGTTCTTGTATTTTGTCTTTTTCTTCAATAGAATATTCCATTATTTAATCAACTCCTCACGTATGATTTCAACAATATGTTCTTTTGTTAATTCTTCAACCTCATAATATTTACTATTGATTTTATTTGAAATATTATAACAAGCGTTAAATAATTCTTCTTCGGTATAACCTTTAATATTCATATTGATTTCATACTTTGCAAGTAGTCCACTTTCTACACCCATAATCATAATTTCTAGTCCATTTTCAACGTCTCTAACTCCAACGCCTTTTAATGTTTCTTTATATTCTTCTTCCTCATAATCTTCCTCTTCGTCTAAATATTCGTCGTCGTCATAATCAGCGTCTTCGTCTTCGTCTTCGTCTTCCTCATTTTCTATATAATATTCGTTATAATCATAGTCATATTTAATTCCTAATTCATTAAATAATAAATCTCTTATTTCCGTATATTTATCAAATGTATCGTGTCTTTCAGTAGCATTTTCGCATTGTTCCGTTGCAACTACGCAAGTATTTAATGCAATTACACTTGAATATAAACTTTTTAAATAATCAACTCTATTCATATTGAATAAATCTTCTTCCATATTATCTAAAATTGTTTCTTTAATGTATTCTAATGCTCCTAAATCTCCCCCGTTCATTTCTTTATTAAACTTTACAATATCAAAATTATTATACATATCTATTCCTCCTCATTTCTAATAATTTATTTAATTATAAACGCTCTAACGTCTTTTCTATTTTCTAATTCTTCTAATTCAATATTTTTTACTATTTCAATTACATAAGATTTTATTTCTAAATCTTCAAAATCTTGTGTTGCGTCAATATCTTGTAAAATATCGTCGTAAACCCAATCTATTGTATCGTTATAAGTTATAACTCTACTTGCTCCCATTTCTTGTTGCCAATCATAAAATTGCTCTACTTTATCTTTTAAATATGTTTCAGCATTATTTTGAATAATTGCTTTTAAATCGTCAATCATTTTTTCTTCGTTTTGTTCTTTTTCTACGTCTTCTACAATTGTTTGGTCTATCATAAACCAACCACTCATAGCGTTTGTATAAAGTCCAATTTTTTTATCTTCGCTCCAATTTTTTGTGATTTCCAAAAGTTGTGCGTTTTCTTCTTTATAGTATTTCAATTCGTCTTCGTCTAAATCTTCATTTTCTTGCATAATTTTTATACTATCATTTAATAACTCTTCTAAATGTTTCTTTTCAATGATAAATCTTTCTCCGTCGTCGTATAATAAATTATTCATATTTATTCCTCCTAACTAATTTATTATTGCCGTGGAGATTGCAACTAAATTGTTGCAACCCACGTTTTTATGTACCATTTTTTAAAGTTCTTGAAATAGTTGTTTGCAAACTTTTCAATATCGCTATAATTCAAGTCCGCATAACTTTCTTCAATATCAGTAGTCCACTCCATTAAGATTGTGTCTTTTTGTGTTTCTACCTCTTTACACTTTAAATAGATTTCTTGATTGTTTCTTCCTTTTGTTGCTATTACATATAATTCTTGTTTCATAATATCTCCTCTTTTCTTTATTACAATCTAATTATATCATAATGATTTTCTTAAATGCAATTTTTGAAAAAAGTTTTTATTATTCTTCGTATAAATCTTTAATTGTTAGATTTCCATATTTTTGTAAATCTTCTTCAATTATTTGATTATGGACGTATGTATCTATTCCGCCTTTATCTATAATCTTATAGATTTCAATTTCCGCTTTTAGTAATTTCTTAACGTACCATAAATCATTTTCTCCCGTATCAACTTGATAGTTGTATTCGTCTTCTAATTCTCTTGTAATAAGTTGTAATAATGTTTTCTCCGTTTCACTTGTAAACGTTTTTTGTTTTCTCATAATCATTTCTCCTTTTTACAACTTAATTATAACATACTAATTTTATTAAATGCAATTTTTGGAAGAAAAAGTTTTAATAACTTTTTCAACCAATCAGCACCTATCTTAATAATTAGTTTCCATTTTTCTATATTTTGCAAAATCTTTTAATGCGTCTATTTCGTCTCTTGTCGGTTTTCTATTATGTAAACCTCTAACTTGTACTATTGTATTATGTCTAACCTCAAATGTAATTAAACTTTCTTTTTTATCTTTTCTTAAAAAGTAGATTAAACAATCTCCGTCAATAACACGTTTGATATAACTTGCTACACAATGATTAAGATTGTCTCCCTCTTTCTTTAAATCATTACTACAAGTAGGAGCAACTACATTATATTTTTTGCCGTTATATTCTTTAAAATCTTTATATCTTTCTTTAAAGATTTTTTCGTTTTCTTGTTCTACAACTACTTTATGATTTCTTCTTGCTATATCGTGTGTTTGTCTTAAATAACTTGAATATAAAGTAGGTTTTATTTCTTCTTCTTGACACATATCTAAATAATCAGCAAGTTCCCCAATAAAGTCTCTAACTCTATCATAACCTTGATTGATTGTTTCATTTACAACATAATTAGTAAACTTTCCTAACGTATAATTATCTCTTAATACTTTTCTTTCACTATAATTAGTTAAGATTGTATCTAATAACCCGTTATCGTTTCTATAATATTGTGTATAATCAATGTTATAAAAATCTAAATCTTCTTGATAGTTTTTAATTTCTTCTATATAATCTAACCACTCTTTTTCGGTTTTATTTATTCCGTATTTTTCTCCGTATGTTCCGTTAATATATAGTCTATTTTTAAATAATTCTTTAATTGTTCCTCTTTCTAATGCGGTATTATATGTCTCTAATGATACGCCAATTAGTTTATAAATAGGTAGAGGTTTTTCAATATCTCTTAATTCTAATAAATCGTCCATTATTTCTTTTGGAGATGTCTTTATTATGATTTCAAACGCTTTGTTAGATTGATAATAATCTTTTAAATCTTCTAAATTATGTCTTCCCTCATAATTGACACCGAATAATGTATTTACAAAATCAGCATTTTCAACTTTTCTTAATGCACTTGTAATATTCCAATTACAATTAGTATTTTCTCTAATTTCTCCGTTGTATGTTCCGTCTTCTCCATTAAAATAGATTGTTGCGTTTTTACTTTCTAAAAAACTAATAACGCTTTCACTTAATAATTTTGTATTCATTTTAGAATTATCTCTTGAAATAGTATATTTATATGTTCTAACAATAACACTTGCTAAATCATAATCATAACCAACTACAACACTAATTTCTCCAATCTTTTTATCAACACTATAAGTAATATGGTCGTTATCAAAATCGTCGTAAATTAGTCCCGTATTTAAGTCAAAATAACCCTCTCCTCCATTATAATTATAACTATTATAATGCACTATAATATCTTCTTTTATAGGTATAAACTTTTGTGAATATAGTTTACTAACCTCATTACTTAATTCAATACCTTTTTGTTCTATTTCTTTTGCAAGTTTATTCATTTCTCTTTTAATACTTGCAATTTTTTTATCGCTATCAGCATTATCAATTTTTAGAATACTTGTTAAATCGTGTTCCGTTTTACTATAATAATTTTTAATATAATTTTCTTGCTCTTTCATTATTCAGCACCTCCAATAATTTCTTTAATTTTCTTTTCAAAATAGTTTATTTGCTTAATGCACCAATTTACCATTTCTTGATTTTTAATAATTTGTCCCTCTATTGTTTCTTTCATTATTTTTAATTCTTTAATATAATCTTTTATATCATTTATTGTAATATCTCTTGTTGTTTGTGTTTTTATCACATTTTTTGTATCTTCATTTAATAATTTATTTTTATTTCTTTTAATATAATAACCATAGACGCAACGTGTACCCTCACGACTACAATCATACGTATCATTTATAACGCCGTTCTTTACACAAGTTGTATGTTTACTAACATTTACTATTATTGTTTCGTTCATAGGTATTTCGTTTGCTCTTAAATGTACTTGACAACCTTTTCCAATTTCCATTGTTGCAACCCAAGTCCACCCCAAGTCTTCTAATACTCTTTTAATTGTGTCTTTATAAACTCCGTTTCTTGCGTTTGATATTCCTTTTTTTCTTTTACCTACGTGTTCTTTTTTAGCATACTTATTTATTAAATCGTATACCTCTTTATAGTCCATATCGTTGCCAATTGCAATTGCTCTACATACACAATCGCCGACACGTTCAGCACTAAAATATTTTGCTCTTCCTCCGTCGTTATAATTGAAACCTAGTTTTTCCATAATATACCTCCTAGTAAAGAGTGGTATTCTTTCCTCTTTACACCTATATAATATCATAAGAAATATGTTAAATGCAACTTTTGTAAAAAAAAGTTTTTGTTAATATAATTTTATTTCTCCTACAACTCTAACTTTTTTACTATATTTACATTTATTTTTAAATTGTCTTAAAAAATATTCGTTCTTGATATATTTTGTAAAAACTTGATTAGTCAATAAATTAAGTACGTAAACTTTATAATCGTATATACCGAACACTTGTTCGTCTATCTCATTATTCATTTTCTTTTACCTCTTTTATATTGATTTCAAACAATGTCCCGTCGTCGTTTCTTTCTATAAAGATTTTATTATTTTGTGTATAGAAAATGTTTACGCCGTCTTCTATTTTAATGCTATCAGCATTTTCAGTTATAATTTCATAAATGTTTTCTAATAACTCTTTTTCCATATTTTACACCTCTTTAAATCTTATTCCGTAAACGTCTCCGTTTTCCATTTCTACGCTAAAATCTTCTATCATATAATCGCATAAATCGTTATACCATACCTCGTTTCCGTTTTCGTCGTATAATACATAGTTTTCATAATAATTACTTGCTCCACTACATAACATACAACTCATATAATACCCGTTATCGTACTCATAACCACCTATACTAATTTCGTCGTCTTCTTTTGCATTTAAACGTCCTATACGTTCTTGCATTTCTTCGCTAGTATCTTCAAACTCTATTTCTTCTAATAACTCGCTTAACACTTTCTTTTCTTGTTTATCAATTTCAATTATTCCTATACGCTCCATAATCGTACCTCCTAATATTTTTCTTGAATAACTAAATCAAATGCCGTTTCGCTTGTTTCTTCAATATATATAGGTATTTCAACGCCTAATTTACATAATTTTGGTATAACACTATTATAAATAATATCGCTAAAATCAATATCGCTTAAAGCGTCGTTTTTATACATTTCTTTTACAATTTCTTTCATTTTATCAGTAGTTTTTGCATTTTTAATTTTTTGTTCGCATTTTTGAATATATTGTAAACTATTTTCTTGCATTTCAATAAGATTTTTACAATCATTTATATATATTAAATCTTCATTATAATATTCGTCAGTTTCTTTGATATAATCTAATAAATGTCTTAAAGTCCAATTTTCTAACTCATTTAATGTAGGCGTTGCAACATATAACATTATAAATATTTGTAATTTTTCTTTTGGAGTTGTTCCAATTGCTACATATTTACTAAAATCTTGAAAATCAGCGTAAATCTCATAATCAGCATTTTCAACTCTATTTTTAATATTACTTAATTTATCTAATACCTCTTTTTTATCTTCATTATTCATAATCTTGACACCTCCCACAAAATATTATTTTTCATTTAATAACTCTTTTTCTAATGTTTTTAATAACTCGTCTTTATTCTTATTATCAATTTCATACTTAATAGAAAGTGGAGAGATTGCAAACTCTAATAACTTGTTAATTGTTTCAGCATTTACTTTATAAAGTTGTAAATCTTCTCCAATAATATAACAATATTTTTCAGTGTTCATTATTCTTCCTCCTCTTCCTCTTCGTCGTATAAAATAGTCTCTATATCGTCAAAACCTTTTTCATATAATTTTTCTTGTGTATAAAACGCTTTTCCGTTTGTTATTTGTAAAGTTGTATCGTTTGTTATCCAACTAACAACCCACTCAATTGTTAACACAATATACCCAAAATTAGTAGATATTCCAACATAATGTTTTTTAGATTTTTCGTTATATTTATATAGTATAATATCGCTATTGTCTAACCCTCCGTCTAATGCTCCGTCAATCATATATGCTAAATCTTTTACACCATAACCAATATAACTATCGTTCATATATTTATCAATAATTTCTTTGATTTCTTCTTTTGATTTCATATATCTTTCCTCCTCTTTACATTATAATTGTATCATACCAATTTTCTTAAATGCAATTTTCGTCAACACTTTTAAATAAATATTTAATTTTTGTTAATTTCTTTTTTACTTTAATTTCTAAAAAATCAACGTCCGTTATATCAATATTATTTTCTAAATCTAGTATTATTCTTTTTTTATTAAAATCTTCAATAATCATAACACCTTTTTTAGATAAATAATCGTTCCCATCTCGTTTGTCGTTTACAATAATATTTTTTAGTATTGCAACGCTCTTTATATCGTTAATTTCCATAAATAACCCTCCTAATATAATATTCTATAAATTGTTTGTTTATAATCTCCAAAATCGTCGTAAAAATTGTCTTTATTGTCTAAATCAGCAATATTATTATAGTAAATAGTTATAATATGGTCGTTAGTCAAATCAACGTCCGTGTCAACTATTTTAATTGTTGCTTTTTTGCAAGTTGTTTCCATAGCACCCTCATAAAAATCGTTCAACTCTTTAAATCTTTCCTCCGTATAAACGTTTCCAATCATATCAACTATTTCAGTATTTAATAATTGTAATTTCTTGCTTTTATTGATATAACTTTCAATATCTTTTTTATTTTTTATTTGATTTTTATAATATTTGCTAACGTCTAATAACTTGTTAATATTCTTCATAATTTTCCCTCCAATTTTGTATTTTGTTGTTTTTATATATTGATTTTAAAAGTGAAACAAAAGTTAAAAAGTAGAAAGAATAAAAAAGAAAGTAGGTAGTATTTTACGTCGTATTTAATAATAGAATAAGAATAGTGGTATATATAATATAAATCTCTTCCGCTCTTGTTCCACTTTTAAAATCAATATATAATTTTCAAACAACACGTCAATTTCTTATTGACAATATAATTGTATCATAGCATTTTTTTTAAATGCAACTTTCAGCAATTATTTTTTAATTTTCTAACTCTTCTTGTAATATTTTAGTAATAAACTCTAAACATTTTTGTTTTTTGTTTTTACTATAATAATTGTTATTAAAAATTGTAAACTTTCCGTCTTGTTCCACAATATAACCTATTTTATTTTTATTTCCATATTTATATGTATAAAACTCATATAATATACAATGTTTATTTTCAGTTATATTTTTTACGAACGTACGTACGTTATTATCTAACCCGTCAAACATAGATAAATCATAATCACGTAAAATGCCTTTTTCACGCTCGTTCCCGTTGCATTTTATTTCGTTGTATGGTCGTATATAAAAACTTGTTTGTCCTCCGCCAATCACGTTTCCACGACTTATACATACAACATAATTATCAAATGTTTTATAACCGCTATCAATAATAATGCGACTACCTCTTTTATTCCACGTATAATATTTACTTTTCATTTAATAACACCTCTTTTACATTTTATTTTTCTAATTTTTTAATATGTTGTTCTATTAAAAAATATGTTCTATCGTCCGCTATTTCAAGCGTATTTTCTCCGTTATAATCTTGTAAAGTATAAGAATATACATAACCCTCAATATCATTATAATTATAACTTTCTACTATTCTATAATTATATTTTTTACACCTTTTTATGATTTTTTCTCCGTGTCTTTTCCAATAACCCATAATTACACGCTCCAATCATTTAAAATATAATTGATAAATAAATCGTCGTGATTTCCACGTTCTATAAAATCATTTAAAACGTCTAAATCTTCCTTTTTGATTTCTCTTTCTTTTAAATCTAAATTATCAGCAACTAATCTAAATAAATATGTTAATTGAAAATCTTGTATTTCTCCCGTTGTATTATTCAAAAACCAATATATTGTTCTTAATTGTTCTTTTAATTGTGTTTTATTCATTTTCAACACCGCCCACAATTTTGTAAACCTCATTTAATAACATAGGTATAACTATTTCATTTATTCTTTTATATTCAGCGTCGTTTTTAATTGTATCTTTAAATGTGTTAGTTGTAATATGTGCTCCACCCGTATATAGTAAATCACTATAATTTCTTATGATATAGATTGATTTCATATTTTCAAGCAATTTCCATAACTCGTTATCATTTAAAGTTATCTCGCTAAAATATTCTTTAAATAAATCATAACAATTTTTATTTCCTTTAAAGAATAAACTATCAAAATGTGTATGTTCTTCTATATCGGTATAGTTTTTATTAAAGATTTCAATATAACCAATACCCCAATACCAATCACAATCAAAATGTCCCTCTTCTAACCATACTTTTTCGCCGTCTTCTTCTCTTATTCCTAATAAATAATATGTCTTTCCAAAAACTTTTTTGATTTCTTTTTTCATAATTATACCTCCTAAATTATTATTTTTCTTCTTCTAAATCTTTATAATCTTTTTTAATTTCTTCAATCAATTCTTCTATTGTTTCAATTGTTTCTTTATAATCAATATTATAATTAGTTTTATTATCTTCAATATAATTTACTAATATGTCGTATAATGCACTATTTGTCAATTTTCAGCACCTCGTCTTTCTTTTTCTTTACACTTATATAATATCATATATAAAACGTCAAATGCAACTTTCTACAAAATTATTTAATAATTTCACTAAAATACATTTTCCCGTATTGTTCGCTAAAATATGTATAAATGTGCTTTTCTCCGTATTTTCCCTCATATATTATTTGTTTATTTGTTCCTAAAATATTTGTATAAAACTTTTTCCCTTTTAATTTAATATATTCTCCGTTTTTATCTTTATAAATTGCTCTTTCTCTTTTATAAACGTGTACCATTATTCAGCACCTCCTAAATATTCTTGTTGCTCCGCAAACAATTGTTTTAGTCTATCAATAGATATATTTTTTGCATAATCATAGTTGTTTGAAACAAATGTTTTTAAACCATAACCATAATATAAATAATCATTTATTGATTGTCTTGTTAATAACTCGTTATATTCATTTTGTATCTCGTTAATACGTCCGCAAGTTGTATCTCCGTTGTTATATTCAGCAACTAATTTTTCCATTTTTAATTGTATTTCCGCATTACTCATAAAATATACCTCCTATTTATTAAACTCTTTATAATACCAATTTAAAGCGTCTTTTTTAAAATCTTCGTACCAATGTTCGCCAACAAAATATTTATCGCACCCGTCCTTTATATAGTCCTCATTATATAAAACTATAATACAAGCGTCTTTTTCTATTTTAGATTGCTTTTCATTTTGGTATATATAATTGAAGATTAAACCTCCAATCATACATACACCAATTATAATAAATATATCTCTTAATTTTTCCATAGATTTCAGCACCACCTTTAAACCATATTTTTTAAAGCGTTTTCCATATTTTTTTTGCTTATTTTACGTCCCATAACATACGCATAAGGTAAATGATTAAAGTTTTCACTAAAAATCTTTTTAATAGAACGTGTTGTTATACTTGTTTCAGTTTTATTTATAATCTCGCTAATTTCCACAAAATTATTATTTACTTTTATATCGTATTTTTCAGCGTCAAAATCGCTTTCCAATATTTCCTTAATTTCTTTTTGTGTTCTTTTCATTTCTTCCGTATCTTCCACGAAAAATCTTTCCATTTCACTTTTATTGTAATTTTGTGTAAACTCTAAAATTGTTAACATATTTAATTTTGCCATTACTAAATCATTTTTATTCATAACTCTTTCCACCTCTTCTAAATAAAGTATAACATACGTTTTATCTCAAATGCAACTTTTAGAAAAAATCTTCGTCAACAAATGTTGTGCTTTCGTATAAATCATAGATAATTTTATCACTCACAATCTCGTCAATGTTTGCCATTTCTCCATAACTTATATTGCGTCCCTCTTCTTCTTGTAATAATTCGTCTAAATATCTAATTTTTAATTGTTGTAATTGTTCTTTATTTAATTCCTTAACGTTCATAAATAACACCTCTTTCTTTTTATTTACAACTTAATTGTATCATACAAAATACGTCAAATGCAATTTTTGAAAAAATTATTTTTCTTCTTTAAAATCTAATAATTTTAATTCTTCTACTTTTTCCCAAAATGCTTTTCTAGTGATTTTCTTTCCTTTATCAAACATATTAAAATTGCCTATTTTATATGTTTTCTTTCCATAATCTATAATCAACTCGTTTATAGTATACCCGTATTGATTTTTATATTGAAAATGATTGTTTTCCATAATTTCCACCTCTTTATATTTCATAATCTAATAAATCGTTTACGTCGTGTTTTAAAGCATTTTCTAATACTTTAATAATAACATATTGTTTTTGTCTATCTTCTAATTGTTGCGTGATATATTCAGCACTTTCTTTATCATATAATTTAATAGTCTTAATTTCTATATTTTCTCTAAATCTAATTATATAAATTGTTTTTTGATTTCTTTCCATAATCTCAATACCTCCCACAAAAATTGTGTTTCCATTTAATAGGAGGGGCGTTTTAATTGCTTTCCGTCGCCCTCCGTGATTGCTTTCCGTCAATTTTGCTTTCCGTTTATTTTATTTGCTTTCCGTCCTTTTTCAGCATTTATTTTCCATTAAAATTGAATATTTTCAGTTAATATTCCAATCTCTTCACTCGTAAAAATATCATACATTTTTTGTTTATTTTGCATTATTTGATTGTAGATTTTTCTTGCTTTTGCTCTATCTTCATAACAATTTTCAATCATAAAATCGTCTAAATCGCTATAAATATAATTGATTTCATTTAATATACACCATAAAGCGTTTATGATTTTATCGTTTGTGTTTTCAGCGTCAAGCATAGCATTTCCTAAACCCTCAAAATAATTAAACTTTTTGTCGTCAATTTCAACAATATATTTATACATTTCGTTTTTGTCGTCGTCCCACATTTTGCCTTTTCCCTCATAAGTAATATAAAAATTGTGTTTTTCTAAAATGTTTATAACGTCCTCTTTATTCTCTATATATTCATTTTTTAAAATATAATCTTTCATAATTCTTCCTCCTCTTAATTATATTATATATAAATAATCATAACTCTTTTATTATCTATATATTGAAAATTGATAGTCAAAATATATTTTTCATAAAATCTTGATTTTTCTAATTCGCTTTTAGTGAAAAAACCAAAACTTGCTCCACTATCGTTCTCCTTAATTTCAAAATATAATTTAACGTCAGTTATTTTAGGTAAAATATCATAAATCTTCATAAAATCTCCTCTTTCTCATTTCTTGACTTAATTTTATCATACTAATTTTGTCAAATGCAACTTTTGAAAAACTTTTTTTAAAATCTCCGCACATTTTTTAAAATCGCATTTAATAGATTGAAAATCTCCCCACAAAATCGCAACTCGCATTTAAGCAACGCCCCACAATTTTTATGGTCGCATTTAATACCGCACGGCGTCCACTTTTCAGCGTCTCCGCCCTTTTAATGCTCCGCACTTGCTCCGCTCACAACTCCGCCCCGTGTATCGTCTCCGCTCCGTGTTGTATCTTCTCCGCCGTGCTCCTCCGTTCGTGGTGGCGTGGCGGTGGCGTGTCTCACGTGCTCCGCTCCGTGCGTCCGTGTCTCTTTTTGTGTTCGTGATTGTTCGCCGTGCTCCGTGATTTTTTCAGCACGTGCACGGCGTCCGCTCCTCCTCTTTCTCAATCACTAAAAATATTATATAATACAATTTTTGCGACGTGCAACTTTTGGAAAAATTAGAGCAGAAAATCTCACGGCGTCCGCTCCTATATATAAGGAAAAGAAAAAGACTAAAAAACGAACGTTTGTTTGTGTTAATGTTTCACGTGGAACATAAGAGCGGAAAAACTAGAAAAACCGCCGAAAAATTAAAAAAAATGTAAAAATTGACGTTTTTTTGTAAAAAATTGCATTTTTTCGCTTTTTTTTGATTGATTTTGTTTGACTTATTTATAATATGGGTGTATAATTAAGGTGTAATATGAAAGAGGGAACAATCTCAAAAAATCATATTATAAAAAAATTGTAGGAGGTGGAAAGAGTGAGAAAGACAAAAAGAAGACTAAAAAAAGGCGTTAAAAAAGCACTATTTTACACGCTAACAAGTATAATAATTTTGGTTAGTGGTATAATACTAATAGGAGAAATCAAAAGCGAGTTTGACGCATACGAGAAAGAGAAACAAGAAGAGCGTACAAGATACGCCGAATGTATCAAAGAACAATCTCAAAAAAACGGTTGGATTGTTCGCTCCGCTTGTTCTAACGAGTGGCAAAGATTAGACGCCGAAACACACGCACAATATAAGCAAGTAAAAAGAGACTTATATTTGATTAGTATTGACGAATAAGAAGAACAGCAAGAAGAGACAAGAAGACCGCAAAAGGTGGAAAGAATAAGAAAGAAAGACGCCGAAACAATCGGCAAGAGGTGGAAAAAATGGAAAATAAAAAAGATATAATTAAAATGTTTGTAAATAATGAAAGCATAAGCGAAAAAAGAACGCTAAAAGGTAGCAATCTTATTGCGTACTATATAAGCGGAACACAAAAAAGAGTATTAAAAAATTATAGCACTATAATAGCATTGGTGGACGTTAACAAAAATTATAATAAAATAATAATAAATAAAACGCACTACTCACAAACGACATCAAGAAATCAAAACCTATTAAGATTTTACGCAACGCAAAGCGGTTGCGAGGTGGAAGAAATA
>JAFRCK010000041.1 GCA_017404385.1 Bacilli bacterium
AATTCCCAAAGATCCAAGTAAGATAAAATAAGCAGATATAGACAAAGTATATCCATATATACCTATATTTCTCGCACCTAATACTCTTGAAACATACGGTATTGTAATTATTGGAATAATAATTGCAAGTACTTGATACAACAAATTATATATGTAATTCTTTTTGATTGATTTATTCATACTTTGCTCCTTTTTTTATTTCTTTACTATTCCTCTTATCTTATTAATTAATTCTTTATTATTCTTTTTGTTAAACTTATATAATAAGTAATACATTACTATTATTATTAATAATATAGATATAGTTGTTGAGGATATTAAATAGTAAAATTGCTCTGCTCTTATTTGTTCTATAAATATATAGATATAATAAAAATATATTACTAGGAATATTATATTTTTATTACTCTTAGAAAAATTATAATATATTGTTGATAAAAATCCAAATAATAATTGTAATATACATACACCTATATAACCAAAATCATAATAATAGGCTTTTAGCGATGTATATATATTACTATGCATTCCTCCTATAGTTTCCCATCCATATGAGGATACTCTTGTAAAACTAACTATATGAAATTTATTTAATAATAAATATAAGCCTGTGAATGTTTCTTCTCCTATATATCCTGCGTGTTCTGGTATTTTAGTTAAGAATAAATCAAATGATGGTATACCACAACTAAAATAGAATGTAATATATTTTATAAAACTTATATTTGTACTTCTTCCTAATAAAGGTAACATTATATAGAATATTAATAAAATTGATATTATACTTATTGCTCCATATATTATTGTCTTTTTATTAATTTGTTTGTCTTTTTTGATTTTAAAATATAAGAAACATAATAAAAAGATTATTATCAATTTCATAAATAGGGATCTTCCTGATGTTAAAAGTGATTCAATCATTGATAATACTATAGGTAAAACTAAGTAATAGTTTTTCTTATTCATAAAAAAATTATTACAGAATGCATAAATAAATAATACACCTATAACTACTGATGTTTTATGCATCTGCTTTATTATGAAGTTTATATCAGCTGTTTTAGTTGATATTTCATTAGAATATAAAATGCTTTTACTTCTGTAATATGATAATAATTTAGAGATATTATTACTACTATATCCAAAATAGGAACATATTCTTTTTATTTCTAGTATCATAAGAACTATTGTAGATATTATAAATATACTTGACATAATTACTTTCCATTTATCTATCTTAATTTCTTTGTTTTTAATATTTTTGTTTAATTTCTTTTTGATACTCATTTTTTGAGCAATCTGCGCTCCTATGGTAAAACTTAGTATACCAATTAAAAATATTAATACTAGTTGCATTGACATTTCTTTTTGAGTATTCCATGTGAATGTTCCAATAAATGCCAATGTAAATGCTCCTAAAAGTGCTAATAATGATAAAAATATTGGTGAAAAAATATCTTTTTCATTTATGTATACATATAGCAATAATATGCTCAATATAATTATTAAATATATGTATGTCATTTTATCCTCCACATTATTCTTTTATAATTAACTAATAATTTATATAGTATGTAATTATTTTTTCTAATTGTAGATACTGCTTTAGAATATTTAGGCATTAAATTATATATATTGTTACTAACCATTTTGATATCTTTATCATATTTCTTTATTAACTCAAAATTATCTTTATTTGCTTCTAATGTTAGTAAATAATTACCAATCCCACTAGCAAATATCGAAGCTAAGTATTTTTCATAATACTCTTTTTTATTTTTACTCATTTTTTTAACTTGTTTCTTATAAAAATCCATTAAAGTGTATGATACTCTTTGATGTTCTTGCCAATGTTTTTTTCTTCCAGTTACACTAACTGATTGACCTTCTCTACCGACTCTATACATATATACTGGATAATCTAATATATATATTGTTTTAGCGCACATAAATGGTAAAGCTACATATTCTGTATCTGTATAGAAACAATGTTCATCTATTTCTATTTTATTATCTTTTAACATTTTTGTATTATATGCAAGGTTATGCATAAAGAATATGCTTGAATCACTAATTATTTCTTCAATTTCTTTTCTTTTATTGCTATAATTTGTTATTGAGTTATTATTTATTTCTTCTCTTCCATCTTTTTCGTAATAAGTTATAAATGGTGTATAAATTACATCTGAATTAATTTTCTCAATATCTTCTACAAGTTTATTTAAATTCTTAGTATTATACCAATCATCACCATCTAGTTGCTTAAAATATTTCCCTGTAGCTTCTTTAATTCCAGAATTTATAGTAGAACCATACCCTCCATTTTCTTTATCAATTAATTTAAATGATTTAGGATATTTTCCACAATATTTTTGAGCTATTTTCTTAGTATTATCTTTAGATCCATCATTCACTATTAATACCTCTAACTTATCTAAATTTTCTATTATTAATGAATCTAAAGTCTTTTCGAGATAATTTTCTACATTATATGCAGCTATTGATATTGTTAGGTTCTTTTTCATGATATATTTCCTTTCTATTTTTCAAAACTACTCTTCTCTGGCAAAATTGTATCAAATGCTTCTATTAATTCATTTTTTACTTTCTCATATTTTTCTTTACTTACCATATCATTAACACAAATCATTTTTAATTTTTGATTTTTTATTTTATCATATACTTTTTGATTATATTCTTCATCATCGCATAAAGCATATGATGCTCCAAATGATGCTTTTCTTGGAATAAAATTGCCAGTTGCTAATTGCCAGTCTTCTATTAACCATTGATTTACATCTAATGGATCTCTAAATTTATGAGATGATGTTTCATCTAATACTTCATATTCTTTATCCCATAATTCAAAAAATGTACTCTTTTTAAATGCATTTGGTATATGTGAATTCCATATTCCAGTTAATTCATTCCATGGCATTAAACAAATTGTTCTAATTAATTGTTTTCCATATTTTAAATTAAACCATTTTGAAAAATTCTTTTTTAACATTTCGTTCTTCTTAAAATGAGAAGTTATGATATCCATGTTAGCAACATCTGGATGCACTCCATTTTCTCTATGTGAGATATTTGCATTTAAAATTGCACAATCACATGGAATATTATTTTTAAAGAAGTCTGTTTCTTTTGTTTTATCAATTATAAACATATCATCATTAAAATATACGAAGTTTTCTGATAGTTCTTTAATTCTATGTAGATTTAATTCTATTGAATTTGAATTAAATGTTGGTAGATATTTTTTAGGCATATAATCTTTATGATTAACTATATTTAATTTTGGATTATTTGTATTTAACCATTTAGGAAGATGTCCCCATGTAACAAAATGAATTTTATTTACCCATGGAGCAAATTTTTCTACTCCTCTAAACCAATATTTTAAATTATCCCAATCTCTATATCTTATTTCTCTCGTATCTGTTTTCTTATCTGGATTATATTTATTCTTTTCTTTTTGCCATTCTTTATCATTTCCATCTACCCATATAATTACAAAATCAATTTTATCATTCATTTTACTTTCTCCTTTTTTCATATATTTTCCAACAAGTACTAAAGCCATTAATTCCTAGATATGTTACATATAATGCTAATCTATCTCTTTTAGGTATTCTTTTATCTTTTAGTATTTCTTTTCTATTTTCTTTTATATAATTCATTATTCTATTTTTATATTTTTTATTTATTTTTTTACATTTAATTAATTGAGTTAATGTACTTAAGTATGCATACATTAATCTTCTTTTACAACCGTTTTCTAAGTCTTTATATTTTTCTTCTATGTAATCATACATTTCTTCTGTTGATTTTATTAAATCAAATTTCTTTTCATTAAATGTTTCATTAGTAATAGAATCATTTCTCATCATATAATTGTATATTGGAACTGATTTTAATACTATTTTATTTGCTTTATCTATAAGTTTATATGTAGTTGCAGAGTCTTCAAATAATCTTCCTTTTGGATATCTTATATCTTTAAATAAATCTTTTTTATATAGTTTAGCCCAAGCTGATACATCAAAATCTTCACCATATAGTGTTTTTTCTAAAGTATCATGGCTATTTAGAACATATAATTTATTTGTTCCTGTATTTAAAGTCTTATTTGTATATCTTACATATTGTTTTCCCATAGATATTTCAGCGTTGTTTTCTCTTACTAAATTGTATAGAAATTCTACGTAATTATTCTCTACATAATCATCAGAATCTATAAATGTAATAAATTCTCCTTTTGCAATATCTATCCCTTTATTTCTAGCATCTGATAATCCACCATTTTCCTTATGAATAACTTTTATTCTCTTATCCTTTTTTGCCCAATCATCACACATTTTTGGGCAATTATCTGGTGATCCATCATCTACTAGTATTATTTCTAAATTTTTATATGTTTGATTTACTACAGATTCTACGCATTTATCTAAATAATCTTCAACCTTATAAACTGGTATAATGATGGTTATTAATGGCTTTTTAGAAACTTCCTTCATACTTCTTACCTAAAAACTTAGCTTTAAGAAAGCTAGTTCCTTTCTTCCACCAGTTTATTTTTTGCATATCTATTACTTTTACTTCTTTGTAATCTATATTATTAGTATTTAAATAAACATCTAATAATAATTCAGATATTCTACCATAGAATCTTGCATGAAATGTATCATACTTAGATACATCTATTTTCTTTTCTAATTCAAATAATATATCAAATAACCAAGTACAATA
>JAFRCK010000042.1 GCA_017404385.1 Bacilli bacterium
ATATATATATATAATAGGGAAATATCATAAGAGATAATATCTTAATAGATAGGGAGGCATTTTTATGAATAAGAAAAAAATAGCTTTAATTTCAATATTTATATTATCATCATTTATATTAATAATATCTTTCACAAACATTTTAAATAAAAAACACTTTTCTGTTACTATTGATGATGATATAGTAGATTATTCTTTAGATGAAAAGAAAAATGTAGTAGTTAAAACAGATGATAAAAAAATTGAATATCAAATTATTCAAAGTGATTTTGATACAGTAAATCAAGTTCGTGTTTATTCGAATGAAAAAGATAGATTTGTAGATGCTTATGATAAATATATAGAAGAATATAAAACTAAATTAGAAGGTTTATCACAATTAGATGAAGATTATAGTTATTATAGTACTCTAATTGCTAACTTTGAAAAACAAAAAGAAGTAGTTAGAAGAGAATATAATGAAAAAATAGTAGATAGAATTGATGATAGTAATGCATCCTTATCAAATAATTGGAAAAAATTAGATGAAGATAACACTATTCAGACTGATGATAATAAAGATAATATAGTTGTTATAAAGAATTCAGATAATAAATATGATATACATTATAATATTAAATCAAAAGAACTGATGTCTATTTCTCCATGTGAAATTAGTGAACAATACTTAATATATTCTTCTTTACCAGAAGAAGAACAAAATGAAATAGAAGTAGTTCCAGCTTTGTGTGCTCGTTCAATGGTAAGTGCAGAAACAAGAAATTATGAGTCATCTGAGCCTTCATCTTTAATGGCTTCAGGGTTACCATCAAGATATTCACTTGTGGAACAAAAATTAGATACACCTGTTAAAAATCAAATGAGTATGGGATACTGTACTGTTTTTGGTGCAACAGCTATTCTTGAAGATTACATGTTAATAAAAACAGGTAAAGTATATGATTTTTCAGAAGAATTTGCAGCTTATAAAATGACTATTAATTTTAAAAATAATAAAAAAAATATAATTGGAACTAATGAAAACCCTGGACAGGCTTTTTACTTTAGTGGTATGGCTCGTTACTATGGATTAAATTATGGACCTGTTTTGGAAAAAACAATGCCCTATTCAAATAAAGCAGATTTAATAGATATTTCTAAAATTAATAGAGCTCCAGTAGTTAATGTAAATGATATATATGTAAATGAAACAATTGATAAAGGCGCTTGTTCTAATGATGTTATTTTAACAATAAAAAAATATATTTATACTAAAAGTCCTGTTGAAGTAAGTATAACTACAAATGACAAATATTTTAATTATTCAACAGGAAGCCTATATTTTGATGGGTCTGATAAAAATGTACATGAAGATCATTCTGTTACTTTAGTTGGATGGGATGACAATTATTCAAAAGATAATTTTGGCACAAAAAAACCAAAAAGTAATGGTGCTTTTTTGATTAAGAATTCATGGGGAACTTCTAGTTCTTTTGGGACAAATGGTTATTTTTGGGTTTCATATGAGGATTACTATGTTTGCCATGATTTAATGGCTATAGAAGATGCGGATACTAATTTTTCTGATAATCAATATGTGTATGATTTTGGTAAAGACACTGGATATGCACCTGGTGTTTACTATGGCGCAAGTAAGTTCTATTTAAAAAATAGTAGTGAAAAATTAACAAAAGTTAAGTTTGCAACTGCTGGAAGTGCAAAAGTAGAAGCATTTTTAATTGCTGATGGATCAAAAGAATTAAAACTAAGTAATTCGACAAAAATAGGAGAGCGAACTGTTTCAACAGGAGGATTTTATACAATAAATTTAACTTCACCCAAAACACTTACTTCCTCTAGTTATTATATTATTGTCAAATTTACTCCTAATATAACTGATGGTGAATCAGCATTTTTACAATTTCAGGATAATTTATCATATTTTAAATCAAGTGTTTTATTTGAGTCACGCGATGGCAATACCTTTAGTGATTGTAGAGATTCGGGAAGTTATCCTTTAATTGTGGCATATACAGAAACTTTATCTCCTGTTTATAGTATTAACTATAACGGAAATGGTGGAAAATATAATGGTGAAAATACATGGTTGGATCCTAGAAAATTCAAATATGGATCAGTATATCCTAAAGCTATTGAAGGTACTCCTTTAATATATAGTAATAAGAATTTCTTTGTAAGAAACGGTTATATTTTTAAAGAATGGAATACAAAAGCAAATGGTTCAGGATATGGTGGTTGGGAGCCTGGTTATCTAGCATATAATCCACAAACTTGGAGATGGAAAAATGGTGAATATGGAATAGCAAATTATAGGCTGGAATTATATGCTCAATGGGAACCTATAACATATAAAATTTTATATCATGGAAATGGTGGAACATTTAACGAGAGTGATACATGGTTAGATAAAAGAAATTTTGTATTTAATCAAAAATATCCTAATTATAGTAGTGAACCTATCATTTGGGATAATAAAGATTTCTTTATTAGAAAAGGTTATATTTTTAAAGAATGGAATACAAAAGCAAATGGTTCAGGATATAATGGATGGCCAGTTAATTATAGTGGTAGTGGAGATTATTTATGGAAATGGTATGATGGTCAATATGGTATAGGATTTTATACGGCACATCAATTAGATTTATATGCACAATGGGAACCTATACATTATACATTTAAGTTTGATGCAAATGGTGGAACTGGTTCAATGAGTAATCTGCCAAGGACTTTTGATGTAAAAGTTAATCTACCTAAAAACACATTCACAAGAACAGGTTATGTCTTTGATGGTTGGAATAGCAAAGCAGATGGAACAGGTAATTTAAAATTACTAGATGGCCAAGAAGTTGGTAATGAAACTACACAGAATGGAAAAGAAATAACATTATATGCACAATGGAGAAAAACAGATGAAGTTCAAAACTATTCAATCACTTATAACTTAAATAATGCTGATTCAAATCCACAAAATCCTACTACATATACAAATCAAACAAATACTTTCACATTGATTAATCCAACATATACTTGTAATGTGTTTACTGGATGGACAGGAACAGGATTATCAACATTAACTCAAAGTGTAACTATACCAAAAGGATCAAGTGGTGATAGAGCATATACAGCAAATTTTACTCCGGCTATATATAATATTACTTATAGTTTAAATGGAGGAACTGGTGGTAATGCTACTAAATTTAGTCAAACAACATCTGGATTTGCTGGTAGTGCCGAAAAACCAGGTTATGTATTCTTAGGATGGACATCAAATCAATCATATGTTTCTCCAACTGAGCCTGTAAAAGACTTATATATAAATACAAATGATTTTGGTTGCCGCGATGTATCGTTAGTAGCGAACTTTAAGAAAGATATTACTAAAACTAAAGTCACTCTTGATTATGATTATTATAAATATACTGGTTCAGAAATAAAACCAGTTGTAGAAGTTATACGTCCACAATTTGGTGATGAACCTAGTGAAACTTTAGAATTAGATAGAGATTATACTGTTAGCTATTATCGTAATATTAATTCTGGAATTGGGAATATACGAATAACTGGTATAAATAATTACACAGGTGTCAAGAATGTTGAGTTCCCTATTCAAGCTACAAATGTTCAATTCTATGATGGTAAAAAAATGATTTTACATAATGATAAAGTATACATAAGATTAAGAGATAATTATTCTATTAAAAAATCAGAATTTGTTAAAAATTTTATTTCTACTAATGTAACAGTATTGGATAAGAACGGTTATGTTATATCTGATGATGATGAATTAATTACTAATGGTTATAAAGTTGAAGTAGATAATGTAAAATATCAAATTATTTTCTTGGGTGACATAGATAGTTCTGGCTATATTAATATTATTGATTTGAATTTGATATATAGGGAAATTAAAAAACAAAAACGATTAGGACAGTTAGAACGTTTGGTGGCTGATTATAATATGGATGAAACAGTTGATAATGAAGATTTAACTTTTATCTATAACATAATAACTGGAAAGAGTGAGGTAGAATATGAATAAGAAATTTAATCCTACTTATGTGATAATTGGTGTCATATTTGTTATAGCTGTTTCAATAATATTTCTCCTATATTCTACTAACAAAAGGCTAGAAGGATCAGTTACAGGACCATTTTTTGGACCAAATATTCAATGTAACAAAAGTAGTTTAGAGATTGGTCGATCAACAACTTGTACTTTAAACATTCTTACTGAATCATCAGATAATATAAACTCACTTCAAGGTAAGATAACATCTAGTTCAAATATTACATTATCAAACATGAAAATAAATAGCAATTGGGATACAGTAGATAACACCAGTTTTGATTTAGTTTTACTTGTTTCAAAAACTTTACCTGTACGTAATAATTTGGTAGCTACTTTTACAGCAACAGCTAATTCTGCCGGTGAAGGATATGTTAAACTAGACAAATTAAATGATCAACTAGTTGTTGGTTACGATGATGGAGCTGATGGAAGTATAAAAAATATTCCAGAAGTAACAGCTGCTTTAAATGTTGTAGAACCATCTATACCAGTTGTTGATGATGCTACACTAAAATCAATAAAGGTAAATGATATAGAAGTAATAGATGATTTTACTATTGTTGTGGATAATTCGGTTTCTACAGCAGATATAGTTGTTGAAACTAATGATAGTTCAGCTACAGTAACAGGAGATGGCCAAGTGGATTTAATGGTTGGTAATAATTCATTTGATATAACTGTTGTATCAGGTGATGAATCAAATACGCAAGTTTATACAGTAATTATTTATAGAGAACCTTCTACTGATGAACATATGGATACACTTTCAAGTTTATCTATTTCCCCAGGTAATCTTAATGAAACTTTTAGTCCTGAAGTAAATAGTTATACAGCAACAGTACCATACGAAACAGATTCAATAACAGTAAATGCATCTGCTAATGATATGAGTTCTGATTTATCAGGCGTTGGTACATATCCATTAGAAGTTGGATCAAATACAATTACAGTTTCTGTAACATCATCAACTGATGTTATTAATGAATATACAATAACTGTAACTCGTATGGAAGAGGAAGCAGTTCCAAAAAGCTCGGATGCTTCTATTAGAAATGTTAAAGTAGATGGAGTAGATTTAGACTTAGAAACATTAACAACTACCATAGAGTACTTAAATAATGACTATGTTACTATTGAAGTAACACCAAATGATTCTAAAGCAGTAGTAACAGGAAAAATTGGATCTCAAGTAACTAGAGTTGGTGAAAATAGATACGATATTACTATAACTGCTGAAGATGAAACAACAACTAATACGTTTACTATAATAGTAAATAGAAAATCAAATGAAACGCCAGTAGATCCTAGTGATGATAAAGATAAGGATCCGGCAAATCCTGACGATGATAAGGATAAGGAACCAGTTAATCCTGATGATAAGGATGAAGATATAATAAATCCCGATACAGATACAGATGGTAATAATACCGTTTGTGATTTGAAAAGTGATGTATATTCTGTTGATAATATTAATTTAAAAATAAAAGATATTGGTCTAAATGATACATCAGAAACTATAGAAAAGAATATTAGTTCAACTTGTGGAACAATTATTATTTCTAATGAAAAGGTAATACTTAAATATGGTGATATTACAAAGTCATATTTAATAGAACGTTTATGGAATCCAAAAACAGGAAATACAAGAATTAACTATTGGATTATATTCGCTATAATTATTTCATTATTATCATTAGGAATAATATATAAAGTATTATTACAAAAAAAGTTAACTAATAATACAAAAAAAAGAAAAAAGACTACTAAAAAGAGCAAATAATTATTTGCTTTTTTTCTTTAAAAAATAACAAAAAAACATTGACTTTTAATATTCAAAATGTTATATTATTAATGCTGATTAATTAGAGTTTTGTTTTAAAAGCAAAACTTTAATTTATATCATAAAAAGAAACACCAGGTTGTGTGTAAAGAAAGGAGTATTAAAATGCCTACAATAAACCAATTAGTTAAAAATAACCGTAAGAAGAAAACTAGAAAGAGTAAATCACCAGTTTTAAACGTTAGATTAAATAGTTTAACTAAAAAAACTAGAGAATTACCATCTCCTCAAAAACGTGGAGTATGTACTAGGGTTGGTGTTACTACACCAAAGAAACCTAACTCAGCATTAAGAAAATATGCTAAGGTTAAGTTAAGTAATGGTAGAGAAGTTAACGCTTATATCCCAGGTGAAGGACATAACTTACAAGAACACAGTGTAGTTCTAATCCGTGGAGGAAGAGTTAAGGATCTTATCGGAGTTCGTTATCATATTGTTAGAGGAACACTTGATACTGCAGGAGTTAATGAAAGAAAACAAGGTCGTTCAAAATATGGTGCTAAAAAACCAAAGAGTAAAAAATAATTAGAAAGGAGATAACATATGAGAAAAAGACATGTATTTAGTAGAGATGTTTTAGCAGATCCTATTTACAATTCAAAAGTTGTAACAAAGTTAATTAACAGAGTTATGTTAGATGGTAAAAGAGGAAAAGCTCAAACAATAGTATATAAAGCATTTGACTTAGTTCAAGAAAAGACAAATGAAAATCCTAATGATGTATTTACTAAAGCTATGGAAAACGTTACACCAGCTATTGAAGTTAAATCAAGAAGAGTTGGTGGAGCTAACGTACAAGTTCCAGTAGAAGTAACTGCTACAAGAGGAGAAGCATTAGCATTAAGATGGATCGTTGGTTTTGCTCGTATTAGAGGTGGTAGATCAATGGCTGAAAAATTAGCTAATGAAATAATTGATGCTTCAAATGAAACAGGAGCAGCATTTAAGAAAAAAGAAGACGTTCATAGAATGGCAGAAGCTAATAAAGCATTTGCTCATTATAGATGGTAGGAAGGATAAAAATATATGGGTCGTGAATATTCATTAGAAAAAACTAGAAACTTCGGAATAATGGCTCACATTGATGCTGGTAAAACAACAACAACTGAGAGAATCTTATTCCATACACATAAAATCCATAAAATTGGTGAAACACATGATGGTGCTTCACAAATGGACTGGATGGCACAAGAACAAGAAAGAGGTATAACCATTACTTCAGCTGCTACTACAGCTTTCTGGAAAGGTTTTAGATTAAATATAATCGATACTCCAGGACACGTAGATTTTACTGTTGAAGTATCAAGATCATTAAGAGTATTAGACGGAGCTGTTGCATTATTAGATGCACAAGCTGGTGTTGAACCTCAAACTGAAACTGTTTGGAGACAAGCTTCAGAATTTAAAGTACCTAGAATAATTTTTGCAAATAAGATGGATAAAGTTGGTGTAGATTTTAATTACACTTTAAAAACTATTAAAGATAGATTAGGTGTTAAATTTGCTCCAATTGAATGGCCAATAGGTGCTGGAGATGAATTTGAAGGTGTTGTAGATATAATTACAAGAAAAGCTTATATCTATGATGGTAAACCTGAAGAAGAACCAAAAGAAGTTGAAATCCCTGAAGATTTAAAAGATTTAGTTGAAGAAAAAAGAGCTGAATTAATAGATCAAATAGCTGAATATGATGATTCAGTTATGGAAAAATATCTTGAAGGAGAAGAATTAACAGAAGAAGAAATTAAAAAATGTATTAGAACTGGTGTTCTAGCAGCTGATTTCTTCCCAGTAATGTGTGGTACTGCATATTGTAATAAGGGTGTTAAATTATTACTTGATGCTGTATTAGATTACTTACCTGCTCCAATTGATATTCCATCAGTAAAAGGTACTGATTTGGATGGAAATGAAATTGAAAGACATCCATCAGACAGTGAACCATTTAGTGCATTAGCATTTAAAGTTATGACAGATCCATTTGTTGGTAAATTAACTTTCTTTAGAGTTTATTCTGGTCATTTAAATAGCGGATCATATGTATTAAACTCAAGTAAGGGTGAAAAAGAAAGAGTTGGAAGAATACTTCAAATGCATGCTAACTCAAGAACAGAAATTTCAGAAGTATTTACAGGAGACATTGCAGCTGCAGTTGGTCTTAAAGATACAACTACAGGTAATACTTTATGTGATGAAAAGAAACCATGTATACTTGAATCAATGGAATTTCCAGAACCAGTTATTGAATTAACTGTTGAACCAAAGTCTAAAGCAGACCAAGAAAAAATGGGTATTGCATTACAAAAACTTGCTGAAGAAGATCCAACATTTAGAGCAAGTACTAACCAAGAAACAGGACAAACTATTATCGCTGGTATGGGTGAATTACACTTAGATATCATCGTAGATAGAATGAAGAGAGAATTTAACGTTGAATGTAACGTAGGTGCTCCACAAGTTGCTTATAGAGAAACTATTACAGTAGCTGGTGATTGTGAAGGTAAATATATTAAACAATCAGGTGGTCGTGGACAATACGGACATGTTGTTATTAACTTTGAACCTAATAAGGATAAAGGTTATGAATTCGTTGATGCAGTTGTTGGTGGTGTAGTTCCAAGAGAATATATTCCAGTAACTGATAAAGGATTACAAGAAGCTATGGAAACTGGTATTTTAGCTGGTTATCCAATGATAGATATTAAAGCTACATTACATGATGGAAGCTACCACGAGGTGGATTCTAGTGAAATGGCATTTAAGATTGCTGCTTCTATGGCTTTAAAAGAAGCTAAGAATAAATGTAAACCAGTATTACTTGAACCAATTATGGATGTTGCAGTTGTAGTTCCAGAAGAATACTTAGGTAACGTTATGGGAGATTTAACTGCAAGAAGAGGTAAACCTATGGGACAAGAAGCTATGGGTAATGCATTAAGAATTAATGCTATGGTACCACTATCAGAAATGTTTGGTTATGTTACTAACTTAAGAAGTAATACACAAGGTAGAGGAACTTACCAAATGAAATTTGATCACTACGAAGAAGTTCCTAAGAATATAACAGAAGAAATTGTTAAGAAAAACGCTAAAAATTAATATAATAATCGAATAATACTTGATATTTTTTCAAGAATTAGATAAAATATTTTTGTACATTAAAAAAGGAGGAATTTAAAATGGCAAAAGAAAAATTTGATCGTTCAAAACCACATGTTAACATTGGTACTATTGGACACGTTGACCATGGTAAAACTACTTTATCTGCAGCTATCTCAAAGAGACAAGCAGAAAAAGGAATGGGTCAATTTAAAGATTATGCTGAAATAGATGGAACACCTGAAGAACAACAAAGAGGTATTACTATCACAACAGCACATATCGAATATGAAACTGAAAAGAGACACTATGCACACGTAGACTGCCCAGGACACGCTGACTATGTTAAAAACATGATTACTGGTGCTGCTCAAATGGACGGAGCTATCTTAGTTATAGCTGCTACAGATGGTGCTATGGCTCAAACAAGAGAACATATCTTACTAGCTCACCAAGTTGGTGTACCAAGAATCGTTGTATTCATCAACAAGTGTGATATGGTAGATGATCCAGAAATGTTAGAATTAATTGAAATGGATGTTAGAGAATTATTAACTAAATATGGCTATGACGGAGATAACACTCCATTCGTATATGGTTCTGCATTAAAAGCATTAGAAGGAGATCCAGAATACGTTAAGAAGATTGACGAATTAATGGATATCGTTGATGAATATATCCCAACTCCAGAAAGAGATGTTGATAAGCCATTCTTAATGAGTATTGAAGATGTATTCACTATTACTGGTAGAGGTACAGTTGTTACTGGACGTGTTGAAAGAGGAAGATTAAATATTAACGAAGAAGTTGAAATCGTTGGTATTAAAGATACTCAAAAAACAGTTGCTACTGGTATCGAAATGTTCAGAAAGCAATTAGATTACGCTGAAGCTGGAGATAACGCTGGTGTATTACTACGTGGTATCAACAGAGAAGACGTAGAAAGAGGACAAGTTCTTGCTAAACCAGGAAGTGTTACTCCACATACTAAATTTGAATGCCAAGTTTATGTATTAAGTAAAGAAGAAGGTGGAAGACATACTCCATTCTTCACAAACTATCGTCCACAATTCTATTTCAGAACTACTGACGTTACAGGTGTTGTAACATTACCAGAAGGAACTGAAATGGTTATGCCTGGAGATAATGTTTCAATGACAGTTGAATTAATTTGCCCAATTGCCTTAGAAGAAGGAACTGAATTCTCAATCAGAGAAGGCGGAAGAACAGTTGGTGCTGGTAAAGTAACTAAAATTATTAAATAGTTATTTAAAAGAGATGATTTTCATCTCTTTTTTTATTGTTTTATGTTATAATGGAAATACACGATTTTTTGTAACAGGAGGGTTTATGAACAAAGATAGTGAAATAAAAAAATTAGAAGAAAAATATAATGTTATAAGCAAAGAATTAGAATCATCTGAAGTTGAATTAAATGATTTATTAAATGACGATGTTGTCATGAGATATTTAGATTTAAAAGATAAGGTAGAACAATTAAGATTTGCTAAGAACCAAGCCTATAGCTCATATGTTAGATATGAACAAATGGTTTGTCCACATGAAGTATACTTTTTTAGAAAACAGTATAAAAAGAGAATGATGTATACTCCTGAATTCTTATGTTTAAACTGTGGAAAAATGGTTAAAGGAATGTTACCTGAAAGTAAAATAGTAATTAATCAAGATTATATTGAGGAAGACTCGAGAACTTATTTTGGTGATTATGATGAATATGAACTTCTTGCTATAGAATATAAAAGATTAAAAGAAGAAGATAGATCTAAGGAAGAAATTGTAGAAATCTTAACAGAAGAAATAAGTAAAAAATATAAAAAAAGGGATATTCCATTTAAATTAATTAGAAAATAAAAAGAAATTCTTTGTGAATTTCTTTTCTTTTTATAATACTGGTGTATTTAACCAAGTTAGAATAGGATTTATTTTTTCATATACTGTTCTTTTATGTTTATTAATTACAAATGTAAATTCTCCTATATATTCATCTATATGAGATCCAAAACCTAGTTTAAACTTAGTTAAACCATATAATTCAGACATTTTATTAAAATCTCCTGATATACCATTTAAATGGAATCTGTTATAACCTTCTCTATGATATTTTTCCATTACTTGATATATTAAATAGTGTATTGGACAATATGATTTAAAATCTTTGTCAACTCCACATATTAAGAAAAATATTTCTTTATTATATTTTATTATACCTGCAGAAGCTACTATTTTTTGAGTAGGGTATTCTTTAAATAGATTAGTAGCATTTACGATATTCTGTTTATAATTATTTAATAATGTATCTGAATGCATTTTTCTTTTTATAATATTATTTGTATTGTTACTATTAGTATTCTCTTCTAATTCTAAATTTATTGCGTTATTTCTGGCTTCTTCTTCTTCATATAATAATTTACTTTTTTCAACATATTTAGATGTATTTAAGTTAGAAAAATATATTTCAAACATGTCTTCTTTTCCAAATATTTCATACATATCTAAATAATAGTTTAATTTTCTAGAATGTTTCTTTTCAACAAATTCATAAAAAGTTCTTATGTCTTCAGGGGCACCTTTTATAACTTCAATTCCTAGTTTTTCTGCTTTTCTTATTTTGTTTCTTTTTTCTTTAGTATATTTATAAAAAATATTATCTTCATCTTTAAATTCAGCTACTGCATTCCATCTTGGTTTTAAGTTTTCAAAATTTAGATTATAACCATTATGCTCATAACCTAGTGAGATTAAATTATCTATTATGACTTGATTATCTACCCCAGGTATCTCTTGCCCTTTATTATCTCTAGTCTTATAAATAATTGCCGGATCTATTTTAATAAACATGAAGTTTCTTTTAATTAAATATTCTTTTAATGCTGCGGTAAAATTTTTAACTAAGTCAAAATCATTAAAGTCTATTAAAAATCCTCTTGGACAATAACCCCATTTATATCCAATAAATACTTTATTAACACATATTAAAGTTGCAGCGATTATAGTATTAGTAGCTTCATCAATGTATCCTAAATAATAGTCATCAAATTGGTGTCTATCCATAAGCATACCATATTCTACAGTTTGACAAAAATGTTTATATGGATATTCATTAGAGAATCTTTTAAAATCATCTGCTTGCATTTCAACTATTTTCATACTATCACTCCAATTATTTTAATTATAACATATTTAATTAAAAATAATAGTAAAAATAAGTTATTTTTATTCCTTATTGTAAAAAAAATAGTATAATAATGAGTGGAAGGTGATTATATGAGTAAAATTAAAAATATAGTAGGAAGAGAAATATTAGATTCAAGAGGAAATCCAACAGTAGAAGTTGATGTGTTTTTTGATAATGGAATAATGGGAAGAGCTGCTGTTCCATCAGGAGCATCTACTGGTGAAAGAGAGGCTCTTGAATTAAGAGATGCTGATCCATCTAGATTTATGGGAAAAGGAGTTTTGAAAGCCGTAAATAACGTTAATGGTCCATTAAAAGAAGCTTTAATTGGTTTTGAAGGAACTCAAAAAGAATTAGATTATAAAATGATTGAATTAGATGGTACTGAAACTAAATCAAGATTTGGTGCGAATGCAATTTTAGGTATTTCTATGGCATTCATGAAAGCTTGCGCTTTAGAAGAAGGTAAGCCATTACATGAATATGTTTGCGATACATTTGGTGATGGAAATATGAGTGAACCTAGACCAATGATGAATATTATTAATGGTGGTGCTCATGCTGACAATAAACTAGATTTTCAAGAATATATGATTATACCAATAAGAGATACAATTAAAGAAAGAGTTAGAGTAGGTGCTGAAGTATTCCATAATTTAAAGAGTGTATTAAAAGAAAAGGGATTAGTTACTTCAGTTGGAGATGAAGGCGGTTTTGCACCAGATCTTAATTCAAATGCTGAAGGATTTGAATTAATAATGGAAGCTATTAAAAGAGCTGGTTATAAACCTGGAGAAGATGTTTGTATGGCAATAGATGTTGCTGCTTCTGAATTTTATGAAAATGGTAAATATAATTTAGTAGGAGAAGGAAGAAATCTTACTACTGAAGAACTAATTGAATACTATGAAGAACTAGTTAATAAATATCCAATTATTTCTATTGAAGATCCAGTAGATGAAAATGATTGGGATGGCTTTAGATTAGTTACAGAAAGAATAGGTGATAAAGTTCAATTAGTTGGAGATGATTTATTTGTCACTAATAAAAAATGTCTTCAAATGGGTATAGATAATCATGCCGGTAATGCAATTCTTTTAAAAGTTAATCAAATAGGTACTATTACTGAAACTTTAGAAACTATTGATTTAGCTAGAAAGAATAATTATAAAACTGTTATTTCTCATAGAAGTGGAGAAACAGAAGATACAACTATAGCATCTTTAGCAGTTGGCTTAAACTTAGGACAAATTAAAACAGGATCTATGTCTAGAACTGATAGAATTTGTAAATATAATGAATTAATAAGAATAGAAGAAGAATTATAATTCTTCTTTTTTCATAATATTTTGTTCATAGAATATACTTTATTAGGTGAGACTATGGATGGAATATTTTTTTTAGTACTTGCATTTTTAGTTGCTTTTTCAAGTATAAAATTATCATATTATGGTGATGCATTAAGTAAACAAACAAAACTTGGTTCTGCTTTTATAGGTGGATTACTTATCGCATCCATAACTAGTTTGCCTGAATTTATAACTAGTATTTCAGCAGTATTAATAAATAATCCAGCTCTTTCTTTTGGAGATATACTAGGTAGTAATATGTTTAATATCTTTGTATTATCTTTATATAATATCTGGTTTTTTAAACAAAACTTATTTAAAAATACTAATAAAAAATATATTATAGAGTGTGTTATTCTTATAACTGAATATTTACTAATATTAGTTGCTACATATATAAATTTTGTTGATATAGTAACAGTCAGTTTATTGTTTATGTATTTTTTATATACAATTAAAGTAATAAAAAATAAAAATGAAGAAATAGATTCCTCTTTTAATGAAAAATATATTGGAATTAAGTTTATATTTTTTTCAATAGTATTAATAGTTCTAAGTATATTACTAACATTAGAAGCAGATAAAATAACTCATATTTATCCTAAAATATCTAGTAGTTCAATAGGTGCGATTTTGCTTGGAATAACCACCTCATTACCTGAAGTAGTCTCGACTTATGCATTAATTAAATATAAAAATTATAATATGGCTATATCTAATATACTAGGCAGTAATATATTTAACTTTCTTGTTCTTGCTATTTCAGATATATTTATAAGAAACAATCATATATATAATTATTCAGATTCATATTCATATATGTATTTATTTGGTGGAATAATAATAACAACTCTTTTATTAATGTGTATTTATAAGAAAAAACACTTACTTTTACTTTCTATAATAATGAGTTTAAGTTATTTGTTAGTTTGGTATTTTCAATTTAGATAAAATGTGTTAAAATACTATTGTTGACTGGAGGAAATAGCATGGAAATTGTATTAATGGTAACATCAATTTTATTAATAGTAGTTGTTTTATTACAAAGTGATAAATCAGAATCAGCTTCTAATATATTAATGGGTGGTAATACTGAATTATTTGCTCAAAGAAAAGAAAGAGGATTCGAATTATTTATAAGTCGTTTTACAATGGTATTAGGAATTGTATTCTTCTTAATTTGTGTAATTATGTCATTAATATAAGCTATAACTAAAAGTTATAGTTTTTTTATTTGTATTTTATGATAAAATTAAATTATGGAGGCACATTATGAGAGATGTTGTTTTAGAATTATTAAAAGGAAAAGATAAAGCGCTAGATTCTATGGAAATAGCTAATGAATTAAAATTAACTTCAGTAAGTGAAGTAACTTCTTTATTAGAGATACTTAATTCATTAGAAGAAGAAATGCTTATTTATAAGACAAGAAAAGATAAGTATATGTTATTTGATAATAGTCATTTAATGAAAGGTAGAATTTCTGTTAATAAGAAAGGATTTGCTTTTGTAACAGTAGAGGGCGTTGTAGAAGATTACTATATAGATGAAAGTAATATAAATGGAGCATTAAATAATGATATAGTTGTTATTGAACCTATAAAAGGAACTGGTAAGAAGACTGAAGCAAGAGTAATAAAAGTATTAAAACAAGAGAATAATTTAATTGTAGGTGAATTTAATATTGTTAATGGTGAACCAAAATTTACACCTGATGATGATAAATTAAAAATAGAAGTAATAATTGATAAAAATGATTTAGATGATCTAGTAGATGGTCATAAAATACAAGTATCCATCACCAAGGAACTAAGTAGATATAAGTATCTAGGTTCGGTAACAAAGATAATAGGACATAAAAATGATCCAGGGGTTGATATTTTATCAATCATGTATAAGTATGAAATTAATGATGTGTTTAATGAAGCAGTAATGGAAGAAGTAGATAAATTACCGAGTGAAGTATTAAAAAATGAAATTGATGGTAGAAAAGATTTAAGGGATAAAACTATTTTTACTATAGATGGTGATGATACTAAAGATATAGATGATGCGATTAGTATAGAAAAAAAAGGTGATAACTACATATTAGGAGTCCATATCGCAGATGTATCTTATTATGTTAAAGAAGGTACTGAACTATATAAAGAAGCTATGGATAGAGGAACATCAGTTTATTTAGCAGATAGGGTAGTTCCTATGCTTCCACATAAATTAAGTAATGGAATATGTTCATTAAATCCGAATGTAGATAGATTAGCTATATCATGTGTTATGGAAATAACACCAGATGGCAAAGTTGTAGATCACGATATATTTGAAAGTGTTATTAGATCAAGAATACAAATGACTTATAAGAAGGTAAATAAAATTTTGAATGATGAAGAAACTCCAGAAGGATATGAAGAATTTGTAAGTGATTTAAAACTAATGGAAGAATTAGCAAATATTCTTCGTAAAGAAAAATTATCTAGAGGATATTTAGATTTTGATGCAAAAGAGGCAAAAATAATTGTTGATGATACTGGTAAAGCAATTGATGTGGTATTAAGAGATAGAGGAAAGGGAGAAAATCTAATTGAAGACTTTATGATAGTTGCGAATGAAACAGTCGCATCACATTTATTCTATTTAAATTATCCATCAATTTATAGAGTGCATGAAATACCAGATGATGATAAAATAAAAGATTTTATTAACGCTATATCAGTAATGGGAATAAATGTTACAGGGAAAAAAGAATTTTCAAATCCTAGAAATTTAAAAGCAATACTTGATCAATTAAGAGATAGAGAAGAGTTTGATATATTATCAAATATGCTTTTAAGATGCATGAGAAAAGCAGAATATAAAGATCAAAATTTAGGACATTATGGATTAGGTTCTAAATGTTATACACATTTTACTTCACCAATTAGAAGATTTCCTGATACAACAGTTCATAATTTATTAAGAAAGTACATATTTAATGAACCAGAACAAAAAGAATTGAATAAATTAATTGATTATTATAAGGATGTACTTCCTGAAATAGCGCTTCATTCTTCTGAAAAAGAAAGGGCATCTATTGATTGTGAGAGAGAAGTAGAAGATATGAAAATGGCAGAATATATGGAAAGCCATATTGGAGAAGAATATGACGGAATAATAGATTCTATAATGAATTTTGGAATGTTTATATGTTTACCTAATATGATTGAAGGACTTGTTAAATATGAGAATATAACTGGTGATTATTTTGAATATAATGAAGAAACTCAAATGCTTATAGGGAAAAAATCAGGTAAAAAATATAGAATGGGTCAAAAAGTTAGAGTAAAATGCATAGCGGCATCTAAAGAAAATAGTACTATTGATTTTTCTATAGTAGAGGGTGGTAAAAATGGAAATACTAAATAGAAAAGCAAGATTTGATTATGAGATATTTGATACTTTAGAAGTAGGTATTGTACTTTCTGGTACAGAAATAAAATCAATAAGAAAAGGTTCTTGTAATTTAAAAGATAGTTACATTATTATTAAAAATAATGAAGCGTTTATTCTTAATATGCATATATCAGCATATAAAGAAGGTAGTATTTTTAATGAAGAAGAAACAAGAACAAGAAAGTTATTACTTCATAAAAGTGAAATATTAAAATTAAAAGATAAGATATCCATTAAAGGTTTTACTATAGTACCATTAAAATTATATTTTAAAAATGGATTAGCCAAACTTGAAATAGGGGTTGCTAAAGGTAAACATACATATGATAAAAAAGAATCTATTAAAGAAAAAGATATAAAAAGAGAAACAGATAAAGCGTTAAAAAATAGATATTAAGTGGAAAATGCACAATAGTAGTGAAAAAAAGGTCTAAAAAAGTAAAAAATGCACAATATTTTGAAAATATTGTGCATTTTTATTTACTTTTATAAAAAATTATGTTACATTTTTATAGAGGTGATTTTAATGGAAGCGTTTAAAGCGTATAATTTGCCAATAGATTATCAGTTAGACAAAGAGTTATTATCACTTATCTCAGAAGCAAATGAAAAATATGGTGAATATAAGTCTAATTTGAAACATAGTAGATTTGATTCAAGATTTTTTTTAGATTCTATAATTTTAAGTGAAAGCTTAAAATCAACGCAAATTGAAGGAACTCAAATATCTCAAGATGAAATGTATTATTTAAAATATATGCCAAAGACAGATGAAACTAGTGAAATTCAAAATTTAAAAAAAGTGATTGATTTTTCAAAAAATATATTAAATAAGAATGAAAGGTTAAATATTAAAAATGTCAATAGTATGCATAAAATATTATTAGATAGTGTTCGCGGTAATAATAAGGAGCCAGGAAAAATAAGAACAATTCAAAATTGGATTGGTCCGAAAGGATGTACTATTGAAGAAGCCATTTTTATTCCTCCAACACCAGAAGATGTTCCGATATTATTAGATAATCTTTATAAGTATATGAATGATTTGTATATAGATCCTTTATTTATAAATATGGCCATATCCCATTCGCAATTTGAAACAATTCATGCTTATAGAGATGGTAATGGAAGATTAGGTAGAGCGTTAATACCCATTCAATTAGCTTTATTAACAAATGATGAACCTATTTTGTTTTTATCAGAGGTTCTCGAATTATATAAACCAAGTTATCATAAATTTTTAAATGAGAGTAGAAAAGGGAATATGTTAGGTTTTATCAAATTTTTTCTTCAATGTATTATAGAACAATGTAATAATTATATTGCAAAAATAAATCGAATTCATAAGATTTATGAAAAAGATATGAAATCAGTTGAAGTTTTAAGAAGCAATGCTATATATAGAATAATGCCTGCAATATTGCATCAGGTAGTTTTTACCAAGAAAGAAATAGAAGAAGAATCTGGTGTGTCTCGAAATAGGGTTTCAGATTTGATTGATAAACTTGTTGATATGGGAATAATAGTAGAAGATTCGTCATATGCAAAACTTAGTTATAGATATAATGAAATATATAATGTTTTTGTAGGTAAAGATATATAAACAATAAAAACGCACAATATTTATAGAATATTGTGCGTTTTTCTAAATTGCTAATTATAATTTAAAATCATTTACAACATCATCTGTTAAATCTTTATTATCAAAATAAGGTTTTTCTTTATATTTTAATATAGTAGCCATAAGTAAATATGGGAATTTTTTAACAAGCTCATTATATTTTGTTATATTTTCATTATAGAATTTAATATAAGCGTTTAATGATTCATCAATATCATTTATATCATAAAACATTTTATTAACATCTTCAGATTTATTTAATTCTTTATATTGCTTTTTAACATAATCTATTTTATTAAATTTTTCAACTAATATTCTATGAATTTCAAAACTACTTTTATCCTTTTTCTTTAAATCCTCTAAATCATCAACTAATTCTTTATTAGTTTTTATTTTTTATTTAATAATATTGTTTAATTTTAGGATTATATCATATTTATTTCTAAGTGCTTCATCGATTTTTCCATCCACTTCATTAATCTTAATAATATAATCTTGAAACTTATTATAAATAATATTAATAAGTATAAATAATCCAAATAATATAATAATAATAACTAATAAAATAAACCAAAATTTCATTCTAACACCTTCTATTATTTAAATTATAACAAATAATAATTTTGGTTTCAATATAAAAATTAAAAGTCCTAGAAAATGTTTAAATACTCTATTTTTTCATCAAATTCAGCATAATTTAGATATATTAAAGGAATTAAATACCATTTTCCTGTGGAAGGATTACTGATTATTAAATGATCTCTTCCTGCTTGTTCAACAATACCAGTAAAAATATTATCTTTCCAATCGTTAGAATCAGGAAAAGTGCAATAGAATTTACCTATTTTTCCTTTATTTAGCCTTAATATATTTTCTATATAGGATTGTTCTTGATAAATATTGTTGTTAACTGTAGGAGCAAATTCTTGATTTGGATAACCCCCTTGTGTTTGATAATTTGGATAATAATTATTATTCATATATTCACCTCTAGTTAATTATATTATTGTTATTTTTAGATTATTCATATATAATAATTATTGGTGATATATATATGAAAGTTAATATTGGAGTAAGTGCTAGACACGTTCATTTAAGTGAAGAAGATTTTAATATTTTATTTCCTAATCAAAAATTAGAAGTATACAAGGAATTATCTCAATATCCAAATTATGCATCTACGAAACAAATAACTTTAAAAAATGGTGATAGAGAAATAAAGAATGTTAGAGTAATAGGACCTTTTAGAAATGAAACACAAGTAGAGTTATCTAAAACAGATTGTTATTTCTTTAAAATAGATGCTCCTTTATGTAATTCTAGTGATTTAACTAGTGCTGCAGAAATAGAATTAGTTAGTGAGAATACATCTATTAAAAGAAAGAGTGTTATTGTGCAAAATAGACATATTCATATATCTCCTGAAGAAGCAAGTAAATATGGTTTTACAAATGATCAAATAGTTAGGGTAAAGATAGATTCAGTTAAAGGTGGAATTATGGATAATGTTCATATTAAAGTTGGAGATAAATTTAAATTTGAACTTCAATTAGATACAGATGATGCGAATGCATTTATGGTTGATAAGAACAGTGAGGCTGAGATATTAAATGATTAATATAGTGCTATATGAACCAGAAATACCTGGGAACACAGGTAATATCATGAGAACAGCAGTCGCAACTAATTCTAAACTTCATTTAATTGAACCATTAGGTTTTTCTTTAGATGAAAAATATTTAAAAAGAAGTTCTGCTAATTATATGGATAGACTAAATTATGAAGTATATCCAAATTGGGATGATTTTAAATCTAAAAATAAAGGGACATTTTATTATTTGACTAGATATGGTAAGAAACCACATACTTCTTTTGATTATTCAGATTCAAACGAAAATATATATTTAGTTTTTGGAAAAGAAAGTACTGGTATTCCAAAAGAAATTCTTAGAAATGATTTAGATAGATGCATGAGAATGCCAATGACTAAAGATGTTAGAGCACTTAATCTTTCTAATACTGTTGCTATAATGGTATATGAAGTATTAAGGCAACAAAACTATAATGATTTGTTATTAACAGAACCTCATAAAAGTGAAGATTATATAATTGAGGATTAGAGTGTAAAATATAGTATAAAATATTGACAAAAATTAAAAAAAAATATATTATAAAAGTAAGTTACAGAGAGGAGAGGAATAATATGGGTAATTTAATTAATTTGTTAGAAGTAACTAATAGTGATTTAATAAAAGGTAAACCATGTGAACCAGGAAGTAACACTTTATTTATCTTTCAAATTGCATATACAGTAGTTTTAATTATTCAAATTGCAGTTCCTTTTGTTTTAATAGTTTTAGGATCTATAGATTTCTTTAAATCTGTAGTAGCAGGTGATGAAAAGGAAATGAAACAAAAAAGAAAACCATTTGTTCAACGTTTAATCGCAGCAATAGTTATTTTTATAATACCTTTTATTGTTTCATTAATTATTACAACATTCTTTAAAAATTCGGATTTTGCTACTTGCTGGACAAATGCAAAAGATAGAAATATTGATATTCCAACTGCAGATAACATTCTTAATGATTCAAATACATCTACTAATGAAAATTAATAAATACAAAAAAATGCACATCAGATGTGTATTTTTTTTGTTTTTAACAAAATAGTATGATAATATATTAAATAGGTGGTAATAATGAAAAATAAAAAGACTTATATTATTTTTAGCACTTTAATAATAATATTTTCAGTTTGTATAGTTGATATAGTATTACAAAATGATTCGTTTTCTGCTATTAAAATAGGCGATTATATTTTACATAACGGTATAGATTTTGTAGAACACTTTAATTATGATAATACTTTGGTATGGCATAATTCAAGATGGTTATTCAATATTATTATTTCTCTATTTCATAGTTCTTTTGGATTATATGGAGTATATTATTTTACAATGATAATGAATGCAATTATTGGTTTAACGATTTTTAATTGTCTATTAAAAAGAAAAAACAATATAATTCTATCATTTTTTATTAGTATTTTTACTTTATATTTAACAGCTCCATATGTTACTGGAAGAGCACAAATTGTTTCGTTTTTATTATTCTTTCTTGAGATTTATTCAATAGAACAATTAATTGATACAAATAAAAAAAGATATATTGTGTATATAGTCTTATCATCTATTTTAATAGCGAATATTCATACTACAGTTTGGCCAATGACTATGGTATTATTTATTCCTTATTTTTTAGAGTATTTTCTTTCTAAAACAAAGCTTATGAAGAAAACAAAATCATTTTATTTAAATATTAGTAATATCAAGTTTTTGTTAATAACATTTATACTTGTATGTTTTTCTGGTCTACTTACCCCTTTGGGTAGTACTCCATATACATATATGTTTAAAACAATGAGTGGTATATCTACGAAATTTATTTCAGAACTACAAATGCCTAATATATTTACTAATCATAGATTTCTAATTATTACAATTATACTTATATTGTTATTTGTTAAAAACAAAAATAAGATTAAAATATCTGATTTATTTATGATAATTGGATTGTTTATAATGTCAATTATGGCTGGAAGAAACATTGGATTCTTATATTATATTGGGGCTTTTATAATAGTAAGATTAATTACTCAAACATTATCAAAACATAGAGATAGTATTGAAAAAATAACTGATAGACTTAACAAAGTTAATTATCCATTTATATTTATATCAATAGTTATAATTAGTGCATCTCTATATAATTTTTCATTAAATTATAATAAAAATCTTGTAGATGAGAAAGAATATCCAGTTGGAGCAAGTAACTATATATTAGATAATTTAGACCTAAATAATATAAGAATTTATAATGGTTTTCATGCGGGATCTTATCTAGAATATAGGGGTATAAAAGTATTCTTGGATTCAAGATCAGAAGTATATACTAAGGAGTTTAATAATACAACTATTTTAGATGATTTTTATGATATTAATTACGGAAAAAAGAGTTATTATGAAGTTTTTAAAAAATATAATTTTACTCACATTTTGGTCTATAAAACTGAAATAATAAATCAGTATATTCAATATGATTCAAACTATAAAAAAATATATGAAGATGATAATTTTATATTATATGAAAAAATATAAAAATTATCATCTTTTTTTTATAAAAATGGGCTAGTTTTATTGCTTTATTTAGTATATCTATGATATACTAATAAATATAGTAAAGGTGTGATTCTATATGAAAAAGAAAGCTTTATTCTCATTCGTGCTTTTTGTTTTGTTTTCTATTTTTAGTACAAGAGTAAAAGCAAATAATTGTTATTATTCTTCACCATTTCTTGGAGTATATAGAAAGGCAAACTCAGATATTGCAATACAAATTACTGATATATCTCCAGATTTAAATAATTTATATATATATAATGGTTCTGAATACTGCAGTAAAGCTTTTTGTGTTAGAGATGCTGTTATTACATCAGATGAAAATGGCGTTTTTAATATTAAAGGTGTAGATGGTAACATCATTCCAATGGGAGAAATTTCAGAAACTGCTGGTCTAAAAATGCACGCATATAAATATTTGTTTTTAGATGTTTATAATGACTTTAGAAGTAATGAACATACATATAATTCAGGTTATGATAATTCAATAAACAACTGGCATCTAGCATATGCTTCGGTTGATTCAATGCATTCTTTTGGTTTGTTTCAAGAAGATGGTACTATAGATCTTTCAACAGCAACTCCAGAGGAAAAATTAAAACATATGGATAACCCTTTAACTACTCCGGGCAATAAATTGTTTAAGACTAACAAATGTCCTAGATATATTATTATTTCAAAAGAAAAAACACCATTACTATCTACAGATCCGTTTACTTATCCATTTAAAATTGAAGAAAGATCTTTGTATGACATAGACGCAATTATAAGTTCATTGCCTGGTTATAATTTAAAATCTACTGGTGCACTTGAATTAGGTGATAATTATCTATATCAAAGTCTTTATTCAACATATGAAGTTTTTGATGATTCTGTAGAAGATATGATAAAACATATGTCTTTCTCCCCAGATAGCATAGTATTGGCACTTACAGATTTTAATATGTACTATGATAATGAAAAACAAATAAAGGAAGCAAAAGATTATAATAAATCTATAGTTATAGAAAATCTAAAGGAATTAGTAAATATAACAATAAATAGATGGGGGCAAATAGTGGAACACTATGAAGAACAATTGAAAAAAAATTGCGCATCTGCACCTCACGAATGGTTTGATTATGTAAATTTAAAAAACTATAGTGATAAAGATAGGGATTCATTCTTAAAATATGTGGATAGAAATTGGCCAGATTATAAAGTAGATGCTGACCTTCCTGAAACAGAGATATCTAGAAAATTTGATGTAGGAATGCCTGAGTTATGTTGGAATACACGTAGAGATTTGGCAAAAGCATTTTATACAGGCGGTACATATAGTTTATTATCATTTTTTGATAGAAATGGAGATGCAAAAGATTATACAGCCGCTTCAAAAAAAGGAAGCCAATATATAATTCCAATAGCAACTGAAGAGTATAAAATGAAATTTAGTGAAACTATAGCCAGTAAATATAAAAAACTTAATTGGTACTATTTCGCTTTAATTTATGGAGTGGATGTTCCTTTTGAGGAGTTTAAAACATCAAATAAGACAGTAGAAGATTTGGAAGATAAGTATAAAGAAAAAGAGGAATCTTGTAAAATTCAGGATATTCTTTTGGCAGATCAGTGTGCTTATTTATGTAAGAATCCAGATACAAACAAAATCGAATCAAAATATTATGAAGAAAATTGTAAAACAAAAAAAGACGAAATTTATAAAAAATGCAAAGAATCGTATGATGCATGTAATTGTGCAGATTGTGAAAATAGTAGTAAGAATCCTGTTGATGAGGCAAAAATTGCCTGTAGAGATAACTGTAAAAAATGTATAGCAGATAAAAAAGGAAGCTATGTGTATTCAGATTGGTTAAGTGTTTATCATGATTCTATTAAAAAATGTGGTGAAGCGGAAAAAAGTGTTAAAGATCAAATATCAAAAAATCAACAACTATATGATTTTGATTCTGTTGAACCAATGAATATTATTTGGCATCCAATAGGATATGATGGAAATTGCGATGATGTTATTTTTTTACATTATATATGGAATGTAATAATAATTGGAGCTCCATTTTTAGTTATAATACTAGGATCTATAGATTTTTTTAAAAATATAATTAATTCAAATGATGATCAAAAAAGAAAGAATAAAAAGAATTTTATTAGAAGATTAATTGCACTAGTTCTATTAATACTAGTACCATTTATTATTAAATTAATAGTTAGTAATTTGGCACCAAAGAATAGTAGCGCAAGTAACATAAAATTAATGCAATGTATTGTAAATGGCGAGTAAGGAGGTAAAAAATGAGAATATTAAGGTCAATTAGTTTTTCATTAACAATTGTATTATATACATTAATACCCAAATTATATGCTATTTTTGAAATCCTTGCTACTAATAAGTTTTTTACAGAAAAAAATATAGCAAATATTTCTAATAATATATATATTTTAGTAAGTGTAATTATGCTTTTTGCTTTTGGTATTAAATTAATCAGCACAATTGTAAATCCGGATTTGGTCGAAGATAAAAAGAAAGGAACAGGCAAAACATTTGTAAATGCTATTATAGCAGTTGTATTAATAACTTTGATTCCTTTTGGATTTACTAAATTGTATGAAGCACAAGGTAGTTTATTAGAAAGCCATTTTGTTGAAAAAGTAGTTTTTGGTATGGATCCTGAAGGTGGTAATGAACCTGGTCAAGTACTGGCAGGATATACATTTAGTGCTTTTTGCCATCCTGCATCAGATAAAGTTGTCTCAACAGAAATGGCATCTTCAGGAGAAAATCATTACAATAATGCCATTACTAAAGATATAAATGAAATAGAATATTTGGATGGTATTATTAATAATAAAATAGGTGATGAATGGGAAATGGAGTATAATATTATACTTTCCCCATTGGCAGGTGGATATGTAGTTTATGAACTTATATTAATGTGTATAGATATTGCTTTTAGATCAATAAAATTAGGCTTGTTACAACTCATTGCTCCTTTAGTGATATGTGCATTTATATTTTCTGGGCAGGATTTACTAGTCAGATGGATAAAAGAGGTTGTAAGTACTTTTGTTTTAGTTTTTATTAAGATTGCAGCATTAACATTTATGATATATGGATTATCTTTATTACCAAATTTTCTCACTCAGGATGATGTCAAAGATAAGTATGGATTAATTGGTGGAAGCAATTTGGCACAAGGATTTATAAGAGTAGTAATCTTAATAGCTTTGCTTCAGTTAGTTAAGAAATTACCAGATATAATTAATAAAATTTTTGGAACAGATATTAAAATGTCAGGTGGTATTGGTGATAGATTAGGAGAAATGGCTGGAATAGGTAATCTTGCAAAAGGTGCATGGGATAAATTAAAAACTACAACAGGTAGAATTGCTGGTAAAGCAGGTAAAATTGCTGGAGCTGGAATTGGAATGGCTGCTTTTCCATGGACTATTCCTTTTGCGGCAGGAGCAGGAGCTGGTTTATATGGTTGGAGAAGAGGTTTCCGAGGTGGTCAACCATGGAAAAATACAGTACCAGGAAGAAGACTAAGGACTTTTGGAGCAGGAGCCCAAGGAGTATGGAAAGGCTTGACTTCTGATGGAGGAATAATCAAAGGAATTAAAGAAGGAACTCAATCATATAGAGATTCTGATATTGCAGCTTTAAGAAGATCAACAAGAAATGATGAAATTATAAGTGATGTTAAAAATAGTTTTGGTATAGGTGAAGATGGAAGAATAACAGATGTTAGAAAATTAATACAAGCTAATAATAAACCAGGTGCAACAATTGAGGCTATAAAGAGAATTCAGACAGCAGCTGATAATATTCAAGCTAGTATGGATAAACAACACATTCATGGAGATATAACAATTATGGTTCAAGATTTGGCAAAAGCTAGCAGAGATAAAGAAATAGCAGATACGATAAAAGGAAAATATGATTCAATTAATAGTAAATTACAGAGTTATATAGATAGTGAAACTGATGCAGTTAAACAAGCAGAATTAAGAAAAATTCAGGGTGATTTTTTGAGAGGTGCTATGAAGGCAACAGATGTCACTAGCAAAGTGGGAACCCTTTTAGGAGCAGGAGCTGAAGGCAGCTTAAAAGCTGATTCTGATAAGTTGTCACATTTACTAAAAACAACAAACGAAGATGGTAAAACATTTGAAAATGTATTTACGTTAAATGGCACTACACAAGGTATTTCAATTGGTACTTTAGGTGATGAAGTAAATGCAATTAAAAATACTTTTGATGCTCGTAAAGCAGATGTTGATAGTGCTAAAGATAACTATAAACTTAACGATTATCAAAAGACTGCAGTTGATAGAACTGTTAGTAGCATTGAAACAACTTCAAAAACTTATGCAGCTACCCAAGCAAATTATTATGTTGATGATACAACAGTAAATCAAAATACACCAATTCCACCTAATCCAGGTGGACAAAATCCATAATAAATAAAAAGGAGTGTGATATTAGATGAATTTATATATAATACCTGCTAATTCAAATGCTGGTAAACTGATTTTTAATATGTTTACAAAATTTGATTTGATATTAGTTAGTTCAGGTACAATAATTACAATATTAGCTGTTACGATATTTCAACCAGGTAGTTTTCAAGCACTCATCTTCTGTTTATTACCATTGTTAATTGGTGCTGTGTTAGTAATACCTATACCACATTATCATAATGTATATATAGTATTAAAAGAATTAATAGAATTTTTCTATAAAAGAAGAAATTATAAATGGGAAGGATGGTGTGATAGAGATGAATAACAATCAAAAACAGAATAATAATGTAACCATTAATGCAAACAAAGATAGTTCATTAACTGAAAACTGGATAACAGTTAAAGAAATAAATAATAATTTAATTTTTTTAGATAGTAAAGAGATGGTTACTGGTGTAAAAATACAACCTAAAAATATATTTATAATGGATCAAAATAGTCAAGCAATTATGATAGATACATTAAAAACATTTTACAACCAAGTAGATTTTGAATTTTGGCTTATAGTTGCTGATAGACCTGTTGATATAAGTGTTTATATTTCACAATTAGAAGTACATTTAGGAAATGTACAAAATCCTGCTATCAGGAAATTAATTGCAAATGATATAGAAAAAGCAGATTTGTTTGTTCAAAATGATGTTGTTGATACAGAATATTTTATTTTATTTAAGGATAATAATTCTGAAATGATAAATAAAAAAGTAAGAACAATGATTAATAACTTAGCATCATGTGGTTTAATAGCATCTCAGACTTCAAATGAAGATTTAAGAATGATATTAGATAATTTCTTAAATGGGGGAAAATCATTTACAAATAGGACGGTGACTGTAGAATGAGTTTAAGAAAAGAAGTTGCACCAAAAGGAATGACATTTTATGCAAATGAATTCTTTATAAGTGATAAATATGCCACTATTTTGACTGTAGTATCTTTCCCATCTGCTATATCCCCAGGCTATTTGGCTAGTTTAGTATCTAATGTATCAGGAACTAAGATAGTTGCTAAACATATACCTATAGCATTTTCAGTTTTATCTAAAATGTTAAATAAGCAATTAGCTGATATTCAAGATAGATATCAAAGAGAAAGAGATGTAATTGTACAAGAAAGATTAAGACAAGATTATGATTCTTTAAATGATTTCGTTACCGCAATAACAACTAATCAATCTAGAGTATTTGATTTTCAATTACATATAATGCTAACTGCAGATACTAAAGAACAATTAGAACAAAGAAAACTACAATTAAAAAATGTATTAGAGGGTATGGAATTAAGGGCTATTCCATTAAGATTTGAACAAGAGAAAGTTCTTAAAACTATAGTCCCAATATTTGAAAAGCAAGATATTGAAGATAGAATTGGTACTCCAATTCCATCTCCTACGCTTGCTGCAATGTATCCGTTTGTATTTGATAGTATAAAAGATCCAGGGTTAGCTTGTTTACTTGGTGTGGATTTCTCAGGGGGAATAATTTTATTTAATCAATTTTTATATCAAGTTAAAAAGGAACATAATAGAAATAATGCTAATATGATTATATTAGGTACTTCAGGATCAGGTAAATCTACAGCTGCTAAATTAATGCTTAGAACACATATTAGAAATCAATATAAGATAGTTGCAATCGATCCTGAAGGTGAATATCAAGATATGGTTAGGGCATATGGCGGAGATTTTATTAACTTAGGTTTAGGTGGAGAATATGGTATGATTAATCCACTTGAAATCCTAGTAGATATTGATGAAACTGAAGCTGGAAGCAATGGCTTAGGCTATGCAATAATGACTAATACGTTACAAACATTAAAAGCGTTTATGAAGTACTATGATCCTTCAATTGAAGAAGATGTACTTACTTTATTTAATGAAGTAGTTGTTGAAACATATCAAAGATTTAATATTAATGTTAACACTGATTTTAGAGCATTAAAATCAGAAGATTATCCAACATTTAGTGATGTATATAAAACTATAAGAGGAAGAATTTTATCTTATGGTGAAGCAACGCATGAAAGAGATATAATGGAAAGACTTGAATTAAAAGTAAGACCATTAACATTTGGTGGTTTAGAACATTACTTTGATGGACATACTACTATTAAACCAAAATCAAATATTATAGTATTTAACATAAGAGAATTAATGAATGCAGAAACAAATATTAAAAATGCATTATTCTTTAATATTTTAAAACATGCATGGAGTTTATGTTTGGATCCTAAAGTTAATTCAGTATTAATGGTTGATGAAGCACATATGCTTCTAGGTAATAATAATACATTAGGTGCTGATTTCCTTGCAAACGTACAAAGAAGAGCAAGAAAATATAACACAGGAGCAATTATTATTACACAAGAACCAAGTGATTTCTCAGCGCAAGCTGTTATACAACAGGGTAAAGCTATATTTGATAACTCTTCATATTACTTAATAATGAATTTAAAGAAACAAGCTGTTGAAGATTTAAGTAAATTGATAGATTTAAATGAGAGTGAACAAGAAAGTATTAAGAGATATAATCAAGGTGACGCACTATTTGTATGTGGAAATAAGAGATTACAAATAAATGTTATAGTTACAGAATCTGAATTAGATTCTTTTGGAACAAAGGGCGGATTATAAAAATATAAAAAGGTATTTAAATAATACCTTTTTTTTGTTATAATAATTATGAATAAATTATAAGACGTTTGGTGGTGATAGTGTGAATAATAGGGATGAAGAATTTGAATTGTTATCAGGTGATGGTATTGATGAAATATCAAATACTTTTAATGAACCAAACTATGGGAACTATGACTATAATGAAACACTATCCTCTGTTCCAGGAAATAACATTACTGAACAAAATAATGTTAAGTCATCAATAAATATTTCAAATAACAATGCTCCAATAATTAATAATAAGAATCCCTCTCTAATAGGGAAAAGAATTAGTAATAAAAAAAATTTAAAAAGTAATAAGTATTCTCCTGGGAAGTTAAAAAATAATATAAAAAATAATTTAGGCAAGACATCAAAACTAGCTGGTAAAACAATGAAAGGTGCAGGTAAAGCTGCTAAAATAGCAGGGAAAGGCACTCAAATAGCAGGAAAGGGAATTAAGGCTGGATCTAATGCTTTAGGAACCGCTATGAGTGCTATTCCTGTTGTTGGTGGTGCTCTCGGAGCTGGAACAAAAGTAATTGGAAATGCTGTAGGCTCAGGCGTAGATGCTGCAGGAAAAGGTGTTGAAAAAGCTGGAGAAAAGTTAGATAATGCTGGAAGTAAATTAAAAGAAAAGGGAAATGCATTACAAGATAAAAGCAGATTAAAAAGAAGAGATAACGAATCTAAAAATCCTATCAATATAGTTAAAAATACTTTTAAAACTATTGGAAAAATATTAAAGAAAATATTAGTATCTAAAATTCTAATACCTTTACTACTAATTCTTGTTGTTTTTTCAGTTCTTATTGATGTCATTTACGAAGCATTTGAAGTTGTAGATACAGCATTTGATGCAGTAGCAAATGCTCAAGAAAAAATGGATAACTTTGTAAATGGTCTTGGTTTTCAAAATAGTGAAGATGCTTTTTTTGATGAGCTAGAAACCCTTCAAAAAGAATATGAAGAGGAATTAAATGTTCCGCTATTATTGGCTACTATATTCTATGATGATATTCAAAATAATATGGATCCATCTGATGTTGATGCAGATGTAGTTACTGATACTGAATCTATGGTTTCTTTCAGTACTGCATTTTCATTTGTAACTTCTTATGTTAAAGAAGAACTTGAAGAAAGTAATGTTACTGTCGGGAAAGATGGTTTAAAATACTCAAGTAATAAGATATATAGGCTAAGAATGCTTGCTAAAAATATGACTTCTAAAACTGGTACTAAACCTTATGGTTTGTTAGAATATGGTAAAAAAGTGGCAAAAAGAGTTGGGAAAGCATTTTTAAAAATAATTGATTTAACAAATATATTAGAAATAATTACAATTCCATTCAATTTTACAGAATCAGTGGCAGAAATGCTATCAGGTTCAGAGGTATTTGAAACCACAGATTTTGGTAGATTTGTTGGAGATAATATTTTTACTGATATATATAATTTATTTAAAACAATTTTTAATTCAGTATTTGATATTAAGAGCGTGGGCTTATCTGGTGTAGAAGTATATGTTGGTAAATACGATGAAGAAGCATATTTTAAATATTTAAAAGAAGAATATATACCTAGAATGCCTGAGTTTAAAAAGTATCTAAACACAGAAGATAATACTATTAAAGAAAAAGAAATAGATCGTATTATCGCTGGTATCAAAGATATATATGAAGATTATAAGTATTATTTTGAACAAGAACCACAAAATGCAGAAGTATACTATGAAGATGGTGTAGGTGGAATAGATAATGTACTTGTTAGAGAATTAAGAAAACCTGTGGATGGTAATTTTACTGGTTTTAATGGAAGAGATGCTTATGGAGTATATAATGGTAGAATGCAAAACGGTGTTTTTATAACACATGCTAATTCTGGAATAAATGTTGGGGATCCAGTTTATTCTGTTGCAAAAGGTAAAATAGTCGGAATAGGACGAAAAACTGGTGAAATAGAAGGTAGTTCACTTGGAGAGCAAACACTTGGTAGCTTTACAAAGTATAATCTTACAGACCATGAATTAAAAGGACTAGCACTTTTGTGCCAACATGAACAAGGTAGCATAGAGGGTTCTAAAGCTGAAGCATCCTTAATTGCAAATAAATATGAGTATTCAAAGTCTACAAAGTCATTACATGAGTATGTTAAAACTAATACTTGGTGGAGAAGCGGTAGTATTTATTTGAGTGATGAAAATCCACAACCAAACCAAGAAATATTAGAAGCAGTACGAGATGTTTTAGTAAATGGAAATAGAACGCTTCCTAAATATATAACAGAACATGATTCATTGACAAGTGGAGAAATATTATGGATAGAAAATAATGGTACTCGATATAGTGATGCAGCATCTATTAAAAATAGAAGTTTATATATAAAGGATGTTACAAAGATAAAAACGACTCATCATGATAGTAGTGAATATTATGTATTTTATTCATTCCCAAACTCATCTTCAGATCCTTTTGGCTATTATCCAAGTATCTATAATAAAATGAAAGATGATAATTCTTCTTCATCAACAACAACAAATAAATCTAATTGGGTAAAAATAGAACATACTGTTGCGGTTGAAGGAGCAACATATAATTTTACAACAATATATAATGGATTAGGAACAATATCTGAAGGTTTAAAAGTTGGTGATTATGTTGAAAAGGGAACTGTTATAGGAACAGTAGGCATAGTTGATTACTTAGACAATACTGTTACAAGTGAATCATTAATGGATAAGATATGGTGGGCATTATTAGATGCAGGACTTTCTAAAGAATCAGCAGCAGGTGTTTTGGCAAATGCTTCATATGAAAGTGGAGGCAAACAAATTAGAGCTACTGCAAATTCAATAGAATCAGGACATACATTAGATGAAGTATTACATAGCCAAGAAAGATATGGAAAAACTTGGGGATTAGGAATACTTGGATGGTCAATTGTTGGTTGGAAACAAGGATTAGTAGATTATGCTAAATATAAAGGTGTAGAATGGAATAATGAAGATATGCAGGTTGAATTCTTAGTTAAGACAATTTTTGCCACTGCCGCGCCAAATGATACAAGTGTTCCAACATATGATAGAAAGTATTATTATGATGGACATGTGGTAAATGGAGTAACTTATACTATGAAAAAATTTATGGAGGCAACTACTCCTGAAGAAGCAGGTAAAATATTCTATTACGTCTATGAAAATTCTGGTACAGATACTAGTACTGAAAGAGGTAATTTAGCTAGGACAATATATAATCAATATAAAGATAAAACAAGAACAAGTTCTTATACTGAAGCAAGTTTATATTTTGAATTTAGGGGTGAAAATTATAATCCAATTAATCCTACAAATCTATTTATACCTATTACAAATAATTTATTAAGTGGCGATTATATTTGGCCAGCAGAATCTACAACAGTTTCTGATATTTTTGGTAATAGATATGAGGAAATGCAAGCGCATAGGTCATCTTATGGAGAAGGTGGAACTGTAATTCATAAAGCGTTAGATATTAGTAATGCCAGTGGGCAACCTTATTATGCAATTTGTGATGGAATAATTGAAAGAGTAAATGATTCGGCTTATCATATTACAGAATTAAACTGTGGAAAAAATACAAAAGGAGAAGAAGTGCATATTATTTATGAACATGGTGACGCTGCAAATGGTCTAAAAAAAGGTCAAAGTGTAAAAACTGGAACATTGCTTGGTACATCTAATGGCTGGGGAATATCTAAAGGTCCAAATTCTTATAATGCACATTTACACTTTGAAGTATATACTTTAGATAGTAATGGTAAGAAAGTTTATAATAATCCATTAATGTATTTATATGGAATGACATACGATGGAAAAGATGATGGAAAAATGACTTGTAATATAAGACATCAAAATGGATCTAACATTTCATATATTACTGCTTCTAATTACGCAAGCAACGGTCTTAATAAAGAGGCGGTAAACTTTATGTATAAATATTCCACTGGTGCATATGATCAAAGTGACATATATAATCAAAAAGGAAATTTCTATAATTAAATAAAATAGGTATTTAAAAATACCTATTTTTTTGTTATAATTAATCTAGTTTAAATCTAATGGAGATGATTTATTTGAAATTAAAGTTTAGGGCTGAAAAAAAAGATTTTATTGCATTTGGTATAGTTGCTATATTTGTTCTTATAGTAATTGCTGTTACTATTTCAAATGTTAGGTCTTTAATACAAGAAGGTGTACCAACAGGTTTAAGAATATTTAGTAATATGGATGCTGGTTCTTTTACATTAACTATAATAACTTGGTTAGTTGTTACTGGGTTAGTATTTGGTTCTTCGACTTCTTATTTCTTTGAAAGAGAAAAAGGTTTTGGATTTACTGATACTCCTAAGGAAAATGGATATTCTAGATGGGCTAAAGATAAAGAAATAATGGAAGCAAAAGATGTTCTTAAAGTACCATTTGCTACAAAAACAGCAAAAGCAGGTGGAGTGCCAGTTATTTATGATAAAGATAGTGCTTACATAGATGATTCTAATATGCATACATTAGTTATAGGTGCTACTGGATCAGGTAAAACTGCTGGTGTTATTAATCCGACAATGAAAATGCTTATGAAAGCAAAAGAATCAATAATTGTTACAGATCCAAAGGGTGAAATCTATGAAGATAATTATAAACTATTAAAAGATTTAGGTTATCAAATAATTGTATTAAACTTTCGTGAACCTCAAAAAGGTAGTTGTTGGAATCCATATGATTTACCATATAAGTTCCAAAAAGAAGGAAACTTTGATAAAGCAAATGAATTATTAAATGATTTATCTACTAACATAGTTGTTGATGGACAAGGACAAGATCCATTTTGGCAAAATGCAGCAGCAGATTATTTAACTGGGTTAGGCCTTGCATTATTCCAAGATGCACCTCTTGATCAGATAAATATAAATAGTATAAATTTAATGATAAATCAAGGTGAAGAAAGATTTGGAGCATCTACTTATATGAAAGAATACTTTAAGATGCAAGATCCAACATCTCCAGTTGCTATTAATTTAGCTGGTACTGTTACTACAGCTGATGAAACAAAAGCTGGAATTATGACAGTATTACAACAAAAAGTTAAAACACTTGCCGTTACTAGAAATCTATCTGAAATGCTATCTAAAAATGATTTTGATATGTCTAGTATTGGTGAAAAACCTACGGCTTTATTTATGATTATTCAAGATGAAAAAACCACATATCACTCATTGGCAACAATTTTTATTAAACAATGTTATGAGTGCTTAATATCAACTGCCTATAAACATGGGGGAGCATTACCAATTAGAACTAATTTCTTACTTGATGAGTTTGCGAATATGCCTAAGATTAAAGATATATCTACAATGGTTACTGCTGCTCGTTCAAGACATATTAGATTTACTTTCATCATTCAAAATTTTGCGCAATTAGATAAAGTATATGGTAAAGAGGATGCTCAAACTATTAGAGGTAACTGTATAAATACAATTTATTTATTAACTGGAGAATTATCTGCGTTAGAAGAAATAAGTAAATTATGTGGAGATAAAATTGTTAGAGTTGGTAAAGATAAAAAAGAAGAAACTAGACCTTTAGTAACTATATCAGAATTACAGCGTATGAAGCCAGATGAATATGTTTTAGTACGTCATAGATGTCCACCATACAAAGGTAAATTAAAAATGGATTATAATAGTGATTTTGGTTTTGGTATTGGTAATGAAATCTATGGTAAAGATGTAGTTTATCCACAAAGAGAGATGGGAGAAGTAAGTGTGTTTAGCGTTAAGGATTTTGTAAGAGAGAAAAAACAAGCTTCTAGTCCAAATCCTATGGGAGGATCACCTGGTTTTCCTGGTGGATTGTCAGGAATGCCATCACCTTTTGGATCTACACAATCAAATGGTGGAGCTACAAGTAATTCGTTATTTGGTGGAGAACAAGATATAGATGAAATTATAAAGAATATTGATAAACAAATTGCGGCTTTAGAGGCTGAAGAAAAGGCAAATAAGGAAAAAGAAAAACAAGAAGTGAAGACTGAAAAAAATGAACAACCAATAATTGAAGAACCAAAAAATGAAACACAAGAAACAGTTGAAGAAAAACCTATTGATATTCAAGTTATTAAAGAATCTGATCTTACTGATAAAAAAGATGAACTTGAGACAAAACCTGTGGAAAAAATATCAGAAAATGCACCAAATGTATCAGAAGTTATCCACAGTAATATGGTTAATTTAGATAATTTTACTATTAAAAATAATAATGAGTTAGATAATCAACAACCAACAACTGAATCATCAACTACTGATGATTCATATGATGATTTCTTTGATGATTTCTTTGATGAATAATAAAAAGAAGAAAATAAATCTTCTTTTTTTTGTTACTACTTTTCCACAGGTAAATAACATCCCATTTAATTATAAATTAATGTTATTTTAAATTATTTTCAATAACTTATAGATAATTTGTTTATTTTATGGTAAAATTAACGTAAATAATAAGATAAGAATAGGGTGTATGTTATGAATGAATTAAAGAAGAAAAAATATTTTACTTTATTATTGGTTGTTTTACTAGTAATAAGCATTATTGCATTAGTTTCTCAAACTAAAATTGATAAATATAAGGGATTAGTAAAAGTAAGTAATACTGGAGTAAAATCTAAGTTAGCTGGAAGTATAGGTGGAGCTACTCTAGAAGAAAATACAGCAAAAGGAAATAGTACTATAGAATATATAGTATCTTTTACATTGGATGAAATAGAAGGAGTAGAAAAAAGAGATGCATTAATAAAAGCAAGCTTAACAGAAGAAGAATTTAAATATGCCCGTTTTAAACCAATAAATGGAAGTAACATAGAAAGCACCCTAAAAGAAAACGGAAAAGAAATAGAAGTATTAGTAAAAAATGTAAGATTAGGCCAAGAAAAAACAATCAAGTTAAAATTAATAATAGAAAATGCACCAAATACGGTAGAAATACATCCAAACTTAAAAGTATCAGAATCTACAGGTAGTTATACAACATTAGAAACAGAAACAATAACAGTAGAAACAAATTCATTAGAAGGACAAGTAAAGGATGAAAAAGACTTACCAGTAGGG
>JAFRCK010000043.1 GCA_017404385.1 Bacilli bacterium
CATTTATAAATAACAGCATTATTATAAATAATACTCCAATAATTTTAAAAAATTTAATCATAAGACATCACCTTCTTATTATATACTAAATACCTTTTAACATTAATACAACAATTTTCCAAATTCCAAACGCTCCAAATATTACTACACATCCAACAATATATGGTATTAATAATTCTTTTATGTTCGCTTTTTGTTCTATGCTTCCTGTCATAAACTTAATTCCTATTATTGCTCCTACTATAACCGCTATTATCACTCCTACAATTAATAATATATTATAAATTGAATCAGATAAATTTTTTATATTATCTTCACTTATTGTATTTATATCTCCTTCTTGGTTATCCATAAAACTATTTGCTGATGTAACTATTGTATCAATATCTGTTGTGTTATTATCACCATTTTTTGAACCAGTTCTTTCCGGAAGATTATAGTTATATTTATTTTTTAGCTTATTAACTTCATCTGCATTATTTGCTGCTGCTTGTTGAGCAGAATTTTCATCATAATACCCATCATCAAACGCGTCTAGACTGGCATTATAATTTGTATCTCCAGCTCGTTCTAAATCACTTACCCAATTATTCTCATCCACAGTTTTTTTATCGTCGTTTGAATAATAAAAATATTTAATGTTGCCATTATCATCTATTTCATAAGGTGTATGTCCATTTCTATAATTATTTTTATAATAATCCGTATGTGAACCTGTATTTCTTAAATTAGCCCATTCTATTTGTAATGCTGTTTTTTGCTCTGCATTCTCAACATTATAATTATTCCCCCATAATACCTGGTAAATTTTTATTTGATTAAGATTATAGCCCATCTTAGTTTCAAAACTGTCTCCTTTATCAACATATATGCCAGATTCTTGTGCCAAAGGTGAGTTATGATCTTCTTTATATATAGTATTTTTATATTTCCATAATTTTTTTATATTTGCTTTTTGTTCATTTGTTAAACTACTAGGCAATACATCTTCACTATAATATTCAACATATTGTAATATTTTTGATAAGTTAAATTTAAATAATTGCTCATAATTAGATGAGTAGTATAATCCACTTTTATCTTTTATGCTAACTGCTGCTGATATCTTATAAAGAGCTGGAACACATTTATCAGCATAATACTTATCAAACCCTTCTTTATTTGCTGTATAACCAGTCTCTTTTTCAAATGCATCATGTACAGCTACAGCAACTTCTTTATTTCCATTATAGTTTAAATAATCAAACATATCTATCATAATAAGTTGTCTAGCATTTTGTATATACATTAATTCATTTTCATTTGCTATTTTTTCTGGCGTATTACCCCTAAAATAATTAAGTAAATTTTCAGTTGCATGCAACCATATTGGAAAATAAACTGCTCCGTCCCATCTATCTCTTAAATTGTCAAATTGATTTGTTTCAGTATTCTTATCATAATAATTATCATATACTCTCACAGTATCACTTGCATCATGTTCATTTTTTCCATATCCATATAAATGCCAAAAAATAGGTTGTACACCATTAATTGAATCCGCATAAATATTTGAATAATTAACAAATATAATTACTAATAATATTATTATTATTTTTATAATTATCATTATTTTTTTCATAATCATCACATCTTTTCTACATAAAATAACTATTCTAACTATATTTTACCATATTTTTATTTTAATAACAAGTATTTTATAAAAAATAGAAAAGAGGCGTTGGTAATTAAACCTTTTGCCTCTTCCCTTATAATCTCCTTATTTACGCTATTTTTTTATACACAACCTATATATAATAACTATTACTACTATAGTAAAAATGGCTGTGCCAAAAATAGCTGACATAAATTTAAAGATTAGTTCTATTCCAACTAGGAACAGAAAAGCGCCAATAATAAAGGTCATAATATCCCTCCTCCTGTCTCGTGTCATATTTATGATAAATTAATTATACCATTTTACATAAAATCTGTCAATTTTAAGCCAATTACCTTATATTTTTGCATTTAACAAATATAATTTTAAAATAATTCTATAATTACTTTTTTCTAAATCAAATCTATAACTAAAATCAAAAAAGATATAAAGCATAAGCTCTATATCCTTCTGGCGTAGGTGAGAGGGTTCGAACCTCCGCGCCGATTACTCGACCTACAAGTTTAGCAAACTCGCCCCTTCACCACTTGGGTACACCTACATAAATATAAAAAAATGGCGGAGAGGGTGGGATTCGAACCCACGGTACGCTATAAACGCACGCCAATTTTCAAGACTGGTGCCATAAACCAA
>JAFRCK010000001.1 GCA_017404385.1 Bacilli bacterium
TATTTTTTTGATTTTTTGTTATAATTTAAAAGACACATATTTATTACCTCCAATATAAGTTTCGTCACTTACATTGTATCATAGGTAATTCTATGTGTCTTTTTTTATGTCCTTTTTGGACACTTAACTTTTCAATTTATATATAATTAATTGACTCTTTTTTTTAATTTATATATAGAATTATTAATTATGCACTTATATGTGATATATATCATATATATTATATCACATATTTTTAATATTTAATTACATCGTAATATTACTATTTTACAATCATTCAAATATCAATGACACCGCTTTTTTAAACACTACACAGCCACTTAAAAAATTTGTATATGTAAATGTATATGTAAGAAAAATACAATTTGCTATTTTCCTTTATAAAATAAGGCAAAAAAAGTGATAGGTCTTTCGACCTATCTTCAGGGGGCAATCTGAACTAGTCTTCTTGCTTTTTAAAATTTGTTAAACCTTTTTATTTATTGACTTTTCCTTTTATCTTGTTTTATTATTTTTTACTCATATTTAAGTATTTTAGAGCCCAAATAGAGCCTAATCACAATATCTTAATCTTGCGAGTTATTTAGTATAATTTTATCTAAAATTATTGATTCTTCATTTGCTCCTATTTTTTCAATAACAACCGTATCAATATAGCATTCAAATTCTTCATTCATATTTTCTATTTTTCTTAGTTGTTCTTTGTTAGAATTAAATATCTGTCCTATAGTAATATGTGGAATATATTTTCTATCACTTAAATGATTAGAAAAATACTTATTATATAATTCATCATGTAATTTGATTATTTCTTTTTCACCTTCAACACAATTTAAAAATATATAATCATCTTCAGAATATGAAATACCTGAAAACCTTACAAAAAATTTTGTTTTGTTTTCAAAATATTTTCTCACTTTCTTAATTAAGTCTTCATCACTAATATCATCAATAAAAGGAAAAACTATAGTTATATGTGGCTGAATTATTCCATATAATTTATCACATTCTTTTCGAATATTTTCTATAATATCAACGTTATCAAATTTTGGAAATAATAATATATCTCTATAATACTTCATGATTATCATATCCTTATACATAAATTATATCATACTTTCAAAATGCATTTACATTGTATTATTACTATTAACTATGTAAATAGAGTTTAAATTAGAGCCTAAATCATCTTCAAAGCTAATATTTACTTTATTTAAAACAAAAAATGGAGCCATAAAGCTCCTTCAGGGGGAATAAAAGAACTGTAATACTTCCTTTTAATTTTTCTAAAATTCATTATTTTATAACAAAAAAACAGATTAATTATTTTAATCTGTTTTAAATTTTTTTAATTAATTTTACTATTTTGTATACCTAATTGTATACCTAGAATCAGAATATCTTAATATTGCGATTGTTCGTAAATGAATAAATTTTCCGATCACTCATTTTTAGAAATCACATGAATATTTTCCTGCTTTTAGAGAATCTGTATTAAAATAATTTTTCCAACTTTCTAAATCAAAAGTTCCATCTTCTTTAATATATGGTTCAAGAAATTTGTAAATAGAATTAAAATCATCTATATCTTTTATTTTTTTAACTTGGTATTCTTTTAATACATATGCTTCAAAATTATTTTTGGAATCACAAACAACTTTCATATCAACTATATCTTTATACTTTTCCAATAAATCTTTTTGTTTGTTATCTTTTAAGCCATTACAATATTCCTTATATCCATCTGTTTCACTTCCATAATTAGAAAAACCTGTAATCAGTGTATAAACTTCGGCTTCATTTTTATCATTTAATTCAATTATATATTTTGTAAGATATCTTTTTCCTTCTGCATCATCATCTTTACTATATCTACATTCATAAGTTTTATTTTTAGATTTTGTTTCCTTAGTTTCATCACTTTTACCACATCCTGTAATAGTAAATAAAGCTACTATTACTAATAAGCTTAAAATAATTTTCTTTTTCATTTTATTCTCCTATTCACATACATATCCGTTTTTATTTACGATACTTAAATAATTATCCAAATCTAATATAAAA
>JAFRCK010000007.1 GCA_017404385.1 Bacilli bacterium
AAAAGGGATGAAATCATAGTTTGTAGAAACTGTGGAAAAGAATTTACATTTACTGTAGGAGAACAAAATTTCTATGAAGAAAAAGGTTTAAAACCACCAGTAAGATGTAAAGAATGTAAAGCAAAAAGAAAAGAACAACAAACTGAACAATCTAATAATATTGTTCAAGTAAAATCAGCAGAGGAAAAGAAAAATGACTTTGAAGAAATGTTAGAAAGATTCAGAGCCAATACTATTCTATTTGAAGAAGAAATAGAAAGACGTAATAAAAAAAGAAAATAAAAGCCAAGAAATTTATCTTGACTTTTTTCGTATTTTATGGTATTATCTAGTTATATGATAGAGAAGGGTGATACGAATGAAATATTATAATTATCATTGTCACTCATACTATGGAAACCCTGTTTCTATGGATGTAACGACAAGTCCAGAAGATTATTGTAAAAGAGCGGTAGAATTAGGTCACGATGCTTTTTTTACTACTTGCCACGGAACTCAAGGAGATATATTTTTATCGACTACTTTAGCACATCAATATAATTTAAAAATGATTGTTGGTGCTGAATTATATTATGTAAATGATAGATTTGAAAAAGACCGTAGCAATAGACATATTATTATTATTGCATTAAATCACGATGGTATTAGAGATTTAAATAGAATAATATCAGAATCTTTCACTACTGGTATGTATTATAGACCAAGAATAGACCACAAATTATTATTTTCTTTAAATCCTAATAATGTAATGATAACAACAGCTTGTGTTGCTGGCTTATGGAATAATGAGGAACTTATTAAAGAAATGAAAGATTATTTTGGTTTTAATTTCTTTTTAGAAGTTCAAAATCATAATGAAGATATTCAAAAAGAAGTTAATAAAACAGTTTTACAATTATCTCAAAAATATAATATTCGAATTATTCACGCAAATGATAGTCATTATATTTATCCTACCGAAAAGAAAGAATATGATAAAGTAACTATTAATAATAAGGAATATGAATTAAAACCTGCGGACAGAGATTTATTCTTAGAAGCCAAAGGGATTGTTTATGAAGAAGAAACTAATTTTATATTAGATTATCCTGATTATGATGAAATAGTTAAAAGATATGAAATACAAGGAATATTAAATAAAAATCAAATAAAGGAAGCACTAGACAGCACATATATATTTGAAAATGTTGATTGTAGTGATTATATTAATGATGATATTAAATTACCATCCGTATCAGAACATCCAATAGATAATTTAAAACAAATATTAAATCAATCTTGGCAACAAGATAAAAACAGAATACCAAAAGAGAGACATAAAGAATATTTGGATGCTATTAGGTATGAAGTAGATATCATTGAAAAAACTAATATGGCTAATTATTTCTTAATTGATTATAATATTGCAAAAATAGCAAAAGAAAAATATGGCGGAGTTTTAACAAATACCGGAAGAGGTTCAGCTCCATCTTTCTATGTAACACGACTATTACATTTAACAAATATAGATAGATTAGAGTCTCCTATCACATTATTCCCAACTAGATTTATGTCTATTGAAAGAATTTTAGGTGCTCGTTCCTTACCTGATATAGACTTAAATACAGCCGATGCTGAACCATTTATTCAAGCGAGTAAAGATTTACTTGGTGAAAATAATTGTGGATGGATGATAAGTTGGAAACCTTTACAAGAAGCTTCAGGGTTTAGATTATATTGTAAAGCAATTGGAATGAATATTGGTGACTATAATGAAATCGCTAAAGATTTAGATAAATATAAAGAAGACCCTATATGGTCAAAAGTTATTGAAGCAAGCAAGCCATTTATTGGTGTTGTGGAAGGTGTATCAGAATCTCCTTGTTCAATGGTATTATATGATAAAGATGTTCGCAGCGAAATAGGAATGATAAAAACACCTAATGGTAAAATATGCTGTATGTTAGATGGATATAATTGCGATAAATATAAATATCTTAAAAATGATTATTTAACAGTTACAGTATGGGCAATTATTAGAGATGTTTGTAAATTAGCAAATATTCCTATTCCTAGCATTAATGAACTAGATAATTTATTGGATGATAAAACATTTGATGTTTATAAAAAAGGTTTAACTTGTTCTATAAATCAAGCAGACTCAGATTATGCGACAGGTCTAGTTATGAGATATAAACCAAAATCTCTTGCTGAAATGTCATCTTTTGTTGCTATTATTAGACCAGGGTGTGCAAGTTTATTAGATGATTTTATTGAAAGAAAACCATATACTACTGGTGTTCAAGCATTAGATAATATCTTAGAAGATAGTGAACACAGATTAATATATCAAGAATCTATAATGAAATATTTAATTTGGTTAGGTATTTCGGAACCTCAATCTTATGATGTTATTAAAAAGATTGCCAAAAAGAAATTTAAAGAACAAGAATTAAAAGATTTAAAAGCACAACTTATTGAGGGATGGAAAAAACAAGTTGGAGAAGAAAAAGGATTTAATGAAACTTGGCAAGTAGTAGAAGATGCTGCTAAATATTCTTTTAATGCTTCCCATTCATTATCTTATGCTTATGATAGTCTATATGGGGCTTATTTAAAATCACATTATCCACTAGAATATTATACTGTTGCATTAAATTATTATAGTAATGATGCTACAAGAACAGGAAAATTAACTAAAGAATTGAAAGCTTATGGTATTTCATTAGAAAAACCACAATTTAGATATTCTATAGATGAATATTTTATGGATAAACAAAATAATAAAATTTATAAAGGAACGGGAGCCATTAAATTCTTAAATAAAGAATGTTCATTATTCTTATATAGTCTTAAAGATAATAAATATGATACTTTTATAGATTTATTATCTGATATTACAGATTCTAAAGATGAGCAAGGTCGAGCTTATGTTAATTCACGACAAATTGACATATTAATTAAATCTCAATATTTTCAAGAATTTGGTAATAATAAAAAACTTTTAACCGTATATAATTATTTTAAAGAATTATATGGAAGAAAAGTATTATCAAAGGCTAAAGCTGAAGAATTGCAAATTCCTGATAAATATTTAAATCGAGAAGATGTAATTCAAACAGAAAAACAGTTTAAATTTGAAAATATATGTGATATACTGAAATTAATAGAGTATGACACCCCAGATGAATCTTTTAGTGTAAAAGAACAAGTTGAATTTGAAATGGATGCTCTAGGATATATTGGTATGACTTATAATGTAGATAAAAAAGTATGTTATGTTTTAGATGTAGATATAAAATATACCCCTAAAATCACATTATATTGTCTTAACAATGGTAAAACTGTTCTTTGTAAAGTTAATAAAACATTATTTAAAAACAATCCTCTTAAAAAAGGTATGATAATTCGTGCGATTAAATTTGAGGAAAAGAATAAATTAAACTATGTCAACGGCGAATGGCAAAGAACATCTGAAAAAGAGTGGTGGATGAATGGCTATCACGAAACGACTATAGAGGAGGAACAAATAAATGAAAATTGATTTTTTAGATGTAGAAAATAAATCTACAGAAGAGAAAAAACTAAAAAAGGAAGAATTTATAGCGAGATTAAAAGCTGCTATAAAAAAGCAAGAAAAAGAGGAGAAGAAAAATGCCGGAACAAATAAAAAGAAAGGAACTAGAAGTTCTAAAACTAATAAATAGTAATAGAAATTGGAGAGAAATATTATCTCAAGAACCATATAATATTATTATTAAAGATAAAGGTCAATATACTTTATTAAAATATAGTCAAATTGAACCTAAAAGTGATATGTCTAATAGTATTGTTCAGGAATGCAGAGGGTTAATTATTAAACCTGACTTATTTCAATTAACAAGTAACCCTCCAATTCAACAATATAAAGTAGTATCTATGAGATTCACTAAATTCTTTAATTATGGTCAAACAGAGGCAGCAAAATTAGAATTTCCTTGTGAAGCAAGTGAAAAGATAGACGGTTCTTTAATAGGCATATGGTATGATGAAGAGACTGGATGGCACGTTTCGACATCTGGAAATATTGATTCTGAAGATGCTTCATTAGATATTAATGAATATTCATCTTATAGAGATATATTTAATTTAGCTTGGGATAATAATTTCTTTGATAATTTAAATAAAAATTGTACTTATATGTTTGAATTAGTTAGTCCATATACACGCTTAGTAGTTCCTTATAAAGAAACCAAATTATATTTATTATCTATCCGCAATAATATTACATTAGAAGAATTTGATAGGTCTAGTATTCCCGTCATTGCAGAATTATTGTTTGGAGACAAAATAACAGCACCAAAATCTTTTATATGTCATAATATTAAAGAAATACAACTAGCCGTTAATCAATTAACTGATAAAGATACTAATTATGAGGGTTTTGTATTATGTGATAAAAATTTTAATCGTATTAAGTTAAAATCTCCTTTTTATACAGAATTATTCTTTATTAGAGGAGAAGGTAAATTTAGTAATAAAAAAATATTAAAATTAATTTTAGAAGAACAAGATGATGATATTCTCGCATATTTCCCTGAATATACAGATGATTTTAATAGAATTAGAAAAGGATTAAGTTTATTTATCACAAATTTAAAAAATATTCTAAAAGAAGGCGAAAAATATTATCATTGTGAAAAGAAAGAGTTTGCTCAATGGGCGAAACAATATAATCATAGTGATATATTATTTAAGGCATATGATGCAAACTTATGGGACGAAGATGAAGAATATTATCATTTGTTTATGAAAAATTATATTGATAATATTCCTTTATCAAGATTGGTAGAATATATAAGAGGTGAATTAGAAAATTATGATGACGAAGACACAAGAGAATAAATATATTTATGATAGAGTAGAAAAGCATTATCATTATTTAGAGTCTCTAGGTTATAATGTTGTAGCAGTATTTGCTCAAGGTTCTATGAATTATGGCTTATATGTAAATGATGATGAATATAAAAGCGATGTAGATACAAAAGCAATTGTGTTACCAACATTAGATGATTTAGTTAACGGAACAAAAATGGTATCCACAAAATATGATTTTGAAGGAGAACAAATTGACGTTAAAGATATTAGAGTGATGATGGATATGTGGTGTAAATCTAATCCTGCATATTTAGAAATATTATTCACTCAATATTGTATATTTAATGGTAAATATGACATATATATCAAAGAAATTTTAGAAATGGGAAATGATATAGTAAAAATGAATTTTCCTCAATTAGCTAAATGTATAAGTGGTATGAGTAAAGAAAAAGTTATTGCTATGGAACATCCTTATCCTAGTTTAATTGATAAAATCGAAAAATACGGATACGATAGTAAACAATTACATCATATTATTAGATTAAATAGATTAATTACTGAAGTTTTTCTTAATGATATACCTTTTGGAGAAGCCTTAGATATATCAGAGCAAGAAAGATTTAGAAATTTCTTAATAAACGTTAAGAAAAGTAAATATAGTTTGGAAATGGCTCGTAGAATGGCTATCGAGTATGATGAAGATACAAGACAAATTAAAGAACAAGTTATAGAACAGTATAAAGATTTTGAATTTGATTCAAATACTTATAACAAATTAAAAAATATTATACATAAAATGGTTAGATATAATATTGTTGAACAAATCAAGGAGGAGATATAATTATGAAAAAGAAGATACTTGCAGTGTCTGATATTCACGGTAATTATCCTGCTTTAATTGAAGCATTAAAAAATGCTGGATTTGACGAAAATAATGATTCTCACCTATTGGTTGTTTTAGGAGACCATTTTGACAGAGGAGAATATTCCGTATCAGTTTATGAATATTTAAAAGATTTAACTGATAAAGGTAAAGCAATTACTATTATGGGTAATCACGATTTAATGTTAATAGACTATTTAGAAGGAACTGTTTTAGACCCTTTTAATTATTTCAGAAACGGTGAGAGAGAAACTTTTGCCGATTTTTGGCATAGAACAGCACCATTTGAAAGTTGGTGTATGATTGATGAAAATATTCCAGAAACAGAAATGACAGTTGGTGATTTCGCACGCTGGTTAAATATAGCTAGAAAAGACATTAATCAAGAATATCCAGAGTTATTAAATTGGTTAAAAAATCAACCTTATTATTTTGAAACTAAAAATTATATATTCACTCACGGAGCAATTGATACATTAGCTGAAGATTGGCATAATCCTCATTGCATCAGATATGGGTATATTGATTGGAAAGCACTTACGTGGGATGATGGTAAGTTCTTTGGCAAGAATATTAATAACACAGATAAAACTGTTGTTATAGGACATTTTGGAACAGACCATTTACGTAATATATATGGACTAAAAAAAGATGATAAGGAAGATTTTTCAATATTAGAAAGAGAAGATGGAAGAATAATAGCATTAGATTCCACGTCAATCTTATCTAATAAAATAAATGTATTAGTAGTTGAAGATGAACTACTAGATTAAAAAATATGAGAGGGGAGTTTAAAATGAAAAAAGTTATTAAAAGAGATGGAAGAAAAGAATTATTTGACAAAGAAAAAATTGTAAGAGCTGTAGAGTTATCATTTGAAGATGTGGAGAATGAGATTTCAGAAAAAGCTCACCTCAAAGCAAGAGAAATTGCTAATTATGTAAGTAATATTGAGAAAGACTTATCTGTTGAAGAAATTCAAGATATAGTTGAAGAAAAATTAATGGCAAGTAATTATAAAAATATTGCTAGAAACTTTATTACTTATAGATATGAAAGAACAAAAGAAAGAGAAAGAAACTCTCAATTTATGAGAGATATTTCAGAAAAATTGGCTGCTTCCAATGTTCAAAATCAAAATGCAAATGTCGATGAGCATTCATTTGGGGGAAGAATGGGAGAAGCAAGAAATTCATTAATGAAAAAAGTTGCTCTTGATTATATTGTATCCGATATGGCAAGAGAAAATCATCTTAATAATGAAATATATATTCACGATTTAGATAGTTATGCAGTAGGAATGCACAACTGTTTGACAATACCTTTTGATAAATTATTAAAAGAAGGTTTTAATACCAGACAAACAGATGTTAGACCTGCTCGTTCTATTAATACGGCATTTCAATTGGTTGCAGTATTATTCCAATTACAATCACTTCAACAATTTGGAGGAGTAAGTGCTAGCCATTTAGACTGGACTATGGTTCCTTATGTTAGAATATCATTTAGAAAACATTTTAATGAAGGAATGGAATTTATTGAAGAAAGTGATTTAAGACAAGAATCAGATGAATTATCTATAGAAGATGATTTTTATAAAAAATTTCCAAAAGTTTATAAATATGCAATGTCTAAAACGGAAAAAGAATTAATGCAAGCTGTTCAAGGTATGTATCATAACTTAAATACATTACAAAGTCGTTCTGGCAATCAATTACCTTTTACAAGTATTAATTATGGAACTTGTACTTTACCAGAAGGAAGAATGGTTATTAAAGCATTATTAGAAGGCTCTATTGAAGGCGTAGGAAAAGTAAGAAAGACTCCTATATTCCCTTGTGGTATATTCCAATGTATGATTGGAGTTAATAGAAAACCTGGAGACCCTAATTATGATTTATTCCAATTAGCATTAAAATCAACATCAAAAAGATTATATCCAAATTATGTTAACGTAGATTGGTCTGTTAATGCTGGTTATGATAAAAATGACCCTAAAACATATGTGTCAACGATGGGTAAGTGTAAACTACAGCTCATCTAAAACCTTTTGAACCGTGCTTAACGGGTGTGGCGAAAGCTGCTAACGGTTAGGACTCTATGAGTTGAGACCGTGCTAAGATTCATCACAATATAGAAAGGAGTTTCTATATGTGGATTTATAAAATAACAAATATTCAAAATAATAAAGTTTATATTGGTCAAAGTATTAGACCAGTAAATCAAAGATTTCGAAGACATATAAATGATGCAATAAGTAATAAATTAGATACTTATTTTGCTAGAGCAATTAGAAAATATGGGAAAGATAATTTCTATATTAAAATAATTGATAAAGCAGATAATCAAGAAGAACTAAATTTAAAAGAAATTTATTGGATTAAATATTATAAAGCAACAAATGAAAAATATGGTTATAATGAAACGGAAGCATTAAATAAATGTGGAGGGAATACATATAAACATAAAAATAATCAAGAAATGGAACAAATAAAAAAGAAAATTAGTAAAACAAAATTAGAAGGACTTAATCCTATGGCGAGAAAAATTAAAAGAATTAATATTATAGATAATTCAATAGAATATTTTGATAGTATTATAGGATGTGCTAGAGATTTAGGAATTAAAGGAGGTAAAACTTCTATTACTGAAAGACTAAATGGTACAATTAAGAAACCTTATAAAAATAAATATATATTTGAATATTGTGATGAATAAAGTGTATCGACTATCCCTGATGAATGTAAGGGAGTAGGGCTGGAGATAAGCACTAGCTCGAAGCGGAAGGCTATCGAAAGATAGAAGATATAGTCAGTGCTTATGGTGACATAAGATAAAATGTGTAGAACATATAACGGCTTAGATATTAATGCTGAAGAAGGAACTAATCCTCAAAC
>JAFRCK010000008.1 GCA_017404385.1 Bacilli bacterium
CATCTTACTGGTGGTTTTAAACCTTTTTCTTCATAGAAATTTTGTTCTCCTACAGTAAATGTAAATTCTTTTCCACAGTTTCTACAAACTATGATTTCATCCCTTTTTTCTTGCATAAATTTTATTTATTTTCTCCTTCTTCTTTTGAAGCCTTTTTATTATTTTTATTTGCTTCTTCTATAACTTTTTTCTCTGCTTCCTGTAATTTTTTATTATGTTCATTAATTTGAATTTGTGATGTTTGAACTATTTTTTGTGCTATTCTATCAATATCATTTTTATAATAATTCAAACCAGTTAACACTTTATTAACTTCTTCTACCTCTAATTGTAAGGTTATAATTGGTTCTTGATTCATTCTTTTATCCTCCTTATTTAATTTGTAGATTATTATTTTCTACTAATCTAAATCCAGGTATAGTTAAATCATATGTAATAGTTCCATCTTCTGCAACTTGTTTTGTTGCTTTAATTGCATCTCCAATTTCCTTTTTTCTTATTTCTGGAACAGATTCTTTATAATATGTAGCTTTTCTTTCTTCATCCTCTTCGATATATTTTCTTAAAGCTATTTCATCATAAACTTCACTTGAAGTGCTCTTTCTATAAGATAATGATTTATCTCCTACTTCTAATTTAGTTTTACCAGCAATTTTCATTAATGAATCTATATATTTTTTAATACTATCAGATTTATTTTCAAATCTTTTAGCTTTGTCAGCAATATCTTTGCTTCTTTCTTTTAATGATTTTGCTCTATCTCCATATAATTCATATAATCCAGATAAAGAGTCAATCTTTTCTTCAAATGCCATATTTAAAGCATCTAAATCATCAGTTGTAAAATATACTTCTCCTGTTTCTTCATTATAACTGAATCCTTCTTCAACTACTCTGGCAATTTGTTCAGCTATACCATATCCTTTTAACTCATCTAAATCCATTATGCTTTAGCCTCCTTTGGTTTTCTATATGTACCTTTTTCAGCACTATTCCATATTATATTTGGATAATATTTTCTATTAAAATCATATAATTTTGATTCTAATTGATTAACTTTCCAAATAATACCTTCTTCTTTTGCTTTTTCAATAGCATCCATAATAGATTTTCTTTTTAATAATCTTTTTTCTGTTCTATTATTTTCAAACATATATAAATCTCCTTTTATTCATCTAATATTTCAAAATGATTTTTAATATAATCAATTGAAACTTTATATTTTCTCGCTGCTTCTGACATAGAGTCGTAAATAACGCCTTTATCGTCTTTAACTTTAATAGCTTTAATTACTGGGCTTTTTGTTTTACCATATAAAGAGATTTGTTTCTTTAATGTTTTACTTCTTCTTGAGGTAGTATTATTATTCATTGAATTTTCGTGAGAAGTTACCCATCTTAAATTTTCAACCCTATTATCATCAGGAATAGAATTTATATGGTCGACTTGAGGTTTATTATCTGGGTTAGGAATAAAAGCTTCGGCTACTAATCTATGTACTTTAAAACATTTTTGATTTTGATGAATACTGAAAAATATAATTTCATAACCATCTTTATCTTTAATATTTTTTAAAATACGATTCGTTCTTAAACTTTTAATTCTACCTAAATTTGAAACCTGATATAATCCTTCATATCCCTCAACATCTTTCCATATTTCCATATTAAACTTCCTTTTCAATAATATAAGCAGCTTTTGTATCAGCAATATGTAATAATAATGCTAACACATTTTTATTGAAACATTCGCTAACTTCGGCAATATTCCAATCGCTTTCTACGCCCATATGATGAACAATAGCCATATATTCTTCATCTGTTATATTCATATATCTATTTACAATTCTAGCGGATTTATATCCGTGTCCAACTAAAATGCCTTGATTTTCAATAGTATAATAAGGAACTTTTGTCCAGTTACCATATTCATCTTTAACATTTCTAGTTGTCAATTTATAAAAATCAGCTTTACATACGTCGTGGAATAAACCTACAATAGCAAGACTTTCCATTATTTTTTGTGTATCTTCTTGCGTTTTAAAATCAAACATTCCTTCATTTTTATATTCATCACATAATTGTTCAAATACATTAATTGAATGTTGACATAAACCTCCTTCACACATCAAATGAAATCTCGTACTAGCAGGAGCAGTATAAAAATCTGTAGTATCTAACCAATTTAGCAAATCATCTATACCATCTCTCTTAATCCACATATGACATAATTTTTGAAACTTATCTTTATTTTCTTCTATGTCTATATTAGGCATATTATCTTCTCCTTGCTTCCAATATTAATTTTGCTTCCTTATCTAAATCTTCACA
>JAFRCK010000002.1 GCA_017404385.1 Bacilli bacterium
AGTCGACATTGAATCTTATAAATTTTTATTAAAAAATTATATGTCTAGTAATATTTCTTTTACCCATTTTTTCCAGTAACTGGGATTATTTACTACTTTATAAAATTCCTCTTTAAATTTATTAATCAAATCTTCTTCATTATCTATGTATTTCCTAGAGATTATTCCTTTAACTGTTCTCCAAACTTGTTTTATAGTATTATATTTCGGGGAATAAGTTGGTAAATATATTAAATCCATGTTTAATATATTACATAACTTTTTAAATACTATTGCATGGTGAACTTTGTAATTATCCAAGTTTACTGCGATTGGTTTTTCCATAATTAAGTCATATTGTAATTTTTTATCATAAAAATATGATAATAACATTGTTTTTTTGAAGATTTTCTAATCTTATTTTACTTTTAGTACGAATAGATTCTTGGTTCTTTTTAACATATTCGTATAATTCATTGATGGATTTATTTGTATGTGCAGGATCTTCAAGAGTTATGAGTATTTGTTTATAGTTTTCATGCTTATTGACAGTTTTTAAAATATTATCTATTGATAAATCTTCGTTTTCTATGATTTTGGTTAATTTATAAGCTAATTCTTTGTTTTGAATATTATTTATTGTTGTTTTAACCATGAATTGCATCATAGAAAATGTTTTAGTATTTTCTAAGAAATCTATAAATGAATTTCCATTTATTGCTTGGATTCCTACTCCCGAGATGTGTATCTTCTCTGTTGGTGAAAGGATAATATTTGGAATTCCTTTTTTATAGTATGTTTTCTGACTATTGTCTTGATTTTAACAATACGTTTGATCCAACATTACTATTGTATATTCATATGCTTCTATGTGGTCTACGTTTTTTTTAACTCGTCTTTTGCGTTTTCTGGCATTTTATGATAGATTTTGTAAGGTTTGGTATATGTATATCCTAAGTTTTTCATGATTCTTTCTACTTGTCTAATGCTGTAATTTTCATGGAAAAGTGATAAAATGACATGATGCACTTCTTTTGCTGTTTTTAAATCATTATCCTGAATTATTAAATCTAATTGTTCAAATTCTTCATCTTTAAGTTTGGATTGACCTTTAGAACCTGGTTTTCTACTTAAACCATCTACTCCACCATTATTGAATTGTCTTGCCCAATTATAAACTGTACCTTGACTTATATCGTGTTTTTCGGTTATTTCACTTATTGAATTGTCATGTAATATATCTGATATCACATATAATTTGTTTAAAACATGAATATCATTTTCTAATTTCTTTATTTCACTTTGTACCTCTGAAATAATTCCAGGATACTCCTTAATTAATGTTTGTTCAGACATATTACTATATATCTTAATTTTATTATTTATAAGTTTCTATGTCGGTTACTATGTATAATTTTTAATAAATATATTTTTTTAATATATGATTGTTTATTTTAGATTATTGTATATTATTTTGTTAATTGTATTATATTATGTTCATATTAATAGTTGGTGTGGTGAGTTTTAGTAG
>JAFRCK010000009.1 GCA_017404385.1 Bacilli bacterium
ACGATAATGTAGATTCTTTTCTAAGACCAGAGTCTATGAATTCATTAGAAGTTTATTTTAAAAATTTAATGAATGAGAGTTTTGCTAAAGATATATCAAAGAAAGTAAGAAAATCATTTGAAATAAGTAAAAAGAATGGTAACTTTATTGGTGTAGTTGCTCCATTTGGATATTTAAAAGATCCTTATGAATGTCATAAATTTATTATAGATAAAGAAGCAGAAAAAATAGTGAACAAAATATTTAAACTAGCTCTAAATGGAACTAGTAGGCAAGATATAGCTAATGATTTAAATAAAAATCATATTCCAACACCAAGTAAATATATGAAAAGTTTTTGTAAGAAAAAGTCATCTATAGTTTTAGAAGAATGGAATGTTGATTCAATAGATAATATATTAAAGAATAGAACTTATATTGGAAACTTAATACAAGGTAAAACAACTAGAATAAGTCATAAAAAACATAATATTGTAACTGTACCAGAAGATGAGTGGATAGTTGTTCCAGATCATCATAAAGCTATTATAGAAGAAGAATTATTTGAGCAAGTTCAAAATATTGTTTACAATAGAAATTCAAGAGTTAGTTCAGATGGTAAGTTCTATAAATATACTGGTTATTTAAAATGCGCTGATTGTAATTCAACTATGAAAAAATTTACTAGACCAAATAGTAATAGTACATTCTTTTATTGCAGTACGTATATAAAGAATAAGGAATGCTCTAAACATTACATTATTGAAAGTGACTTAGATAATATATTATTAGAAATCATTAATAAATATATTGAAGTAATAACAAATCTATCTGATAAGATAAATAATGATATATCCATGTCATATATTGAATATGAAAAAGAGAATAAAGAATTCAAATTAATTGAATTAGATAAAGAAGAGCAAAAATATAGAAAACTAATTGATGAAGTAAAAGAAGATTATAAGAATGATTATATATCTAAAGGTGATTATGAATTATTTAAAGATAAATATATGTTTCAATTAAATAAAATATTATTAGAAAAAGAAGATTTAAATAATAGCAAATCAAATCAAGAAAATATAGATCGAATTAATAAAATTAAAAAATTAGGAAAAATAGATTATATAGATAGAAATATAATTATTGAACTAATTGATAAGATTTTAATTCATGAATGTGGAGATATTGAAGTTATTTTTAAATATAAAAATTTATATGAAGATGCTCTTAGGTATCTCAAATCATAGAAATTATGGTATAATTGATTAGTAAAGTTACTTACAAAAAAGGGAGTGATTTCTATGAGTAATACAAACGAAAATCAAAGTGTTGCTAAAACCAATATCAACTGGTTTCCTGGTCATATGGCTAAGACTAGAAGAGAAATTAGTGAAAAATTAAAATTAATAGATATAGTATATGAAATAGTTGATGCTAGAATACCATTTTCATCTAAAATTAAAGATATAGATGATTTAATTAAAGATAAACCTAGAGTAATAATAATGACTAAGAAAGATTTATGTGATTTAGATAAAACTAATAAATGGGTTATTTATTATGAAGAACAAGGTTATAAAGTATTCTTGGTTGATTTAGTTAATGATAAGAGCTTAGGTAAACTATTTGATATTACAGATGAACTATTATCTAGTTTAAATGAATCAAGAATAGATAAAGGTTTATTAGAAAGAAAGTATAGAGCTTTAATTATAGGTGTACCTAATGTTGGAAAGAGTACTCTTATTAATAAGATTACTGGTAAAAAGACAGCAGGTGTTGGTGATAAACCAGGAGTAACTAAGAGCATCAGTTGGATTAGAATTAATGATAAGTTAGAACTTATGGATACTCCAGGAATTTTATGGCCTAAAATTGATGATCAAAAAGTTGCATATAATTTAGCTACATTTTCTTCAATTAAAGATGAAATACTTCCAATAGATGAGTTAGCATGTTATATATTAAAATATATGTATGAAAATTATCCAGAAAGATTAGTTGAAAGATATGGTCTAGATTATTTAGATGAAGAAGATTATACAAATGCATATGAATTAATTGGAAGAAAAAGAGGATGTATTGTTAGAGGTAATGAAGTAGATTATACAAAAGTATCTAATATAATAATTAAAGATTTAAGAGAAGGATCTTTAGGTAAGGTAACATTTGATGAATAATATGAGAGAATATGAGAATAAATATATTAAAGAAGGATACAAAGTAATCGCAGGTACAGATGAAGCAGGAAGAGGACCACTAGTTGGTCCTGTTGTTTGTGCATGTGTAGTTTTACCTAATGATTATAATAATGAAGAAATAAATGATTCTAAAAAATTAACTGAGAAAAAAAGAGAAAAACTATATGATATAATTATGAAAGATGCTTTAGCGGTAGGAGTATCAATTATATCTGCTAAAGAAATTGATGAAATAAATATACTTGAAGCATCTAGAAAAGGTATGATAGAGGGTTATAAAGAAGCAAATAAAAAAATAAAAATAGATGTATTATTGACAGATGCAATGAAAATAGATACACTATCTATACCTGTGGAAAAGATTATCAAGGGTGATGCTAAAAGTATTAGTATAGCAGCTGCTTCTATTATCGCAAAAGTAACAAGAGATAGAATACTTTATGAACTTGATAAAAAGTATCCAGAATATGGATTTAAAGATCATAAAGGGTATCCTACAAAAAAACACTTGGAAGCAATCGAAAAATATGGTATATTTGATGAGTACCGAAAAACATATGGACCTGTTAAAAAAATAATAGATTTGCAGGGGAATTAATTTAGTTACGGAGAATATTATATATAGGAGGAAAAAATATGAGTAAAAATTTAGTCATAGTGGAATCACCAGCTAAAAGTAAAACTATAGAAAAATATTTAGGTAGTGACTATAAAGTTTTATCATCTAAAGGACATATAAGAGATTTAGCAACTACTGGTAAATTTGGTTTAGGAGTAGATGTAGAAAATGGTTTTACTCCTAATTACGTTGAGATCAAGGGTAAGAAAAAAGATATAACAATGTTAAAAAATGAAGCTAAAAAAGCAAAAAAAGTATATCTAGCAACCGACCCAGACCGTGAAGGAGAAGCTATATCTTGGCATTTAAAAGATGAACTTGGTCTTAAAGATGATGAATATGATAGAATTGTTTTTAATGAAATAACTAAAGGAGCAGTTACTAGTTCATTTGATCATGCTAGAAAAATAGATGATTTAATGGTACGTAGCCAAGAAACGAGAAGAATACTTGATAGAATTATTGGTTTTAGATTAAGTAAATTAATGCAATCTAAAACTGGTGGAAAATCTGCAGGAAGAGTACAAAGTGTTGCATTAAAATTAATTTGTGATAGAGAAGATGAAATAAATAAGTTTGTTTCTGAGGAATATTGGACTATTGATGCATTATTTCCATCATTTAGTGCCTCTTTATTTAAATATAAAGATAAGAAAATAGAAATAAAAGATGAATTAGAAGCTAAAAAAATAGAAAAAGAATTATCTAATTCATATAAGATAGAAAGTTCTGAAGAAAAAGATAAGAATAAACAATCAAAGCCTCCATATATAACTAGTACTATGGAGCAAGAAGCAATTAGTAAATTAAACTTTTCTTCTAAAAAGACTATGACTATTGCTCAAAAGTTATATGAAGGTATAAATATAGGAACTGAAACAGTAGGTCTTATTACTTATATGAGAACTGATTCAATTAGATTATCTAATGATTTTGTATCTTCTTGTTATAAGTATATAGAAACAGAATATGGTAAAGAATATGTTGGACCAGTTAAAAAGAGTAAGAAAACAGAAAATATACAAGATGCACATGAAGCTATTCGTCCTACTAGTATTCTTAGAACGCCTGCTAAAATGAGAGAATATTTAACTAATGATGAATATAAATTATATAATTTAATATATTTTAGAGCGCTTGCTTCATTAATGGCACCTGCTAAACAAAAAGTAACTACAATAATACTTGATAATAATGATTATAAGTTTAAAGCAACAGGAACAGTAACAGTATTTGATGGATACTTAAAAGTATATAGTGATTTAGAAAAGAGTGAAGATAAAGAACTACCTAATATAGCTAGTTATAAAAGTGATGTATTAGTAACAGATAAACTAGATATTAAACAACATTTTACTGAACCACCAGCTAGATATACAGAAGCTAAATTAATTAAAGAAATGGAAGATCTTGGAATAGGTAGACCATCAACATACGCTACTACTATGTCTACAATAGTAGATAGGGGATATGTTAAACTTGTTGATAAACATTTTATTCCAACTGAAATAGGAATTGAAACAAATACAAAATTACAAGAATTCTTTAGTGATTTAATTAATGTTAAATATACAGCTAAAATGGAAGAAGATCTAGATAATATTGCTAATGGAGAAGTAGTTTGGAATAGTTTATTAGATGATTTTTATAGGAGGTTTGAACCAATGGTAGAAAACGCATTTGATAATATGGAAAAGAAAGAAGCAGAAAAAACAGGAGAAGTATGTCCTGATTGTGGTGGAGATTTAGTAGTTAGAAAAGGAAGATACGGAGAATTTGTTGCTTGTTCTAACTATCCAAAATGTAAATATGTTAAAAAAGAAGAAAAAGAAAAGAAAGAAGTAGTTGAAGTTTGTGACTGTATTAAATGTGGTCATAAAATTGTAGAAAGAAAGACTAAAAAGGGGAAAGTTTTCTATGGTTGTTCTAACTTTCCTAAATGTAAGGAAGCATATTGGGATAAACCAACTGGAGATAAATGTCCAGAATGTAATAGTATGCTAGTAGAAAAAGATGAAAAAATAAAGTGTTCTTCTTGTGACTACGAAGGGTAATATGGGACATAAAAAGGGTAAATACCGTTATCCAAATTATACAAAAGAACAACTTAGGCAATTAGGATCAATTGCTAAAATTGCAAGAGCAGATTTTATTGATTCATTACATTTATCAAATGAACAGCGTTCAGTAGTAAAAAAGTATAAGTTAAAATATAAAAAGTAAAAATGTTTACATGCTTTTTACTTTTTTTTTATTAAAATTTTTAGGAATAGTATTGTAAATTTTGTTTAATTGAGTTATATTTATATTATATTAGGAGGAGATTTAATTGAAAAAAGAAAGTAAAATAATCTCATTAGTGATAATAGCAATCGTCTTAGTAGGAGTATTGGCGTTCTCATTATCGACACTAATGACAAATGGTTCCAAATTATTAGGAGCAGTAACTGGAACAAATAGACTTCCATCTTCTGAAGGTACAACAACATATAAAGATTGGAAAGAGTCAACAACAATTGATAAAGATTTCTCGTATTCAACTTTAGTTTATAATGATGATACAGAATTCTATGTTAATATTACAAATCCAGAAAGAACAATAAGCAATAATGCAAAGAATAAGGATTATGGAATATATTATTCGAGTGGTTATCCTTTAGCTGATAAAGTTACGCCAGTAGTAAGACTATGGCATCCAACAGATAAAGCTCAATTAATAATAACTAATTGTGGATTTGATAAAGATGGTAATTCACTAAGTGCAGTATTAGAACTATCAGTTTATGGCACTTATAGAGATACAGAGCATGTAACACCAGCAAACTTAGAATATGACAAATTAAATGATGCAATGTACTATGTTGAGGGAAGTGACAGGACTAAGCTTTCACCAATCACAGCTTTAGGAATGTCTCAAACTGTTACTCAAAATATTACAAGTGATGGTAAGATAGTTTTTACAAATGAATCTTTATTACCAGAAGGTAGTCCATATATGGGTTCAACTAAACGTGAAACAGTAAGAAAAAATATGCCACTTGCATTTAATTTAAATGTTGAAGGTGGTGCAGCAGATGTTAAGATTACTTATTATAAGAAATTAAAATTAACTGATCATTCTGTTGTAAATGGTGTAAATGTAGCAACTGTTGATACAGAAAATAGCCAAGTAGCAACAAGTATTACAAAGATTAATTCAGCATTCAATGATTTTGATACAACACCAAATTCATTCTCAAATCCAGATAAAAAAAGACAAGATGCAATTGATGCAGGATTATTATTTGAAGCTAATGAAGGTATGAAACCGTTGATGGGAACTTCTACATTGTTCTATAATAAAAGTGGAAAACAAACTTTAACACCAAGTGATTATGAAAATACTGTTATAGATCAAGCAAATAAATTAACATTTAATTATAGAATGACTGAAAGGGCAAATGGTATATTCCTTAATCCGGACCGTTCTAAAGAAGATAAAATATATGGTAAATGGGATAATCTTGTAGTAAGATTAATGGCTCAAGGAAAGACAAGAAAAGAAGCTCTTGATTACTATTGTAGATATATTGCTAAATGTACAGTAGAATATGATGAAAGAATTGATTATATAGATGGAGATCCTGAAACTACACCTTCAGCAGCAATAGAAGAACAAAGAGGAATATTAGCTTCAGTTATTAATAGTTCTGTTGGTTATTATTCCACAGCTGGATTTTCATATTTAACTTCGGCACAATTACTAACTACAGGTGTTCAAGGTGAATTTGCATTTAGATATGAAATGCCAGGTGGTGGAATTAAATTTGGATTTATATCACCACAAGGATATGAATTTGATAATCCAGTTAAGACTGTAGCTAAAGATACAATAGCAATTGGAGAAGTAGGTTACTTTAATATATCTCAACCTATACCAAATAATAATGTAACTAATTCAGTTGGATTTAATAAAATATATCCACAAGTATTCTCAGAAAATAATCATTTAACAAGTTTTGTATTTGAAGATGAAATTGATAAGAGATTAACTGTTGTTCAAGATGGAATAACTATAATGACAAAAAAAGGTCAAGATATTACTGAATACTTTGATATAGCTGTAGATGAAAATAACAAGGTAACAGCTACTTCAAAAGATAATGCATCAACATTCTTTAATTCAGCAGAAGCTTATGGAACAAATTATATTTTACAAATTCCATTTATGTATTTAGGTGCAGTTAATAAGTATATAGAAATACCTAATAAGGGTAAAATTACTTATAAGGTTGGAAGTAATAATCCAGAAACAAAAGAAACAAATACTGTTAAAATAACAGTTGGAGAAAAACCAGTTAAATTAACATATGATTGTACTACAAATGGTGGTAAAGCAGAATTTGAACCAATAACTGTTGACCAAGTACCTGGTACGGAAGTTGATTTGAATAAATTATGTTCTAAAGAAGGAAATAGATTCTTAGGATATGCTGAAAAAGCATCTGATAAAGACGCTATGACTACATTTGTAATGCCAGATCATGATACAACAATATATGGTTTATATACAGAAAGTAAATGTGATACTGTATTAAATAGTAATACTTATAAAATAGATCAAACAAATTTAATAGTTAATATACCAAATGATGATAGTGAATCTACTATATTGAAGAATGTTACATCAAAAGGTGAAGTATCTATTAGTGGAGATGTTATAACTGTAAAATGTGATGGCTCTTCGAAAGATTATAAAATAAGTAGATATTGGGTATCAAAGACTGGTAATGAAGTAATAAAATGGACAGCAATTATTTCAGGAGTATTATTATTTGTTGTAGCTGCAATCTTTATTAAGATTAAAGTTGATAAAAAGAAAAACTAAGTTGTAGAAATACAACTTTTTTTCTTATATATTGACTATAATAAAAAAATGTTATAAAATTTATTTGTAAAGCGAAGATATAGGACTAGTAATAAATATATTTATTAGTAGAGAATTAACGGTTGGTGAAAGTTAATATAAAGTATTTATGAATCTACCTATTAGTGACATTAATAATGTCCGGTTAAAAGCCGTTATATAATTAAGTTAAATAAAGGATGGTACCGCCATTATGGCTCCTTGGTACTATCCTTTTTTTGTTTAAAAAAGGAGGAAATATGAGAACATCAGTTAAAAGAAAGTTATATGCATCAGTAGAAAATATAGGTAGTATAGGTATGTTTTTAGGACTAGCATCATTTGGAGTAGCATCAGTTACATCAGATCCATCATTAATATTACCATCTTCTTTTCTAGCGGTCTCAGGACTAGCAACATCTTATTATGGTGAAAAACTAAAAAATAAAGAAGATATGAAACTAGGTAATTATTATATAGATAATAAAACAAAAAGATTAACTTTAAAGAAATAAGGAGGATTTATGAGAAAATTTGAAATAGGAGATATCGTTCAGCATTTTAAAAGAGAAACTTTATCAAAAGAAGAATTAGAAAAAAATCCAAATAAGTATTTATATGAGATTATTGGTGTCTCGAAACATACTGAAACTGGTGAAGAATTAATGATATATAAACCATTATATGAAACAGATTGTATAAAGGATGCAAATTATGCTGCAAGACCTTTAGATATGTTTATGGGAGAAGTAGATCATGAAAAATATCCGGATATTAAACAAAAGAATAGATTTGAATTAGTAAATGATAAAATAGAGGAGGAATAATTATGTTAGATATAAAATTTATTAGAGAAAATCCAGATAAGGTAAAAGAAAATATTAAAAAGAAATTTCAAGATAAAAAATTAGAACTAGTTGATAAAGTTATTAAACTTGATGAAGAATATAGAGATGTAAAAGTAAAAGCAGATAATCTTAGAAAAGATAGAAATGAAATTAGTGATAATATTGGTGCTTTAATGAGAGAAGGTAAAAAAGAAGAAGGTCTTGCATTAAAGGATAAAGTTACTAAGATTAATGAAGAATTAAAAGAATTAGAAGTAAAAGAAGAATCATTAAGTACAGAAATAAGAGATATTATGTATTTAATTCCTAATATGGTCGCAGATGATGTACCTGTTGGTGAAGATGATAGTAAAAATGTAGATATAGAACATATAGGAGAACCAGTAGTACCAGATTTTGAAATACCATATCATGCTGATATAATGGCTAGTTTTAACGGTTTAGATAAAGATGCTGCTGCTAGAGTATCAGGTAATGGATTTTATTATTTAATGGGTGATATCGCAAGACTTCATTCAACAGTTTTAAGTTATGCAAGAGATTTTATGATAGATAAAGGATTTACTTATTGTATACCACCTTATATGATAAGAAGTGATGCTGTTAATGGAGTTATGTCTTTTGAAGAAAAAGAAGCTATGATGTATAAAATAGAGGGTGAAGATCTATATTTAATAGGTACTTCAGAACACTCAATGATTGCAAAATTTAAAGGACAAATTCTAAAAGAAGAAGAACTTCCAATAACTATGACTAGTTATTCACCATGTTTTAGAAAAGAAGTTGGTGCGCACTGTATAGAAGAAAGAGGAGTATATAGAGTTCATCAATTTGAAAAACAAGAAATGATTGTTATATGTAAACCAGAAGATAGTGAAACTTGGTATGAAAAGATGCTTAATTATACAGTAGAACTATTTAGAACACTTGATATACCAGTAAGAAAATTAGTATGTTGTACAGGAGACCTTGCTGATCTTAAATATAGATCATGTGATGTTGAAGCATGGAGTCCTAGACAAAAAACTTATTTTGAAGTAGGATCTTGTTCAAATTTAACAGATGCTCAAGCAAGAAGACTAGGTATTAGATATAAAGATAAAGATGGTAATAAGACACTAGCTCATACTTTAAATAATACAGTTATAACTCCACCAAGAATGTTAATTGCTTTCTTAGAAAATAATCTTAATGAAGATGGTTCAGTTAATATACCAGAGGCTTTAAGACCATATATGGGTGGAAAAGAAAAACTAATACCAAATAATAAATAGGTGATAAAGTGTACGAAATTAAAGAGAATAAATTAGTATTATTAAAAGATGAATATTCTGTTAGTGAACTAAAAAAAATAGTTAAACTATGTGATAAAAATAACCTTCAACTAGTATTAAATTCAAAAAATGAAGACTTAGGTATGGTAAAACAAGCTCTTACATATAAAGATAAGGAACAAAGATATAATTATATATATGATGCGATATGTAAGAAATTAGATGATAGAATTATAAATGAGAATTATTGTGAATTTGAAAATGATGTATGCATTAGATTTAGAAAAGAAAATCCTGATCATAAGAATGGTTGTTGTGAATGGTCAGGAAGAGGAAAATGTAAATATTTAAAGGACAGTGTGTGCACAATGAAGACGTGTATGGCATGTAAATTATTTACTTGTAAATTCTTAGAAAAAGAAAAAGGTATAAAACAAAGTATTAATGATTTTTTAGTTGCTAAGGTATTTTTTAATAAAAATCAAAGATATATTTTAGAGTGTAGTTTTTGGACACCAAAACCAATAGTTATGAAAAGATTATTAGCCAATAATTTTAAGATAAATGAATAGGCTTAAAAGTATTGACATAGTCTTTTTTTTATGATAATATTTTATACGTTGCTCAGAAAAGGGGGATATTAAAAATGTCTTTAGCGCAATTAATTGAATTAAGAAAATTGATTAAACTTGAATATGAATTAGGTAAGTCTAGAGGATATTCAGTTCATGAGTTAAATAGATTAAAAGATTTATTAGGAAAATATGATGAAGTAGTTAATAGTTTACCTAATGATATCAGAGAAGAAAATCATTTAACATCATTATCTAAAGTTAGAAATCTAGTTATGAGTATAGCGTAAGGGGGATTACAATGGCTAGTATTGAATCTATTATTACTTATTCAACTGATGAAGAATTACTCTCATTAGCAAAAGTAGATTTAGATAAAAAAATTGAACAAGTTGAAGAAAAAAAGCTTAATTCAATAAGCGATGATGAATATATTAAATATTCATATTTGTTATTTTTAAGACAACAATTGATAAATAACAATAATTATAAAAAAATGCATTAATTATGCATTTTTTTATTGTATAATATTACTTGAGGTGAATAATATGAATCTTTATCTAATATATGGTTTAGAAAATTATTTGATAAATGAAAAGATAAAAGAAATAGTAGATAAAAGTAAAGTAGAAACTGATAATATTATTAATTTTGACTTAGATGAAGATTCTATTATGTCTGTTTTAGTTGAGGCATCTACTGTTGGTATGTTCTCTGACAAAAAAGTATTAATTGTGAATAATTCTAATTTTTTATGTGCCAATAAATCTTTATCTGAAAATGAATTAGATGAACTAAATAAATATATTGAACATCCATTTGAGGATATAATGATTATTTTTGTTGTTAGAGAAGAAAAATTAGATTCTAGAAAGAAGATTACAAAAAACTTATCAAAAATATGTAAAGTATATGAATGTAATAAAATTGATAGTTATAATATGAACAATTATTTATCTAATTATATAAGAGATAAAGGTTATTCCATTAGTTCTGATTCAGTTGATTTAATAATATCTAAAGTAGGTTATGAATTATCTAATATTATTAATGAATTAGATAAATTATTTATATATAAAGATACTGATAAAAAAATTACAAAAGAAGATATAGAAAATGTTATAACAAAGAATATTGAAAAAAATATATTTGAATTAACAAATGCGATTATTAATAGAAATAAAGATAAAATTATGGAAATATATAATGATTTAATACTAGCAAAGGAAGATCCTATCAAATTATTAGTTACACTATCTAATCAATTAAGATTGATTCTTCAAGTTAAATTAATGAGAAGGGGTGGTTATAGTGAAAAAGAAATAGTAACCACTTTAAAGGAACATCCTTATAGAATAAATCTAGCTATGAAAAGTAGTTTTGAAATAAATGATTTAAAGAAAAAAATGCTTAAGCTATCAGAACTAGATTATAAAATAGTTACTGGTGAAGTAGATAAGTTTTTTGGATTTGAAATGTTTTTATTAGAAATATAAAAAGATATGTTTATAACATATCTTTTTTCTTTAACCAAATTGCCACTGCAATAGATAGAATTATTGAAGCAAAGAATATTATAACTGCTGAATAATCACTTATCCCGATGTTACCGAATTTAACGTTCATTCCTAAGAATGAAGATATAATTGTAGGTATAGATAATACTATAGTCATACCTGCCAAGAATTTCATTATATTATTTAGATTATTGGATACTATAGTTCCATATGTATCAGTAATAGATGATAAGATATCTCTATAAATAGTTGCCATATCAATAGCCTGGTTCATTTCAACAATAGCATCATCTAATAGGTCAGCATCACCTTCATATAAAGTAATAACATTACCATTTTTTAATTTATTTAATACAACAGCATTTTCTTTTAAAGAAGTAATAAAGTATACTAATGTTTTTTCAATTTTTAATAAATCAATTAAATCTTTATTTTCAGTAGATTTTTTTAATACATCTTCTGTTTCATCTATATCTTTATTTATTTCTTTTAATATTTTTAAATATTTACTTATTGTTTTAATAAATATTTGAATAACAAATCTAGTTTTTTTAGCAGTTTTGAAATCATGAACTATATTTCTTTTAAAATCATTTAATATATCCATATTCTTAGTAGAAACAGTTATAATATAATTACTTTTAGTAATAATTATACCTAGTGGGTGAGTAATATATTCTCTATCTTCACTTATAAGTGGTATATCTATTACTATTAAGGTTCCTGTGTAATCAACTTCAATTCTTGGTAATTCATCAGCATCTAACATTTTAGTTATTAGATCTTTATCAATTAGTGTTCTTTCAGCTACTCTATTTATTTCTTCTCTGGTAGGATTAACTAAATCGATCCATGAATCAGTACTCATTCTTTTAATTTTCTTAATCTTATTTTCAATATTAGTAGTCTTATAAATTTTAATCATTTTATCACATCCCTTTTTCACGGGACCTATTATAACAAATAAATATAAAATAATCTACAAAAAATTACAAAAAATAAACTTGACAAAAAATTATATCTTTTATATAATCAAAAACGAGTGAGGAGATATACGTATTAAACAAGCTATCTCGGGATAAAACCTACACGTGATGTACACGGAGTCACTGAATATAAGTTGATTTCGTGTTTTTATTCGCCTTAATGCGAAATAACTTAAGAAAGGAGAATAAGTTAATGATTAAAGCAACAAAAGAAATTAAAACATATGAAGATATTGTTAATAGTGGTTTTGTAGAAGAAAAGACAGAATTAGAAAAAATAGTTGACTTATCTAGATCTTTAAGATCTGAGTATAGACATAAGAATGATACTGACATTAGTTCAATAGCTTACAATAAATTACGTGAATTAGGTTTTAATAATACTCTAGGTACTCTATATTTAGTAGATTTGATAGAGGATCTATATAGTGAAAGATTATTATTAAGAACATTAGGTGAACATGAATATTTTGATTTAAGTTTTAGAGATAATATACATTATAAATATATATATGATAGATATAGAATAAATGATCCTTATTTTTATAGAGGAGCAATTGCTATAGCTATATCTAGATCAAAAAGCGATTGTAAAAATATTAATGAAATTGCCTATGGAGTATTAAATGATATTTTAAAAAGTGTAAAATCTTTAAAACTAAAGTAATTGTAAAGTTAATAACAAATGTTAGTATATTAAAAATACTAACATTTTTTTGTTATAATAAAGTTATAGAATAGGGAGTGGTAAATATGACAATAATAAAAGCAGATCATTTATATAAAACTTTTAGAATTAAAGAAAAAGAAAAAGGGTTTAAAGGTAGTTTAAAAGCTATATTTAAACCTAAATATAAAACTATTAAAGCTGTTAATAATATTTCTTTTGAAGTTGAAAAAGGCGAGATTATAGCATTTATTGGACCAAATGGTGCCGGTAAAAGTACTACAATAAAAATGCTTACAGGAATATTATACCCATCTAAAGGAGAGGTTTCTGTCCTAGATATTAACCCAATTAAAAATAGAAAAAAACTTGCATATCAAATCGGTACAGTTTTTGGTCAAAAAGAACAATTATGGACTCATTTAACACCATATGATAACTTTAAGTTCTTTGGAGCAATATATGATATTAATGAAAAAGTAGTAGAAAAGAAGATTAATGAGTTTAGAGAATTATTTGAGTTAGATGAATTTATAAATGTACCTGTTAGAAATCTTAGTTTAGGTCAAAGAATTAGATGTGAGATAGTTGCATCATTAATACATAATCCAAAAGTATTATTCTTAGATGAACCTACTATAGGACTAGATCCAGTTGTTAAAGAAAATATTAGAACATTAATTAAAAGATTAAATAAAGAATATAAAACTACTATTTTCTTAACTAGTCATGATGTTGGAGATATAGAAAAATTATGTAAAAGAGTAATAATCATTAATAGTGGTAAAGTTGTACTTGATGATACTATGGAGAATTTAAAATATCATTATTTAAATAAAAAAATAGTTGAAGTTAAGATGAAAGAAATGGTTAATTTAGATAATGAAAAAGGTATTACTATATTAAAAGATAAAGGATATAATCTAAAAATAGAAGTAGATACTAAGAAAAGAAGTGTAGCGGACGCTATTAAATTATTAAATCCAGATAATATATTAGATATTAATATTTCTAATACACCTCTTGAAGAAATTATAAGTGATATATATAAGAAAGAGGCTAAAAAATGAGAAAGTATCTATATATATTTAAGTCAGAAATAATGACTAATATTCAATATATAGGAAATGTATTATTTGGTTTTATTGGATTCTTTGTTATGATGTTTATATTTTTAAACTTATGGCAAGCAATATATGATGATCCAAATGAATTAATAGCTGGTTATAATATGAATCAAACTATTTGGTATGTTGCTATTACTGAAGTATTATGGAGTATAATATCAGGAAGAAAATATACCAAAAAAATAGTTGAAGATGTTAAAACTGGTAATATTACTTATAATTTGAATAAACCATATAGTTATATAGGATATTCTATTTTTAATCATTTAGCAGGTTGCTTTATTAGATTTTTAGTTTATTTTATACTAGGTTTATTATTAGTATTTATATTCTTAGGAAGTTTTCCTTCATTAGATATAGTACAAATTCTATTAGTATTATTAACTATTTTCTTAGCTACTTTAATTAATACATTATTATTAACTTTTATAGGATTATTCTCTTTTATAGTAGAGGATTCAAACCCATTTTACTGGGTATATAGTAAATTAATATTAGTTTTAGGTGTTATGTTTCCAATAGAATTCTTTCCACCTATAGTTCAAACATTTATTAATTATAGTCCAATTTATGTAGTTTCATATGGACCAGCTAGATTATTTGTTAATTTTAATTATAGTGATTTTATTTCTATTATAATTGCACAATTAATATATTTAATTATTTCATTTTTATTATGTTTATTAATTTATAAGAAAGGGGTGAAGAAGTTAAATGTTAATGGAGGTTAAAAATCAAATAAAGATTTCATTATTATCTATAAAATACGCTATTATGAGAGAAATGCTTAATAAGATAAGCTTTATAACAAATATAGTATTCATGATAATTAATAACTCAACTTTTATTATTCAATGGGTTGTATTATTCTCAATTAAAAACGATATAGGTGGATATTCATTAAATGAAGTTTTACTTCTATGGGGACTTGCTTCTTCATCATTTGGAGTATCGAGATTCTTCTTTAAGAAAGCTTTTGATTTATCTACGACAATCAATAATGGTAAACTTGATTCATATTTAGTTCAACCAAAAAATGTATTATTATCTGTTATAACAACAGATGTTGAACCATCCGCATTAGGAGATATGTTATATGGATATATAGTTTTACTTATATATGGTATTACATTTAAATTATTCTTATTATTTACATTATTCTCAATTTGTAGTGGTTTAATAATTACAGCAATTACAATTATATTTAATAGTTTAAGTTTCTGGTTTGGTAAATCAGATTTATTAGCGGAAAAAATGGATGGATTTATGACTAGTTTTGCAACATATCCAGGGGGAATATTTAAAGGGGTAACTAAGTGGATATTATTGACAATTATTCCAGTTGGAATAGCTAATTATATGCCAGTAGATGTAATGAGAAACTTTAATTTAAGTTATTTATTAATTATTTTAGGTTTTACTATTTTCATAGTTACAACAGCATTTATAGTATTTTATAAAGGTTTAAAAAGATATTCATCAAGTAATTTAATGATTGCTAAGATATAGGAGGAAATATGAAAATAAGAGAAAAGAAATATGAAGATATTAGAGAAACAGTTCTACTTGGAAATATCTTTTGGGATGAAACTTATAGAGGTATAGTAGATGATGAATTTTTAGATAATATGCCAAATACAGTTGAGGAAAGAGTTTTGAAACAACAAACAAAATATAAGAATGATGAATATAAAGATATTTATAATTTTGTTATGGAAGATAATGGAAAAATAATAGGAGTAACATCATCTGAAAAATCTAGGGATGAAGATTATCCAAATTCTGGTGAAGTAGGTTCTTTATATTTATTAAAAGAGTATCAAGGCAAAGGTCTTGGTAAAGAACTACTTAATTATGCTGTAAATAAATTAAAAGAATTAGGTTATAACGATTATATAATCGGATGCTTAGATGGTAATCCTACTAATGAATTTTATAAGCATATGGGTGGAAAACTATATAAAAAAGTATATAGGAAAATAGGAGATAAAGATTACTTAGAAAATTATTATCATTTTGAAATGAGGTGATTATATGAAATTCGAATACTATAATCCGGTAGAAGAAAAAGGTGGATGTATTTATAGATCATTTAGTAAATTTTTTGATAAAGATTATAATTTAATAAAAAAAGAAATAAAAGAATTGCAAGAAAAACTGGGCAAAGAAGATATATATGAATTATATTTGAATCAAAATAATGTATTTGATATTAATGAAGAATATAAAGGAAAAATAAAAGATTATAAGAATAAAGGTAAAAGTATTATATATTGTTATGATAAAAAAGATTTTTATCATATGGTTGCTATTATAGATGATATATTATATGATAGGAATGAAGATTCATTAGATTTATATGTATTACAAGTATTTAAGGAGGCATAATTATGTATTTTAAAAAATTAGAAAGTGAAAGAATTTATCTATCTCCAATGTCATTAGAAGATGTTAATGATTATACTAAGTGGATGAATGATAGAAAGGTAACTGATAATATTCATTCTACTTCAAAAGTAATTACTACAATTGGAGAAAAAGAATGGGTTGAAAAATTAATGCAAAGAGGTGGACATACTTTTGCAATTGTATCAAAAGATAATGATAAGTTAATAGGTAACTGTGGTCTTATGGATACTGATTACAAAGATGGTACTTCTACAATTGGAATTTTTATTGGAGAAGAAGAGTATAGAGGTAAAGGATTAGGTACTGAAGTTATTAATCTTTTACTTGATTATGGGTTTAATAATCTTAGACTTCATAATATTAATCTTGGTGTATTTTCATTTAATGAAAGAGCAATTTCTTGTTATAAAAAATTAGGATTTAAAGAATATGGAAGAAGACATGAATGCTATTATTTAGATGGAAAATGGCATGATGAAATATGGATGGAAATCTTAGAGGATGAATATAGAAAGAATAAATTAGACCAGGTATAAAAAGGGCTTGCTTAAAGTCCTTTTTTTTGATAGAATATTTTTCGTGAAGGAAGTATTAATATGGAAGAAAAAAGAAATAAAAAGAGAAGAAATATTAAAAAACTAGCAATTGTAACAACATCAGTTGGAGTAATAGCATTAGCACCTGTTAGTCCATTAATACCAATTGGAGTAGGAGCAGCTGCTTTATGGTCAGTACCAGCTTTTGTATATAGCAGTAATGTAAAAAGAGAAGCTGCAAAAAACGAAAATATAAAAAAATATGTTTTAAAAAAATAGGAGAGAAATAATTCTCTCCTTTTTAATTATTATAATAAATATCAATGTCTACATCATTATCAATTCCATCTATTTTACCATTATTACCTAATTGCCACATTATATATTTACCTTGATATGTTGGTTGATCAGAGTATTGGGCTAACCATATTGGATATTTATCTTGATTCCATATTTTTTCTAAGTAATATTTACTTCCATATATCATGACTTTATATCCATCTTCTTTAACAATATTATAAAATTCATCTACCATAGTAGTTAAATCATGTAGGTTTAATTTTAGTTTTCTAATATCCTCCCAATTTTCAAAATCATATGCTATTGGAAAATCTAATTTCATTTTATTTAATTCTTTTAAGACATATTTTGCTTGCTTTTTAATCTCATCTTTAGTAGATGGAGAAGTATAAATATATACTCCAATTTTTAAACCTGCTTTTTTAGCATTTTTTATATTTTGTTTGAATTTGGAATCTAATCCAATTGGATCATCAGGTCCGTTTGATACAGCCATTCTCATAATTACAAATTCAGCACCAGCTTTTTTAACTTTATCAAAATCTATATCTCCTTGCCACCTAGATACATCTATTCCAATCATAGTTTTATCATTTTTGTAATTTTGAATAATTGAATTAAAATCTATTTTTTCTTCTTCAATTTCTTCTTCATAGTATTCATCTTCATCTGTTTCTTCAGTTTCTTCTATAACATCAAAAGTTATTTCTTGTTCTAGTATATTATTTGATTTATCTTTAATCAAATATTTTAATTTATATTGCCCAGCAGTATTAACATCATATGTCCCTTCAATAGAACAAGTTGGTTTTCTATCATAATTATCTATAAAATTAGCTGATTCACAAAAATTAATTTTTTCTGATGTTGTATCTCCAACATAAGTATAATAATAGTCTTTAACATATATTGGAATAGGCGCAGTAGTATCAACAATTTCATAATTTACATCATATTTATATTTTCTATCATCATATTTATATTCTATTGTAGTCTTTTTTTTACCCAAAGAATTAGTATTAATTTTATCTTTAGAATTAATAATCTCTACATTTTTATCTTCTATTAAATCATTTATAGTATTTTCGCTATATACTTCTAATTTTAAATTTTTTGTTTTTAAAACAACTTCTTTTGGCATTTCATATTCATCATAAAAAGAACAGCCACTTAATAAAAATAAAACTATTAATACAATTATTTTTTTCTTCATACTATCACCTAAAATAATTATATATTAAAAAAATAATAAAGTAAAATATGATATAATAATATTGGGTGATAAAATGAAGGCTTTGACAATTAAAGAACCATGGGCATCTTTGATAATAGAGGGTTATAAAAAATATGAGCTTAGATCATGGAAAACAAATTATAGAGGGAAGATTTTAATTCATGCTGGTAAGGGTTTAGAAAAAGAAAATCTTATTAAATTTAAAGATTATGATATAGATATTAAACCAGGTATGATTATAGGAGAAGCAACTTTAGTAGATTGCATTAAAGTAACACCTGAATTTCAAAATGAATTAATTAAAATAGATAGAACAGTATATGGAAGAAGCAATCATGCTGAAGATTTTGCTTGGAAATTAGAAAATATTATTAAGTATGATAAACCTATTCCTATGAAAGGACAACTTGGTTTATGGAATTATGAAGATGTGTAAATTATTGACACATCTTTTTTTATGTAGTACTATTAAAATGGTTATAATTGTTAGGGGGAAAGACAATGACTAAAGGAAAAACTTTTGATATAGGTAAAGAATTATCATATGATAAAGAAGAATTAGAAAAATCTAAAAAATTTTTAGATGAACAAGAAAAGAAATTTGCTGGATTGACAGACGAAGAAAGAATACTTAGATATAAATATTTAAGAGGATTAGCTAAGGGAGAGATATTAGGAGCTCCTACTGGTTATCCAAGTATTGATCTTCCTCATCTTAAATTCATTCCAGAAGAAGCAGATGTTGATACTATAGCTCAAAAAACTATGTGGGAAGTTCTAAGAGATAATGCTAAGGAATATCCTGAGGTTGATGCATTAATATATGAAGGAAATCATATATCTTATAAAGAATTAGTTGAAAACTGTGAAAAATGTGCTAAATCATTTAAAGAAATGGGAATAACAGATAAAGATCATGTTATGATTTGTATGGCTAATATTCCGGAATTTGTTTATTCTTTTTATGGATTAATACATATAGGGGCAGTACCTAATCTTATTGAACCTAGAACACCAGCTAAAAGAATACTTAATTATATTTCAACAGCTAATTCTAAATACATGGTAATGATAGATAAATGTTATGAGAATATTGAAAAAATAGCTAATGAAAGTTCTCTTGAAAAAATTATATCTGTTTCACCAGCAGAATCTTTAAAAGGAATAAAGAAAGCATTATATAGTTTAGCAAATAAAAAAGTGCCTACTCATGGAAAATATATTGATTATAAAGATTTTATAAATCTTGGAAAAGGTAAAGATATAGTTGATACTTTTGGTTATATACCTGATAGAACTACAGTAGTAGTTTATACAAGTGGTACATCAGGTGTACCAAAAGGTATTGAACTTAGAAATGAGACATATAATGGACAAAATTTACAAATAAAGTATTCTGGTTTCTTTCCAAAAAAAGGTGAAATATTTATGGGAAATGTTCCATTCTTTTCAGCATACGGATCAAGTAGTGGAATGCATAATGCTTTATCAAATGGTGTAACAATTTATTTATTACCAGCACCTGAATTAGAAAAATTTCCAAAGTATATTTTTAAAACAAAATCAACATTTGTTATGGGATCACCTAGACATTTTGAAATATTTGATAAATATTTAACAGAACATCCAGAAAAGAATATATCATTTTTAAAAGTTATGTGTAGTGGTGGAGATAAAATACTTGAAGCTCATGAAGAACATATGAATGAAACATTTGTAAGAGCTGGATCAGCACCAATTAAGAAAGGTATGGGTGCTAGTGAACATGGTGGAGGTTATACAACAACATCTACAGATTTAGATAATAAAATTGGAAGTGTTGGTATACCACTTGCTCAAAATATTATAAAGATAGTAGATCCTTCTACTGGAATAGAATTAAAGTATAATCAAGAAGGAGAAATATATGTTGCTTCTATTACACATGCTAATGGATATTTAAATAATGAAGCACAAACTAAGAAAGCTTTCTTTAAAGATAGTCTAGGAAGAGTATGGTATAGAACTGCAGATCTAGGATATATTGATGAAGATGGAGTTTTATTTGTTACTGGAAGATCATCAAGAGCAATTATGAGACCAGATGGACATACAGTTTCATTATTACCAATTGAAAATGTTGTTTCACATATACCTGGAGTTAAGAATTGTGCAGTTATAGGAAGAAAACCATCTGAAGATACTGCAGGTGAATTACCAATGTTATTTGTTTCTTTAAAAGAAGGTGCAGACTTACAAAAAGTACAAATTGATATTGAAAAAGAATGTAAAGAAAATATTCCGATTAGAGAAAATCCACAATGGGTTAGATATATAGAAGAATTACCTTATACTTTAATGGAAAAAGTAGACTATAAAAAATTAGAAGAATTAGCTACTGAAAAAGATGATTTAGTAGAATATATTGTTGATTATAGAAATGTAGTTAATAAAGAATTAGTATTAAAACTACAAAAAAAATAGATATAATATCTATTTTTTTTTATTATTTTGTTTTATAATTATAATAGGTGATAGATATGAACATAGGGATTTCATTTACATTATGTAGTTTTTTCTTTATATTATTATTAAATATAGTTTATTATACAAAAAAACACATTGATACTTTTGAAACAAAAGTATATTCTAAAATAATAATAACTAGTCTTGCTGGTACAGTAATTGGTATACTTTGTTATTATGGTGTAGAATCATATGATTCGTATCCAATAAGTGCATATTTAGTCTCAAGAGGATATTTGATTTATTTATTAACTTGGTTAACGTTATTTACTGTATATATATCTTCAATTACTTTTAAAAGTTTTAATTGGGGAAAATGGAAAAAATATATTTTAATATTTTATGCTGTTTCAGTTGTTCTAGCATTAGTGCTTCCTCTTTATTATGAAAACTTTGAAAGTGTATATACATATGGTCCTGCTGCTAACATGATATATATTATTTCTGGTTTATTATCATTAGTATTAATATATTGTATGATTAGAAATAGGAAAGTAATATTACAAAGAAGATATATACCATTAATTTGTTTTGTTGTTTTAGGAACCGCTATAATGATAATTCAAAAACTAAATCCTTCTTTATTATTGTTAACATTTGGTGAAGCATTTATTACATTTTTAATGTACTTTACTATCGAAAACCCAGATATGATTTTAATAAACCAATTAAATATAGCTAAGGATCAAGCAGAAAAAGCTAATAGAGCTAAATCTGATTTCTTATCTAGTATGTCTCATGAAATAAGAACTCCATTAAATGCGATTGCGGGTTTATCTGAAGATATACTTACATTTAAAGATAAAGTTCCAAAGCAAGTTAAAGAAGATAGTGAAGATATAGTTGATGCATCTAATACATTAATAGAAATAGTAGGTAATATTTTAGATATTAGTAAAATAGAAAGTAATAAATTAGATTTAGTTAGCGCACCATATAACTTTAAAAAAGAAATGGAAACACTTGCTAAATTAAATTCTACTAGAATAGGTAGTAAACCAATTGTATTGAAGACTAATTTTGCTGAAGATATACCATATGAATTAATTGGTGATAAAGTTCATGTTAAAGAAATAGTTAACAATCTTTTATCAAATGCTGTTAAATATACTGATAAAGGAGAAATAAACTTTAATATAAAATGTATTAATAAGAATAAGGGTTGCTCTTTAATAATTAGTGTTCAAGATACAGGTAGAGGTATAAAAAAAGAATCTATTACTAAACTATTTAATAAGTTTGAAAGATTAGATATTGAAAAAAATACAACTATAGAAGGAACAGGATTAGGACTTGCAATTACTAAAAAATTAGTTGACATGATGGGTGGAACAATTAACGTAAATAGTACTTACAAAGAGGGATCAATTTTCGTTGTAACAATAAGTCAACAAATAGGAAAAATGGAACCACCAAAAGAAACTTTAAATAATGAAAAAAAGGTAGAAAAGAATATTGATTATACTAGTAAGAAAATACTAGTTGTAGATGATAATGAATTAAATATTAAAGTTGCTGAAAGAGCATTAAGTGCCTTAGGTGTAAAAATTGACACTTGTTTGAGTGGAAAAGATGCAATTTCTATGGTAAAAAAAGAAAAGTATGATATAATACTTTTAGATATTATGATGCCTGAAATGAATGGTGAAGAAACACTCGTAGAATTAAAGAAGATTGAAGACTTTAATACACCAGTAATAGCGTTAACTGCTGATGCAGTACAAGGAGCTAAAGAAAAATACTTAGAAGAAGGGTTTAATAGTTATATAGCTAAACCATTTACTAGGGATCAAATTAAAGAGAAAATTGATAAATATTTATAGGAGGATATATGAATAAAGTTGAAGAAAAGATTAGTATTTATAAAGAATTACTAAATAAAATGAAAACAGATCCTAATTATCAACCAACTCCAGAAGAAAGAGAAGCTAAGTTTTATGTTGAACATGATAGTAGTTTAACAACTGTAGTAAATCAAATACAATCAGAATTAAATCAACCAGTTCAACCTACAGTAGTACAACCTATACAACCTACGGTAACACCAGTAGATGAGTCATCAGTAATTTCACCAAGTGTTGTCATCCCTGGTGCTGAAAATATAGCTAATAGTAATTCATCACTTGTTCAAGATATTAAAGAAACAAATGCGTTTACTGATGAACAAATTAAGCAAATAGAAGCTGAAATAATTACAAAAGGTGTTGGTATTAGTTTGGAAGAAGCATTAGCTAATATTCCTATTTATTATAAAACTCCTATAAAAGTATATAATGATTTTAAGGATGGAGTTATTAATCAAGTACAAAGAGAATTCTATTCTGATATGACTACTTTGTATGCAGATGCTATTGCTAAAAAGAAACAAGAAGAAGCCGAAAAAAATAATACACTTAAATTTCAAAATGGAGAAGCTGGTATAGCTAGTATATTCTTACTTTCTGTAGTATTATTTGTAGTAGCAGTTATAATATTATTAAATATGAATTAAGACTTTGTATAAAGTCTTTTTTTTTATAATAATTTATTTACTTTTATTAGAAAAATCATTATAATTAAACTGTGGAAAGAAGGTTAAATTATGAGTAAAGTATATATATTTGGTCATCAAAGACCAGACACTGATGCTATCACAGGAGCAATAACTTTATCTTATTTAAAAAATCAATTAGGTATGGATACTGAACCAAGAGCATTAGGTCATGTTAATGATGAAACTAAATTTGTTTTAGAACAATTTAAAGTAAAGGAACCAAAATATTTAAATGATGTTAGACTTCAATTAAAAGATATTAAATATCATAAAGGTTGTTTTGTTAATGAAAAAATGCCTATTAAAGAAGTATATGAATTTTTAACTAATAATAATATTACAGGTGTTCCAGTTGTTGGTGAAAATAAAGAGTTCTTAGGAATAGTTACTTTAAAAGATATAGCTAAAGAAATGTTTAGTGGAAATTTTAAACTATTAGATAGTACATATGATAATATAATTAATACTATTTCTGGTAAAAAAGTATTAAAATTCGAAGATGAAATTAATGGTAATTTAATAGTAGCTTCATATAAGAGTAAGACTTTCTTTGATAATATTGCTTTAACTAATAAAGATATATTATTAGTTGGAGATAGACATCAAATACATAAATACGCCATTGAAAGTAAAGTTAAACTATTAATCGTTACAGGTAATCTAGAAATAGATAAAGAAAATTTAGAATTAGCTAAGAAGAATAAAGTAAATATAATTAGAACAAGCTTAGATACATTTGAAACAGCAAAATTAATTAATTTAAGTAATGAAATTAGAACTATATTACATGAAAATTCTATTAGTTTTAAAGAAACAGATTTTTATGATGATTTTATTGAAGAAACAAAAAAATTAAAACATAATAATTATCCAGTAGTTGATAGTAAGAATAAATGTTTAGGATTAATAAGAATTACAGATATAGTAGAAAAAAATAATAAACAAGTTATACTTGTTGATCACCAAGAATTTGAACAAAGTGCTCCAGGGATTGAAGAAGCAGAAATAATTGAAATTGTAGATCATCATAAGATTAGTAGTGTTAGTACAAAGTTACCAATTAACTTTAGAAATATGGCAGTTGGTTCATCTAATACTATTATTCATGAATTATATAAAGAAAATGGTGTTAAGATACCAAATGATATGGCTGGATTAATGATTTCAGGTATATTATCTGATACATTAATATTACAAAGTCCAACAACAACTGATCTAGATAGAAAAGTAGTTGAAGAACTTGCTAAACAATTAAAATTAGATTATAAAAAATATGCAATTGAGATGTTTAAAGCAGGTACAAGTTTAAAAGGAAAAACAAAAGAAGAAATAATTACTTCTGATTTAAAAACATTTACATCAAATGATATTAAATTTGCAGTAGGTCAAATATTTACATTAGATATTGATTCTATTAAGGATGATATAGTATCTTATTTAGAAGAATTACAAAAAGTAAATGATAGTTTAGGTTGTAAATATACAATGCTTGCGATTACAGATGTAGTTAGAAATGGATCATATGTAATATATACAGATGCATTTAAAGAAGTATTATCAAGTGGATTTAATAATGAAGCCTTTGAACAAATGACTTATATTGATGGATTAGTATCTAGAAAGAAACAAATAGTTCCAGCAATATTATCGGTTATTGAATAGGTGTTTTATGGGTAAAGTATTAGTAACAGGTGGAGCTGGTTATATTGGTTCACATACTGTTGTCGAATTACTAAATAAAGGAGAAGAAGTTGTTATAGTTGACAACTTTTCTAATAGTAAAAAAGAAGTTTTAGATAATATTAAAAAAATTACAAATAAAGATTTTAATTTTTATGAAATTAATTATTTAGATAGAACTTCTTTAGAAAAAGTGTTTGAAGAAAATGATATAGAATCAGTTATTAATTTTGCGGGATATAAAGCAGTAGGAGAATCAGTATCAAAACCACTTGAATATTATGAAAATAATATTGGTGGGGCAGTTACTCTTTTAGAGGTAATGAAAAAATATAATGTTAAAAAATTTGTATTTTCTTCATCAGCTACTGTATATGGTGATCCTGAAGTTGTACCTATTACAGAAGAATGTAAAATAGGTGGAACTACTAATCCATATGGAACAACTAAATTATTTATAGAACAAATATTACAAGATTTATATAAATCAGATAATACATGGGATATATGTATACTTAGATACTTTAATCCAGTGGGGGCTCATGAATCAGGGCTTATTGGTGAAGATCCAAAAGGTATACCTAATAACTTAATGCCATATATTACTAAAGTAGCAGCTGGTATTTTACCAGAATTATCTATATTTGGTAATGATTATGATACAAAAGATGGAACAGGAGTTAGAGATTATATACATGTTGTAGATTTAGCTAAAGGACATTTACTAGCGCTAGAAAAGTTAAATAAAGAAAATAATGGAATATTTATATATAATTTAGGTACAGGAAAAGGATATAGTGTTCTTGAAATGGTTGAGGCATTTAAAAAAGTAAATAATATAGATGTACCATATAAAATGGCTCCAAGAAGAGAAGGCGATATCGCAGAGTGTTATTCAGATCCTTCTAAAGCTAAAAATGAACTTGGATTTGAAGCTACAAAAACACTTGAAGATATGTGCCGTGATGGATGGAATTATCAAAAGAAACAATTATAATTGTTATAAATTGAAAAATTAAGTGTCCCAAAAGGACATAAAAAAAGACACATAGAGTTACCTATGATACAATGTAAGTGACGAAACTTATATTGGAGGTAAAAACTATGTGTCTTTATAATTATAACAAAGAAAATAAAAAATATAAACATATAACTTATGCAGAGAGAACAATGATAGAAAAATGGTATAATCAAGATCATAAAAGTAAGAAAGAAATAGCTATGTTATTACATAAAAGTGAAAGAACAATAAGAAGAGAAATAAATAGAGGATTAATAACAGTAAGATATTATGATTGGACAGAAAGAGAAGAATATAGTGCGAGAGTGGCACAAGATAAATATGATTTTGGAAAAACAAGTAAAGGACCGGAATTAAAATTAGATTCAGATATAGAGTTAGTAAAACATATAGAAAAAGAAATAAAAGAAAATCATAAATCACCAGAAGTAGTATCAAAAGAGTTAAAAGAGAATGGTTTTGATATAGAAATATCAGGAAGAACAATAAGAAATGCGATAAAAAGTGGAGTTGTATTTGAAAAAATAAAACAAGGTAAAATAATATATAAAAAAGAATATAACAATAAAAATAAAGAACAAAGAGTATCAAAGATGATTCCAGCAGAAAAAAGTATAGAATATAGACCAAAAGAGGCGCTATTAAGAAATGTATATGGATATTGGGAAGGAGATTTAGTAGTAGGAAAACAAGGAACAAAAACAGTATTATTCACATTAACAGAAAGAATGACAAGGCAAGAAATAATAATGAAATTACCAAATAAAGAAACTGCGACAATAGCGAAAGCATTA
>JAFRCK010000010.1 GCA_017404385.1 Bacilli bacterium
CTGTGGTGTGAGGAAGCATTCCTAGCATTAAGACTCCTTCATAAATTTTATATTTTCCTTGTTCAGTTAATATATTCTCTTTTTTTAAATCAAATGTGCCGTCTGCTTTTAATTCAATTGCAAGCGCTCCCTTGGTTAATTTTCCTGTCTCAGCATCCATATATATTGCTGCAGTTCCTTTATATAACCCTATGCACTTTGTTTCTTCTGTTGATTCTGTTTCTTCCTTCTCTTTATTTTTCGATGTTTTCAATAATTTTTTATTTTCTTTTTTAAGCACTCTAATCTCGCTTTCTAGCTTGTTTAATTTTCCTTCCTTATCCAAGGTTATATTTCTACTATATAAAATATATCCAACCAAACCGAGGATTATTAAAATAAGTATTACTATAAAAACTATTAATCCTTTCCCTTTTTTCTTTTCTTCCATATTTTCCTCCTATTATACTTTTATTATAAATATATAATAAAGGAATACAAGAAGGAAAAAGTACTTGTTTACATTAATTTACAACTTTCTCTACTTCTTTTGTTAATGTGCTTTTAAGAAGTTTATCTTCGAGTTTGTTGATAGTAAATATTTTATTACCTATACAATTTATACTTGTTCCACACAGATAGATTTCTTCCTTGTCAATAATAAAGTATCGATCATGGAATACTTCAGTATATACTATTTTTAAGTTTTTATACTTTTTGTTATAAGCTTTTATTTCAGTTTGTGAAAGTTTTGCTTTTTTACTTGTTATTAAAAGAACTTTTATATTAATACTTCTTATTAAATCTAATATTGTTTTATCAGCATATGTATCAATTATAATAAGTTCTTTCTTTGTTCTTTTAAATATGTCTATTATATCTGAATAGGCATCATAACTATTTCCTCTTAAATATAGTTTTTCTTTATGAATAAAATTAGAAAATATATAATCAAATTTTTCATCATGATCTATTAATTTATTATTTATATTATTAATTGATAAATATATATCTTTATTTTCTATCAAATAATGCCTCATTGATACAAAGGCATCCATTATATTAATACTTACTTCTACTGCTTGTTTTGATTTTAATATAGTAGCAAGCATTGCTACTCCTTGTTCTGTAAATACACGGGGATTTTTATATCTCCCTCCTCTTGTTTCTCTTTTTTGGTCGAAAATTTCGACTAAAAAACCATTAGATTCCTGATTTGTTAATATAAAAGAAAATCTTTCCGGGAATTTATTAGGATTATTCTTAACTGCTTCATTAATTCTTTTTGTCTCTACATGATATAGTTTCCCCAAATCAGAATCCAACATTACTTGTTTTCCTCTTATTTCATAAATCATATTTTCTATTTTTTCCTCTTTGATATTATCACCTTTATTTATATTATAGAGAAAATTTTAAAAAGCAGTTTCTTTTTTCAACAAAAAAAGAGCCTAAGCTCTTGATGAATATTTACCATTAGATGTAGTAATAAGTATTTTTTCTCCTTCTTCTATGAATAAAGGTACTTTTACTACTAAACCAGTTTCTACTGTGGCATCCTTCATAGCATTATTAGCAGTATTACCTTTAACAGCTGGTTCAGTAGCTGTTACAGTTAATTCTACTTTATCTGGTAGATCAATTCCTAATAGTTCTCCTTCATAAAGGATAACTTGGACATTCATGTTTTCAATTAAATAATTAGTAGCATCACCAATTTGTTTCTTAGAAAGCTCTAATTGCTCATAAGTATCCATATTCATGAAATAATAAATATCGCCAGTATTATATAAATACTGAACATTTTGTTTACTAATATTTGCTCTAGCAAATTTGACATTAGTATTGAATGTCTTATCAAGAATACCTCCAGAACGAAGATTTCTTAATTTAATCTTCATAAAAGCAGGACCTTTACCTGGTTTTACATGTAAAAATTCAACTATTTGATAAATTTCATTATCAATCATAATAGTCATACCATTTTTAATATCATTTATGTTAATCATCTTTTACACCTTCTATTTCTTTTCTTTATGAGTTGTATGTTTTCTACATTTAGGACAATACTTACTTATTTCTAATCTATCAGTAGTATTTTTAACATTCTTATCTACGCGATAGTTTTCTTCTTTACATTCACTACATACAAGTGTCTTATATTGTCTGTTTCCTACTTTAGCCATAATATCACTCCTTTTTTATCTGTTTAGTATTATATCAAACTTTTCTTTGACTAGCAATCTTTTTTTAATATCCGTACATATCAAAATATTTAGCTGTTATCTCCTTAGAGATTCTCATTGTAACTAAGGAAGCATAATCACTTTTAGAATTTGGGTAAGATGAGTTTGGTGAAACAACAGTAATAGTAAATCTTGGGTTAACTGAAGGTACATAGCCTAAGAAGGAACTAGTAATAGTTTCCGTATCAATTCTACCATCATCATCAGTATCAATAAAGCTTTGAGAAGTACCAGTTTTACCTGCTGAATCATGGTCATAAGCTACATAGCCACGTCCATAACCATCACCACGCATA
>JAFRCK010000011.1 GCA_017404385.1 Bacilli bacterium
AAAAAGATATTACATTTTTAAATTGTATTAAGTTTTTCTTGTAAATTTAAAAATTTATTAATAATAGTTTTATCATTTAATTCTTCAATTAAAGCTTCTAAAGGAGTTTTATAATTAAGAATTTTTCTAGGATAATTATTCATCCATTCAGCAATATCATTGATTTGTTTATTTGAATAATTTTCAATTAATGTTTTTTTAGGGATGAAATACCTAATCATACCATTATTTTTTTCATTAGTACCTTTTTCACCAGAACAATATGGATGACAAAAATAAATTTTAGTTTTAGTATTTTCAATAATGGATAAAAAATCAGAAAATTCAGAACCATTATCAGTAGTAATTGATTTAAATACTTTATCATAATTACGTTTTAAATATTCCTTCAATTTATTAAATTTATCAACAACTTCATCAGAAGTTTTACCTTTAAGTTTAAATATTATTTCAAATCTAGTTTTTCTTTCAGTTAAAGTCATTAAACACTCATGTTTACCTTTATTAGTACCAATAACAGTATCAAGTTCAAAATGACCAAAATAAAGTCTTTTATCGATACTTTCAGGCCTTTTATCAATAGAATATTCAACTTTAGAAGCAGGTAAATCAGCTTTTTCTTTATATTTATAATCAGGATTTTCTTTCATTCTTCTAGTATCTTCAAGTTTAACTTTAATAATATTATATCTAATAGCATTATAAATGGTAGGGACTGTAATTTTATCAAAACCATCTTGATTAAACATATTGTGAGATTCCATATACCCAACAATGGCATCAGGAGCCCATTTATCAATTTTAATCTTATTTTCAATAAATTCAGCCATTTTTTTATACTTTCTGAGTTTATATTCTCCTTTAGATAAACCTCTTTTAAAGTGAGCATCTTTTTGAGCATAAGAGGCAGAATAAGGAAGAGTTTTAGTTTTACCAGTTCTAATATACATTTTATGTTGTCTCCTTTTTCTAATTTCTCTAGATATAGTAGATCTATGAACACCTAAATAATTGGCTATATAAGTATTATTAAATAACCTTTTACCATTTTCATCTTTTTGTTCTATAAGTGCTTGAATTTTACATCTATCATCTTCATTTAAATGACGATATTGATTTTCTTTTAATTTTAGTGTATTATTTGTTTTAGACATGTGAATATATTCCTTTCTTTAGACAAAAGGTATTATATATTATTCACGTGTCTTTTTCAATGAAGTTTGTTGCACTTCAAATTTAAATTAACAATAATTAATAATTTTTACAATATTTTATTTTATATGATATAATAATTATAATTGGAGTGATAGTATGCGAATAGTTGAAATACAACCTGATGAATTTAATAAGTTTATTGATAATTTTCCATATAAGAATTTTTATCAAACTACTGAGTATGGTATGCTTATGGGTAGACATCAATTTAATGAGTATTATTTAGGATTGATGGATGAAACTGATACTATAGTTGCGGCCACTCTAATACTAGTAAGAAAAGAATTTATAGGATATAAATGGGGATATTGTCCTAGAGGTTTCTTAATAGACTTTAAAGATGAAGATTTAGTAAAAAAATTTACTACTGCCTTAAAAGAATATCTTATAAAAAGAAATTTTATGTTTGTTAAACTAGACCCAATTTTAATATATAAATCAAGAAATAACAAAGGAGAAGTCACTCCTGAAATAGATAATGAATATATTTATAATACCTTAATTAGTCTTGGATACGAACACTCTGGTTTTAATAATAATTTTGAAAACTTACAACCAAGATGTAATGCCATAACTAATCTTAATGATAATGATGCATTATTCACTAAGTTTACAAAAG
>JAFRCK010000012.1 GCA_017404385.1 Bacilli bacterium
CGTTCATCCTGAGCCAGGATCAAACTCTCAATAAAAAAATTATTTCAAATTTAAAATTCCTGACTACTCAAATTAATTGACATTTTGCTCAGTTTTCAAAGATCATTTTTGCACGTATTCCTTTATGAAATAAAGGTGTTCTCTTTCCACGCGCAAATTAACTATATCATATTCAAAATGGAGTGTCAACACTTTTTTTTACTTTTTTTAAAAAAATTGTCAAAAATTGATTTTTTATCAATTTTACGTGTCAAATTCCCTTTTGAACATACTATATTATATACAAAAAAATAAAAAAGTGAACACTTTTTTTCACTTTTTTTTATTTTTTTGTATTCTTGTTATATTTACTAGTGTTTTGGCCTAAAAATTAAGGCAAAAATGAATGAAAATAGTATAGTAGCTGTAATCCCAGACGCTGTTAATGAGAACATTCCGGTTAAAACTCCTAATATTCCCTCTGTTTTTGCCACTGCAAGAGCTCCATGTATTAAAGAATGTCCAAAACTAGTTATTACAACCATTGCTCCTGCACCAAATGTACTAACAAAATAATCATATATACCAAATATATCTAAAAAAGCTCCTATTACTACAAATAAAGAAGTTACTTCACCTGGTTTTAGTTTTACTTTATCCATAAGTACTTGTCCAATTGCGCAAACGATACCTGAAAATAAGAATGAATAAACAAATATCATATAGCCTCCAAACTTACTGCATGACATATACATGGTATACTTTTCTTTTGATTAACGGAGGTAGTACTAAATAAAGCTCCAGTAGCAAGTAATAATACTCTTTTTATTTTTTTCTTTTTCATTTTAGGTATTATTTCACAAAAAACATAAGTTGGTAAACAAGATGGTCCAGAACCTCCTGCACATACCCTACTATCCTTATTATTATATATAAGACATGCTGCATCATTATAATTATTTATTTTTAATCCATATTCTTTTAAACAAAACTCTTTAAATATCTTTTTCCCATACAGTCCTAAATCACCAGTTAATATTAAATCATAATAACTTATATCTCTATTAGTATCCTTTAAATGTTTATTTAATGTGTAAGCTGCAGCTGGAGACATAGCACTTCCCATATCAAAAGCATCTTTAACTCCTAAATCAATTACTTTACCTATAGTACCTGATTCTATTCTAACACCTTCTTTTTTATGGGATACAATACAAGCAGTTGCGGCACTTGCCGTAAAAGTTGAATACTCTGGTTTAGGCATACCATATTCTACTGGTGCCTTAAATTGTCTTTCAGAAGTTAAATTATGTGCTGAAGTTGTACATATTACTTTATCATCCCTATTATATAATAAGGATGATGCTAGAATTATACTTTCACAAAATGAAGCACATGCATTATATATTCCAAAATATGTAATGCCAAGTTTATTAGCTGCTAAATTAGATATTACTATTTGATTAGATAAATCTGCTGATATTAATAAACTAATATCCCTATTATTATAGTTACCTTTTCTTAATAATGTATTAATAGTTTTTACAAGTTCATTCACTTCACAATCTTCAAAAGTTTTCTCTTTATCATAAAAATCTGTATATACATTATCAAACTTTTCTTTTAATGGACCATCTATTAAAAACGGTCCAGCAGTAACAGAAGTTTCATTTATATATGCATCCTTATAATATATAGTCATACTAACCTCCAAAAATAATATATCTTATTAATCCAAATATACATGCAGATACTGTTCCATATAGTATTACTGACCCTGATAATTTAAATATATTAGCTCCTATTCCATATACTAAACCTTCTTTTCTATATTCCATAGCGCTACTAGTTGTTGAATGTGAAAAACCAGTTATTGGTACTATTAAACCTGCTTCTGCTTTGGAGACTAGATTATCAAAGAAACCAAACGCAGTTAATAAAGATGAAACAAATATTAACGTTACCATCATTAAATTACCAGAATCTATTTTACTTAAAGAATCTATATTTGAATAAATTGTTACTAATACTTGTCCTATTAATCCAATTAATCCGCCTACCAAAAATGCAATAAATATTTTTTTTATCTTAAATGTTTTTGGAATAATAATTCCAGTTAATTCTTTATATTCTTCTTTATTCATAATTTCACCATTATTAGTATTAACTATTAATTTTTTTTTATAACAAAAAAAGCGAGTTATTAACCCGCTATCTTATTTTTCAATTTATCAAGAATCTTTCTTTCATATCTATATACTTTAACTTGACTAATATTATTCTCTTTGGCTATGTCAGTCTGTGTCATATTTTCATAATACCGTTTATAAATCAAATCTCTTTCTTTCGGATCTAAACCTGATAGAGCATCCTTCAAACAAAGCTTATCTATTTTATCTATCTCTTCCTTATTATATATAATGTCCGCTAACTCAATATTCTCAGAGTCCCCTATAACCTTATTTATACTGATTTCACTTTCATTATATCTAAGTACTTCATCTAATCTTTCATTATCCATATTTAATACTTTACATATTTCTTCTTCACTTGCCGGCCGTCCATACGTCTTATATATATGATCTTTAGTTATTAATACTTTTCTATAATCTTTAATAAGATCCCTACTTATTTTCATATTTCTATCTTCTCTAACACATTTTAATACTCTACCTAAAATATGCATATAAGCAAATGTTGAAAATTTGGTATTACTTTTCTCATCATAAGTTCTTGATGCATCTATAATACCCAGCATCCCCTCTTGAAACAGATCATCTTTATTATAATCATTCGCATAGTTAATAATAATCTTATATACTAGCTTTTCATACTCCTTTATTAATTCATTATTGAGTTTTAACATACATCAACCTTTTTTAAAGCTGATAATTCATTTTTTACTTTCTTACATACGTCAAAATTAGAACTAACTATGCATTCAATTTTACTTTTTAATCCGCATATAAACATCTTCCCATCATTATTCTTAATTAATGTATTACATTCTTCAAATAAATCTATTCTTTCTTCTAATACTGAATTACTAATGTTAAAAACTAAATACTTAATTCCACCTAAAGTAATTATTTCTTTTAAATTAGATTCTATTTCTTTAGTATTATCTACATTTAATTTACCATCTAATCTAACAAATAAAACTCCTTTTACAAATTCAATATTTACATCTAACATAGTATTCATCCCCTTACCGTAATTAATTTAAGCACTAATAAAAAATTTTTAAAATAGTTTCGACAATAGATTACAAACAATCTCTATATATAATATTATCCATAAAAAAAATAATTCCCTTATTTGGAATTATTTTTTACATATTTTAACCAATATTCATCAAATGATATTCCTTTTTTATGAATAGTAGTTGCGGCATCTACTCCTACATATCTAATATGCCAGCCTTCTGCTTTATAACCAGTTATATCTTCAAACTTAGATTTATATCTAAATATAAATCCATATTTATGACCATTTTCATCTATCCATTTATATTCTTTATCTCCTTCTTCTAAAGTCCATATATTGGATAAATCTAATGTAGTACCTAACTGATGTTCTGAAAAACCAGCTCTTGCAGCAAACTCATTAGCTTTAGCTTCACCATATTCATTAACATAATCTCTATATAAAGTCTCTTGATAATCATAATCTCTATATCCTGATTCTGCCAAGAAAGTGATTCCTTCTTTTCTAGCGTCATCTACCATCTTTTTAAATTGTTCATAGGTTTCTTTTCTTATTTCCTTGACACCATAAGCATTATTCGCATATTCATCAGACATTTCCACTAAATCAGTCGGTACATAATCTTTACTTATATATCTATGTTTATTAACTAAAGCTGTTAATGAATTAGGATCCTTTTCTTCTTCTGGTGTTTCATATGGTCTTTTATCTAAATCTAGTTCTACTCTAGTAACAACTTGATCCAAAGATAAGTCAGGATAATCCTCTTTATAATCTACATATCTTTGATAATGATCAAAATTAAATAATTCTACATCTAAAAAGCCTTCTAAATCTTTATTGTGTTCCTTATTTAATAATTTAGTTATTTCTAATTTAGTAAAATTAACTAATATAAAATTAATAGTCTTATTTTTATATCCTTTATTATGTAATTCTATAATATAATCTTCATTTATTTTATCAAAGACTTTTTTCTTATCAAATTCCTCAATAGTAGCTTTTGTTTCTTCATTATTATAGCCTACCTCAAATAAAGTTTTAACATAACTATACTTATTAGAATACTGAATATAAATTGGTATTCTAGTAATACTAGTCCAGTTAATAATTACTATTATAACAAGTACAATTACTACTAATGATATTTTCGCAATAGTTCTTCTTAATTTGTAATTTGGTTTTTTCTTCATATTATACCTTCTTTATTTTATATAATTATACCAAATTTTTATTCAAAAATACATATTCTAATTATTATTTCATATTTATTTATTAGAGGTGTTTTATGAAAAAAATATTATTAAGTATATTTATATTTATTATTTCTTTAACAAAAGTTAATGCACTATCACTCGCACCCAACGCTAAATCAGCTATACTTATAGAGGCATCTACTGGTGAAATAATATATCAAAAAGATGCAGAAGCAAAACTAGCCCCCGCCAGCATGACTAAAATGATGAGTCTAGTTCTAATTATGGAAGAAATAGAATCAGGTAAATTAAAATGGAATGAAAAAATACGTGTTAGTGAAAATGCAGCTTCGATGGGTGGTAGTCAAATATATTTAGAAGCTGGTGAAGAAATGACAGTTAAAGATTTAGTTAAAGGTATTGCAATGGCTTCGGGTAATGATGCAGTTGTTGCCTTAGCTGAACGTATATCTGGTACTGAAGAAGAATTTGTAAAAAAAATGAATGAAAAAGCTAAATTTCTTGGTTTATCTAATACCAACTTTGAGAATTCCACAGGCTTAGATAGTGAAAATCATTATAGTTCAGCAAAAGATATGGCTTTGATAGCAAAAGAATTAGTTAAACATAAAAAAATACTAGAATTTTCTAGTACTTATGAAGATTATTTAAGACAAAACACAAATAAGAAGTTCTGGTTAGTTAATACAAATAAATTAATTAAGACATATGAAGGTATGGATGGATTAAAAACTGGTTTTACAGAAAGTGCAATGTATTGTTTAACAGCTACAGCTTTAAGAAATAATATGAGATTAATTGGAGTTATTATGGGAGAAAATACTAGTAAGCAAAGAAATGAAGAAATGAGTTCTATGCTTGATTATGGATTTAATTCTTATACTGTCAATAATTTAGTTAAAAAGAATCAGATAGTAGATAAATACTATAATCCTAAAAGTTCTAGTTTAAAAACAGATGTAATAACAAATGAAGACATAAATATATTAAATAAAAAAGGAAAAGATAAAAGAAAAGTAACATATGAAGTTAAATTAGATAATAAAGATTTACCTATTAAAAAGAATGAAGTTGTTGGTAAATTAATTGCTAAAGAAAACAATAAAGAATTATTTAAAGTAGATGTAGTTGCAGCTAAAGATATTGATAAGGCAAATATATTAGAATTATTTATTAGAAATATTAAAGAATTTTTAAATGGTAAATATATTTTCTAACAAAAAAAAGTAATCAATGATTACTTTTTTAAATCTTCAATTTTATTTTCTTTTTTATACTGTTGCCATTCTTTATCTATTTCTTCTTTAATTCTTTCTCTTTCAATTCTTTTTTGATATCTTTCTTCTTCACTATATATACAACCACAATATTTTTGTAAATATATTCCAAGTCTTTTAGCTTCTTCTAAACCTTCTCTATAATATGGTCTAAAATCCTGATAATAAAATTTAATATCAAATGCTTTACTTAGTTCATTACAAACATTAATAATTTTTTCATGATTTTGATATGGACTATATAATAAGGTTGTGGAAAAAGAATCATATCCATGATCTTTTGCATATTTAACAGTAGAAGCTAATCTATCTGTATAACAATAATCACATCTTTTACTAATATCTCTTGATACATTTTTTGTAAATTCATCTAATCCATATACATCCTTGTAATAAACATTTAAATCTATCATTTCAGAATAACTTCTTAAAGCATCTCTTCTAGCTCTATATTCCATATATGGATGAATATTAGGATTATACCAATATCCATCAACATCTATTTTCTCTTCTCTAATTTTTTTTATACACATAATACTACAAGGTGCGCAACAAATATGAAGTAATAATTTCATAAAATCACCAACCATATTATTACATCATTTTATTTTTTTGTAAAGAATAATATTGACAAGAATAAAAAATAAGGTATAATTAAAGAGTAATTTATTTTTTGCAGGTGTAGTTCAATGGTAGAACATCAGCCTTCCAAGCTGAATACGGGAGTCCGATTCTCCTCACCTGCTCCATTTGAAGACAACTTACGGACTAATTAAAGTTCGTAAGTTTTTATTTTGTCAGTAGTTAAGCTTGGAAAGGCTTGTTATACCAAATATAAAAATAATGTTCTCTTTCTAGGAAGGAGGACATTTTTTATGCTTGAATTTAAAACTATTGAAGAAATAAAACCTAATACTAAACTACTACAACTTATTAAAAACTGCACCTATAAGACTAAAAAAGGAAAAGTTAAAGTTCTTCTAAATACTAATTTACAGTTTATTGAACCAACTGAATATCTAATTACATATCCTATTACTCTTACTATACTTGAATATAAGGTAAATGAAATTAGTAGTAAACCATTTTACATTAAAGAGTGTAAAGAAAAGTATAATTTGAATGAAATTGAAACTTTTTTAAGAAATTTTTCAAATTTAAGGTTTACTTTTGGCGTTTGAGTGAGGAAACATATGAGAGGTATTTTAATATTTCTCAAAATTTAAGGAAAGGAGGAAAATTATGAGATGTGGAGTTTATGTAAGAGTATCTACTGATGACCAAAGAGATAATGGCTATTCTATTGATTCACAGCTTAGAATGATAAAAGAATATTGTGAAAAGAATAATTATGATATCGTGGATGTCTATAATGATGCAGGACATTCTGGTAAAGATTTAATGAGACCAGAAATGCAAAGATTATTAAAAGATATCAAATCTAAAAAGATTGATAAGTTAGTTGCAATTAAAGTAGATAGATTAACTAGAAATAACTACGATGGATTTTGGCTACTCAATTACTGTGAAGAACACGATGTTAAGATTGAATTAATACTTGAACCTTATGATGTATCTACTGCTAATGGGGAAATGATATTTGGTATGAATTTAGTATTTGGGCAACGCGAAAGAAAAGAAATTGGAGCAAGAACTAAACGTGCTATGGAAGAAATGGCACTAGAAAAAATTCATCCTAGTAAAGCACCTTATGGTTATATTAGAAACAAGGAAACTGGTCATTTAGAAGTAGAACCTATTGAAGCACAAGTTGTAAAAGAGATATTTGAACTATGTAAAAAAGGACATTCTACTAGAAATATTGCAACTATTATGAAAGATAATAATGCTTATTTAAAACAAGGTAAATGGAAAGCAGACAGAGTTTATAAGATACTAACAAATTCTATTTATATTGGTGTATTTGAGTATGGAAAGTATAAAAGAAAGCCACAAGATGTTTTAAGAGTTGAAGATTATTGTGAGCCAATTATTGATATAAATACTTGGAATACTACAAGAGCAAATCTAGAAAAGAATAAACATCCAAATTATGGAGAGCATATCCACTTATTCGCAGGATTAGTAAAATGTCCACTATGTAATGAAATACTTGCTGCTAGTGAATCATTCAAAAAGTATAAGAATGAAACTAAAATTTATTACCATTTAAGATGTAAAAATTCTAATTGTAAAGGATATGGTTATCACTATAATTCAGATAAAATTGAAGATAAATTAAAAAGAATTTTAAATGAATTAACTAGATTTATGTATGATAATTCTAATGAAATAATTACTTGTAGTTCTACTAAAAGTAAAGAAGTAAAAGAAATAGAAAAAGCCATTGAAAAGTTAAAAGTTCAAGAAAAAAGATTAGTTGATTTATATTTAAGTTCTACCTTAGACGTTGAAACTATTAATCATAAAAATGATGTTATTAAAAAAGAAATTGATAAACTAACTAAAAAGAAAACTACACTTGATCCGGATAATGACTTTAAAGAATACACAGTGGAACTTCTTAAAAAGTTAGAATATGAAGAAGATAATGGAGAGTTTATCTTTAAAAACAATTTGAGTTTTGCTTATCTGTTTGATAGTTTAAATAAAAAAGCACAAAAAGAATTAATAAATAGATTAATATCTTCAATTGAAATAACTAGAGATGATAACTACAATATTGAGATTAAAAATATCAAATTTACTGAAGAATTTATCTCAAAAAGTACAAAAGATTATATTGACTATTTAAATGAACTACTAACTGATAATAATATTGGTATAACTTATAAAGAGCAAATTAATAAAGAAAAATTATTAGAATTACAAAAAGATTATACCATTATGTCATTAGAAAAAATGGAAAATAATCTATATTCTAAAGAAGAATTAAACAACTATTTTGACTTGATGAAAGAACATTTCTATGTAGATGGAATAATAAATTGTCCCTATATTGAAGGCAATAATATAGTTGATACTTTAATTCTAATACCAAAAACTGAAATAATAAATGTTTAAAATTAAGAAAGGATTGATAAAATTTTGGAAATAAAATATACAAGACAAGGAGATTATTTAATACCAAATTTATATTTAGAAAAGGATGAAGAATGTGAAAGAATTGGAAAATATGGAATACTAAGATTACACTTTATTGCACAAAATAAACAAGCATTTTATGAGACACTTTTGATGACAAATAAACTAACTCATCATCTTCTTTTAGTAAGTGATTCTTGCAAAAGTTTATACAAAATACTAATGGATGATTTTATTAAAAATGATGAAAGACTGTCTGAAAAAACTAAAGAACTAAATCCATTAGAATGGACAAAATTAATGAATAATTACAAAAATATGGCTGAAGAAATAGTTTTAAATGAATATGTTTTTTTATAAATAATCTTTAAAAAAAGAGGAAAAAATTATCAAAATAATTTAATCCTCTTTTTCTATTTTTAACAATATGGGAGTAAAAGTCATGTCTAGCCAGCACTGCAAACTTACTCCCGCAATTTTGCTAATTCAATTTTGGGATAACCCAAACCCATAACAAAGAAAGGAATGAAATATTATGAGAAATAGAAATATAAAGTTGAATGTTTTTCTGAGTGTTAGAGAACATGATTTATTAATAGAGAAAACTAATAAAGTTAGACTAACACAATCTGACTTTATTAGAAAACTAATTAATGATTATAAGTATGAATCTAATCCTCAAATAGATATTGATACTATTATTAAGTCAGTAATAAATGATTTATCCAAAATAAATGAGTATATGCATAGATGGGGATATACAGAATTTGAAAATTTATTAAATAGAGATATTAATGATTTAAATAAATTATTAAATGAAAAAGACAATGTCAAATGAGCATTGTCTCTTCATTTATCTTTTGGCAATAGGAACAGGTGCTTCTTCAACTGTTTCTTCAAAAGATTGTTTATTTGTTAATAATTGTTCCATAATTGTATTAAATTCTTGCTGTGCAAATTCATCATTTGATAAATAACAACTATCAATTATTCCATGATTTCCAAAAACGATGTACCAATTATCGCCTGTTACAATTTTACAATCTTGAGGAACTTTTGCATAACTAAATCCCTTACCTGTTTGATGTGAGTAGCAGGCTCTAATTTTATTTATATAATTTTCGATATTTTCATTGGGCTCATTAACGGTTACTTCTTTTCTTGTTCTTAGGTATAATGCAGGAACATCGCCTTTTTTAATTTTTTCTGGTGTTAATTCGCCAACTGCTGTTTTCATACAAATTAATGAATAACCACCAAAATCAGTAGTAAAGTAATCATTTCTAGAAGCTTCTCTTAAATTTTTAGTTGTTGCTCTAAATTGTTTCCAATCTTCACTATCTGTTTCCATTGGACGACTGCCAATTTCATCAGTAGTTCTACCATCAATATTTGACTTAGTTTCATCAAGTGTATAACTTTTTGTTACTACAACAAAATCAATTTTAGTTTCTTCATTTGGATTATTTTGAGATGTTTTTACAATATCATTACATGCTTGTTCAAATGTTTTAATAATTGCATCTCTTTCAGAACTATAAGCTGAAGATTTTTTATCATAAATAGTTCTTAATTGATTTATATATACACCATTACCATTTCTAAATCCTGAGGCTCTGCCTATAAAGTTTCCTTCAGAGTCAGTTAATTTTATTACAAAACCATTTTTATCTAAAGCACAATAGTGTAAGAAATCATTATCATTTCCACAACATCTAAAACAAGCATTAGTATCTAGTCCTGTTGTCAGTAATGTTTCATCAGTTGAATCATACATAGAATATCTATAGTTTCTGTATGTTCCATTGATATAAGGTACAGTAGATTCTTTTCTTGAAACCATAGCACTTACTAAATCACAAGCAACATTAATTCTTTCTGCTTGAGAACTTGAAGTAAATCCATTATTGCTATATATTTTCTTAATTACATCTTTACCTAATAAACTTATTTGTTTTAAATCAGCATACTTGAACATATCTTTAAAATCTAAAATTTTATCTAAATTATCGATAGTAAATTCTTCAGGAGTAAGTAAACTCATCAAACTAGGAATATTTGCAAAAGCATTAGATAATTCTGTATCTGATACATATTTTTGTATTTTACTAAATTGCGAACTATAACTATCATGATAACCTAATTCACTTATCATAGAAAGTTGGAGTAAACCACTTGCATTAGCTAATTCCTGTACTGCTTTATAATTAGTATCACTCAATAGTGCTTCTTTTGTTTCATCAAAGGTTTCTATATAAGTGTTAAAGAATCTTAAATTATATCTATTAAATACATTTGGATCAAATTGATAATATTCATCTGTAAATGGGCATTCGCCAATAACTGACTTTATATCATCTTGAGTTAAATTATCAAAGTTATCAATACCTTTTGCAATTTGAATAATTTCACTTTTTATTTTACTAAACACATATTTTAAATCTTTATATCCCATGATTTGTGCTAATTCATTTTCACTAAAACCATTACCTTTATAAACATATTTTTCGCCATCGAATACTATAAATTCTCTATATTTACTTACTTCTTGACCATCAAAAGTAATATTATGACTATTTAACCTGTTTATTAGTTTTGATACTTTTTCATAATTTTCATATTCATCAAATCTTGCAGGTTTTGATGAAGATAAAATGTCATCTACACTTGATACATTACTATTTATTGATTGTGAAATGAATAAGTCTAGTATTTGTGGTATTTTATCTTTGCTTACTGATGCATTATAGCTATATGCTAAATATTTACCTTTTATAGTCGCTAATTTTTGCATTAAATCTGCATCTTGACTATTAAATAGTTTTTTTAACATATCCCTTTGTTTAATTTCTACAACTTTTTTCTTAACAATAGGATTATCAATACGAATGATAAAGAATTTTTTATATTGCTCATCAAATTGTGCTATTTGTTCACTAATAAAATCTTCTTTGCTTTTTGAAATGAATAATGCTGCATTTTTAGATATATCATCTCTTTTTGCTTGTAATAATTCCATTTTATTTTCAGCCTGTGAACTATGATATATTTGATGATATTCAATGAAAGCATTAAATAATGCATATTTCTTTTCATCTAATACATCGTCAATTTTCATTAGAAATTTTAATTCATTTAAAGCACTTATAAAATTATTGTTTTTTTCTAAAGAATCGCATATTCTATTAAATATATTTGTATAATAATCATTATTTTCTCTACGATATTCTTCCCATTTCTTTTGAGCAACCATTTGAAATACTTTTCTAGCATCGGATACCTTTAGAGAAGTAGATGTAGTAGTTTTTATAAAGTCTTTAAGTCTATCATAAAATACTTTTGTTTTTTCATCTTTGGATTCTTTAGGTATTCCTACTTGTTTCAAATAATAATCTAATACAAATTCATCATTTAGCAGGGATGTAGAAAATTTGAATATTTGTTCTGATGAGTAAAACCCATTTTCAAGTAAAAAATGTCTTATTTCATATAGTCTATCTTTTATATTTCTATCTTCTTCGTTTTCAATAGGAAATTCTTCAAGATTTTCAGTCAACCAATATTGTATATCTTCTGAAAAGTATCTTGCACTATGCAAATCATTTTTTGCTGAATTAAGACAGATTTTTGTGCTATTTTTTAAAGCATCTGGTGAGCTATAATTCAAAATATATTTTTGCTCTACTAATGCATCAACAATCCTTTTTTCTGCTTCTTCATTTTTACCAATATATTTCCAATCAAAATAACTAACACTATCAGGATCATTTTTAGCACTTGTAATACATATATCAATATTTCTTTTAAAGTTAATAGGACTTTTGAAATTGATTATATAATCTAATTGGTTTTCAACAATATATCTTTCAATAGCAATAAGTTCTTCTGGTTGAAGCCTATCCCAAATAATATTTATACCAGAATTTACATCTAACCTTAAAGTTTGTTTAATTATTTCAACATTAGACCTTAAAAATCTTGGACTATCAGAGGTTAATACATATCCATTTTTAAAGGCAAGTTGATATACAAATGATGCCAACTCGCTTGTCCAAGCCTCATTTGGAACAAAATTTATAGAGTTTATATCTTTTTCAGCAGATTGTTTAATTAGGTCAGCATTTTGTAACATAAATGATGGTGTATCAGCATGAAAGACATATCCCTGCCTTTTTGCTTCTACAATCGCCGCTTGTTTTACTTCATCATTTATATTATAAGCGTAAACAATACTATATATATTTCGTGATATGGATGCAAGAATAACACTTGGATCTCTTCTTAAAAAATCAGAAGTATTTCTTTCTAATATTCTTGTATCATCTTGTAGGAATTTAGTTCTAGCATTTTCTTGTTCAGCAGGAGTAGGACCTGAATATAATGTCCTATTAATTTGTCTTTGTACAGTAGGTACATCTAGATAATCATTTGGTTCATCATAATCTTTAATTTTATTAATTTTATAATCATAATTTATATATATATTTTTAATTTCATTGTTTAAAATTAGATAATCTTTTGTTAAATCTTTATCTATTTCTTTTAAGTACATATCTTTCTTTCGCTGTTCACTTCTTAAATATTCTGCTAATGCTCTTGCAAATTCTTCATTAGTTAATCTGTCTTCTCTCATAACATGCCTCCAAAGTTATCTTACTAATACAATTATACAATATTTAGATAAATTTTACCATACTCCCATTGAATTTTACTTAAAATTCATATATAATCTTTTTAGGAAGAGAACATATTAGTTCGTAAGCTGTGGCTTAACCGCTCCAGTGACGTTTCTGTTCGAACTTTTCGAACATTTACGATAGATATCATCTCATATTGAGATGATTTTTTTGTTTGTCGAACTCCACGTGTTAGCTTGGAAGTTCTATTAAAAAGTCATCCTTAAAAGAAAGGATGGTGTTTGTAGTGATTAAGATTATTACACAAGAACTAGAAATAGAAAGTAATCTTAAACAGCGACTAGAATTTATATGTGAGTTTTGTCATATCAAACCTACTATTATAAATGGTAGTATTAGAAAAATTGATAAATTTATTCAGCAAGTAGATTCAACTAATAAAGAATATAAGAAAATGCAAAAGTTATCTATTACCTTAAATGATGTTGAAACTGAATTAAAAGAAAATAGAGAAAAAGTTAAAATATTAACTGAAAATAATTATGCCTTAAATATTAAAGTTAAATCACTTGAGAAAAAGATAGATAAACAGGAAGATGAGATTGATGATCTTAAAGAGAAAAATTCTAAATTACAAAGCACGATTAATTTCTTTGAAAATTTATTTGATAGATTAGTTAAGTTTATAAAAGATAAAATGTTTGGTAAAGAAAAAGAACGAGAAGATTACTGGAACTTTTCAAAAGGTTTATATACTCACAATATATTTAGTGATAAAACTATTCAATCAATTCAAAATGATTATATTTGGACTAAAGAAAATGATAAAAATAAAAAAAAGAAAAAGATGATTATTAAATAGATTTCTAATCATCTTTTTTAGTAGGATTTAAACTTAAAACTTTAGCTTTTTCTTTTTTATTCAATGATGATAAATAATCTTGAACTTCTTCTTCACTAGCCAATCTAATGACATAGCGATTGAAAAAACTATCTTCATTATTTTTTTCTGAAACAATAAACCCTAAATTACCAGAATTTCTTTTTAAAACTAAAGTGTCTAATAATGCTTTAAAATCTTCATCTGATAATATTTCTTGCACAACAGGTAATGTTTCTTCTAAATTAATATACTTTACTTTATCATTATTCAAAATCTTATTAATAATTGCTTTGCACATTGAATAATCAGTATTTTGTTCATTAAATGAAGTGCAAACATCATTAACAAATACAGCAACGGAATCTTCGTAATCCCAGCCTCCATAAGTATGTCCAACTCTATTAAAATCATCATCAAAGTCTTCTGTGTAATCACGTCCATAATTATATTTTTCATTGAAATTAGTTAGTGCTTTCTCGTAATCACCAATAATTCCATATAATCTAAATAATTGTATGCCAGATTCACCATGCCAATAGTAATCTTGCACATTTTGTTCTTTGCTTAAAAGGTCTTTTATAATTATAGGATTTTTACTTAATGCAATAAGTGATTTTAAATTAGTTTGTCCTTTATAATCTGCATAATATCTATCATAATCAATTTGAATTTCAGAATCTGTAAGAATTTGATGAATTAAATTACAATCTTCATCTTTAACATAAGAGTATAGCAATTCAATTATTAATCTTTCACAAAATTTATCTTTGCTTCTATTCTTTGCAAAACTTAATCTATCAAATTTTTTATCAAAATTACGTGTTATTATATTAGTTATTTCGACAAATGCTTTTGCATTACAACAGCTTAACATTTCATCTATTTTTTTGTGATTTTTACTAAATTGTTCTGGTGTTACTAAACCGCAAAAAACATCTTGATTATTAAGTTGACAAGTATCAAATAATATTTGGTAAATGTCATCTATGCTAATATTTGATTTTTCTAATGTTCCATTTTCATTGATAATTTTAATTAATTTTTTATAATCAAAAGTTCTATATAAATAACTTTCTTCAACCGATAAAGTAAATAATTTTGGATTACGATTTAATAGTTTCTTTAATGTTTCGATATCTAACTTAACGTCTTTATTAACTTCTAAAATACTGCATACATATTCAAATAGTTTTTTTGATAGTTCCTTATTTGCATGTGTTAGATTCAACATATCACTTGAATTAAGTTCATCATATTCTTGTGCAATTTCTTCACTATTTTCATCAAAAACAATAATAGGAAAATCTTCAATTTTCTTATCACATAATTCATTAATGTAATTACTTATTAATTTTACTAATTCAGTGTAAAAATTATCATCTTTATTTTCAACTCGTTCAACACTTTGCTTAATAAGAGAAAATCTATTATCTACAACTTTTTTAATATCTGGTTGAGACATATCTTCAATTATCAATCCTGCATCACTATCTAATATTCTTTTGATATTTGCTAAATAATTCATATCTAAATCCCTCCTGAAAATTAATTCAAGTATTATTTTATCATAAAAAGTATTAAAATTTCTTCAATTTTCAACACATTTTTTGAAAATTGTGTTAGAATGTTATTGATAAGTGATATTTATCATATCACTAGAGAAAGAGTTGTAGATATCTACGACACTCGCTCCATTTGAAATAAACGTCGAACTAATCGACGTTTTTATTTTATTTAAAAATATCTTACAAAAAATTCAAATATCATAACAATAGAAATAATAAAAACTTAATAACTGATAAAGAACATAAAGTTATATTTAATCCACCTAGAACAATTAATAAATCAAAAATTAATAAAGCAATTAGTTCTATTAATAGAGGAATGAATGAAGCTGCTGAAGAATTTTATCAAACTAAAAAAGATACAGAAAAAGACGATGGCTTAGAAAGATAAGTCATCGTTCTTTTGATTATCTATACATTCCAGTTTGCTTAGGTTCAGTGGGATTTAGTTCTGAATTTTCTTGTGAAATATTTCTTTCAACTTTTGCACCATAAAATAAAAATAATTCTTGGAATGAGTTAAATTGGTTTGCTCTAGAAAGAACACCTTTAACAAATTCTTCGCCTGTCAATACTTTTCCATTTTTAAGCGTTACCATACATGTAGGTGGAACCCAATATAGAACATTATTTTTTTCCAAATATTCTTGTTGAGTTAATGTTTGTCCGTTAGGTAATGTAATTGTATTTTCAATTTCCATACTTCCATATGTTTGATCAACTTCTTCTTTAACTTTTTTATTAAAACATACATTTTCAATATCAATACCTTTACTTGATAATTCTTTTCTAAACTCAGCTAATAGTGAATGTTTAAATGTTGAATCATTATTAATCAATATATCTAAAAGTATTCTATTTTTAATATTATCTAACTCCACACTTTTTCCACTTCTAATATATTCTTGAATCTTTTGTTGATACACCATTTTTATTTGTGGACTAGGATTAGTGTGTGTGTAAGTTCTTAAACAATTTTCAATTGATAATATAAACGATTCACACATTAAATTAGTGTATGAAGTATTTGCATTTGTATCCTCGGAAGCATAACCTATTTTACTATCGTATTTCCCAGCTAAAACAGATGGCTCACTACACTGTGATAAAAGGTCTGGTCTTTCTTGTTTAACTTGTTCAATTACATTCATTGTCTGCTCTAACAAAGATGTAGATGTATACAACACAAGATTATCAGTTCTTTGAATATTGTTGTTTATATCGGTTTTAAAATAAAATGGTATATTGGCACTTTTTAGTTTGTCATATAGAACATTAGCAAACTCATATAACTTTGAATTTGGTATTCCAAAATAAAATCTATGTGAAATATCATTACTTGATATTCTTTCAGTTCCTAGTAAGTGCCAAGATTTAAATGTATTCCAACCTGGCATTACAGCTAAAGGATTTCTAACTCCATTATGTTCACTAGGATTATAAGGCAAACCAGCATTTATAAAATCTTGGTTTATTTCATTTATAAGTTGACCTAAATCTTGTTTATTTATTACATCGCCACTATTAGTAGAATATATATTAATTTTTTTGTAAAGCAATTTATTTAATTCTGCGAAGCCATTACTCATATCTTTATACGCAATACTAAAATATTTACTTAAAAGAGCATTTAATAATTCTTCGTTTGCTGGTAATTTTGTTGCTTCGTATAAATTATTTGGCTTAATCATATCTCTAACTCCTTTCGTATAGTAATTAATTATTACTTTTTATCTCATTAAGTATATTTATAACTTAATTATATACTTCATTATCACTTTCATCAGGTCAATTACTTTGATATGATTTAACAAAATCATCTATTTCACTTAAAACTAAATCTATATTTATCTTTATTCCTCATTTTCAATTTATCTAAATTGCTAAAGAAGGTACAAAAATATTCAGCGACTTGTTCTATTTGGTCTTCAGAATAATTAGAAGAAAATTCTAATTTATTTAATTTATTAATAAAATAATTCTTATCTTTAAATATATATTACCCCTCTACATTTTTTTGCCAGTATTTAATTGTTCTAAAATTTCTTGATTTAATTCTTCACTTGAAGTTAAAGAATTACTATCATGATTATTTAATACTGAATAGAATCTATTTTGAATTTCTGCCTTTTTTCTTTCTAAATTTTCAGGAGTAATTTGTTCTTTCTGTAGTTTTTCGTCGGTGTTTTTATTAAACCATTTTATTCCAATATCTTCTAATAATTTTATTCGCTCAGAAGTGATAGTTCTATTATCTTTACCCTTATATGCAGCTCTTTGATTATCAATCCAACTTGATAGTTTAAACCCATCTTCATCATATTCATATCCATTTTTAGTTTTAAAATGATTTGGTACAGACAAATTGCCATAATGTTCATAATATGCTTTTGCTAGATTATATTTTTCCATCCAGTCTAATTTTTTGTCTAACATTTCAAAACGCATACTTATTTTTTCAAGCAATTTAATTCGTTCGGGAGTTAAATTATAATCTTGTCTTCTTGAACTAAACGCTTCTCTTTGTCTTTTTATCCAATGTCCTAATCTTATGCCTTTCTCATCATAATTTATTCCATCCAACGTCGTAAAATTAGATGGTATTTCTAAATTACCATAATGTTCATAATAATTTTTTGCAAGATTATATTTTTCCATCCATTGATCCATTTTATCGATTATATCCCAGCGCATGCCTATTTCTTCAAGCATTTTAATTCGCTCGTCTGTCATTTTTTTATCTTTTCTAAGTCCTCTATATGTATCCCTATTATTCTTTATCCAAAGTCCCAAACTCATACCATCTTGATCTTCATCGTAACCATTTTTAGTTTTAAAATGATTTGGTACAGACAAATTACCATAATGTTCATAATATGCTTTTGCTAAGTTATACATGTTTTTCCATGTATTTTCATAGGTATCAAAAATCATGTCTATTGCTTTTAATAGCTCTATTTGTTCGGATGTTAATTTATTATGATTAGTACTTTTATATGCACCACGTTGTGATTTAATCCATAAACCTAATTTTACGCCATTTTCATCATGCTCATAGCCATTATTTGTTTTAAAATTAGTTGGTACATTTAAATTACCATAATGTTCATAATATGCTTTTGCTAGATTATATTTTTCCATCCACTGATTCATTTTATTAATTTTGTTCCAACGCATACCTATTTTATCCAAGAGTTGTATTTGTTCATTAGAAATATTTGCATCTTTTCTTTTTCCACTATAAGCAGTTCTCTGATATTGAATCCATTTTCCTAATCGAATACCATCTTGATCTTCATCATACCCATTTTTAGTTCTAAATAAAACAGGAACTTCTAAATTACCATAATGTTCATAATATGCTTTTGCTAAGTTATATGTGTTATTCCAATTATTTTCAACAACATTGAAAATCATACCAATATTTAATAATTTACTTATTTTATCTTCAGAAAGAGGCATAAATGATCCGGTTCCCATATATGCTTGTCTTTGATTTTTAATCCAATTACCAAGATTAATGGTACCATTTTCATCATAATCATAACCATTTATAGTTTTAAATTTATTGGAAATTTCCAAATTACCATGATGTTCATAATATGCTTTTGCAAGTTCATAGTAATCATCCCAAGTCATTGTCATTCTATCCATGACATATCTTAACATTTCAAATAAATCTTGGTCTTCAATTTCGATATCGAAAGAAGCATCTCTAATTTTCATTTCACGATGATTTCCTAAAACATTTTCTTGAATATCTTTTATTCTATCTCGTAAATTATTTTCTAAATCTTTTATAAAATCATAATTATTTGTTAAATCAATTACTACAGGTGCAATTAATTTTTCAATCAATTCTTCTTTACTGATATTATCTTTAATCGGAATATCTTTTTCTTTACACATAGATATTAATTGTTCAATAGAATATTGTTCTAATTCATCAAACTTATCTTTTGTATTACCACGAACTGATAAGGCTCTACCTAATTGTTCAAAATAAACTATATCAGAAGTAGTTCCTCTTCCCATAATAACACCATCAATATTTGGTGCATGAATTCCTTCATTATATTGATTAATTGCAAACATTACTCTAAGTTTATTATCAACTTGTTCACCATCTAAATTAACATCTCTATAAAAAGCTTCCCTATTTTTTTTACCATCTTCACCCATATCACTTGTGGATGTATAAATAATTATATCTTTTTCAGGAACAAATTGTTTAAACCATTCAATTGCCTGTTGCTTAATTGTTTCAATATCATTAGATCCTTCTTCTGAACAAGGAGGGCAAAAGTAAATATATTTGCCATCTGGTTTTATTGATTTTTTTAATATATTTGGAATACTTGGTGCTTCATGTATTCTTTTTTTAACATCATTTAATATTGCCATATATTCTTGATATTCTTTAGTAGTAGCACCTAGTTTTTGTACTTTTTCTTCTAATTGACTCTCAAGTCCAATTAAATTTGTATAAGCACTTTTATAGACAGGTTTAGGTAAAACTCCATCAATCATTGCATCACATAAGTCATATCTACTTTCAACTTTACCAGAGAATAATTCATCAGTTTCAGGATTTGCCATGTCTCTTTCATAAGATGTACCTCTATCTCTCACAGTATAAGCAGTCATTCCAAATATTTTCATATCAGGATGTGTCTCAACCATTTTATTAATTCTTGCTCCCCAAATAGGTGCTCCTATATGATGAAATTCATCAAGTATTAATAAATCACAATTTATATCAGATATTTCATCTTCTGATAAGGATATAAAACTTTGATATGTTCTAAATTCTAAATTTGGAAAATCTCTTTTTAAATCCAAATTAGGATTATCTTCAATTATTTTATTTATATGTTCAATAATTCCATGTGAAGGGACAACATAAACTATTTTCTTATCCTTATTATCGTAAGCTAATTGCAATGCATTATATGATTTACCAGTTCCAGTTGCATGAACAATTGCTACAACATCATTTCCAGATTCAAAAGAAGATTTTACTTGATTATAACTATCTGCATTATGATCATATAGTCCTATAGTTGTATATTCATTATTATTCATTATCTTCACCACCATATAATCTTATATCTACAAAGTTTTGACCAGAAATAGTTTGTTCAATTATTTCTACTAAATCATTTTTCATAATCATAGCATTTTCTTCATTTTGTTCAGTTGTTATTTCTTTTAAACCTTTATTAGTCATTATTTTAAATGTTATATTAGTTCTATCCATAACATCTAATAAAGCATTATTATTATATTGTTCTGGAATATATATATCTATAACTTTTCCTATAGCCTTGTTCATAATAAACCTCCTGGACTTTAATTATATCTATAAACATTATACCATATATTTTTTAAATATTTGCTTGTAATTATATAAAAAAAAGAAATTGAATTTTCCAATTTCAATTGTCATAATTAAAAAGATTTTAATATTATAAAAGATTGAACAAATTAATTCTATTTTGCTATTTTTACTGGATCATTAACATTAAAATTAGGATCATTTACTGCCATTGTTTGAGAAATTGCTTCTAAACCTCTTTTATATGCAGCCTCCATTATATTCATTATTATTAAAACCCATAATTTGTTCTTCAGTATTCATAATATCCCTATGTATTAATTCTCAATTGTGATGGAAAAGTTGAAAAGAACTTAACCACCCGCTCCATTTAAATATAAAATTCCTTTACGGAATTTTTTTAGTTATATCTTATTATGCTTCTAAAATTTGACAAAATGTACTATTTATGATTAAATATAGCACCAATCAAAGGGGTTTGGTTTATGAAAAAATTATTAGTAGTACTTTTATGTACATTTACATTTTTATTTCCTGTATTAACTATTGTTAAAACAGATAATTATGTTAAAGCAGAAGATATAAATAATAATAAAATTAATTTGAGTTTTATTAAAGATGAAATTGATCAAAAATTGAAAGAATTACAAAAAGAACAAGAAGCATTAGAAAAAAAACAAGAAGAAATAAAAGAAGAAAACACTACCATTGTTCAAACTTCTACAGTAGATAACTATGTTGAAGAAGTAGAACCTGTAGAAGAAACTTATTATGAAAACTATGGTACTTATGGTAGATTATATGTATCTTGGTATAGTGTTGCCTTATACGATTATAATGTTAATACTAATTCAAGTTCTTCTTTACAAGAAATAGTTAACAATGATGACAGTGCTGCCTATTATAGAAATAAAGGTAGATTAGTTATCGCAGATCATAACTATCAAGGATTCAGTTTATTAGCAGACTTATCAGAAGGAACTACTTCATATATTAAATTTGGAGATGGATCAACTATTGGATATAGATTAATTAAAAAATCTAAAGGATATAACACAGGACCAGATTTAGTAGATACTGAAGGAAATTCATTTTTTAATATGGAATCTGATATAATCATGTATACTTGTTATGAAGATGGGATTATGGTAACTCTATGGAGTTTATTATAAAAAACATATACTTATTTAGTATATGTTTTTTTACAAAATATAAGTAATATACTATTCTTTTAATTAATGATATAATAAAAATACATTTCAAAGGGGGAAATTTTGATGAATAGGCCTAAAATAATATCCATATCTGGTATAGATGGTTCAGGAAAAACTACACAAATAAACTATTTGAAAGAATATTTTGATTCTTTAAATTTAAAATCAGAAATACTAAAAGTTAAGTATTTACCATTTCATAAAATGAAGAATTTATCATTAACAACTGATGATTTAAGAATGCTTATGGCTAAAGATTTTGTAGATTATTACAATAAAAGAATAAAAGAACTATCTGATTATGATTATTTATTATGTGATAGATCAAAAGCTTGTTTACTTGCTTATGGTCTAAGTTATGGTTTAAAGAATCCAGATAATATATGGGATTTATTAAAAGAAACCCAAGATCCTGATTTACTTTTCTATTTTGATATTGATCCTCTATTATCTATTGAAAGAATTAGTAAAAATAGAACTGAGTTTGAAGAAGATGAAACAATAGAAAATTTAAAAAGAACTAGAATGTATTATTCTAGAGTATTCAATGATTATGACTTCAATCCAGTATGTATTGATGCGAGTGAACAAGAAGAAGAAATTACTAAAAAATTAGTTTTATCTATTAAAAAGTTAAACTAGTCATTTTGAAGTGAACCCCATATAGTTCACTTCATTTTACTAGTTTTTTTATTATTTCACACAAAATACTACTATAGAATATAATAAAGTATAAAACTGTAAAGCATTTTTTTTATTATTTGCTTTTTAATATATACATGTTATAATTAAACTAGAGGAAGAGTAGAAATATGAAGTATGATTTTAAAGAACTAGAAAGATGGCAAAAAATAGGAATTGCCTGTTTATTAGTTGTCATACCAGGAGTAATAGGATGGCTTATTGAATTTTTCTTTGGTTGGTATGATAATGGAATGAAAGATGTTTATTGGAAAGGTGGAAATTTTTTACCTTGGATTAATATGTATTCAATTGGTACATTTTTAATAATTGCATGTACATATAAATATAGAGATAAACCTTTAAAAGTATTATTAATATCAATATTAGTATCTGGTTTATTTGAGTTATTAACTGGATTTATTTTTGACAAATGTTTTGGAATAAGATATTGGAATTATAAAAAAGAGATACTAAATTTTCATGGTTATATATGTTTATTAAGTCTTACAGGTTTTGGATTAGGTGGAATATTTGTTATGTACATGTTGCTACCATGTTTAATAAAACTATCAAAAATAATACCAAAACAAGTATTCTTAACTATAAGTATTTCATTATGTAGTCTAGTATTAGTCGATGAATTATATAATTGTTTACTTACAAAACTATTTGGATTCCCTAGAGCTCTAGATTTGTATGAAAAATACTTTCACTTTAAATTTTTATAAAAACTAGTCATTATGACTAGTTTTATTATTTATAGTAAATATATTTATAAAAATTAGTTTCTTTTAAAGTTAATTCTGTTTTTGAGCCTTTTTTTACATATATTCTTTTTAGACTTCGACATACATCAAAAGCATGTTCCCCTATTCTTAATATATTATCAGGTAATACTATTTCTTCTATATTTTTATCTCCAATAAAGGTTTGATGTCCTATATAAATAACACTACTTGGAATAGTTACTTTTTTAATATTTGTTTTTCCATAAAAGGCTGAATCATCTATACTAAGTACTTTTTTACCATCTATTACTTCTGGTATAAAAACTTCTTCTTCATCACCTTCATAAAAGACTATTCCCACATGATTATCATATTCATTATATCTATAATTATTATATAATTGATTTTCTTTAATAAGATTATCAAATAAGTGATTTAGTTTATAATTATCAGACTTAAGATACAAAAAAGCACATAATAATATAGTAATAATAATTACGATAATTCCTATAATAATATATTTCTTTTTCATCTTATCACCTATCTATATTTTAACATAAAAAAGCTCATTCGTTAAGAATGAGTTTTTTTAATATACTGTTATCATCTTTGTTCTAAATGCATTAATTAATGCTTGGTCTTCAGCCGTATTAGTTGAACCAGCCATATACCAATCAAAAATATCTGAATTAGTTGGCATGAAATTATGCATATAAACAAATCTTTCTTTACCTGTTCCTACTGAAGAACCAGGCTTTTCATTATGATAACGGTGAATTCTAATTAAACCATAGAAGAATGATAATTCATAATCTTGTACACGATCTTCTTCTGGAACACCTAATAATCCTTCAAGAACATAAGCAACAGTACCTGTTCTATCTGTTCCTATACGGCAATGGAAATATATATTTTCACCATTTACTATTTCTTCCATAGCATATTTAACAGCAGATCTTGTCATATTGTAATAACCCATTTCTGTTGCATTATCAGGATTATAATTTACATAATAGTTTTGTGCTTCTATTCTATGATATTTTTTACCAGATACATCTGATAATTTATATGGATCACTATTTGATTCTCTTAAGTCAAATTCTTCAGTTACTCCTAAATTAACTAATTCTGTAACACTTGAAGCTGAATTAAGTTTTATACCTCTAAATAATTTACCATATTTTATTTCACCATCTATAGTTCCATCGGAATCAGTATCTACTGGTAATCCTCCTAAATCACGAGTATTTCTAACATCACCTGTATCTAGAATTCTTCTTTCACCAGTAAACTTAACATAACCATGAACGTTTTCATCACTTTCTGCTTCCCAATAATATACTTGTCCAGGGATTAAGTTATATATAACACCATTATTAGCCTTAGCATATGTAACTAAATCACCTTTGGCTTTAGTAACTGCATCAGATAAATAAACGTTTACTTTTTCACTTAAACCTGTTGAATAACCTTTTGGTTTATCACAAGCTACTGTTCCACTTGATGAACATTGTCCATCAGCACATTGACAATTATTAGCATCAAAATTATTTTTCATTGGTGTATTTTCAGTTGCGTCTAATGCCCAATTTGGTGAGTTATTACTAGATGACCATGATGGGAAGTTACTTGAACTAACCTTCCATATATCAATTTTATCGTAATACTCAGCCATAGCATCATTTGTTGTTCTAAATTCAACTATTTCATTAGATGCTTCATAATGCCATTTAGCATAATATGTTTCACTACTTGTTGGTTGATGTGTTGGATCAGCTTCTACATCATTTGAATCAAACCAACCATCAAATGTATATACTCCTCTTGTAGGTGTTGGAAGTGTACCTATTTGATCACCAGCATCTATTAATATATATGTTGGATTAACAGTACCTTCGCCTGCATCAAGATCTATTCTATATTTATTATTTGGTACAGTATAATATAAAATATTATAACTACCATCTACATCATTAACTTTAGTAGCATTATCTTCAATACTAGTTATTTTACTTTCATTCTCAACAGCAGCTGTTATACCTTTAATCATTCCATCATATAGAGAATAATTAACTGCTGAATAAATACCACCTGTTTCACCTTGAATAACTAGATTAGTAGTATTATATATATCATCTTTTGTTCCTATTGTTAATGTTCCAGCAGCTGCTGAAACTGCATATGAATTAGATGAACGAGTATTAATAATTGTTCCACCTGTTATAATAGTTGTTCCACTCTTATTTTGAACAGTTCCTCTATTATTATTACCTGCCCATTCCGCGTTAGAAGTTATATTAACTGTTCCACCTAGTTCAACTGTTCCACCATCATTATAAATAGCAGCTCTTGAACCAGTATTAATAACTGTTCCACTATTTATAATTAAATGTCCTCCAGAACCAATATCTATAGTACCATTTGAAGAACTTTGAGTGATAGTACCATTCTTTATTTCTAAAGATGTTTTAGTTCTAATAGTTTGACTACCAGTACCTGTAATTGTTTTATTATTTAAATCTAACACAATATCTTTACCTAGATTCTTAGTATATAGATTTAAATATGTATTATTAACACTTATATCCTTTAATAATATAATTGTAGTCTTACCAGTCATTTCTGAATCAAATGCATCTTGTAATGAAGTAAAGTATGAATGATTAATCTCCGCTACTGCATTTTCTGGTATCCATTTAGCATAGAATGTTACATCATTTCTTATAACTGTATCTGTTGTAACTTTTGTTGAATAATTTGTATTTGTATACCAACCTGCGAATATATTTTCTGCTAATACTGGATCTTCTGGTAATGATCCAATAGCAGTATTTATTGGTACATTCATATCATTTACACTTGATCCACCCATTGAATCAAAGTGTACAACAAATTCTGTTATTTCTTCTGCTACTTTAACATTAATTGTTCTTGTATGACCTGATTTAGAACCTGTAACTGTAATAGTTGTTTCACCATCAGCAACAGCAGTTAAGTGACCACTATTATTTACTGTAACGATACTTGTATCATTAGAAGTATAAGTTACAGATTCATAATCAGAAGAATTATTTATAACAATATCATCTTCATCGCCTATACTAAGAATAAATGAACTATAAGCAAATGAAGCATCTGATATATCACCAGTCCATTTAGCATAATATGTTACATATCCATTTGGTATAGTATTCTCAGTTACTTCTGTTGTAAATTCTAAAGAAGTATACCATCCATCAAATATATAACCTTCTCTTGTAGCAGTAGGTAGTGTACCTAAACTATTTCCTTTTATTACTTTTGAATATTCTGAAGTAGTATTTCCTCCATTAGCATCAAATTTAACTACATAGGCATCCTCAATTAAATTTAGTGGTACTTCAATAACTGGTCTAACAGGATTTTTACTTGTATTTTCTTCTCCAGAGTTAACTTTAGCTAAGTTGTATTGATCGTTACGATATCTATATCTTTCTGTAGAAGATATCTCTTCAACCCATTGAGTTGATCTTTCTCCTATACCAGAGAAATTACTACTTTCAAATAAGAATTCATATCCTTTTAATGAACCATTAGAAGTTATATCACTAGGATTACTTGCTCCTGTAACTGTAAGTAAATCTTCCATTGTTATTAATCTAGCTGGTTTACCATCAAACTTAACTGGTAAATTACCCCAATCACTAGTTGTTGGTAATTGATCATGAGCTTGAGAATATATAAATGATATATTTTGATCAGCTTGTTTACTTGCTTCAGTATAGTTCTTATTAGATATTAATACTGCTTTATTATCATTAGTTCTTAAATAATAGAATCTTTGATTATATCCTGTTCCATCTACATCACAATCAAATGCATCTCCAGCTTCATATGTATCTGAAGAAACTATATTACCATAAGTTATAGTATCTCCATTAGTATATCCATCTCCTGAACAATACTTACTTGAATTTGTTTGATTACATGTTTCAGTATGTAATGTAGTTGCTTTCTTACAAATTATATTATTCCATTTAGCTATTAAAGTTATATCTCCACTAGGAGTATATGGCTCAGTAACCGGATTTTCATCGGTAACACTTTCAAACCAGCCTATGAAGACAGAGTCAGCTTTTGTAGGTGTAGGTAATTCATTAATTGAATCACCTGCATCTACTTCTATATCAGCAACTGTTGATCCACCATCTGTATCAAATGATACTGTAAATGACGGAGCTATTCCTATTCTAAATGCTGGAGCAACCCCATAACTAAGGGCTGCATTGCTACTGCGGCTGGTGCCGTTGCTGTACACATTGCAGAAAGCGACAGCAGCGCTAGAACTAGCCGAGCGCAGCCACCAATATTGTGCATTTCCACTTAAGTTTCTCTTTTTTCTTGCATTATTATTGTTATTTGCTGAATAATAATCTAGTGTTCTTGTTTCTGTTGTTACATCCTTTTTATTGTCATATTCTAAATCCAACCCTACTTCTCTTCCTGATAATAAATATATTTTATTCTTTGTTATATCTTCTTCTGTTATATTATCTGATACTCCTCCACTTCCACTTCCTGATACTATTGGATATGTTGGAATTATTATATCTTGTAAGTCACTTGGTAACTTATTATAAAAATCACTATTTAAATATGTTACCATCGCTGTTGATTTCCATCCTCCTGCATTTGTATTTGTACTATTCATTTGTCTCATTTCTACGATATCAACAAATTCTATTACTGTACCACATGCTGTTTGTGAATAACCACTTGTTTCACACACACTTGGTGAACTTGTATTAGCAATTCTTGCTGTATATGATTCTGGAGTTGAATCATCATTCATATCAATTTCTACTTCTTTTTCACAACCTACTCCATAATAGTTTGGATCAGATGCAAAATTAGTTTTAATTGTTGACCATGAATCTGTGCTAAATGTTCCACAAGTATCAATAAAGTTTGCGTATATAGTAGTTGTATCTGTTATTTGAGTATTTGCAAAATCAAATTTTGTATTGAAATTAGTATTTGTATACCAATCATCAAATGTTAAACCTGTTTTTGTTGGATCTGGTGTTGGTCTTAATACTAATCCACCATATGATACTGTTTGTGCTGGTACTGTAGAACCACCATTTGTATCAAATGATACTGTAAATGTTTTTATTTCAAATTTTGCATATATTGTAGTTGGCCCTGAGATAGTTGTTTCAGCAAAATCAAATGCAGTACTGTAACTATCTGTTGTATACCAATCAATAAAGTTATAATGTTCTTTTGTTGGATTATCAGATGGTTCTGTTACTTTAGCACCATAAGCAACTGTTTGCGCTGGTACTGTAGAACCACCATCTGTATCAAATGATACAGTGTATGTTTCTCTATTATATGTGTATACTACTTCAGTTGAACCGTCTGCTGCTATTGTAGTTGTTTCAGCATTTGGTGATATGAATCCAGTATATGTATTAACTGTTGGTGTTATTAGTGCACCTGTAGTTCCTGTTAAATTTTCAACTATGTCTTCATATCCATCTAAAGTAACATTTTGTTTTTTATGAATTACTTTATATGCTGTATCTTCTCTTGGTGTCCATATAGCATATATATCTTGGTTACTAGTAGTTGTAACTGTTGTTGCTGATGTTATATCAGTACCATTACCATCTTGACTAGTATTCCATCTATCTAATGTATATCCTGTTCTACTTACTGTTGGTAAAGTACCATAAGTTGAATTATATGTTATTTCTTTAGTAGCAGTATCACCTGTTCCTGTCCATCCAGTTGTTTCAGCTATTGCACCATTATTAGCGTGTGCTGTTAATGTATAAGCATTAGCTGTATAAATTAGTGATAAATTTGTTACACTTGATTCTAATTCAAATGATCTTTCTAAATCAGTTACATTATCACTCCATTTAAATGAATATCCTTCTCTTTCTATTGCTTTTAAAGTAATTGTTGTTCCATATGGATAAGTATCATTTGGTGTTGATGTATTATCTAAGTATGTTCTATCAGTTATACTAAATGTATATGTTTCTCTTTGGTATGTATAAACTACGTTTGCTTCTCCATCTGGAGTTATTGTTATATTTACTTGATTTGGAGTAACAAATCCAGTTTGAGGTCTTAATGGAGCTGGTATTGTATCACCAGTTGTTCCTGTACCATTAACTGTTACTACTTCATATTCTTCTTCAGTAGTTAATTTTCTATATTTATGTGTTACTGAATATGTAGTACTATCACTTGCTGTATATAATGGCTCTACTGTTATTCCATCTACTGGCATACTAAATGTTATTGTCTTTGTTGTTTCTCCTGTATTCCATCCTGCAAATGTATATCCTTGTCTATCTATTGCTGTTAATGTTATTTCTTCATCATAATAGTGTGGTCCACTCTTATCTTCTACTACAAACTGACTATTTGTAATAGTTAATGTATATTGATTTCTTGTATAGTAATAATTTACTACTGTATCATTATTTCCAGATATTGTTGTTGTATATGTTTCTGGTGATGTAAATCCATCATAAGTTTTAGTTGCTGGTGTTATTGGACTATCTGTTGTTCCTGTTAAATCTTCTGTCTCAGCTATTGTATAATGTTCTCCATCTAAATTCATTTGATAGTGATTTACTATATAAGGAGTATTTGTTTTTGCTGTATATTCAGGTCCAACCGAAAAATCAGATGTTCCTACTGTTATTGTTACTGGATTAGTTGTTTCTCCTGTTGTCCAACCAGTCATTGTATATCCTGGTCTTTCTTTTGCTGTTAATGTAATTTCTTGTTCATAATAATATGATCCAGTTAAGTCTCCTTCAACGATATAATCAGTATTTGACATTGTTACTGTTACTTGATTTCTTGTATAGTAATATTCTACTACTGTATGTCCATCTCCACCTATTGTTGTACTTTGTGTTGCTGGAGAAGTAAATCCTTCATATGTATTTACTGCTGGTGTTATTGGACTATCTGTTTCTCCTGATAATTCTTGTGTTTCAGCTAATTCATAATCATCAACTGCAATTTTCATTTTATAATGTTTTACTGTGTATGGTGTATTTTGATCTGGTGTATATACTGGTGTTAAACTTGTTGCACTTGTTAAATCAAATGTTCTTTCATAATCTGTTACTCCATCATCCCATGTAAATCCATATCCTTCTCTTTCCAATGCTTTTACTGTTATTGGTGTTTCATATGGATATGATTCATTTGGTGTACTTACTGTTTCATCTATATATGTTCTATCAGGAATACTAAATGAATATAGTTCTCTTTCATATGTATATGTTATTTCAGCTTTTCCATCTGCTGCTATATATACATTTTGTACTGTTGGTGTTACAAATCCTGTTCTTGTTTTTCTTGGCGCTGGTACTGTTGTTCCTGTTGTTCCATGTTCTATTACTTCTTCAGTATCATATTCACCATTTAGTTTTGCAAATTTATGTATTACTTTATATGCTGTATCATCACTTGCTGAATAATTTGCTTGATATGTTCTATCTCCTGTTGAACCATGTGGTATTGTTACACTTGTTGTTTGTGTTTCTATTCCTGTTCCTGTCCAGCCTGTAAATGTATATCCTTCTTTAGTTGGATTATTTAATGTTATACTTTGACTTTCTATTGTATATGTTTCTGGATTACTTTTTCCACTTGGTAAGTTTCCACCAGATAAATCATATGTTATGTTATATGTTACTAAATTATAACTTGCGATTACACTAATCTCTTTTGTAATTACTGTATCTTTTGTTACTTCATTTCCTTCTTCATCTACCCATTTATCAAATGTATATCCGTCTTTACTTGGATCAGCTGGTAAATCTCCAATCTTTTGTCCATATGTAATTTGTCTTGTTTCAACTGGTGCTCCATTTCCTGGATCTATGCTTATGCTATAAGTTTCAAATTCACCTTTTATTACAATATCATTAAATTTTACTTTTATTTCATATTTCTCATTTGCGAATACAGCAAGTGGTAATAATACTACTGCTAATACTACAAATAAACTTCCGATTTTAATTCCTTTTATTTTCTTTTTTGCTACTATTAATCCTATTCCCACTAATGCTACTATTAATAGTAATAAGTAATGAAAAATATTATCTCCTGTGGTAGGATTTATTATTATTTCCTCACTGTCACCATCTTCATTAACTAAACTAATTTTAATAGTTAAATCATTTAATGATATTTGATCTACATTTAATAACTGATTCTTATATGTAAGTTTTATTGTTACCTTACTAGTTTCACCTGTAGATATGTAGTCTTTGTTGAAGGAGTATTCTGCTTTTATATTGTTGTTAGTATTGTTATCTGTTATAGATTCTATCTTATATTTTTTTGACTCATTATTTTTTAGTGTTAATTCAAAAGTAACAAAGTCATCTTTTTGATTAAATGTTATATTACTTGTAACTTCATTATCTGTTACTACTGGATCAACTACTGTAATTGTTCCACTTTTTTCTTTAACATTTATATCAGTTACTTGTATATCCTTTTCCAATGCTTTAACATTTGTTATTCCAAAAAATGTTGTAATCATTAATAAAACTAATAATATTTTTTTAATATTTCTCATAAAACACAGACTCCTATCATATACTTTCTTATTATACATTTTATAGTATACCATTTTTTTCTATATTTTAAAAGTAATTTCAACAAAAAAAGATATATTTAAAAAATATATCTTTTTTAGAACATTTTAGGCTTATCTAAACTACTTTCATATAATTCTCTTATCTCTTTATCACTAGGCAATTGACTATAATCACCAGTTACATTCCACAGTCCTAACTTACCCATTATTTGATAAAAAGTTGTCTCACTACTAAATTCATGTATTGATTCTACTAATTCTCTTATTTTTCTTTCATTTTCATCATTTGATTTAGTTTTATATACTAGATCTCTTGAAACAGCAAATAAAGAACTATATGATTCATCTAATTCTTTTCTTAGTTTTGCTTCAGATTCAGTATATTTTGGTGCACCATTATATCTCAAACTTCTATCTAAATAATCCATTAATTTTCTTGGATCTAAATTTTCATTTCCAAATTTTTCATATAATTGCATTAAATCTTCAGATGACTTTTTTTCATTTTGAATAGACTTATTTAAAAAATAAGATACCACACTACATAAAACAGGTTTTACTAATACTCCATCAGTTAAATATTCTCTTAATTCATGTTCTCCAGAACCATCATAATAATAAGTAACATTATTAGATTTAGTTTCCTTTACGCAAGTTGATTTCTTTCTTTTCTCATTTAATTCTTTTTTTATTTCATATGTTTTATCATTAGAAATTTCATCATCATTAACATCTACAAATTTCATTGTATTCGCAATTAGTTCACTTGTATCAACTATAGTACCTATTGCAGTTAATGATATTTGAGAAACTATTCTTTCTACATACTCTCTTGAATAACCTAATTGTTCTAATCTTTCAACTAATAATTTTTCTAATCTAATATAATCTAATGTTCCATCACAATAAGTCATTATATTAATATTTCTTGCCCTTTTTTCTAAATAATCTACACTTTTATCTTCACTATTAAATAAATATGGAATTATTAATTTATCTAATAATTCTTGTTCCTTTTTTGTTCCTTGTTCTTGTTTATATTTAACACCTAAAAAATCAACTGGAAATTCATCTATTTTAAAACCAGAAGCCATTTCTTCATTAGTATTGACTCTAGCAGATTGTGCCCCTATTTTAACTATTCCATAAACAGATTTATCATGCATGTCTTGAGCTGATATACATAACAAAAATGGTTTTTTCAATTCACTAACATTTTGAATTTCTTTAATTCCTAATAAATTTTCCTTATTCTTTTCTATCTTTTTAAAAACAGTTATCATTTTATCACCTATAATTATTTTTTAATAGTATTCTTTTTTTCTTTGGTAATAACAACTTGATCAATTAAATCAAAATCATCTGGGCACCTAAAATCATAACCATAATTTTCCATATAGTTATTCAAATCTCTTCTAGAAACTATTTCAAAATAATCTTTAGAATATACTACATATATTCCACTTTTTAAATCATAATCTTTTAAATCAGGACATCCGGTTAATAATAAATAATCTGATTCTTTTCCATTATCTATAACAGTAAAATCAAAGCTATTCGCATAAATAAATCTTTTTTGTTTTCTATTCCAAGAACAAATTATTTTATCAATTGATTTTTTATAAAATCTTATTGAATAATCTAAAAATATACCAATTGCTTCTTCACCTAAATCAAAATTTATTAATACCTTTTTCTTATCAACAATTTTTGGTTTAACTAAAATATCCTGTCTTTTCATATAACTCCTATAATTTTAATAATCTAATTAACAAATTATTATTCTTTTCCATTACTTGAGAATCATTTTCATTAATAACAAATAATTCCCCATCTTTTATTCTATATTTTGATTCATCAACTACTTTATCAAATTTTGTTTCCATAGTTGTTTCTCCCATAGTAGTTGTTGAACAAATACTTTTTTTTAGTTTATCATTTTTATAACTATATTTTTCTACTATAATTGTTTTTTTATCATCCATATTTCTTATTATATACTTTTTTGATCTTTCAAATATAGGTTCCCTATTTAAATTATACACCCTTAATCCTCTAGATTCAATAGAATCTTCTGTTTTCGAATAATCTTCTTCTCTAACAAACGCATGATTCCTAGATCTATAAATTTTATAATCTTTCATACCATCAGCAGTTCTATAAGTAATAGAACTCATTTCTTTATATTCGGTAAAAACTATTTCTTCTCCTAAATCTGATAAAGCATAAAATTCATCTTCTGATTCAACAATAGAAAATCCATTAAATAATGATTTTGATAAATCTTCAGCAACTTTTTCAGAAAAATAATTACCCGCTACTGATCCATCGACGTAATAATCACATAATTCTTTTATTACTCTTTTATAATCATCTTCTTTTTTATAATAATTTCTATCAAACAATGAATCTTCTGTATTTTTGATTTCCTCTAATTCTCTAATTTTTTCATTAAATAACGTCATAATATCACTTCTTTCTTTTTAAGCAAAATTATTATACTTGTTTTTTATTAATTGTAAATACTTATAATTCAAATTGAGAATTATATAAATCATAATAGAATCCTTTTTGATTCATTAATTCACCATGATTTCCTTGTTCAATTATATTTCCCTTATTCATAACTAAAATTAAATCTGCATTTTTTATTGTAGATAATCTATGAGCAATAATAAATGAAGTTTTATCTTTAGAAAGTTTATCCATTGCTTTTTGTACTAATTCTTCAGTTCTAGTATCTACATTTGATGTTGCTTCATCTAGTATTAAGAATGGTGTTTTATCAAGCATGGCTCTTGCGATTGTTAATAACTGTTTTTGACCTATTGATAAAGTTTCATTATCTGAAAGCATAGAATCATATCCATTAGGTAATGTTCTAATAAAATAATCTAATCCTATTTTTTTACAAACATCAACTACTTCTTCATCAGTTATACCTTTTCTATTATAAATAATATTTTCTTTTATTGTTCCTTCAAATAACCATGTATCTTGTAATACCATTGTAAATAATCTATGAACGTTATCTCTTTTTATATCAAATATACTTTTTCCATCTATCTTTATATCTCCACCATTAATATTATAAAATTTCATTAATAGATTAACTATTGTTGTTTTACCTGCACCTGTAGGGCCAACTATAGCAACTTTTTGACCTTTTTTAGCTACTGCGCTAAAACCTGTTATTGTTGGTTTATCATTTCCATCATATGTAAATTCAACATTATCAAATTCAATATGTCCCTTTGATTCTTTTATTTCAGTTGTAATATTACTTTCATCTTCCATTTCTTTTTCATCTAAGAATTCAAATACTCTTTCAGAAGCTGCTGCGCTAGATTGAAGAGATGTAAAACTTTGTGCTATTTGTGATAAAGGATTTGTAAACATTCTAACATATGACATAAATGCCACTATAACACCGAATGTAATACTTCCATTCATAGTTAATAAAGCACCAACTATACATACTGCTACATAACCAAAATTACCTATAAAATTCATAAGTGGCATCATTATTCCAGATAAGAATTGACTCTTAAAGTTTTCTTCTTTAACTCTTTTGTTTAACTTATCAAATTCTTTTTTAGAATCATCTTTAGCATTATATAACTTAACTACATTTAAACCAGAATATGCTTCTTCAATATGGCTATTTAATTTACCTAATTCAACTTGTCTAGCCTTAAAGTGTTTTTGTGATTTTTTTAATATTAGTGACACACCAATAAATCCAATAATTGATGCGCCAACAGCAGTTAAAGCTAATAACACATTAGTAACAAACATCATAATCAAAGTTCCAAAAAGCATAACAACATTACTTACTAAACCAGCAAGTGATTGATTCATTCCTTGTGCTATAGTATCAACATCGTTTGTTACTCTTGATAAGGTATCACCAGATCTATTTTTGTCAAAATAACTTAATGGTAGTTTATTTATTTTATCAGAAATTTGTTTTCTTAATCTCATTGCAAATTTATTTGATGCAGTAGCCATTATTAGGGATTGGATATATCCAGCTAGAGCACTTGTTACATATAAAGTTACCAAAAATAATGTAATTCTGTTCAAGGTAGAAAAGTCTACTTGAGAATTTGGGAATAATCCTTTTGTTATTTCATCAGTTAATTCTGTTAGTTTATTAGGTGCATATATCATCAATATAGCACTAATAATTGATAATATTATTGCTACTAACATTATTCCTTTAAACTTACCTACTTCTTTAAATAATCTTCTTATAGAACCTTTAAAATCCTTTGCTTTTTCACCTACTGCCATAGGTCCTCTACCCTTAGGAGGTTCATGTCTAGTTTCTTCTTTACTCATTGAATAATTCCTCCTCTGTTAATTGAGATAACGCTATTTGTTTATATACATCACAAGTTTTTAATAATTCTTTATGTGTACCTAAACCAGCTATTTTACCTTCATCTATTACTAATATTTTGTCAGCATTCATAATAGTTCCAATTCTTTGAGCAACTATAATTGTAGTTGCATTTTTAGTATATTTTTTTAATTCTTTTCTTAAATTACTATCAGTCCTATAATCTAATGCTGAAAAAGAATCATCAAATATATATATTTCTGGATTATTAGCTATAGCTCTTGCGATAGATAATCTTTGTTTTTGTCCTCCAGAAATATTTGTACCACCAGAAGCTATATGAGATTCATAACTTTTATCCATGCTCTCAACAAAATCTTTTGCTTGAGCTACTTTAATTGCTTCTTTTATTTTATCTTTAGACATTCTTTTTTTACCATACATAACATTTGATTCAACTGTACCATTAAATAGTACTGCTTTTTGCGTAACAAAACCTATCTTATCATTAAGATATTCTTCATCATATTCTTTAACATTTACTCCATCTACTAGTATTTCTCCACCAGTTGCATCATATAGTCTTGGAATCAAATTAATAATAGAAGATTTACCACTACCAGTAGATCCTATAATAGCAAATGTCTCACCCTTATTAATTTTAAAACTAATATCTCTAAGTAGATCTTCATCACCATCTGGATATTTAAAGAATACATTTTTAAATTCAACTGTTCCTTCTTCATTATTTTTATTCTTTTTTAAATTCCCTGGTTTAATCATATTTTTAGAGTATAAAACTTCATTGATACGATTAGCTGAAACAGACGCTCTTGGTAATATCATAAATATAAATGCTAACATTAAGAATGATGCGATTACTTGCATAGCATAACTACTAAATACAATCATATCTCCAAATATACCTACTTTTTCACCTATTGCAGCATCGTTTATAATAACAGCTCCAACATAATAAATAGCTAGTGTTAAACCAAATAATACCAAGTTCATAACTGGCATTAATACTGAAAATGTTCTTTGATTAAATAATTGTTTTTTAGTTAAATCTTCATTAACATCATTAAATTTATTTTCTTGATAATCTTCTGCATTAAAAGCTCTAATAACTCTAATACCATTAATATTTTCTCTAGTAACTCCATTTAATTTATCTGTTAATTTTTGAACTACTTTAAACTTAGGAATAACTATTAAAGTTAATATAATAACAGTTAATAAAAGTATTCCAACAGCAACACCTGTTAAAATAGTCCATTCCATATTCTTATCTAGTATTTTAAGAATTGCTAATACCGACATTAATGGAGCTTTAATAAGTAGTTGAAGTCCCATAGCCGCAAACATTTGAATTTGTGTTATATCATTAGTTGTTCTTGTTATTAAACTACTTGTTGAAAATTTCTTTACTTCAGCCATAGATAAATTTTCTACTTTATTAAATAGTCTTTCTCTAATATTCATAGATAAATTAGCTGATAATAATGCCGTACAAAAGCCAACTACTACTGCATCTAATAAACTTAAAAATGCACATAAAAGCATCATTCCACCATTACTAATAATATCATTCATTTGACTACCTTCAGTCTGTACTAACTTAGTAATCTCTGACATATAATCTGGCATTTTTAAATCTAGCCATACTTGTGCATATATTAAACCTATAATAACAAGTATGAGTAACCAATCTTTTAATTTTAAATTACTGAATATTCTTATCATATATAAAACCTTTCTTACTTAAAACACGCAATACTATTTTACACTTATTCTTTATTATAATCAAGAAAAAAACCTATTAAAAAATAGGCATTTTAAACATTACTATTAATAAGTATCTAATAATTGAAGCAATTGCTGAAATAATGAATAGTATTGGAAATGGATTAAAGAATAGTTTTTTTATATATCTATGTATAATTAATAATATAAATGATATTAACCAAAAAACAAATGTATAGTTATAGTGTAATGCAGCAGATATATCTCCTTTAAAAAAGGATAGAAATGCTCGTGTTAACCCACACCCAGGACATTCATGATGAAATATTATTCTAACTGGGCAACAATACCCAAATATAATATCAGTTATAGTTATATAGGCTATTATTCCAACTACTACTATCCATAAATCTTTTATATCTCTTTTTAATTGTGTCATTATATCACATCTCTCTTTTTATCCATTCTATTATTATTTTAACTATATAATCAACTTGTTTATTAGTTAATTCTACTCCCTTTGGTATTTTATGCCATTTATATAGACATCCTCTACAACAAGTAGCTGTTGCATGCTGAGCAATAAATACTGGGTGTCCTTTCATAGGAGTTTGTTTACCATCATTAGTTATTATTTCGGGTTTTAATCTTTTATTAATAAAATCATAAGCATGTTCTTCTATTTTATCTAATCCTTTTTCTAAAACATATTCTTTCATCTTTTTATTAAGATGAAAACTACTCCTAAACTTAGATTTAGATAAACTATCTAATATATTCATTATAAAACCTTTTTTAATATTTTAGTTTTTCTTATTTGAATACAATCTAGTTCTTGTTTAGATAATTTCTTTCTTTTAATATTTTCTATTTGCATTTCAAATATTTTTTTATTAATATTAACATCATTATCTTTATATATTGAACCACAATCTCCACCATCATATAATGGTTCTAATCTATATCTTTTTGCATTCTCATCATATAACTTTGGAAATTTTTCTTTAAAAGTATTTTTCATAAATCCTCCTAGTATTGTATTCCCCAGATGACAAGATATTTAGCTTCTTTACCACAGCATACACATTTATCATCTATTGATTTTTCATTTTCTAAAATACATCTAGATTTACAACCTTTTATTTCTTTTATTTTTTCTTCACATTCTTTATTACCACACCACATAGCATGTATAAATCCTGGTTGTGTATCTAATATCTTTTTCATATCATCTAAATTATGAGCTTCAAAAGTTAATTCATCTCTTCTTTTAGTAGCTCTTTCTAACATATCATTTTGAATAGTATCAAGTAATTTAGTTATATACTCTACTATATTAATATCAGCTGATTCAGTATACTTTTCTCCTGTATCTCTTCTTGCTATAGTAATAGTATTATTTTCTAAATCTCTTTTACCTACTTCTATTCTAACTGGTATTCCATTTACTTCTGCTTCAGCAAACTTAAATCCAGGTGATTTATCAGAATTATCTATATAAGTAGTTATATCTTTTGCATTTAATTCTTCATTAAACTTATTAGTTAAACTAGTAACTTTTTCATCATCCCCAATAGGAATAATAACTACTTGTTTTGGAGCTATTTTTGGTGGTAAAACGAGACCATTATCATCACTATGAACCATGATTAATGCTCCTATCATACGAGTAGTTGTTCCCCAACTAGTTTGATATACATATTCTAATTCATTATTCTTATTATTAAATTTAACATCATATGCTTTAGCAAATGTTTGTCCAAAATAATGAGAAGTACCTGCTTGAAGTGCTACTCCATTAAACATAAGAGCTTCATTAGTTAGTGTATATTCTGCACCTGAAAACTTTTCTTTTTCTGTTTTTTTACCCTTAATCGAAGGAATAGCTAAATAATTATGAAAGAAATCATAATAAACATCTAGCATTTGATTAGTTTCATTCATAGCTTCTTCTTTATTAGCATGAATAGTATGACCTTCTTGCCATAAGAATTCTCTTCCTCTTAGAAATGGTCTAGTTTCCTTTTCCCATCTAACTACATTACACCATTGATTATATAGTTTTGGTAAATCTTTATATGAACTAACATGATCTTTATAATAATCACAAAATAATGTTTCAGATGTAGGTCTTATACATAATCTATCTTCTAGTTCTTTATCTCCACCCTTTGTTACCCATGCAACTTCAGGAGCAAATCCCTCTACTAAATCTTTTTCTTTTTGAAGCATAGTTTCTGGTATTAATAAAGGCATTTGTACATTAACATGTCCTAACTTTTTAAATTCTTTATCTAATATACTTTGCATTTTTTCCCAAATAGCATATCCATTTGGTTCCATAACTATACAACCTTTTACAGATGAATAATCTGCAAGTGATGCTGCTCTAACTACATCAGTATACCATTTTGCGAAGTCTTCACTTCTTTTAGTAATTTTATTATTTGCCATTTCTATTACCTCCTTTATAATAAAAAAAAAGATGATACCCAAGACAAGGAGTCTAATGACGGTACCATCCTTAATTTAACTTAATTAGATAACGGCTTTTAAACCGAAAATGTTTACATTTCACTTAAAGGTAGGAATTTATATATAATTAATTAGTTTTCACCAAACACTAACTCTCTATATAATTATTATATAAATCATGTCCTCATCAACGATTTATGACTAAATATTAACACATTAATTATTTGTTGTCAATTATTTTCCAAGTAAACTTTTTTCTTCATCAATTAATGATTTATCATATCTAAGAAATAACGCATCTATTTCTTTAGATAAATCTACTTTATCTAATTTAACATATTCCCATTCATTAATATTACTATTTAAATATTTTTCTACTTTTACTGTAGATTCAATTAAATATGGTTTTAATAAATTATTAATATTGAATATTATATTACAGCAATTATATAATACTTTTTCACAAGCATCTTTGTCTGTTTTTGCTAAATTCCATGGTTCATTTTCATCAAAGTATTTATTAGAGAACGCTATAAATTCAAATATATTCTCTATACCTAATTTAATATCACCATTATCAATATTAGTTCCTACTTTATCATATAATTCTTTTAATTTAGTTTCAATATCAGTATCTACTTCAGTATTAGAAAGTTTTCCATCAAAAGATTTATTAATAAATTGAAGTGTTCTATTTACAAAGTTACCCCATTTACCAAGAAGTTCTCCATTATGAGAATTAATGTACCCTTCCCAAGTAAAATTAAAGTCTTTATTTTCTGGATCATTACTTGTCAAGAAATATCTAGTTGTATCAACAGAATATCTATCAAGTAAATGTCTAATTGGAATATAATTGCCTTTACTCTTAGATAGTTTTTCTCCTTCAATATTAACATATTCATCAGATACTATTTTATCTGGCATTTTATATCCATCTTTAGTTGCTAATAATAGTATTGGGAATATAACTGTATGAAATGGAATATTATCTTTAGCATGTACTAAATATACTTTATTATCTCTATCTTTTTTCCAATAATCATTCCAGTCTAGTCCTTTTTCTTCTGCTATTTTTTTAGCAGCAGTTACATAACCCCATACATTTTCAAACCAACCATATAATTTTTTATCTTCATATCCTTTAACAGGTATATCTATACCATACTTTTGAACTCTTGATATACATCTATCAGGTATACCTTCATTTAAATATCTTTCAGTAAATTTAACTGCGTTATCTCTCCATAAAGATTTATGTTCTTCACACATTTTTCTTATTTCATCTTCAAATTCAGATAATTTAAAATATAAATTTTTATTAACTTTCTTAGTAGTAGGTTTACCACATATTGCGCATTTTGTATCTTTAACTTCATCAATAGTTAATAAACTACCACATTTTTCACATTCATCACCTTTAATATCAGCACCACATTTTGGACAAGTACCTAATATATAACGATCTGCTAGAAACATATTACAGTTTTCACAATATAATTGTTCTTCTTCTTTTTCAAATAGATATCCATATTCATAATATTTCTTAAATTGTTCTTGAACAAATTCCTTATGATAATCATCATCTGTTCTATTAAATAAATCAAAACTCATACCAAGATCTTTCCAGTCCTTAGTAAAAGCTTCATGACATTCTGATACTATATCTTTTGGATTTCTATTTTCTTTTAAAGCTTTAACTTCAATTGGAGTACCATGTGAATCAGTACCAGATACCATTAATACATTATTACCCTTTAATCTATGGTATCTTGCTATAACATCTCCTGGTAAAGATGATGCTGCATGTCCAATATGAAGATCACCATTTGCAAATGGCCAACTTATTCCTATAACTACGTTCATAATATCCCTCCTTAAATAAAAAACTCCTAGAAGAAAGCTTCTAAGAGACGAATTAACGTGTTACCACTCTTTTTCATTAATATATTACTATATTAACCTTAATAACCAGTATGGTTTAGTGCTGTAACAGGCACACCTGAATTAATTTACATATCAATTAATCTCCTACTAAGGGACCATGTTCAAAAGACTTACTTTATCTAGTTTCACCAACCCTAGACTCTCTTAAAAATCCATCTTTTTACTCTTCCCTTCAAAGGATTTAAAGATATTTAGATTATAAATCTTTTAGTTACTTATGTCAATATTATTCTTTAATACAAATCTTTTCGCTTTTGATGTTTTACATATATTATGCCATGATGAATCTGGTCCTTTGGAATTAATATCAGTTTTTATATAAACTCTATCATTAGTTTCTAATTCATGATCAAAATTAACTTTTTCATCGTTAACATATGCCTCAATCATATTATCACCTATTCTAGTATGTATTGCATAAGCAAAATCTATAGGTGTAGCTCCCTTTGGTAATTCTATTACATCCCCTCTTGGTGTAAATACATATATTTTATCTGAGAATACTTCTTCTCTAACTTTAGAAATATATTCTTCATTATCTTCAAACATTGTATCAATCTGTGTTAATGATTTAAAGAACTGTAATTTTTCAGTTAATTCTCTTTGCATTACAACTCTTGCTTCACCCTTTTTTAAATCCCAGTAAGTTGTTATTCCATTAGAAGCAACTCTATCCATATTAGCTGTTCTTATTTGAACTTGAACTGGTCTACCTCTTGGACTTAACACAGTAGTATGAAGTGATTTATACATATTTGTTTTTGGACTACATATATAATCTTTAAAATGTTTATTAATAGGTTTATATTGTGAATGAACAAGACCTATTGTACCATAACAATCACTTACTCTTTCAAGTATTACTTTTAACATTATTAAATCATGTATCTCATTTATTTTTTTATTTTGTTCTAGTTTTTGATATATTCCATATGCATTCTTAAATTCATAATCTTTAACATAAAACTCATTACCAATTATTTTATTTTCACTAGATAGATCTAATAACTTTTGTATATTTTCTCTCATTTCCCTTAAACTAAGAGCATTATCTTCTTTAATTCTTTTTTTCATTTCTTCTATTTCCAAATACTTATCAGGATTTAAATATGAAAAAGCAATATCTTCTAGTTCAGATTTAATATCATAAGCACCTATATAATACGCTAAAGGCGAATAAATATTTAAAGTTTCTATCGATTTTTCTATTTGTTTTATTGGTTTCATATGTTCAAGCGTTCTCATATTATGAAGTCTATCAGCAAGTTTTACAATTATAATTCTTACATCTTTTTTCAAACTATTTAATATTTTTCTAGCATTAGCGTTATCTTCATCAACTTTATTAGTAAAATTCATTTTACTAATATTAGTAACTCCATCAACTAGTTCTGCTACTTCTGAATTAAATTCTATTTTTAATTCTTCTTTTGTTGCTTTAGTATCTTCTAATGTATCATGAAGAAGTCCTGCGCATAATGTATCTTGATCAGCATGTAATTCTGCAAGTATATAAGTAACATTAAGTGGATGAATTATATAAGGTTCACCACTTTTTCTTTTTTGCCCTTCATGAAGACTTTCTGCATATTTAAATGCTTTTTCAACCATTGGTAAAGCTTCTGGATTATATTTAAGAATCTTAAATTTTAAATCATTATACAAATTACTATAACTACTCATACTAACACCTCTAAAACAAAACAGTATTAAGCCGCAAGCTTAATACTGTTATGAGAGCATGATGAAAAGATTTTACAAGTGAGTCTTTTTATCATACAATCATCCCCTTTAAAAATATTAATAATCAATTTACTACTAGTTTGATTCATTGTCAAGTACTTTTGAATTATTAATATTTAATTTTAATTCTTTATGTTTCTTTTCTTCATTTTTTATATAAATTTTTCTTTCAAAATGCTCATAAGAAGCTATTTCATATTTTTTATCTATTAAATCAGTATCAGATAATACATTTTCAATTATTTTTAAAAAATCCACAAAGGTTGGTTGTTTTTCATAGCCATTTATCCTTTCTAAAAGATTACAGCTAATTGGTTTTTCTACATTCATTATTATTTGATAACAAACATCACCCCTTAAAAACAATGAATAAAATGATTTATCATCTGTTATTAATCTTCCATATTTAAAATCATATATATTACCACTTTTAGTCAAATTGACATTTTCTTCATTTATTTTTGCTTTTTTCATCAATCTAATATCATATTCTTCTTCACTCGTATCTGTTATTTTAATTATTTTAATATTAGAATTATTTTCTCCCTTGTTTTTAACAATCAAAAACATATTGTCATTAATATCGAAGCAATAAGATGTTAACTTTTCTTTTTCTATATCATAATCATATAATTCAAAATTAATAGTATCTTTAAAATTCCCAATTATAGTAAGTAACGATATAATTTTATTATATCTTTCTTTATCTCTTTTTATGTTCAATAACAACTCATTTACCTTACTGTTTTCAGAAATCAAAGTAACAATATCTTCTTTATTCTTTTTCACTTGATTCTCCTATAACATTTTTACTTAAAACCATTTTTTTTGAATTAACATGGACACTATAATTAAAAATGTTGCTTAATTCTTTTTTATAGATAATGATAAAACCTTTTTTACAACAATTAGCGCAATTATAAACCTTAAAACAGTTTTCTTTTGAATCAGAAAAATTAGTTGATGAGGCATCATTTATAATTACTCCGTCAAATTCCAAATTATAAAGGTAGTCTATTGGTACTATTAATACTTTTTGATTAAAACTAGCATTCTTTTTTGAAATCAATTCAGAATCTATACCATTTTGTGATAATTCTTTATATATTTCTTTACCTTCTTTGTCATTATTATAAACTATTGCAATTCTTTCAAAATCATCATCAATTGTTGATAACACATCTTTAATCTTAGATTTTTCTCCATTTTTTTCTAATATTTTTAATGATTCTGTATTTTCCTTATATAATTTTGAATCAATCTGTCTAATACCAATCTTTTTTGCTACTTGATTCGCAAAACCCATAATTGTTTTATTTATTATATAATTATCATCTAATTTATATATTAAATACTCATCTGAAAGAATATTACTATTAATCTTTGTTATCCTATCATCACAATCATTAACAAAACTAGCTATAATTTCATCTTCAAAAAAGGAAACAGATGAATTAGCAAACAATTTATTAAATATATAAAAATGAAAATCGCCAAAATTATGAGTGTTATTTATAAGAACACTTTCATATTGAACTTTAGGATGCTTCAAAATACTACCAATATATAATAAAGGTGGAATATCTTCATTTAAAACTACCTTTTTATCTAAGAATTGTATTGTTTTAGCCTTAAAATCATCTATGTCTATTTCAGAATAATCACTAATATAAGATTCAATATTTTCTATAAATAATTTATAAACATAAGAAATTTTATAATCTAAATTTGCAAAATATTTTTTTAATAATTTCACACCATTATTTTTTATTGATTTTATAGTTTGACTTCTTTTTTCAAGTATTTCTTTTCTACGAATATCATCACTACTAAAATTTGATAATATTTGTTTATAATAATCTAATACCCTGTTGAATATTTCATCTTTTTTATCTTGAAAAATAGTAAGATATCTCATTTTAGCCCATTCTATGTTCGGTTCATTATTTTTACTTTCAAAAAGGTTATTCTTGATATCTTCTTTTTCAAAAATTCTTATACCATCAATCATAAAATCTTCTGTCACATAATACTTATCAAAAAAATCAACTAAAAATCTATCAATCATCTCTTTAAACTCAATTGATTTCTTTATTTTTGATTCAGGATTGTTGTTATTATAATCATTCTCTCTTAAAAGCAGTTTTTCATTTATAAAATCATTTGTAAATTCTATTAATGAACTATGATTTATTTCATCAGTAATCAACTTTGATAAATAATATGAATTGTATGCCTTAAAAAAATCATTTTGATCTATCAATAAAATACTATCATTTTCCATTTTATGTTTATATATCAAATAAGCAATTCTATACAATAAAACTCTATTTAATCCTGAACCTGGTATACCTGAAACAATATATTTTCCTTTAATAGGAGACTCAATAATATTACCTTGTTTTTCATTTATTTCTTCTTTGTTTTCTACAAAACCATTTTCAAATGAAACTAAATCAGGATAAAGTAATTTTTCATAACTAATCATTGAATCATCACGTTCTTCTATCTTTAATTCAGATAATCTATTTTTCATAAGTCTCAATTTAGCTATTAAATGTTTTTCTTTTACTTCAGTTTCTCTAAAAATGGGATTATCGTGCCATCCATCACCTTGAAATATAGCTATTCTTCCTTTGTATAATTGAACATCAACTAATTCTTTTTCAACTTTATCTATTTCTTTTAAAAATGCATCGTATTCATTTTTAAACACTCTTATCATACTTTATTACCCTTTCCCCCTGCATAATTATCATATTTCTTTATTAATATTTTTGAAGACTTTAAATCCTTTTGTCTATTTTTAATCAAGGCCTTATATGATATCGAATCAATATCATTCTTAGTAAATATATCTCCTTTTAATTCTATTTTTCTATTTTCAGCCAAGAATTTTTCATTATAAACTTTTAATTCTTTATATGTTTTATTTACTACGTATTCTAAAGGTTTACTATTATCAACATATATTGTTTTTTCAGGAATTAAAAGTCTTTGAAATTCACTTAAAAATTTTTCTCTTGTATCATCCTTGTCCAAAACTTCATCAAGAATACTTTTGCCTCTAGTATTTATCCTATTTTGTCTTTGATGCTCTTCTAAATCTATAAATAAAGTAAGGTCTGGTTCTAATAATTGATTCCCATAAAGATTATAATTCAATTCTAATGGGATTCCAGCAACTCTATTTGATACAACTGTATCTATCAAATATCTTACAACATAAACATTATTATTAGTATAGTCTAGATTATTTCTTATATAATCAGATGCAAACACTGTTGAAGATAAATAATATAACATATGTGCTACACTAGATTCTTTTCTCACAACATCATCAATATAATTTCTATCTTTATATTCTGGAGATGGTGTCTTTACAACAACAGAATTATGATCTAATTTACTCAATTCTTTTGCTATAGAAGAAGTACCACTACCATCCAAACCTGTAACAACAATTAACATTTTATTCACCCAATTCTTTAGTTATTAACTCATATGCTTTCTTAACATCAAATTCATCAGTAACCATTATATTATATTTTTTAATTTCTTCTAGCATCTTATTCTTTTCTTCTATAACTTTTTCTTCAGACAACCCAGAAAAATCATTTTCATTTTCATATTCTAATAATAATCCCAAGTTTTCTACGTCTTGAAAAGCAAATTCGATATTATCCTTTTTAAAAACAATAACATCATATTTAACTTCAACTAGTTTTTCAAAGCCAAGTGCCATTAATAATTTTTCTGCATTTTTTATATCATCGATATTAACATTTATTTTTTCTTCTGAAATAACCATATCATCTTTATATATTTTATTTTTATAAGTCAATTTCTTAAAAGTTTCAGATTTATTAACACACAAATAACGTATTAATACACTTTTCTTCAAAGTTTCTATTATATTATTTTTAGATAATTCTTTATTAAATTGAGTCATATAAATATCTTCAATTCTACTTGTTCTAATTTTTGAAAAGCCTTGTTTTTCAAGTATTTTACTAACATCATTTAATGATTGTTTTACTCTTGTAGTAACTTCAATTTGTTTCATTTTATCACTCCTCTAACATAATTATTAATTTTTGATATTGCTTTTATTAATGTTTCACTTTCAAATGAATATGAAAATCTTATTATAATCTCATTATCATTAATCCAACTAAAAGACTGTCCAATTAGTATTCTAATACCACATTTTTCATATAGCAAACTAGCCAATTCTTTCTCATTTTTTATAATACCATATTTTTTTAATTCAGTAAAATCTACTAATAAAAAGAACCCCGATTCTGGAACAACTACTGTTTTTACTTTAGGTATTCCTTCTAACACTAGTTTTGCTTCTTTTTCATCCTTAATATAATGTTTAATATCTTTTAAGATTTTTTTATAATACTTAGTATTCTTAATAGTTTCTATTCCATCAAATAAGGCTAAGCAAACATTCATACTATATTCATATTTTTCTATTAAGTCTTTAAAATATTTTATATAGACCTTATCTCTCTTTTTACTATTATTAAACGTCCCAGCCAAAAGGGAAGATTGAATAACTGAAATAGAATCCATAATATAAAATACATTATTTCTTATTAATCTTATAACAACTTCATTAGCCACAATAAAACCTGTTCTTGTTTTGGCTAAATTATAAGATTTTGATAATCCAAACAAAGAAATAGTATTATTAAAATATTCTTTTATAGTACCTATAGGTTTAGCTAGATGTTTTCTATCATATGTTAAATCCCTATATATCAAATCATCAATTATAAATACATTATTATTCTTACAAACAGAGCCAATACTATTTAATAATTTTAAATCTTTATCAGATAAAACGTTTCCTATTGGATTATTAGGATTAATATTTAAAAAGGCCCTTACTTTTGGTACATATCCCTTTTTATTATCATATTTTAATTTTAATTCATTATTTATACTTTTTATTAGAGAATCTAGTTCTCTCGGATCTATTTTATAATCATTTTCTCTTTTTAATTGTATTACCTCTACATTTATATTTAACCTTTCAGGCATGAAAGCAAATAATCCATAATTAGGTGAAGTCATTATAATTACATCATTAGGTTTAAAAATAGATTTTAAAATCAAATAGAATCCTTCAGTAGTAGAATTTGTAATTATTACATTATTAAAGTCAATATAATTTGGAAATCCTTCTTTTTTAAGGTAATCTGATATTATTTGCCTATGTGTTTCATCACCAGCAGCAGGAGGATACTCATAAAGATTTTTATTTAACTGTTTTTTTAATGTTTTTACTGCACAAGGAAATGATTTATATTTTATTGGATTACCTGTTCCAAATTTGTATACCTTGTTAGTTGTTTTAATTTTATATAAACTGTTATTAAAATACCATGCATCTTCTATTTTTTTAACAGAAAAACTATAATCTTTTCCATCTTCTCTTTTTCCAATATCCGGAAAACCCTCTTTTTTTGTTTCTATTCCAGGATTTTCTATTATAAGTTCATCGATTACATTTACTTTTTTCTTGTTCATTTCTTATATAATCCCTCACTTTGCATAATATTTTACCATAATTATTTTCACCATCATGATTAGGACCACATCCCCAATAACTTTCTTTAGTAGTTTCTTCTATAATCTCTTCATTTCCTGTTTTTAATAATTTATCTTTTATTTCTTCATTATTCAAAAACTTGTACAGTACAGCTTCAAACATAACATCCTTTTTTATTTCTTTCCAATTTTCTCTTTTTTTATTATTTCTATCTCTACCAATGATAGATGCCTCCTTTGGAGTTTTTGCATTTATAATTCTATTAACAACATCAGGGTCATCAAATTTTTTAGATTGATAATAATGTTCAGATGTCTTATAAAATATTCCGTCTTTATAAAAGCCATGATTTGAATATGTTGCTAAATAACCCAATTCTCCAAATTCTTTATAAAAACAAATGCTCATTATATCATCTCTCTTTGACCAGGGATGTAATAGTTTCCTTTTATATCTTTAAAAGATATTTTATTATCTTTGGAATCCAACTTAATCTTAATTTTAGATTTGGTTTGGCCATCAGAACTGGCAGTGTCTGCTAAATCTAACAATTCTAATATAATTGTATCATTGTAATCACAACTCAATCTCCAAACAGAACCTTCTACAGTCATAGTACTGTTGCTATTTCCATAGTTTCGTTCATGATTTAAAGTTAATGGCTCATTTTCTACAGATACTAATCCTTTAAACTCATGAATTGCTCTTCCTAGATTACAAATAATACCTGTATCAATTGTAAAATTCTTATCAAAGAAAACACTAGGACTATAATTTGATTTTTTTAATACATTTATATATGTGTTAATCATTGGTAAAATTTCATTATTAATATATTCGACTTCACGCTCATCTCTATTAATTGTTTTTTTCTTTATCAAATTCACAACATTATTAACATCATCCCACGAGGCATCAATAAATTGATCTCTAGATGATAAATTCATTTTCTTTTTGTATTCAAAAATAGAGTTTAAGAAATAACGTTCGACATTAATATAACCAGATCTAAGCCTATTTTCAGTTTTTGGATAAATATATAATCCATAACTACCACTATCATTCATTACAGGATTTATAGAATAATAATAACCATCTCTATTTTTCACTCTATAAATTGTTACGTTTTTTTCAACGTCATAATGATTATTTAGATAATCAATTATTTCTTTTTTACTATTTAATCTTTTAGTTAAAACAATTTTATCAAATACTAATCCATCATTATCTAATGATAATCTATGATTAAAAGGATCTTTAATCTTTGTATTTTTAAACCTTATATTTTTATCCTTAGAAACAAATAAATATTTATCTACATATATTATTTTTCTTTGATTATAATTAAACATAATTACTTCATCAATAACAACAAATGGTTTATATCTTAACTCTATACAGAATTTTCTTGACCCACTACCTATATAATCATAATATGTTTTGTATATCTTTAAAAAGTTTATCATATCTTTTTCATATTCTTTCCTATCAAATAATGTGTTATTGCAAGCCCAACCAATTGTATATGGAGTAAATGATAATCTAACTCCACCTAATTTTTCTTGATAATTACTAATTCTTGAGTGCATTTTGTTTAAATATGAATTATGTCTACTAAAACCTACTGTTGAGATTCTTGTTTTGACTCCTAATTCTCTATATAGTATTTCTATAAAAGAATCTAAATTCTTATAAAAACCAACATCATTATCTAAGTAAGAAAAAATAACTCCATTTCTATGATTATTTCGATCCCATACAATTAATGGTTTCTCATGCCTAGGTGTAGAATACTTTATAGCAGCTATAACATTTCTTATTCTTTCTTCATTCCATTCGCTCACGTTTGTACTTGCATATTTACTACATATACTGCAAGAATTTAAACATCCAATCTGAGGTTGAAAATGTCTTAGTTTTGAAAAAAACGACTCTGGCATTTTAATAAATTGTTTATAGAGTATATACCTTTCATCATAATCCTTTTTTGATATAGTGCTTTCATCACTTAATAAAAATTTATTTTTCATAATACCCCTCCATAACAAAAAAAAGCGGCAACTAACTCCCAAAAGAATAGTAACCTCTTATTTATTCATCTTATAATTTAAAAGTTGAAAAAGCATAGTATTTAGTAATACTATTATTATAAATTCAAAGAGAAATAATGATAATAATATCATAAATACAATCCCCTCTCCTTAAAAACTTATCATATAATTTACTATTAGTTTTCTTTTTTGTCAAGTTTTTAAATCTAATACCTTTTTAAATTTGACTAATTAAACTATTTATGTTAATATCATTTTCAAGAAGGAGTGATTATTATGGATAAAAAGGTTATATTATCGATAAGAGTATATAAGCATCATAATAATGTGCACTTGTTAATACGACATTAAAACTGCTCGTAGGTACAAGTGCTATTTGTGGTGCTTGTATCTCGCAATTCATATATAAATAAAAAATGCTACTGCGGATACTACTGCAGTAGCATTTTTTTGTGTTTAAAAATAAGAAAGGAGAATAATTATGAATATAGAATATGAAATATATAATCCAGGTGGTAATATTACTGCCCTAGTCATTGATAATAATTATAATAAAAAAGACATAAAAAATATTAATAATTATCTATTAAAAAAATATAAACAAGTTGAACAAGTAGCATTTCTAGATATAGATAAAAATGAATTAAAAATGGCTGGAGGAGAATTTTGTGTTAATGCTGCTAGATGTGCTTTATATTATAGTATTAATAATTTTAATAAAGATGAAATTACTTTTCTAGATAAAAAAATAAGAGGAATAATTGATAAAGACTATATATCTATTAAATATGATATTAATAAAAAGTTAAATGACATTATTAAAACAAATGATAAAACAATTGTGTCATTAAATGGCATTAGTATTGTTATCTTAGATAAAGAAACAAATGATTTACTGTTAAAACAAAAATCAATGAATAAAATTAAATCTATTCTAGAAAGTTTAAATATAAATGAAAAAGCTTTAGGAATAGTTTTAATTGATGATTATACTATTGATCCATATATATGGGTAAAGGCTATAGATACATTATATAATGAAACAGCGTGTGGTTCTGCTAGTATAGCTACTGCCATTTATTATTATCTAAAAACTAATTATAAAGAATATAGAATTATACAACCTTCTAAAGAAGAATTAAAGATAAAATTAAATATTAAAAATAATATTTTAAAAAATATTGAAATCGAAGGTACAATAAAAAAGACTAAAAAAACTGATTAAATAATCAGTTTTTTATTTACTAGTATTTTTCTTTAAATAATCCGCCAGCTGATATAAAGCATCCGTATTCCATAACAATACTCTTTCTTCATCTGGATAATTTGCAAGTGTTTTATCTTTTCCATCTGGAATAAATATAAAATCCCAACTCCAGCCATGTTCTCCTGATTTTTTAATAGAAATTGTTCCAGTTGTTATTGATTTAAATACAACAGGATCTTTCTTATACTCACAATAAGCGTATGCTTCTATAAAACAGGCTCTTCTATTATCTATATTCTCCATTAATTTTAATAGACCATCTTCACCTATTCTTTCATCAACATAATGAGTATATGGACCTGGGAAACCACCTAAAGCTTCAACAAACAATCCAGTATCATTTTTTAATACTGAACATTTTAATTTGTCACTAGCTTCCTTAGCAGAGTGCATAGCAACCTCATCTACTGTATCTGCTTGAATTTCAGTCGTATCAATTTTTATATTATCTACCTCTATACCAAGTGGTTACAATACTTTTTTTGCACTTAATATTTTAGACCAATTCTTTATAATATACACAATTTTACTCATAACTATCCCCTAATACAGATTATTTATCTTATTTCATAGTTATACCTACTTTTTCATCTAAAAAAATATTTTTTATCGTTTTTTACTAGGTATAAGTACAAATGTTTGGTATAATTATATTGGAACATTTAGTTGTTGGATGTCTACCTCTAATCTACATAGAGAGGAGGTTTGATAATATGAAAAAACGAGAATACAATATTTGCATTCTTCGTTTCATATCTTTCATCTTATTACTCCTAATCATATTGATTATCGTAATAAAAAAATGACATCTAATTTCATAAGAAATTAAATGTCTATCCAAATAACTAGGTAGGCATTCAACTTGGAAAAACTGAATGTTCCCTTTTTTATTATATGAAGTTTCCCTCATTACATACATAATAACATATTTTGGTATAAAAGTAAAATTATTTATCTTCTTTCATTGTTAAAGCTACTTTTTCTTTATCTTTAAATATATCTTTAACATAAACTGTTACTACATCACCTACTGATAATACATCTGATGGATGTTTAATATAACTATCTGATATTTCTGATATATGTACTAGACCATCATTATGTAGACCTATATCTATAAATGCTCCAAAGTCTACTACATTTCTAACTGTACCTTCTAGTTTCATCCCTTTTTCTAAGTCATCTATTTCTAGTACATTACTTTTTAAAATAGGTGCATCTAATTCATCTCTTGGATCTCTATTAGGTTTTTGAAGTGATTTTACTATATCTTCAAGAGTGTAAATATCAGTACCTAATTCTTTAGATTCTTTTTCTAAATCTATATTATCTAATTTAGTAATAAGTTTATCAGTACCTAAATCTAATTCAGAACAAGATATTTGCTTTAACAAGTTATTCGCAATACCATAACTTTCTGGATGGATTGCTGTTTTATCTAGAGCATTATCACTATTTGGTACTCTTATAAAACCAATTGCTTGTTCATATGTCTTAGGAGTTAATAATTTTTCTATTTCTTTTCTATTTTTAAATAAACCATTTTTATTTCTATATTCAATTAATTTTTCAATAGATTTTTTAGTTAAACCAGAAATATATTTTAATATTGAAGTAGATGCAGTATTTATATTTACTCCTACTGTATTAACAGATTTTTCTACTATGAAATCTAGTCTATCTTTTAGTTTAGTTTTTGAAACATCATGTTGATATAGTCCTACTCCTATTCCATCAGGTGGTATTTTAACTAATTCTGCTAGTGGATCTTGAAGTCTTCTACCTATTGAAACAGCACTTCTTTCATTTGGAGAAAGATCAGGGAATTCTTCTTGTGCTACTTTTTCAGTACTATAAATAGATGCTCCTGCTTCATTAACAATTATATATTTAGTATCTAAGTTATATTCTTTTATTAAATCTGATACTAGTTTTTCAGATTCTCTTGATGCTGTTCCATTACCTATAGAAACTATATCTATTTTATATTCTTTAATTAATTTTAATAAAGTATTCTTAGAATCTATTAATGACTTTTCAGATGATGCGAATGGTTTAATAACACATGAATATAAATATTTACCAGTTTCATCTAGGCAAGCAAGTTTACATCCATTAGTATACCCTGGGTCAAATGCAAGTACTCTCTTATTCTTAATTGGTGGTTGTAATAGTAAACTCTCTAAGTTCTTACCAAAGTTTTCTATTGCTACATCACCTGCAGTTTCAGTTAAATCACTTCTTATTTCTCTTTCAATTGAAGGTTCAATTAATCTAGCATAACTATCTTTTATAGATTCTCTAACAAGGTCTGCACATTCATTTTCTTTTTTAATCATTTTACCTTCTAAAAATGAATATATCTTATTTTTATCTACCTCTATTGAAACAGATAATACATCTTCATTTTCTCCTCTATTTAAAGCTAGTACTCTATGAGGTTTAATAGATTTAACTTCTTCTTCATATTCATAATACATTTCATAAGTTTTCTTTTCATCAACTGCATTCTTTTTTATTTTAGACTTAATTATACCTGTTTTATAAGTAAAATTTCTAATCCATTTTCTATAATATGCATTATCTGATATATATTCTGCAATAATATACATTGCTCCTTGAATAGCATCTTCTTTAGTTTTAACATTTTCATTAATAAACTTATCTACATATAAAGTATCTGGAAAAGATAATATTATCTTTGCAAGTGGCTCTAATCCATTTTTAATAGCTTCTGTTGCTTTAGTCTTTTTCTTTTCTTTATATGGTCTATAAATATCTTCTACATCTACTAGTTTTTCTGCTTTCATTATTTGATCTTTTAATTCATCTGTTAGAAGACCTTTTTCATCTATTAATCTAATTACATCTTCTTTTCTTTTTAATAAATTACATTGATATTCATATACATCAGATATTGCTTTTATTGCATCTTCATCTAAGTTACCTGTTACATCTTTTCTATATCTTGCTATAAAAGGAATAGTATTTCCTTCTTCAAGCATAGCTAAAGTTTTAGATACTTGTTCATCTTTAATATTTAATTCAATTGCGATTTCTTTTATTATTTGTTCATTCATAATGTTCACCCTTATTAATTATACCAAAATAAAAAAACATTTAAAATGTTTTTCTATATTTATCATCCTTATAGATATCTACAATAACTGTTTTACTACCTCTTGCTTTTATTGGCCCTTGTGCATCTACTACTTCAAATTCTAAATAAAATCCTTCACTTTCAGGATATGCTTCTTTTATTGCATTTATAACGGCATCTGGATTATCAGTAGTATGTTCTTCTCTATTTATAGGTCTATATACTTTTTCTTCCATAAGTTACCCTCCTAATTAAAGTATATTCTAATTAACTAAATTTTACAAGTTTTACATAATTATTTTACATAGTATATGGAAAATAATTACATTTTTTGTTAAAATTCAATTAGAGGTAATAGTATGAAAAGAACATTTAAAACTATATTACACACTGCTATATTATTGGGATCTACAGCTGCTGCAGTTATTACTTTAAATATACCAATAATAATTGCGATGGTTCCAGTTGCTACTATAAGTGCTGCTAAACTAGCTGATGATATATCTGGAAATGAAGTAGATAATTCAATATTTTCAGTTTCTAATGATGGTAAGATAGTACAAAATACATTAGCAAAACCATTTAGATTTTTAAAACTACTTGGTAAAAAAGATAAGACAGAAGCTTTTAAAGAAGAAGCGGTTAATATGTTTATAGAATTAAAAGAAAAAGATGATGAAGGAAATAAAATAGAATATAGTACTGTTAGTCATGCCCTAACATATAAACTATTAAAAGATTTAGAAAAAAATGGTTATATAGAAGATTTAAATAGAACAGATGCAAAAGAATCTAGATTATTTTTTGCAAAATTAACTATGGGTAATTCAGATGTATCTAGTAAAAAGAGAAAAATGTATAATATGAGTTTTAAATTAACTGATAAAGAAAGAACTATAGAAGATTTAATGAATTTAGATAAAGATAAAAAAGAAGATAAAGAAGAAATAGTTGATAATAATAAAGAAGATAAGACTGTAGAAGATAAAAATAAAGAAATAGAAGAACAATTAAGAATACTAAAAAACTATAAAGAAGAACTTGAAAATAGAGATTCTGTTGAAGAACATAAAAGAAAAGTAATGTAATTACTTTTCTTTTTTTTACATAGTCTTAACCTGTTTTTTTTCTTTTTCTATAAAATAATCAATTGCTTCACTTGTAGAACAAAGATCATCTTCCATTGGAAATTCTTCGTCATCCGTTGTTGGATTATATACCGTTATTCCAATAGCTGCATCAGGAATAGCACTATTTAATGCTCTACTAATTGCTTCATATTGTTCCTTTGTCATATTATCAGGAATAATTATGAAACAACTCTCATTTTCAATTATAAATGTAATAGATGATAATTGTTTAGCAGCATATACTGCTCTTTGATAACCAAGAGTACAATCATTTGGAAATTCTATATCACCATACATCCTTTTTACACCAGTTTCATGTCCCTCTAAGTCTGGAAGTAATAATATTTTTTCTTGCCCATCTGAATTAATTCTAACTATTACCTTTTCGTTATTATATTTAGGGAAGAAACTATTCTTAGTTCTAGATCTAGGTCCACCACCAAGATTAATTTCCATATTTTTAGCCTTTTCTTTTTCCATTTGTTTTAATTCTTCAAGATTGACACCATCTAAATTAATTATGTCTGAAGCACCTTTAATTCTATCTGTTTTTGCTAAATACTTTACTTTTTCATTTGTTTCTTTATTGATTTCTTCTTCACTTAAATATATTTTTTTAAACAGTTCTGTTTCATCATACTTACTAGCAAACTTCATTATAGTAACCATATCTAATTTTGTTTTATCCATTATTTCTTTAATTACTTGATAATAAGTAGGATCTTCACTTATCTTTTTTAAACAATATTCAAATTCAGCCATTCTATCAAATGTATTAAACTTAAATATATTTTCTGCTATATTAACCTTTACATGACATTCAATTAGTTCTAGTATTTCTTTCTTGCTTAATTTGTCAGAGAATTTATCAACATATAGATTTGATACATTATCAATTGATTTTTTCCTTTTTATGTCAATTTCTGTATCATATAATGAAATAAGATATGAATAGTCTTCCGGAATTAATGAGAAGAATTCATACTCTCTAGAATAATTATTTGATATAAATCTATTATCATTTAATACATTATTTCTCATTGATTCTAGATTGAATAGTTTAGGATATAAATCAAACAACTCTGTTTTTAATACAGGATTTCTTTTAAACCATATAGAATACTGTTCTTGTAATTCTTTATTATCTTTTAACATTTTAAAGAATTCTTCTTTATTATTCTCAATATACTTTTCAAAAAAACAAGGCATTAATTCAAGTCTAAATTCTGCGGATAACTCCTTATCTTCACTAGTTGATGATTTTATAAAGAACTCTGTTTTTTCTTCTTCAGAAAAACCAATATCACCTATACTTTTTTCATATTCTTCAAAAGTTTTTCCTTTAACTTGTTGATAAAAATCACGTAATGCCAAAGCAAATAGTTCATCATCTTTATTCTTTATACTTTCAATTAGTCTTTTTTTAGTATTTTCATCCATAATATAATACTCCTATAGTAAAATTATACAATTTTTTATATCATTTTTCAATTTTTTCTTTTTTCATATTGTCATATCCTTTAAATACTGTCCCTGAACCAAATTCTTTATTAATATTATCTATTATCTTATCTAGTTCTTTGTCTGTAATTATTTTTTGATTTTCATCAAATAAAGATAACTGTATATCATTATTATTAGACATATCTGTTACTCTAAGACCTATTAATCTAACTGGTTCTAAATTCCATAATTTATTAAAAGCCAATTTAGCATTTTTAAATATATCTTCTTCTATATTAGTATTATTATCTAGTTTTAATTGATGATTATATGTTTTAAATGATGTATATCTAAGTGTTACTACTATAGTTCTAGCGTATAATCCCCTTTTTTTTAATTCTAGAGATATCTTTTTTGAAAAATTATTTAATTCACTATAAAGAATAGTTTTATCTTCTATATCATCTTCTAAAGTTTTAGAAAAACCAATTCCTTTTCTATCATCATATCTATTTTCCACAGGGGAATCATCAATACCATTTGCGTATTCATAAAGCATTTTACCTTGTGATTTTAAAATACCTACCAGTTTATTTTGATCATAATTAGCTAAATCTCCTATTGTTTTAATTCCAAGACTATCTAATTTAGCACATGCAGATTTTCCTGCCATGAATAGATCTCTTATTGGTAATGGGTTCATTTTTTCTTTTATTTCATTTGAATACAAAGTATGTACTTTATTAGGTTTTTCAAAATCACTTGCCATTTTAGCTAGTAATTTATTATTACCTATTCCTACATTAACAGTAAAACCATATCTTTTATATATTTCATCTTTTAGTTTATGTGCAAATTTAACTTCATCACCATACATTTTTCTCATTTCTGTATATTCTACAAAACACTCATCTATAGAAAATTGTTCATACGTTGGAAATAAATATTTTATTAATCTCATCATATTTTTAGAACATTCTTTATAAAATTCTCTATCTGGTTTAGTAACATACAAGTCTCTATATATTTTTCTAGCATCTGCCAAATTCATTGGTGATCTTATTCCTATTTTCTTCGCAGGAATAGATGCCGCAATAACTATACCATGTCTTTTTGATTCATCACCTGATACTACAGATATTTCATTACGTAAATCTATTTTAGATCCTTCTTTTAATAGTTTTAAAGAAGACCAAGATAAAAAAGCTGAATTAACATCAATATGCATAACTATTCTATCCATAATATCACCCAATATATATTTTAACATAAATAGGCTTTTATCTAATACAAAAATAAGCTAATATCATAGAATAATAAAGAAAGGAATGGAAGAATGAATGATAATTTATCTATGAATAACACTTTAGTAAGTGTTAAAGAAGGTTTTAATAGAGGTAATATATTTGATAATTTATATTGGCCATATAAATATATTGCAGATTTTAAATCAAATAATCCAAGAGAAGATTTATTATTAAAAATCCAAGAATATTGTTTCGCAGCGCATGAAATGAATTTATATTTAGATCTATACCCAAATGATATTCAAGCAATTGGATTATACAATCAGTATAAAGATGAAGCAGATAGATTAACTAAAGATTATGAAAATAAATATGGAAAAATATGTCTAGGAATAAATGAAAACTATACATGGGATTGGAATAATTCTCCATGGCCATGGGAAAGGATGTAAGTATGTGGAAATATGAAAAAAAACTACAGTGCCCAGTTAACATTAAAAATAAAAATGTTAAGATGGCAAAGTATATAATTACTCAAACAGGTGGTGCGAATGGTGAACTAGCAGCTACTCTAAGATATATGAATCAAAGATATACTATGCCTGATGATTTTGGAAAAAGCGAATTAACTGACATTGCTACCGAAGAACTAGCACATTTAGAAATAATTAGTGCAATGGTTTATCAGTTATTGGATGGCGCAACTGCTGAAGAATTAGAAAAAGAAGGATTAGGTTCGCAATATACAGAACATAAACTTGGAATTTATCCACAGGATTCAAACGGAATCCCATTTACTGCATCTTATTTTGCAGTTACAGGTGATTATCTAGCTGATATTTCAGAAGATATGGCCGCAGAACAAAAGGCAAGAGCAACGTATGAAAATCTTATGGATTTAACTGATGATCCAGATATATTAGCACCACTATCATTTTTAAGACAAAGAGAAATAGTACACTTCGAAAGATTTAAAAGACTATATGAATTATATTCAGGCAAACAAAAAAAGAAATAGTAACTATTTCTTTTTAGTTGGTTCTTTTTTTGTAGTTGTCTTTTTAGTTGTTTTCTTAGTTATAGTCTTTTTAGTTGCAGGTTTCTTAGTTGTTGTTTTTTTAACAGTTTTCTTTTCTTCTTGAACTGGTTTTTCTTCTACTACTTGTTCCATAACAATAGTATCTTCCTTTTCAAATCCATACTCAAATGTTTTATCACTAAATTCTTCTACTCCATCTATATCTACATCTAATATACTTTTTGGCGGTTCTTTTTTAGCATTCTTTTTTGCTTTTATAATAGAAGTTATTACTATTATAAGTAGTAAACTTACAACAACTGCAACTATAATACCTATTATTTGATCTGTACTTAAATTCATATAACATACTTCCTTTACTATCTTAAGTATAAAACAAAGTATTGTATTTTTCAATAATTAATATTGATTTTTATCAATCATATACTATAATTAAGTAAAGGAGGTTATATGAGTTTCATTTTAATAATTTTAGGAATTATACTTTTTCTTTTATTAATTTCAATCAAACAAATATCTGAATATGAAAGAGGAATACTTTTTTCTTTTGGCAAATTCAAAAAAATAATGTCTCCAGGTTGGAAAATAGTTTTACCAATATTTCAAACTTATAGTAAAGTAGATATAAGAACAAAGGCAGTTGATGTACCAGAACAAGATGCCATTACTAAAGATAATGTATCGATTAGAATAAACGCAGTTATTTATTATAAAGTATTTGATGCATCAAAAGCTATTCTTGCTGTTGAAAGATATCAATATGCTGTAGGGCAACTTGCACAAACAACTATGAGAAATGCAGTTGGTGCTGTTTCATTAGATGAATTATTATCAGAAAGAGATAAAATATCTTCTGAAATATGTAATGTCATTGATAAAGCTACTGATCCATGGGGAATAAAAGTTGAAAATGTAGAATTAAAAGATGTTAAATTACCAGAAGAAATGCAAAGAGTTATTGCTAAAGTAGCTGAAGCAGAAAGAGAAAAAGAAGCAGTTATTACTAAATCTAGAGGTGAAAAAGAAGCAGCTGATAATTTAGCAGCCGCTGCTGAAATATTAAGTAATTCTCCAGGTAGTTTACACTTAAGAACTTTAGCTACATTAAATGATTTATCATCTGATCAATCAAATACAATTATATTTGCTATCCCAATTGAAGTATTACAAGCATTTGGAGAAAAAAATGCAACAAAAGTGGTTGAAAAAATAAAAGAAACAACAAAAAAATAGGTTTAAATAAACCTATTTTTTTAATAATCCTTTATAATACTCTTCCCACATTTTATAAACATGATCTTTACTATAAAAACTTGAAATGTATTTAGCATTTTCTACTGCTTCTTTATATACTTTTTTATCATCTCTAAGTTTTTCAATTAGCTTTGCAAAATCATTATTATTATCCGCACATAAATATTTTTTAAATAATATATCTTCATATAATTCTAAACTTCTAAGTAGTATAGGAGTATCTGTAGAACATGCTTCTAAAATTGTCATAGGAAATAATTCATTATATGATGGAACAAATAATAAGTCACATGCATTAAATAAATCATTCATCTCATCTCTTGGAATAATTCCTATAAAATTAACATTCTTTGGTGGATTTTCCATTACTTTTTGTAATTCTTTATGACCATCTGTAATCTTTCCAAATGAGAATCCTCCAGCCCATACAAATTTTACATCAGGTAATTTTTTAGCAACTTCTACAAAGTCTAAAACTCCTTTTCTATTTTGTACTTGACCTGCACCTAATACAACAAAATCTTTATCATCTAATTTATATTTTTTTCTTAAAGCCTTTATTTCTTTATCAGTCTTTTTATAAAACTTTTCTTTAGAAACAAAATTAGGTATATAAGTTATTTTATTTTCATCTAAACCAGCTTTAACCATATCTTTTTTAAAAATAGGATTAACTACTACTAAATTATCAGCATTTTTATAAAATTTAATAACATATTTTTTAAATATTTTAAAAGCAAATTTAGGTAGTTTAATTGAACCATCTAATGTATCTGGTAAAAAGTGTACATACGCAATAGTTGGTACTTTCGCTCTTTTCATTTTAAAATAATTTCTTGGTTCTACTGTATGTGAATGGATTATATCACTATTCTTAACTTTATCATTTAATAATATTTCAAATTCATCTTTTCCATCTTCTTTTAATAATTTCATTAATTCTAAATATGCAGATCCTACTCCTTGTCCATCAACTGAATCTGCCATAGAAAGCATATTTATTCTTATTTTTTTACTCATATTAACCTCCTACCGGTACATGTCAATTATACCATATTTTATTATAATCTACTATTTTAATTACCATATATGGCATTATAAATAACTTCTGCATATGCATACATACCATCTGGTTTTAAGTGTATTCCATCTGCATAAAAATACTCGGGATGATCCTTAGATGCCGCTTCCCAATCAACTATATGTATATTAGGATAGTTTTTAGCAAATTCACTAAATCTAGTGTTAAATTCTGGATCATCAGCCAAAACAGCAGTTATCCAATAAACTTGCCTATCGCCAACATATTCCATTAGTTCTTCACATATCCAATCTCTATAATCACCATTATTAGCTAAAGCAAGTATTAATGTATCACCTAACGCACCTTTATTTTTTAATTCTTCAATTACATCTTCTGCTTCTAAAATAGTTCTAGATACTTTTCCATCAAAATAACCATTTGGAAATTTTTCATATAAGGCATCTACTGCGCCTAGCATAACTGAATCCCCTATTCCAACTACTGGTATCTCACTAACAGAATCAGTTATCTCAATGGAATTATTTTCGGTAGGAGTTTTTTCTTGAACTTGTGGTTGTTCTTCTTTAACCTGTTGGTTTTCTATTTTTTCTATATTTTCTTTATTCTTTTCAGTTATAGTTTTAAGATTCTTATTTAATAATTTTTCTAATTCACTCATTTCAATAGATTTATCTTTTTCTCCTATATAGAAAATAGTTCCTATAATTATAATTAGTGTTACAACAAATATTTTAGTTATTTTTAAAACCATATTTTTAACATTAAAATTAGAAATAAAATGAATACATGCTGATACTATTATAGTTATAACAATTATTAAAATAGTTTTTAAAACACCATTCATATTAACAGAATCAAAGAAGAATATTACAGGAAATTGTACCAAATATATTTCATATGAATTATTAGATATAAATTGGGTTATTAAACTAGGCTTTGTACGGCTGTTTTTTAAAGTAGAATACTTTATTAATCTCATACTAATAAAAGTTGTTAAGATCATAAATAAAGCATAATTACCAGATTTATCTGAAACAAATATACCAAAACATAATAATGCTATAACATAAATAAGGAATACTAACCTATTACATTGTCTTAATAATTTTATTAGTTTGTTTCCAAAATAATAAGTCAGTATCATCAATAAAATACCACCTAAAAATGAAAAACTTCTAGCAAACGAATTATAGTAAACAGGCATCACATTTTGTGTTCCACTAATATAATAAAAATAAGTGATTGTTGTTATAAATAAAATTGCAACTATTAATAATGACAAATCTCTATGTATTGTTTCTTTTAGTTTCCTTAACCCAATAAAGACAAGCGGAAATAATAATTCAAATTGCATTAACATTGATATAAACCATAAATGAGTAAATGGTGATGCAATATGTTTTGTAAAATAATCCATACTAGCACTTAATTGCCAGTAATTATTATATCCAAAAATAACAGATAATGTTTCTTTTTTCATATTTATCCAAGTAGGATTAAATACTTTTGTTGACAAAATAATAGTTAAAGATACAACAACCAATAATGGAATATATATTTTTTTTAATCTATCATGATAATACTTTTTTAAAGAAAAATCTTCTTTTTTTAAAGCAGATAAACAAGATAAATAACCACTTAATGTAAAAAAAGTACAAACAGCTAAAAAACCACCTTGAAGAATATGTAAGTGGTACAAAAAAATCATAATACATGAAATAACTCTAATATAATCAAGTCTTTTATAATATACCTTTTTATTTATCATAGTATCATACCTTAATATTATTATATCACACTTTTAATTTTAAATAATAGTATATTTTTCGACATTTTTTTATTTAATAAAAATATATACTACATAAATTTGAAGGGAGAAATAATATAAATGCATAATTATGGTTATCAAAATGAATATGATTTTGTAGAATTATTTAATAATAAGAATTTAGATGAATTGGATAATAATTCAAAAATATTTCTTAGAGATATATTTGGAGAAATAATTGATTCTAAAGAAAAAATAATTGCATGGAAAAACAAAGTAGTACAAAAAGCAGATATATTCATAAAATATAAAGGATATATTAAAAGAATTAGTTTAAAGTGTGGAAATAGTAATTCAATACACCATGAGCAAATACAAGAATTTAATATGTATCTAAAAAAATTAGAAATACCATATAAGTATATAAATATATATAATAATTATCATTATGGTTATTTGAGAAATAATGATGGATTTATTGACTTTAGCAATCATGTCAGTAGTGAAGAATATAAAAAGATGTATCAAAAAGATATAGATTTATTTAATAAAGAAATAAATAAAACAAAAATAATAATGGACATGGTTGATAGATTTATAATAAGAGGTAAAAATTCAGAATATGATATAGATGCTTTAATATGTGGGAAAATTGATGATTATGTTTGGATAAAAAAATATGAGATTTATGATTTAATTTTATTTAAAAGAAATTATAAACATACTTCTCCTCACATATCTTGTCTAACAATAGGTCCAAAAAAAAGAAATTTAAATGGTAATTCTAAAAATTGGAAAGAAAAATATATAGTATGCGTAAGATGGAACTTTATTCGTGAATCTATTATCGAATTTAAAAACTATTGTAGTACAACGGTTACTTAGGCGGTGGTTCGATATTGTTCCATAAAAAAACATCGAATAATCGATGTATTTTTTTATGGAGCAGATGAGCGGAATCGAACCGCCGTCTAAGCCTTGGCAAGGCCTCGTACTAACCGTTGTACTACATCTGCATTCTGGAGGACCTAGTCGGATTTGAACCAACGATCAGGGAGTTGCAGTCCCGTGCCTTACCACTTGGCTATAGGTCCGTCCGTGAATAATTATAACAAATTATTATTTTGTTTACAATATATAATATTCAAAAAAATACTATTCTTTTCCTTCTTCATGATGTTTTTTTACAAATTTTGGTTTTACTTTTAATAAGTATTCAGACAAACTAGTTTCAATTTCCACTAAAGCTCTAGGATCAATATCTGATAACCTAATTACTTCTTTAATAGTATCTATATCTAGTCTACCTAAAATCAATCCTTTGTATACTTCAAAATCATTAAACATATCTGGTGTTACTGACATCAATAAATAACCCCAATATACTTTCTTTTGTGCTATAACTATTCTTTTATTTGTAAAGGCTACTATACATGTTGAAAAAATATCAAATGGATTAGGATTCTTTTGTGCTGGGAATATATAAAGTATTTCTTCACCAGCATTAATATGTTTAGCTAATACCTTTGAATGTTGTCTAATTCTCCAAGCTATTGTCCATGGATATTTTTTTAAAAAATCACAACTTTTTAAATAAATTTCATCTAAAGATAATTTACTTTTTTGTTCATCCATAAAAGTACCTCATTTCTAAAAGTATTATATCATATATTTTAATTTTTTAAAATAAAAAAAGGAATACTATTCCTCTTTATAAATAGAAATAATAAGTGTCCGCACATTTCATTACCTAAAATGTAAGTTTTTTATATATTTAATAATACATCATTTGAACTCCTATAGTCAAACATTGCTCTTGGATAATTATTTATCCAATTTTCTATTTCTTTTA
>JAFRCK010000013.1 GCA_017404385.1 Bacilli bacterium
AGCAAATAATAATAGTTCTGAAAAACAATTTCTTGTAAAAATAAAGAATAAAGCAAACAAATTAAATCCTGAAAAACACACAAATATAGAAAATATTCAAAAAGAAATACTAATCGAATCACTAAATAAAGAGTATTTAATCAACAATCTACAAAAAGAAAGAAGAATTGTGGTGATATTGGATAATTATTCAGTTCATAAAGCTAACTTAGTAATTCAAGCATCAGAAATATTAAATATAAAATTAATCCATTTACCTGTCCATTCTCCCCACTTAAATCCAATAGAACAAGTCTGGAAATCCATAAAAAAACATATGGCAAACTATTTATTTAATACAATAGAATTCATGGAAAAACTATTCGAAACAGAATTTTATGGGATTGTAAATAATGATTCATATTATAAAAATTGGATTAAAAAATTCATAGAATTTAACTAAAAAATTTTTTGTCCAAAACTATAAGTTGAAAAATCTTAAGTTTCTAGGAATGCAAACAAATCACAAAATTTATTAAAGAACAAACCCTCATATATTAATACGTAAGAGATGATCTATATGTTTGAAAATATGATGAAAATATTAGTATTTACTGTTTTTTTATTTTCAGTATTGTCTGTGGGGTTCGCACAGGATACTAATAATCAAACAGTAGATAATTTAATGGTATCTGACGATAATAATTTGCATACTGTAGATTTTCAAAGTAACCATACAACATTTAACTCAGATATTTTAAAAGATTTAAATGATGATGAAGGTTTTGGTAATGTAACTTATAAATCGTTAGAAAAAAACAATACTTTTGATAAAACCAGAAAAGAGAACAATTCTTTTGAGATAAAATTAGGAAAAAATAATCCTTTTGTGATAAAACCTGTTGTGAATCCTTTGGAACCTTTATCTGTGAATGGAAGTATAACTCAAAGTAATCCTAATAAGTTACTTTTTAAAACATTGCAAGAGGCTATTAATTGTGCTCATGATGGTGATACTATAATATTTGCACCAGGAACATATACGGGCACTGGTAATGTGGGTTTAACTATTAATAAGAATCTTAATCTTGTAAAATTTAGTGATGGTGATGTTATATTTGATGGTCAAAAAACCAATCAAATTTTTAATGTTATATCATCTAGAGGGTTAAATATTACAGGTTTAACTTTTATTAATGGTAAAAGTGAATATGGTGGTGCTATTAGATTTAATCAACTTATTAACAGTCATATTAATGCTACCTTCATTTTTAATAATGCACAATATGGTGGTGCTTTATTTGTAAATAATAGTGTTTACAATTCCACTATTAATGCTTTTTATAAAGGTAATTTAGCTAAGGTTTCTGGTCATGATGGTGGTGGTGCCAATTACTTCAAAGGAGATATTTCTAATTCCAATATTACAGGATCTTATATTAATAATACTGCTTGGAGTGGAGGTGCAAATTTCATTTTAGGAAATATACAAAATTCTTATATTACTGGCCTCTATATTAATAATACTGCAAAAAATGCGGGTGGTGCAAATCATTTCAGAGGAAAAATTATAAAATCCGATATTAACGGAGAATACAATAATAATAGAGCACACAGTATGGGAGGAGCTAACTACTTTGATCAAATTATAGATGATTCCACTATTGATGGTTTTTATAATGCTAATTTAGCTGAGGTTTCTGGTCATGATAGTGGTGGTGCCAATTATTTCAAAGGAGATATTTCTAATTCCAATATTACAGGATCTTATAT
>JAFRCK010000003.1 GCA_017404385.1 Bacilli bacterium
AAATGAAAAACCAATAATTTAATCATTTACTTTTAGTTACATTTAAAACTAATCTTCCGTATAAAACAACTTAATGGCGGGACGTAGGGGTAACGCTCCCCTCATCTTCTGCGTGACAGGCAGACGTGTTAACTTCTCCACTAACGACCCATTTTTTATTTAAGCCATTTTCTAATAGTATTATCTGTTACACCATACATCCTACCGATAGCACAATAACTATTAGTTTCTAATAATTTTTTAATTTCTTCTTTTGATGGTCTATCTTGAACTTTTCTTTCTCCAAATCTTTTACAAGTCATACAACAATATTTTTTATCTTTGATTTTAATAAATTCTTTTCCACATACCACACATTTATCTGTAAAAGGAATACATTCATAAACATTGTTATGACAAATGATTTCTTTATATTGTCCAGAATGATATCTAGCGTGGTCTTGTTGCGTTTTAAAAACCATCAAGTTGGATATGTCATTATTATTTCTATTTTCGTCTTTGTGATGAACAACTTCATTATCTTCTAAAAATCTTCCTAATATTTGTTCAGCAATATATCTTTGTTCTAAAATACAACCATTCGCCCTTGCTTTAGGATGATTAGGACAATAAACTTCTTTATAACTAATAGTCATAATAATGCCTCCTATAATATTAAATGGCAGGGGCGGTAGGAGTCGAACCCACTCGACACGAGTTTTGGAGACTCGTCGGCACACCGTCGCCTCGCCCCTAGAAAAGAGGTACCTCTATAAAGTAAAGAGGTGATTGAATGAGCAATAAGTGATAATAATATTTTGTCCTACCAAAATATATTCTCTAATCCATCCTTTGTGTCCCGATTTGTATGATGGAACTTACTTATTGAATAGGCGTTTTCTGTTCTATATACCGCTCGAGCCGGCATTTATCATATAGTAACCTGTTAGGAGTCCGTTTGTCTGACCACGCCTCTCTATACTATCCTCAATTATACATATAATTATATCATATTTTCTTTATTTTGTCAATAATAAACTACCAATTTTTAGCAAATTCCTCGATTTTTTCTTTAGTTTCTGCATCTAACAGACCATTTTCTAATTTTATATTAATATTTATGGCTTCTAAAGCTTTGGCTAAATGGTCTAAATTTTCAATTGTTGACCAGACTTTAGCATATTTAATAAAATCAATAAATACATCTATACAATTAGTCACATCTTCATAATTATCAAAGCCAAAATCAAATAGAGAATTTTCGATTTCCTCTTTTAATTCTTGTTGCTCTTTACCTAAATTATGAAGGCAATTTTCGCAAGCGTATTTGCCATTTTGAAGTTGTTTATCTGCTTCTTTGCCACATTGGCAACAAAAATGACAATCATAACTATCACATAATTCGTCAAATAAATTATCTTCATCAATATCCATTTTATAAATAGATTCTAAACATTCATCTAACATTTTGGCACATTCATCAGGAGACATTTCTCTATTAGCTTCTGGGTCTCTTAAACAATGTTTATACCATCTAACTTTATAATCATTCCATTTAAAGTTATATTCTTGGTTATATTCATCATCCCAACTATAAGCTTCTACTTCAAAAAAGTCATTTTTGAATTTATTACCTGTATTACTAAATGGGCTCTCATATTCTTCTTGAGTAGTATTCCACATCACTCTTGATAATTGTTCGTCAATTTTAGTAAAAGCTGCTTGAACATAATTAGGTATACTTGTCCAACGAGTTGACACACCTTGAGTATTGATACTGCCAACGCTAATATCTAAAATTTTATCATCTTCATCTGTGTCCCAATGATACATATCTTCTTGACCATCATTAATTTCTTCTAATTCATCATCAGAGATTTCTTGTTTCTCAGCAATTTGAATAAATAATATATCATCTCTAATATCATTTTTTTGTAATTTATTATCAAATTCTGTATTTCCATCTTCCCAAGGAACTCCGATATAAAGATTACTTCCATCATCAAAAATAAAATCTAAATGTGTTATATCATTTGCATTAACTCTTTCATAAAATGGATGTGTTTCTTCTTCATCAAACATATCAGCCCATCCACTATCAATATTCATACCTTTTTTATTTAGTGCTAACCAAACAAAATCCGTATAAGCGTGTGTCCACATTTCTCCTGGCGTAGTATATTTACTTAAACCATTAACGTGAATATCAAAGGAATATTTTATATTTCCTAAACTTAATTTATAAATACCATCTGCTGGTATATTATAAACTTCGCAATTTTCTAATACAATATCAACACTTGCTAATTTTTTATTTGCAAATGGATGTAAATCTTTATTATCCTTCATTTATTTGTTCCTCCCTATAAGCATCAGCTTCCATTAAAATTTCTAATTTTTTATATAAGTCTTCTCCAAGGAGTTCTTTTGTTTTTTCCAAATTACCAATAAACTTATCCATATGATGATATATTAGCATAGATATTTCCATTGCTTTGTCGTCTAATGGATTTAATAAATAATAATGATTATTATGTTTAAATTGCCAATATATCAAGTATAAATAAGCACTAATAGTATGATGATTATAATAAGTATATTTTTGTTTTTCTTCGTTCCATTCTCTTGAATAAGGTTTTCCTATATCGTGAAAACGTCCTGCTATACTTAAATTTTCATCGCCGTCACTTAATTCAAATGCTTTTTTAGATGTTAATTCTAAATGTTCTTTTACTGTCGCATTATGATGTTCATTATGTTGGTCATAATCTTTACCAATACGTAACATCCAACCTAAAAAATCACTATAATCTTCATCAAAATTACTAGAATAACCAACAAATATTTTATCGTAACCTTCATATTTCATTGGTATATCTATTGTTTTAAACATTTGAAATAATTTATCAAAAGGTAATCTTCTTTCTGGTCTCGTAAAGTTTCTTTCAACTAATGTTCCCATAGTTGCTAAACACAAAACAGCAAAAACGTGATTATAATATTGTTTCATTTCATCTATTAAAGCTTTTCTTCTTTTAAGATTTAAATTTGTCGCATTATATATAACGTGTTTACCTTCTTCTAAATGTTGTTTACATCTCTTATTCATCTCTTGAAAAACTTCTCCATTATGAGTTTGGTCTTCCCAACCATATAATTCATTTCTAATATCATCACTAGAAAGAATAACGGTTTCAATAGAAGTAAGACTTGTAATATGTTCTTTCATTTGTTTAGCAAGAGTATCTTTACCTGAACCAGGTAGACCTATCATAATATATAAATTATTTTCTGTCATTTTTTACCTCCTCATATTCTTTTTCTGTTATGAAGTAAAATTCATTATCGGTAAATCCTAATTCATTATCTTTTAAGATGACTTCTACGACACCTCTCCAAAGATAATGGATTCCGTCTTTTTCTTTTATTGAAATTAAGTTCGCAGAATATTCTAATATCATTTTAGCTTTCCTACAAACAATTGCAAATATTTTTTGATTCGGATGTTCTCTAGCATATTTACTTAATTCTAAATCAAATATCGCTAAATAATCATTATCTGTTATTTCCATTTTTCTTATTACTCTTTTCTGGAGCTATATTATGTGATGTTAATTCACTCTTATATCTATCCATTTCAATTAATGCCATAATTGAATAATTAGCTAAATCTAAAATAGTATCTTCAATTTTTTCATCTGCTACTTTAGCTTCGCCTTGTTTTTGAGTTAAATTAATAACCCTATTCATTTTATCTTCCATACGAACTAGAAATGATACTAATCCCCATTCGTCAAATGTTTTAGCTGCAGAATCTCCATAATCAGCCTGTTTACGTTGATATAAATCTAACATACCATCAACGATTTCTTTAAATTTATCTACCTTATTATACATTTTATTTTTCCTCCTTATATTTCCATTTATATCCTCCTGATTGATTATACCTACCAGCACAACAATTAGAAATTCCGCTACTACGAATACCTAATTCTTTAACAGCAGATATAATACAAGGATATTCTTTAATAAAATTACCATCTAAATCATATTGTAAAATAGGTCTTAACATTGCACTATTTTGACTAATTAATTTATTTCGGTTTCCGTAATTAGAATTATATTTTTTATCACACCATTCGAGATTTAAATAAAAATTGTTTTTCTTATTTTCATCAATATGGTTAACTTCTGTATAATGATTTGGATTTGGAATAAAAGCTTCTGCAACTAAATCGTGAACATATTTAGAATATTTAATTTTATCTTTAAATAAATATGTTCTCATATATCCTTGATTATCAGTTAAAGTTAATAATTTAATAGTATTAGTAGAATGATTCCATTTTAAACTTTTGATTTTTCCATAATTACTAACCTGATATAATCCTTCAAAACCTTTTATATCTTTCCAAATTTCATCAATCATAATTCTATATTACCTCCACTTACAGTTTCAATATAGGCTTTATTAGCCCATTCATTAAAATCTAATCTCTTTGGATTTTCTTCTCCATTTAAATATAATAAAATTGCATAATGTAATAATGTATTTACTAAAATATAATAATCTCCATCAAGATATTGTTTTGTCATTAATATTTTTTTAGGATTTCCTTCTTCATCAACACTAACTAAACCTTTTAATTTGATAATAAGTTCATCATCATATTTACTTTTATTTAATAAATGAAACATCTTATCTCCTATGATAACGCATAACTACGATAATCAGATTCTTCTAATTTTCTTGCTTCTTGAACTTCTTTTGATGGTAAAAGTTCAGGATATTTATTTTGTAATTTAGGTCTAGTTCTTCTGACACTTTCAAAATATGGTAGTCCATATTCTTTATGATTAAACATTACATCTTGAAAACTCAATTCATCAAGATTTGGAAGAAATTCCTTAAAAACTTCATAAACTAAAGCAAAATCATCTTCTCTAGTATATGGTTTTTCTTCTAAAACCTTTTTAACTATAGGTTCTACTTTTGCACATTTACTCATTGTAGGGTGTCCCCTCCTTTACATAATGTTCTGCTAAAAATAATTCCCACACTTCGCTGTTAATCATTCCTAGTCTTTCGTTTTCGTTTAACAAATAATTGTTTTCATTAATGAGATTTAAATTTGCCTTTTCCATAGCATTAATTCTTTCTTCTAATTGTTTATTCTTTTCATTTGTTTTAGTAACAAAATAAACAATAAAGAAAGACTCAATAATTAGAATAGCAAATAATATATATTTTAAAACAACCTTTTTATCTATCTTTTTCATTTTTAATCACCCATACTTCTTTCAAAATAAGCTTTACACTTTTGGTCTTTCCAAGCCTCTGTTATTGAGATATGGTCACAATTATATTCATATGCTTTATTATATATAAATATCATAAATAATGCCATTACAACACCAATTAATATAAATCCAAAGCATAACATAATGTCTTTTCTATCTAGTTTCATAATATCACCTATTCAATTTCCCATTTATCAACACCAAGGACTTTATATAAATATTCAGAGTCTTTTTTAATCATACTCTTAGTTATTTCAAGTTTCCTACAAACATCTTGAATTCCTTTGGCTGGTAATTCTTTATCTGAGAAATATAATCTCAATAAATATGCTAAGAAGTTATCATAATCATCACATTTAGCTAATGATGTAATTGGCTCTTTATTAAATAATCTTTTAATAATGTTGTCGTAATCTTTTAAATCTTTTTTTATATCTGCCGTACATTTACGAGCCTCTTCAGCATCAGCTTCTGCTTTATTAGCTTTATTTTGATAAGCTAAATATTGATTAAAACCGTCTCCTTTTTCTTCTAATAGGGCTATATATTTATCTCTCAATAAATCTCTATCTTCTGTCACTTCCTTAAGTTGTGCTTTAGCAGTCTTTAATTTCTTTTTAGTCTGCTTTTCTTCCAATTTTTCATTCTTGGAAGGTTCGTTTTCGATAAACTTGTCGTTAATGTAATCCATCAACTTACTCATCTTTATCTCCTCCTCTATCTTAATTAGAGAATAACATAATTATTTTTCTTTGTCAAGTTTATTTTTAAATTTTTTAAAAATTTCTATTGTGTCGTCGTCAATCGGTAGTTGCCAAGCCGTATGGTCTGTAAACATTATTGAATATAATTTCTTTGTTTCAAATTTACTATCATCATAATAATCATATATATTTTTAGCTTGTCCTTTAAGAACTTGAACGTCTTGAAGATATAAAATATCATCAATATCATACATATCTAATAAAATATTAGTTCCGTTTTTATCAACACAAATATATTTTGCGTTGGCGTTAATTGGTGTTTTATCTTCTTTTGTTTTTCCCATTTTTATTCATCGTCCTTTGTAAAGTTTTTTCGCCATTAAGTTCATCTAACTCAGTTCTTAAAGCTTTTACTTCTTTCCTTGTTTGTTTAATTAACTCTTTCTTTAAATATAATAAATATTTAATTTCTTTTTCTCTACGTTCTTTTTCACTCATTTATTATTCTCCTTTAGTATAACATATCTCCATATAATTCTTTTTCTTTATCTTCTCTATCTAATTCGAGACATTTACAAGTGTTTTCTTTTAAATAATTTACATCTAAATTAAACCATTCAGCCAAATCTTTATCATAATATTTAGGTTCATAAGTTTCAATTTCTTTTATAGTTTCATTAAAAGCATTAAATAACCATTGTAATCTATAAGATTGTAACCAATTTGCTTTAATTTCGCCAGCCCAATTATGTTCTAATATTCTAATTAAGTCTATTAAATCATCTTTAGGCATTGATTTAAGAGTTGAATCTTTATAAGGTCTATAACCTTGTGATTTTAAAACTTCTTCATTTTTAATATCATATACTGTCATATTTTAATCCCATCCGAAACACCCACTGTAGAATCTATCAAATTCTTTATCTGGGCAATATTCAAAAAATGGTAAATTCCAATTACTATCTACAATTTCTCCACAATCTGAACATCTCGCCTTTCTACCAGTTAAATCTGGTAATTCCGTAATCACTTCAAACGCTTCAGGTTTCGGTGCACAAATTAAACAACAGGGTTTATTATCTTCCCCATAAGTTGCATTTGCAGTATGTCCACACTTCATTAACACTTCGTTCATTTTATCCCTCCTCTATCTTATATAAAAATACTATCATATTTTTACAAAAAAGTCAATAAAAAAATACCCTATTTTTGAGGGTATTTAGTAAATAATTCTAGTAAGAAAGTATTTCTATCAACAGTTTTATGACGTGTTACAGCCATATTAATTGCTTTTGTTTGTGCTACTATATAACACATTTCTTTTGCTCTTGTAACGGCTGTATATAACCATTCATTTGATAATAATATATATGAAGAATTATCAAAACCAACAATAGTAACTTTAAATTGAGAACCTTGAGATGAATGACAAGTAATTGCATATGCTAATTCAAGACCTTCATAATATTCTTTAGGTATAACAATTTCTCCTTCATCAAAGAAATCTACTATAATATAATTCTTAGCAATCTCTTTGACAATACCCATAGAACCATTATAAATACTTGTTTGTATTCCATCTGGAGTCTCAACATCATAATGATTTTCTCTATTAATAATTTTATCATTAACTCTTAATACATTCTTATATTTAATTTTAATTTCAGGTTGAAAATCTGATATTTTTGGGTTAATTCTCTTTTGTATTTCTCTATTAATTTGGTCACGAGCCAAAGCAACTCTTTGATTTTGAGCAACTATTATTTGAATGTCTTGTATGTTTTTGTTTTTATTATATTCTTCCATAAAAGTTTCTATCAAAACATCGAAT
>JAFRCK010000014.1 GCA_017404385.1 Bacilli bacterium
ATTTTCGCAATGTGTAAAAATAACTCCTTATATGTGCAAAAATAATATATCACAAATGTTTTAAAAAGTCTACTATTGTAGATATTTTTATCATGCAATAATTTTATAAAATTTTATACTTGACTTTATTTAGATTGTCACTAAAAAAACTAGAAATAAATCCAGTTTATTATATTATGGTGTTCCCGGGCAGAATCGAACTGCCGACCTATCGCTTAGGAGGCGATTGCTCTATCCTACTGAGCTACGAGAACAAGAAACTATGTTAATTATAACATAGTTTTATTTTTTTTCATTATTACAACAGAATAATTATCTATATTTATCTTATTTGTTACTTCTTTAAATGTTTTATAATTTAAATTACTTTCTGCATTAATAATGTCATTTGATACTTTTCCGTAGTATTCATATTCTGAAACTAAAAAATTCATTATTCCATTAACACTATCAAATTGATAATTAAAATCAGAAATGATAGACTTTTTATATAAATTAAATAATTCTTCAGAATAATTTTTCTTTAATAATTGTTCTTTTAATAAAGAAACAAATTTTTGAGTTTTCTCTGAAAAAGCACTAAAAGTAAAAATAATAAATTCTTCATTTTTTACTTTTTCTGTCATAATATTAAAATCTATATCTTTCTTAATTATCTTATCCTCTTTTAGTTTTAAATTAAATTTAGATAGATAACCTACAACTATATCAAAATAAATAGAAAAGTAATCCATTACCTCTATTTTAGAAACATTAAAATCACTTAATTTAAATTTTAATGAATAACTTACTCTAGTTTCATTTACATTACTATATATTACTTCTTTTTTCTTTCTTACTTTTTCAGATTCTTCATATTCCTTTTTAATAATATTAAAATCTTTTTTAAAACTCTTTTTGTTTTGATTATTCTTTACTAATTCAAGTACATCATTCTCGTCTTCATTAGTAACAATTAATAAAGCCATATTATTTGGATGATAAAATGAATTATAACATCTATATAGATTTTCTTTTGTAATAGATTTTATATCATCCATTGATCCAATAATAGTGTGTTCATACAAAGAAGATGTAAAAAGATTTTTTAATACTGTTTCTGAAAATAATCTATATGGGCTATCTAAATCCATTCTTGCTTCTTCTAGAATTATTCCCTTTTCTTTTTCAACATTTTTATCTGTAAAATAAGGACTTTGTACAAAATCTAATAGATAATTTAAATTTTCTTTGAAGTTTTTAGGACCTTTAAATATATATTTTGTACTTTTATATCCAGTCATTGCATTTACATATGTACCACTTTTTTTATAAAATTCATGGACACTTTCACCAGTTTCTTGTTCAAATAATTTATGTTCTAGAAAATGCGCAATTCCTGATGGCATTTTAACCATATTATTTTCATTAATAGGAATAAATTCTATATCCTTACCACCAAATTTTGTTAAAAATGTTGCGAATGAAGAATGAAAATTATCTTTTTTAATTATATATACATCTAAACCATTATCCAGTTTTTCATAAAATAATTTTTCATTAACTATTTTTAAATTAATTGTTTTCATTAATTAACCCCCTTTGATAAACAAATGAAATCTAATTCAATTTTTTTACCTAAATTAATTAATTCTTCTTTTGATACGGATTCATACTTTTCTTTCATATCCTCATAATAATATAAATCACCTATAATACTACTTCTTAATTGATTAATAATAGAATGACCATTATCATCAATATTTAATAAATTTGAACATAAACTTTCTTTATTATTCTCTATTTCAGTATCTGTAATATTACCTATTATCATTTCATTCATTTGTTCTTTAATTAACTCAACTGTTTTTTTATAATTCTTGCTTTCTATACCTGATTCTATATAAAATATTGGTTCAATACTAGAACTACTAGAATGAATATAATAGGCTAAAGAATGTTTTTCACGAACATTATTAAATAGTTTTGATGAACTACCTCCTAGAATATTACTAAATAATGGTAGTACAACTTGTCTTTCCCTATCAGTAATGTTTATTATTTTATAAAACATAAATAAAATTGATTGATTGAATGTTGTATCTATAATTATTTCTCTTTCTTTTTTTACTTTTGATACCTCATATCTTTTAGTCCAGTTATAATCATTTTTATATACTCTATTTTTTAAATTAGACTCTATTAATTTAATAAAATTATCATCTATATCTCCCACTACAAATACCATTACTTTTGACTTCTTAATTTCATTCAAATAATAATCACATGCTTCTTTTGAATCTACCATCTTTATTAATGATTCTTTTAATCTGGTATCTATAGAACTTGGAACATTATCTTTAATTTGTTTAATAGAATTATAATATGCACAAAATGAAGAATTCTCTTTTTGTAGTTTACTTCTTGTTATTAATTTACTTTTTACTAAATTTAAATTTTTATTATCAAAACTACCATTGATAATATTTGGTTCAAATATTATATTAAAATAAAAATCCAATGTTTTTTTATTCATTTCTTTTTCTGTATACTTTTCATTTAAAAATGATATATTAAATGATTTATAATGAACATCAGTAAATTCATCAATAATTCCAATTGATGGTTCATATAATTCCATAAACTTTTTACTCATATCTATTTCATTAATACATTCTTTACTAGTATTAATTAGATATTCGGATATTACTTTTTCCTTGTTTATGTCACATTTATCATAATTATTAATTAAAAGTGTATCAATATTAATAGTTTTAAATTTTTTAGTATTTATATAATATAATTCAAAGTTATCAAAATTAATTTTCTTGTAGTTCATAAGACCCCCCTATAGACTAGATAAAGATTCAAGACCAATTCTAATCATATCATCTAGTTTCTTTTCTCTTTCTTCACTTGTTAATTGTTTTTTTGATACAAAACTATCAGATATTGTTAATACACATGCACTTTTTTTATTAAAATGTTTCGCAGTTAAAAAAACTACATAAGATTCCATTTCTACTGCCATACATCTATGCTTTGTTTTCATTTCTTCAAAAATATCTTCTTTTGTATAAAAATTATCAGATGAATATACTTTACCTTTTTTTAATAATATTCCCATTTTTTTAGATGTTTCTTCTATAATATTATTTAAATCTTTATTTGAAGATATGGTATCTATATTTTGTCCTTCTAAATTATCATCATAAACAGTATCTGAATATGATTCAGTAACTAGTAATAAATCACTTACTTCTAATTCATTCGTATAAGAACCTGCGGTACCTAATCTAATCATTACATCCACATCATATTCATTAAATAGTTCATAAGTATAAATACCTGCCGATGGTATTCCCATACCATGGGACATAACACTTATTCTTTTACCTTTATAAAAACCTGTATAACCATACATTCCTCTTACTTCATTAACAAGTTTATAATCATCTAAATAGTTTTCAGCGATATACTTAGATCTTAGTGGATCTCCGCATATTAATACTAAATTAGATATATCTTCTTTATTTGCCCCTATATGTGTTGACATATTATCACCTCTATTAAAATTATAACAAAAAAAAAGAAGATTATCATCTTCTTTTAATCACTATGCCTTTGCTTTTACAACAACTCTAGTTTTTCCACCATCTTCACAAGTTATTAATGTGACATGTAAACCATCATAAGAAGTATAACTTGATGTATCATCTGGCGAAACATATCTTAATACTTCATAAACAGTATATTCTATCTGTCTACCTGAAGTATCTGATATATAAATTTTATCTCCACCAACTAATCTATGAACATTATACATAAATAATGATCTTCCTCTAAAATTATGACCTGATATTACAAATCCCCCTGGTTCATTTAATTCAGAACCAAATGATTTAATAGTACCAACATTCATTGCATCATAGGTAAATTCTTTTAATATTATAGAACTAAATCCAATTCTTGGTATATCAATAGATCCTAGTATAGTGTAACTTTGATAAGCAATTCCTCCACCACCTCCACCAGAATTATTCTCTGGTTCTGGTGTTGTTTCCTTATTTTTTACTTCTTTTTCAAATATATCTAAAGCATCACCTTCAATACCCGCTAATTTTCTTTCCCTAAAAGTGTCATATATCATTAAAAAAGAAATAAAATATAAAGAAAATATAAATAAAAATATTAATATGTTTAATGATCTTTTTACCATACTATTCACCTTATATTCTTTATTTACCTATTCTAAATTAGATTTTAACACATTTTCATTGCTTTAGCAATAAAAAATACCAACTATACATTTATCATGACAATTGGTATTCTAATTTTAATTTATCCGCAACAGTTACTATAAACTCACTATTAGTTGGTTTAGCTTTATCATAGTCAACACTATGACCAAACACTTCTTCCATAAGATCAAGGTTACCTCTATTCCAACTAACTTCTATTGCATGTCTTATTGCTCTTTCTACTCTTGATACAGAGGTATTATATTTTTCTGCAATTTCAGGGTATAATTCTTTTGTTATTCCACCTATAATACTTGGATCATTATATAAAAGCATTATTCCTTCTCTTATATATTCATATCCTTTTATATGAGAAGGAACTCCTAATTCATGAAGTAATTTAGTAAGATTAATTTTTAAATTTTTAATATTACCTATACCATCCAATTCTTCTATTTTATTAATCTTATTTTCTAATTCTTCAAATTCAAATGGTTTAATCATTATGTATTCAATTCCCATATTAGCAACTCTTCTAACTACCTTATCAGAATTAAATGATGTCATAACAATTATTTTTTTATCAATATTATCATCAGTTAATTCTTCTAAGAAACTAAATCCATCTTTCTTTGGCATTACTAGATCTAATAATATAATATCTATATCATTATGTTCATTTAATACTCTTAGTCCTTCAAAGCCATCATTAGCAATATACTTAATGCATATATCTTCACTGCTTTCAAAATAGTTTTTTATAGCATTTGCAAAACCTAGATTATCTTCTACTACTAAAATATTCTTCTTTTCCATATTATAAATCCCTTTCTTCTTTTTTTTGCGCCCTTTTAAATTATACTACATTTTTTGATAAATAAAGCTAACTTTTTTTGACATATTTTGTCGAATAAAAAAGAAGAATTATTATTTTTTATTCTTTTTATCCTTCTTTTTTATTTGAAATGCAGATTTAAATTTATTAGTAAACTTTTGTTCTTCATATTTTTTTATAGTATCTTTATATACCTTAAATACTTGTTTACCAAATTCTATAGCTGAATGATTATACGCTAATTCTAGTGATTTATCACTCATTTCTTTATATAATTTTTTATCTTTATATAATCTTATTACATCCTCTATATATTCTTCATCAGTTTTAAATAAGTAACCATTTTTCTTATCTTTAACTGAATCAACAAAACTATCATCAAAAATAGCTAACACTGGAATAGACGCAGCCATAGCTTCTAAAACTGTTAATCCTTGAGTTTCGGTAGTTGAGAACGTTACAAAGACAGATATCATTTGATAAAAGATTTGAACTTCTTCTATTGGTACTTTTAAAGTAAAAATTACACTTTTATCAATACCTAAATCTTTTGTTAGTTTTTGTAATTCTTCCCTATCTGGTCCATCTCCTACAATTAAAAGTTTTGCTTTTGGTATCACTTTTAATATTTCTTTAAAAGTAATAATAATTCTATCAATACTCTTTTCTTTAGCTACTCTAGTTACTGTTCCTACAACAAAATCATCTTCTTTTAAATCATATTTTTTTCTTAAATCATTAATTTGCTTTTTCGTAAAACTAGTTTTAAAGAATCTTTCTATATCTATACCAGTACCTATAATGTTTACTTTTTTATCTACTTCATACTTATTAATAAAAATATTATATATTTTTCTTGATGGAACTATTAATTCAGTTACAGTTTTATCACAATAAAATTTTGTTAAATATTCAACAAATCTTTTACTTGTTTTATCAAAATATCCTTTTGTTATATAATATACATAGTCTTCATACATAGTATGATATGTATGTACTAATGGAATTTTTAATTGCTTTGATACAAATCTAGAAAACGTACCTATTCCAAATTCAGTTTGTGAATGAATAATATCTAGTTTCCATTTTCTTATTTGATTTATTGCCCTTGTTGAATATATACCTGTTAATCTTGCATCATAAATTCCTATAGGAACACCTGGGATATATATAATCTTTTTTTCTTCATCATAAATATATTTATAGTTTTCAAGATTAGCAGTTACAATATAAACTTCATGTCCCATTTCTTCAAGTGCTCTTTTTAACATTAATTCACTAGTAACTAGACCACTAACATATGGTAGATATGTATCTGTAAAAATACCTATTCTCATGTTATTCCTTCTTTCTGTATGTAACTAAAGTAATTCCACCAATTATAATTCCTAAATAATAAGTTATTAGTCTCCATAATAACATAGATGCAGATAATAAACCTCCACTATAGAATATACCAAAGAACGTAGTATAAGCATATTCCAATCCTCCTGATCCACCAGGAATAGGTACAAATGATCCAATTAAGAATGTATAACCAGATAAAACTAAACTATTAACTATAGTCATTTCATGATTATCTAGTGACAAATATATAAATAATGGAATTATATATAAACATAATAAACTTAACAAATTAAATAAAAAACTCTTTACTGTATTTTTAAAATTATTCTTCATAATTGCTGTACTATTATAAAAATCATCTAGCATTTTTTCAGCTTTTTGTCTTTTTTGTTCACCATTTTTTATAAATCTTAGTTTGAAAATAAAATTAAATATTTTATTAAAAATCTTTGTATTTGTTTTCTTACCTCTTGATAAGAATATTATTAATGCCATTACTGAAACATTTATTAAATATCCAATAATAACTATTTTTCTTAAAAGCATATCATCTGGAATAATATCTAGATAAACATTAGTTAGTAAAGCAACAGTTCCAATAAATATTAAAGCAAATTGATAAGTAATAAAATTTTGTAATAAAGCATTAGCTGAATCACTTACTTTAATATTCTCTTTTCTTAAAAGATATATCTCAAATGGTTGACCACCAGATGAAAATGGAGTTATTCCATTAAAGAACATTGCAATAGACATTAATTTAAAACAAGAAGTTTTTTTATAATCACTATTTACTTCTTTTAAAAATGAATATTGCGCAAGTGATTGAAATAATATATTTAATACATAAAAACCACATGCGATTATAATCCAAAAGTAGTTTATACTTCTTAAATAATCAATTACTGAGAAAAAGTTATCTTTTAACGAAAAGAACAATACTATAAAAGCAACTAATACTAATAATATAATATTTATTTTCATCTTTTTCATAAGAACACTCCTGGTAATTTCTTACCTTCTAAATACTCTAAAGAAGCTCCTCCACCTGTTGATATTGTAAAATGGTTTTCTTTTTGATATTTATTAACAGCACTTACTGTATCTCCACCACCAATAACAACAAAAGCTTTACTATCATTTAATAATTTTAATATTTCTTTAGTTCCATATTCATAACCTTTTTCAAATAAACCCATTGGTCCATTATAGAATACAGTTTTAGATTTATTAATAATTTCTTTATAACACTCAATTGTTTTTGGGCCTATGTCATACCCTATATTATTATCATCCATTTCTTCAATATTTTTTATACTTTTATCTTCAATATAGTTATCTTCAATTAATACTATCTTATCTGAATAATTTTTAATTAGTTTTTTAGCATAATCTATATATTCATCTTCACAAATAGATTTTCCTATATTATATCCTTTTACTTTTAAAAATGTATAGGCCATTCCACCGCTAATAATTAAATAATCTACTTTTTCAATCAAATTATTAATTACCTTTAATTTATCTGATACTTTAGCTCCACCCATAATAACAGTATATGGTCTTTTTACATTATCTAATAATTTATCTAGATTATTAATTTCTTCTTCTACTAAAAAACCATTATAAGAAGGCAAAAATTTACTAATTCCAACATTAGAAGCATTATTTCTATGACATGTACCAAAAGCATCATTTATAAATATATCACCAAATGATGCAAAATATTTAGAAAGTTCTTCATCTGAATTACTTTCTTTATTGTTATCTAAATCAAAAAATCTAGTATTTTCCATCATTATTATTTCATTATTATTAATTGTTTCTTCTACATTTGTATAATCACAAAAAGCTATTTTTTTATCAATTAATTTACTTAAGTAATCACATACTATTTTTAGAGAATATTTCTTTTTATCTTCTTCATCTTTAACTCTACCCATATGTGATAAAATGATTACTTTTTTCGCGGACTTTAAAACATAGTTTAATGTTTTTAAACTACTAATAATTCTTGTATCATCCATAATTTTACCATTTTCAACTGGTACATTATAATCAAATCGAATAATTACCGATTTATTATAAATATTTGCTTCCTTTATTGTTTTCATTATATTACCTCTATTAAATTATATCAAAAAAAAAGAAGAATGTATATTATTCTTCTTATTTTACTATTATTGTAACAGTTTTTGTAATGTTATTTGATGTTTTTATAATTATAATTGTTGTTCCTTGGGATTTAGGACTTACATTTCCATAGCTATCTACTGTAGCAACTGAAGGAGATGAAGAACTATATGTTAATGTCTTATTAGTTGCATTCCCTGGTTCTACAGAAGCAGATACATTTTTAACTTGTCCAACTGACAATGTTATTGATGTTGCTGGAACATATATTCCAGTTGGATTAACGGTTTGTGGTGTTGGGTCTGGTTGTGGTGTTGGAGTTGGGTCTGGCTGTGGTGTTGGTGTTGGATCTGGTTGCGGTGTTGGCGTTGGATCTGGTTGTGGTGTTGGTGCTGGTGTACTACAATCCTTAACTGTAAATCCTCTAGTAACCTCTGTTTTATTACCAGCTTTATCAGTTACAGAGTATTTTAATTCATGAGAACCAGCTGTAGAAGTATCGTTTCCTTCTATTTTTACATTATTTGTTATATCTTTATCAACATCATCATATGCAGAATATCCATAAACTCCATCTTTTGAAACATCTATTTTTTCTCCAATACATACTGTTTGATGAGTATCTAAATTCTTAAATGTTATTACTGGTTTTGTTGTATCCTTTGTACTTGTTCCTGCACCTTCTTTTACTATTACTGTTCTTTCTTTTGTAGTTTTATTACCAGCTTTATCACTTACAGTATAAGTTACAATATAAGTACCTTCTTTACTAGTATCCACTTTATTTGTTACTTTAATCTTTTTTGTAATATCTCCATCAACATTATCTGTAGCAACTGCGCCTTTATCTGTATACTTTTCATTTAATCCAACTGTTATTTTTTCATCACCTAATAATTTAATTTCAGGAGCTTTAGTATCATTTTTTGTTTGTCCTTCATCTTTATTTTCTGTCTTTGTACTCTTTGCTCCATAGTTAGGTGTAGTATAAACACTGCCACATTTTATATATGTCTTGCTATATAATTGATTATTCTCTTTTTCAGCAATAACATAACCAATACAAGCGTCATTATATTTACCTGACATTGCTTTAGATTCATATAAATCTTTAATATCTATTTGTTTATATTCCCCATCCTCTAATTTTATATCTTCTAGAGCTAAATGATTCGCAACTACACTTGTATTAATTGATTTTTCTAGTTTAATATATTCATCTTTTTGTCTTGATTTATTAATAAATATTATCGCAATAACAATACCTATTATTAATAAAAAACTACATAAAATAATAATTTTTGTTTTTGTCCAAAATTTTTGTACTTCCATATGTCCTCCTAATCAACATCAGAATACCCTGGGGTAATATATGAACTTCCACAACTTATATAGGCATTGTAAGTAGCTTCATATGTTCCATCATATCCTTTTTGACTTTCTAATAAAACATATCCATCACATTCATCAGCTAATTCATTTTGAATATATGAACCTTGTCTTAAAACTTTTAACTTTATTTTTTTACTCTTTCCATCTACAATTTGAATATTATTACGCTTAATATATGTTTTAGAAGCAACTACCATTTCATCTTCTAATTCAACATATTTCTTATCACTATTAGCTTGACATCCCTTTATAGATATAATAACTATAACAGTTATTATAACTGCTAAAAAGAATAATATAATGTGTAATCTAGTTATGTGCTTTTCTCTTTCTCTCTTCATAATCTTTCACCCAAATATTTACACGTTCTTATCATCTGTGTAGTATATCCCATCTCATTATCATACCAAACTGATATTTTTACAAGTTGTTTACTATCATTTTCTATTATTTTAGTCAAAGTAGCGTCAAATATACCACCAAATGTACTACCTATTATATCACTAGATACTATTTCTATATCATTGTAACCAATTGATTCATTTTTAGATTCAAAGAATAATTTATTTATTTCTTCAACTGTTACCTTTTTTTCTAATTCACATGTAAGTTCTATAAGTGAACCACTTACTACTGGTACTCTAACAGATGAACCATCTAGTTTACCATCTAATTCTTTAATAACCTTCCCAATAGCTTTAGCAGCACCTGTTGAACTAGGAACTATATTATTAGCAGCTGCTCTTGCTCTTCTTAGATCACCTTTTCTATGCGGTAAATCTAATAAATTTTGATCATTTGTATAAGCATGTACTGTACTCATATAACCAACTATTATTTTATAATTATCATTTAATATTTTAGCTGCTGGAGCAAGTGCATTTGTTGTACAACTAGCTGCTGAAATTATAATATCATCCTTTGTTATATCACTTTCATTAACATTATATACAATAGTTTTAACATCACCATCACTAGGAGCAGATACTAACACTCTTTTTGCTCCTGCGGATATATGCTTCATAGCTAAATCTTTTTTAGTAAACATACCTGTTGATTCAATAACTATATCTACATCTAACTCTTTCCATGGTAATTTTTCTGGGTCTTGTTCTTTAAACACCTTAATATTATTTCCATCGACACTTATACTATCTTCATCAAAAGATATATCTTTATCAAATATACCTTGAGCAGTATCATACTTTAATAAATGAGCAAGCATTTTCGTATCAGTTAAGTCATTAATTGCAACAACTGACATATCACTTTCTTCTAAAATTTTTCTAAGTGCTAGCCTTCCTATTCTTCCAAAACCATTAATTGCTATTTTAACCATAAATCCTCCTATTCAAAATAACCATTACCTATAAATTCTCTTAGAATTGAATCTTTTGGAATATAATCACTTGGTATTGGTAATATATTCTTTAAGATGTTTAATAATCTAATTGCAAATTTATAACATTCTTCATCCTCTTCTATCATGTATAATAATGGTTCAACATAAACCTTTAATACTCCCATTTCATAGAATAATGCAGTATTAAATATTATATCAGCATCATCCTGGAATGGAAATACATTTTTTTCTTCACCTTCTCTAACAGATGCCCATGCATTTATTACATCTCTAGCATTATAACCTCTTGTTCTATTATCTCTAACTATTCTTCTAAGTAATCTTATATCACTTGTTTTCATCCTATTATGGTTATCTAGATTAAGAACAGCTAAAGGAGATAAATATATTTTAAATTTTAACTTTCTATCTATTGAAGAAGTTAATTCATCATTTAATGCATGTAGTCCTTCGATAATAAGAATATCATTTTCTCCTAAACTAGTTGCCTCTGATCTATATTCACCTTTTCCTAAAGCAAAATTATATGTTGGCATTTTAACTTTTTCTCCATTTAATAATTTTGATAAATCTTTATTAAACAAATCTAATTTTATTGCTTTAATGGATTCAAAATCATATGAACCATCCTCTTTTTTAGGAGTTTTTTCTCTATCAACAAAATAATCATCAATTGACATGGTCTTAGGAACAAGACCAAATTGTTTTAAATATAGTTGTAGTTTTTTTGAAGTTGTAGTCTTTCCACTTGATGATGGCCCTGATATTAAAACAATTTTAATATTCTTATTTTTACTTATTTTATATGCTACATTTAATAAAAGACCATTTTGATAACTTTCTGCAAGGAATATATAATCATTTATTGTTCCATCTGTTACTTTTAAATTTAAATCACAAATTGAATTTATACCTATTCTTTTACAATATTCTGAGTGTTCATTAAAAGCGTTAAATAATTTTTCATGATGTTTATATGAAATATTCCCACTACTATAAATACTAGGAAATGATAAAGCAAAACTGTTTTCATTAATTATATCTATTTTATATTTTGTTATATAACCTGTAGATATTGGTAAATTGTTAAAGAAATAATCAAATGTATTATCTAATTTATAAAGATTAATATTAGTATTTGTATTATATTTTAATATGTCGACTTTATCTTTGTCGTTTAGTTTCTGATAATACTTAATTGCTTCTTTTCTATTAATAAGTAATTTATCAATAGGTAAATCTTTTTCAATTAGTTCGTCCATTCTTTCTTTAATTTTTTCAATCTTAGAATCAGTTATCTTAATATCACTCTTAATATAAAGTCCTTTATCAATTGAATGTTCTACTAGTATTCTTGAATTAAATACATCTTTAAAAGCCTTAATTAAAATAAATAATAAGCCAGATTCATATACCTTATTTCCAAAATAAGAATTAACATCATAAAACTCAACAGTTGAATTATTAAAAATAGTTTGATTCAATTCAGTAATTGTTCCATTAACTATCGCAATAATAATTTTTTCAGAAAAATCTTTTTGAAAATCCTTAGATATATCAAGAAGATTTATTCCTTTAGGATAAGTATATTTTTTATCTTTATATTTAATAGTTACACTAAGCATATTGCCACCTCATTATTCTATTTATATTTTAACACAAAATATCTTTATTTGTCATTAATTTATATGCATATTTACATACATAAAAACTATTATAATAATAGGTGATATTATGTATATTCCAAATGTACTTGAAAAAACAAATAACGGAGAAAGAGTTTATGATTTATATTCTAAACTATTAGAAGATAGAATTATACTTTTATCTGGTGAAATAAACGATAATCTATCTAATATTATTATATCCGAATTACTATATTTAGATTCAATTAATCATGATGATATTAGCTTATATATTAATTCCCCTGGAGGAAATATTACTAGTGGTATGGCTATATTTGACACAATGAATTATATAAAAAGTGATGTATCAACTATTTGTATAGGTATGGCTGCATCCATGGGAGCATTCTTATTAGCAAGTGGAAAAAAAGGTAAAAGGTTTTCTCTACCAAATTCTGAAATAATGATTCATCAACCATTAGGTGGAGCTTCTGGACAAGCAACTGAAATAAAGATTGTAGCAACTAGAATCTTAAAATTAAAACATAGACTAAACAAAATACTATCTAATACCACAGGTCAAACAATAAAAAAAATTGAAGATGATACTGAAAGAGATTATTATATGGATTCTAAAGAAGCTTTAGAATATGGAATAATTGATAAAATTATATAAAAAAGAATGACTTAGTCATTCTTTTAATCTCTATCACTACCTGTAAATATTAAAACTAATCTTAGTATTTCAAGTAATCCTGATATTAAACCAGCTACATAAGTAAATGCAGCTGCTCTAAGCATTGAACTTGATCCTGCATGTTCTTTTTCAGTTATTAATCCTAATCTCAATAATTCTTTCTTTGCTCTTCTACTAGCATCAAATTCACATGGTAAAGTAATAAGCTGAAATACTACAGCTAAAGCTGTTAATATAATACCTACTAGGAATAATTTAGCTAATGAGAATATTAATGATATAACAATAACTATATATCCTAAATAACTACCTATATTAACAAATGGAACTAATCCATTCCTTAATTTAATTGGTCCATAACCTGTTTTATATTGAATAGCATGACCACATTCATGAGCAGCTACTGAAACAGAAGCTATACTCTTTCCATCATATATTGATTCAGATAAACTAACTAGTTTTTTGCTATTATTATAATTATCTGATAATGTACCAGATACTTTAGCAATATTAACATCATATATTTCATTTTCCCTAAGTATTCTTTCAGCGACTTCTCTACCAGTCATTCCTGATTCAACAGCTATTTTTTCATACTTAGAATACTTAGATCTAAGTATTATTTGCGCTAAAGATACAATTAATAATGATAAAATTATTAATCCATATTCAATTAAATAGAATCCCATATTATTTCTACTCCTTCTCTAGTATCTTTAATTTGTACTCCTAAATCTTCTATTTGTTTTCTTACTTCATCTGCTTTTTCATAATTCTTTTCTTGTTTATATTTATTTCTTTCATCTATTAATTCTTTTACTTTAGACTCTAATTCTTTATCTATTTCTTCTCTTTTTAATAAGTCAAGTGAAAGAACTTTATCAAAACTTTCAATTAGTTTTAACTTGGTATCATTACCAATATCTGCTTTTAAAACATTATATAAAATAGTTAATGCATTCGCTGTATTTAAATCATTTTCTAAGGCCTCTTTAAACTCTTTATTATAATTATTAAAATCATCTTCAGAATAATTATTATCTTTCTTGATTGATTTTATTCTATTTTTTAATTTATTTAAAGTGTCTTGATTTTGTTTTAATGCATCATATGAAAATACTAATTGCCTTCTATAATGAGAGTTTAGACACATAAATCTATATGAAAGAGGATCATATCCATCTTCTTTTAGTTTAGATACTGTAAGGATAGCTCCCGCTGATTTACTCATTTTACCTGTTTCATCTAATAAGTGTTCATTATGAAACCAATAGTGGCACCATTTATGTCCTAAATATCCTTCACTTTGAGCAATTTCGTTAGTATGATGTGGAAAAATATTATCAACTCCACCACCATGGATATCTAAATATTCTCCTAAATACTTAATTGATATACCAGTACATTCTATATGCCAACCTGGATATCCTTTTCCAAATGGTGAATCCCATTGTAATTCATGATTTTCAAATTTAGATGTAGTAAACCAAAGTACAAAGTCATTTTGATTATGTTTATTACTGTCTTCTTCTACACCTTCTCTTACCCCTACAACCATTTCATCTTCTTTATGATTAGTAAGGACATAATAATCATCTAATTTAGTAGTATCAAAGTATACATTTCCACCAGATTCATATGCATATCCTTTATCTAATAATACTTGAATTATTTTGATATATTCATCAATATTATCAGTCGCAGGAGATACTATTTCAGGCATTCTATTATTAACTAAATTAAAATCTTTAAAGAATGCTTCAGTATAAAATTTAGCTATTTCCATCGCAGTCTTGTGTTCTTTTCTAACTGCTTTTAACATTTTATCTTCACCAGAATCTGAATCAGATGTTAAATGACCAACATCAGTTATATTCATACATCTAGTAACTTCATATCCAATATATCTTAATGTTTTATCTAATATATCATGACCTATATAGTTTCTAATATTACCAATATGCGCATAACTATAAACTGTTGGTCCACAAGTATATAATTTAACTTTTCCCTCTTCATTGGGTTTAAATTCTTCAACAGTTCTAGTTAAAGTATTATATAATTTCATAAAATCACCCTCTTTAAATATATTAGAATTATACCATATTTATAATAAAAAAACTATTCTATTGAATAGTTTTATTTGTCATTTTTAATACTTTTTTATTAGATTTAATAATAGAATCTATTTCTTTATCTTGAGCCTTTTTATATGCTTTTAATACTTCATTATTATCACTAAATAATTTAGTTCCTTTTGGTACTTTTAATTTTTGATTACTACCTTCGATTGTAACTATTATTTTTTCCATATTACCACCATCTTAATTATATCAAATTAAGTACTATTTGAATACTACTTTAACTAGTCTTTGATCTAATTCTTTTCTAACTAATCTATATAATCTTCTAGCTCCATATATTTTATAATTACTATTTTCTTTAATGCTTTCTATTTCTTCTAAAGTAAGATTTATATTACACTTATTCTTTTTATTATATCTTTCTAGTTCATTATATATAATTTTATTGATATCACTCTCATTTAACTGGTTAAACTCTACTATTTCATCTATTCTATTTAAAAATTCTTTAGAAAAAGATTCTAATAAATTATCTCTAGTACTAGAATTAAATCCAATCGAGTCTTTATTCTTATATACATTTGTTGTCATAATTATTAACACATTATCAAATCTAATTTTATTACCTTTATTATCATAACAATATCCTTCATCTAATATATTTAAGAAAAAATTAATTATAGATGAATGAGCTTTTTCTATCTCATCTAATATAAGAATAGAATATGGGTTTGTTCTAACTTTTTCAAGTAAATTACTATCTTCATCATAACCTATATAACCAGCTGGACTACCTATTAATTTATTTATACTTTCTCTTAAAGTATATTCATTCATATCTAGTTTTATAATACTATTTGTTAAAAAAGAAGCATATTTTTTAGCTAAAGATGTTTTACCTACACCAGTTGGACCTGAAAAAAGAATTGAATAGCTTTTATTTGAATCTTTAATTCCTAGTTTAATTTTTTTTGTTATTTCTATTAATAACTCTATAGCTTTATCTTGACCTATTACTTTTTCGTGAAGACCATCTTTTATTTTTTCAATTTCTTTAAAGATTTCATCTTCTTTAGTAGTAATAGGAACTCCACTTTTTTTACTTATGACATTTTTTACATCATCTTTAGTCACCTTTTTTATTTTTTTCTTTTTTATTATTTCTAATTCTAATTTTTCTTTTTTATGAATTAAATCAATTTCCTTATTTTTAATGTTACATGCCTCTTTATAGTTTTCTTTATTTAAATACTTTTTCTTATCTTTAGATAATTTAGTTAGTTCTTTATTAATAAAAATAATATCTTTTTCCTCTTTAATTGTTCTAAGAGACACTCTAGCGCAAACTTCATCTAATATATCAATAGATCTATCAGGTTCACACCTATCAAATATATATCTGTTACTTAAATTAATTATTTCATTTATTATATCTTCATCTATAATAACACCATGATAGCTTTCATAAATATTTTTTAAATTCATTAAAATGTCCTTTAAATTATTTTTATCAGGTTCTTCAATTATTATTTTTTGAAATCTTCTATCAAAAGCTCTATCTTTTTCAATATATTTTTTATATTCAGTAAAAGTAGTTGAACCTATTATTTTTATTTTCCCTCTAGCTAAAAATGGTTTTAATATGTTAGATGCATCTATTGCACCTTCCGCTGAACCTGCCCCCATTACAGTATGGATTTCATCTATAAAGAGAATTATATCTGGATTATTAATTAGTTCATTAATGATCTTTTTAAGTTTATCTTCAAATTCTCCTCTATATTTAGTACCTGATAATACAGTTGCCATATCTAAAGATATAATTCTTTTATCTAATAATGAACTAGGTACATCTAAATTTACTATTCTTCTTGCTAATTCCTCTACTATAGCTGTTTTACCTACACCAGCATTACCTACCAATATAGGATTATTCTTACTTCTTCTAGATAATATTTCTATCATTCTATTTACTTCATTATCTCTACATACCACTGGATCAATCTTATTATTAATAACTTCTTTATTTAGATCTATACCTAGTTCATCAATTAATAATTTTTTATTTTTCTTTTTTGAAGAAAAAGTAATATCTTTATATAATTTATCTAAATCAATTCCCATACCAATTAAAATTCTATATGCGACACCTTCACCTTCTGTAATTAAAGAAATAAATAATCCATTTAAATTTATTTCTTCATTAGTATCTTTAGAATTAATAACAACTCTCTCTAATATTTTTTTTAATAATGGTGTATATAAAAACCATTCTTGTTTTTCTTTTCCAATTCCTATTATTTTAATTAATTCCTGTTTAAATAACTTATATGTTAATCCATATTTTTTTAATTTATTAGTTAAACTTGATTTGATTGATAAAATACCAAGTAATAAATGTTCACTACCAACAAAAGGATGTCTTAATAGAGACATTTCTTTTTTTGCAAGAGTTAATGCTTTTCTAGTTTCTTCATCAAATTTACCAAACATACTTTTCCTCCTTAATACATTCTATGTAAATTATGATGCTTTTACGAAAAAATATACAAAAAAAAGATTAATTCATTCTAGTTAATCTTTTTTAATTCATTGAACTCTTTTTCATATTTCTTAATAATATCTTTATTAAATGGAAATTTTTTATAATTAAATCTTTTTATGAGTTCTTTTAATTTAAATTTTAATATTTCTTGTAAATCTTCTGGATATTTCATAATCTTTTTATGATAATTATATTCTGATTCATCTAAAATCTTATATGTGTTATCAGGAAACACTCTTAAATCCAAATCATAATCAATAAATTTAATAGTATTATCCTCAATTAAAACTGGAGATGCTATATTACAATAGTAATAAATACCTCTTTTCTTTAATTGAGCTACTACATTATACCAATTGTTTTTAAAATAGAATAAAATAGCTGTTTCTCTAGTATGCCAACTTTTTCCAAATATTTTGGTAACTTTTGTATTTCTATTTCCAAAAACATAATATTCATTTGTTTCGTCTAAAAGTACTGCTTCATCCCATGTTTTATATAATTTACCATTATGTTTATATCCATGAATATTACATATCTCACCTTTCTTCATATTATTACCTCAGTCCTTGTTATATTATACTCCAAAACTATAATAAAAAAAAGAGAAAAAATCTCTTTTTTATTCTTTAATAATTTCAATTGCTTTTTGAAGTTGATTATCATTTTCTCTTATTGCATTGTTATTATATTCTTCTGATAATTCTACTTCAACATCTGGCTCAACACCTTCACCATTTATACTTTTTCCTTTACTTGTTAACCATTCTTGTACAGTATATTTAATTAAAGTATTATTTTTTAATACTTCTGTTTCTTGTACACTACCTTTTCCATATGTTTTCTTTCCAACTAAAGTAGCACCATATTGTTCTTGCATACAAGAAGCCATAATTTCTGATGCCGATGCACTCATCTCATTTACAAGTATAACTACTTTAAAATCTTTTGTTTCATCTGTTTTAGAATAGAATTTTTCAATATTATCCTTAGTTTTCATTTGATATAAAACAGTATCTTTATTAACAAATTTACTTAATATTTCAGTTACCGTAGCCAAATATCCACCGCTATTATCTCTTAAATCAATTATTAATGATTTTATACCTTTTTCTTCTAAATCTTTTAATGCTTTTTCAAATTGAGAATTAGTTAATGATCCAAATAAACTAATTGAAATGTATCCTACATTATCATCTAACATTTCTGAACTAACTGATAATAAAGTAACTATATCTTTTTCTATTTCAAAAGTAAGTTCTTCATCATTTCTTTTAACTACTACAGTTGCTTTATCTTTATCCTTACTCTTTAAAGTAGTAGCGACTTCTAGTACAGTCATTCCTTTTGCACTCTTACCATCAATTGATACAAATATATCTCCAATTTCTAATCCAACTTTTTTTGCTGGTGAATCATCAAATACTTTTGTAATTTGTACTTCTTCTTCACTTTTTTGAATAATTTCAGCACCTATTCCATAGTATTGTCCAGCTAATTGTGTTTCAAATTCTTCTTTTGAATTTTCATCAAAGAACATTGTATGAGGATCTCCTAATGAAGATAGCATTCCTGAAATTGCTCCATTTATTAAAGTATTATCATCTACATCTTTATAATAGTTTTCTTTTATCGTTGAATAAGCTTGATATAAAGAATCATATTTTGCATCACCAGAATTACCAGTAATTTTATTATTTCTAATGTTTTTTAATAGTATTGATATTAATAAACCTATAGTTATACCCGCTAGTAAAAAACAAAGATATTTAACAAATTTTAAATCTTTTGTATTATTAACTTTATTATTAACAACTTCTTCTTTTTTTATTTCAATAGTTTTTTCTTCTACTAATGGTTCTTCTTTTTTAGTTCTTTTTTTTGTTTTTGTTACTTTTTGTTTAACAACTTCTGTTTCTTTCTTTTTTCTTTCCATTGTCTATCACCAATTCTATTATAACATAAAAAAACTATTATAAAATAGTTTTTTGTTTTATTTAAGTGCCTCTACTATTTGTTCATCGCCTTCTATATAAGCAGATACACTTTTATTACTAATTTTTATTAATGTTGGATCTTTTACTTTTAAGTCAGAATAACCAGTTGGATTTTTGTTACTATCATCTTTAGTAATGTATTTTTTATTTAGTTGATCTGTTGAATTAACAACGTACATTTTTATCCCATCAGTTTTTAAATCATAATGTTGTTTCCAATTTTTAATAATAGAACTATTATCTTTTGGATTATATATTAAAACATAATAATCACTTTCTTTTTGATCAAATACTTGTCCCATTAATATAGTAGTATTATCAATTGAAACTTCTGTTTTTTCTTCTTTTACTTCTTCTGAACCAAATTTAATTGTTTTTGTAACAAATATACCTATTATTAAATAACTTCCAATTAAAACTATTAATACTAGTCCTAAAGTCATAACAAATCTATTTACATAGTTTGTTTCTTCATATGTGTTTTTATTTTTTTTATCCTGTTTCATTCTTTTTAATGTTTGCTTTCTATTCATATTAATCACCAAAACCATTATATCATAAATAAAAAGAAAAAAATAGATATTTAATATCTATTTCATAACAGCTACTGGTGATATGCTTTCAGCAACCTGCATCATCTCTTCGGTTGTCAAATTATCAGATGATAAATAATACTCTACTCCATTTGATATAAATTCTACTGAATTTTTTGATACCGCACCTACAGTGTCAGTAATAAAATTTGGTTCTCCACTAACTGGAATATCTTCTACATCATCTTTTATACTTACTGTTTCTTGAATTAAAACAAATGGTGATTCTCCTTGGAAAGTAAGTATTACTCTTTCTCCATCTTCTTTAGATACGCTCTCTTCTGAAGCTAAATAAGTTCCACTAGGTAAATACATAGGATAAATAGGATCATTTATTTCATTCATTGTTTCTTTTGTTTCATCACTAGTTGTATTTAAATTTTCTTTAACATCAAAATAACTATCGTTGAATGTTGCTCGTTTATCAAATTCATTATATTTCATCTTCATTTGTAAATTATTATCTTCATCATAAACTTCTACTCTATTTATATTTAATTTTTTATCTAAAAATACTTTTTCTTTAACTAAGTTTTTATTATTAGAATAAGCTAATTTTGTTTCAACAATATAATTATTATCTTTATCAACCAACTTCATATCCTTATCACTATTAATATCACTAACTAAAGATTCATATAAATATATTTGTGAACTATTTTCTGGCCACTTACTTTGAAATTTAAAACTCTTATTTAATGAAGGAGTTAAAACATAAACACCATCATCATTTCTAATTATAATTTGTTCATGATTATTATTCTTATTTAATAATTTAACTCTATATTTATCTTCATTTCTTGAAACTTCAACATCATATTTATAAGTATTATCTCCATTATATATTTCTAAATTACCTAGCATATGATACCCTTTTAAACTATTTACATTTTTTGTTAAATCTTGTTTTATGCTCTTTTCATCATACTTTTGACAACCAGTAAGAATAAATAGAAAACCAGTAAGAAAAACTGCTAAAAATATTTTTTTCATATAACACCTCTTTTAAATATTTTCACTAAATTATATTTTTATTTTTATAAAAATATTCAAAAAAAAGAATGTATTAAATACATTCTAATTATTAACTCCGTGATGAGCTTTTGGTGAAGCTGGTGTTAGTTTTTCAAAAGTATAACCATTTGCTTGACCATATTGTATTATTCTTTCAACTGCATCAACTGAAAAATCTTTAATGTCATGTTGTAATACAATTGAGCTTCCTTCTTTTAATGTTGATATTACATTATTATATACACCATCTGATGTATATGTTCCACCGGCATCTCCAGATGATACATTCCAGTCATAATATTGATATCCTCTTTTCTCTACTTCTTCAGTTAGTATACTCATTATATGTATACCTCCATCATAATCAGCACTAACTAAATTTGAACTACCACCTGGAAAACGTATCATAGTAGGTTTTTGTCCTGTTATTCTTTCAACTCTATTACTAATAGCGTTTAAATCATCAAAATAGTTTTCTACACTTGAATATACATATGAATAAACATGTGAATTAGTATGTAAAGCAACAGAATGACCCTCATCGAACTCACGCTTAATTAATTCATCAGGTCCATTTCCTGTAACAAAGAATGTAGCTTTAACATCATATTTCTTAAGAACATCTAATAACCTACCTGTATTTTCAGCAGAAGGTCCATCATCAAATGTTAAATATACAACTCTATCACCATTATTAACATCATAAACATTTACTATTCTTTCAGCTTTAGATTCATTACCACTTGAATCTTTAGCTTTATACGTTAATGTATAACCACCCGCAACTGATGTATTAACATTTCCTTCAACTGATACTTTTACTTCTCCATCACATTTATCTGTTGCAGTAGCACCTTCATCTTGAAATGAATCATTTAGTCTTAAACTAATTGTTGAATTACCTTTTAATTCAATAACTGGGCCATCCTTATCTTCAATTTTTGGATCTATACTTTTTTCTGCTGTATTCTTATTCGAATCAGTAACTGTTATAATTATCTTTTTATCTTTATATTCAACCTTAGCTTTATTAGTTATATCACCATCAAAATTATCAGTTACAGTAAATTTAACTTCATTTATTTTGTTATTGGGACATACAGTTGCTGAATCAATTTTTATCTCTGGTTTTTCATTATCAACTACTTCAATTTCTTGAGTTATTTTTTCTTTTTTTCCATTATATTCTAGTTCATAATTAATTATTTGTTTACCAAGTTTACTTGTATCTATTTTATTTAAAATTTTAATTTTTACATTTTTACAATCAAATGCATTTCCATAACAAGCAGTAAAATTGGCTTTTTTAAAATCTGTTTTATAATTGATTGTTATTTTTGAATTATATCCCTTTAAATTTAGTTTGTTTTTTAACAAAAAGAAATAACCTAATACACCTAAAACTATTAGAATAACTACTAAAGATATTATCAATAAATGTTTTTTATTAATTATACTTTTTACCCTTTTTCTACTTCTCATAATATTACCTCAAGTTTATTATAACACCTTTTTAAAAAAAAGAAGTATAATTATTTAAAATTTGACTATCATAATAATATGTAAGGAGGAATATATGAAAACTATTGAAGCTATTGCCATTACTCTAGTTATAATAGGTGCCATAAATTGGGGATTAATTGGTTTATTTGATTTCAATTTAGTTTCTTTTATATTTGGAGGAATGGATAGTATATTAACAAAAGTAATATATATTTTGGTTGGTATTTCTGGTCTTTTAAGTATAAAAGTACTTATAGATTTATTTGAAGATTAAAAAAGAGGCAAGTATTAATACTTGACCTCTTTTAAATATAATCCTTCTGCTGGAGCTGTTTTTGTTGTTACTTTATTTTCTGTATTTTTAAAATAATAATCTATTTTATTACTTTCTTGTTTTCCTAAAGAAACACTTATTAAATACCCACACATAATTCTAACCATATATTTTAAAAAACCATTACCTGTAAAACTAAAAATAATATAATTATCTTTTTTTTCTATAGATGCATTATATATTACTCTATTACAATCTTCTTTTTTATCTTGATTTGAACAAAATGAAGAAAAATTGTGTCTACCTATAAATCTTTTTATTTCTGTTTTTAACAAATCTACATCTAGTTCTTTACATAATTGATATATATAATCTTTCTCTATAGGATTATATTCTCCAACATTAACTTTATAAATATAAGTTTTTTCTTTGACCATATATCTAGCATGAAAATCACTATCAACTTCTTCAACATCATAAACATAAATAGTATCAGGTACTAAGCTATTAATAGCCCTTTTTAGCTTATATGGAGTAATATTAACTTCTATGTCTACGTGTCCAACCTGCATATAAGCTGATACTCCTTTATCTGTTCTTCCAGAAGAAGATAACTTTGTAGTTTTTCCATTATTAATATGTTTTAAAGCATTCTCCATAATACCCTGAATTGTATTTTCTGAATGTTTTTGTTTTTGATATCCATCAAACTTTGAACCATCATAACTAAATGTTATTTTGTATCTCACACTATCACCTTATTTCCCTATATATAGTCTTAATTAATTCATTTATTGAATCTACTTCATCCACATTAATTCCTTTATCTTTAATCTTTTTTATAAAAGTAACAATACTAGGAATTCTTATATTATTCTCTTTTATTTTATCATAATTATTATATACTTTATATTTATCACCATAATATAATATTTTACCATCATCTATTACAATTAATTCATCTATAAATTCATATATATCGTCTATATTAGAACTAACTATAATTATAGTTTTATTAAAAAACTTTTTTAACTTTATAAAAAGTTTTAAAATTTTTACTTTATTAATTGTATCAAAAGAATCAAGCATTTCATCAAATATAATTATATCTGGATTACATAATAACACTGATGCGATTAATACTTTAGACAATTCACTTTCGCTTATTTCATATACACTTTTATTTAAAATATTAATATCTATATCAAGCATCTTTATTATTTCTTCTTTTCTTGCTTCTAATTCTTTTAATCTATATTTATATTTTTTAACATAATATTCAATTTGTTCTTCTACTATATTCTTTTTTATAATATCATAATTAATAATACCAACTTTTCTTCCTTCTCCAAAACCATTTACAAATGTTGTTTTACCGCTACCACTATTTCCACATACACCAATTATTTTTTTCTCATTATTATCTATTTGCATAATTCACCTATTATATCATCCATATTATCATATCTTTTATCTAGTAATTCATACATAATTAGTTTATCAGAAACTTCTATTTCCCATGGTAGCTTAATATTAATATCTTCATTAGTAATTAATTCATCATAGTTTCCATCAAAGAATACTTTTTTATTATTTATATAAATAATTCTATCTGATAAAGCTAATTCTTTAACATCATTGGTAGTAGAAACAATTGTAATATCTTTTTGTTTAGATATTTTTTTTATATAATTTAACAATTCATATCTTTTATCAAAATCTAATTTTGAAAAAGCATTATCTAAAAATATAATTTTAGATTCTTTTAATATAGCTTTTATTAAAGCTACAATTTGATTTTCAGCATATGAAAGTTTTTGAGGAGAATAATTTTCTAGATATAATAAATTAAACTCATCTAACATTTTTTTTACTTTATTAATATCAAAAGAACTAACACTCTTTCTATCTTGTAGTATTTCACTCAAAACAGTTTTAGAAAAAAACTCATTATAAGAAGTAATAAAAGCGCTTTTTTTTGTTATTTCATCAACATTAAATTTATTTACCTGTATACCATCTATTTTTATATTGTTATCTGAAATTAAAGAGCCACTTAGTAATCTTAATAATGTTGTTTTGCCTACACCATTTTCACCTATAATTGAAACATAACTTCCTTTTTCAATATCTATAGTAATATCTTTAAAAAGGACTTTATTAGAAGTACTATAATTAATGTTGTGTGCTTCAATTATATTCATACTACTCACCTCTAAACAAGTTTATATTATACTTTATTATTCAAAAAAAAGAAATTACTTTTTAGTAATTTCTTAAATTCCTTCTTGCTTAAGTCTAATTCTTTCATCAAATAATGGAGATAGTTTTCTTAATAATTCAGGATCCTCTACATCTGTTAAAACTAATTTTCCATTTTTTATTTCTTGAAAAACTATTTTAATATCATTTTCATCTTCAACATTTAATATTAAATCATATGTATCATATTCAAATAATATATCTTCTAAAACAAAATATTGTTTACCATTTTTTAAAGTAACTAACTCATATTCTAATTTATCCATATTATTACCTCCTACATTAATGATTTTAGGTAAGGAAATACATGTCCTTCCATAACATCTTCTGATTCATATATAACGCTAATTACATCTTTTCTTGTTTCATGAGATACAACTTCGTTATCATATTCTTCATTAAATAAATCTATATTATTAGGTGTAACTTCTGGTTCTATATTAGTATTATAATCAAAATTATTAATTTCAGGTTCTATATTATTTTCAAAAGTTGGTTCGTTTAACTCAATTTCATCATTATATTCTTCATCAAATTTTGGTAATTCAAAGCTTTGAGTTTCTTCACTTACTTCTTTTGGAGTTTCCTCTTCAACTTTTTCACCAATTTCTTTTAGAACACTATTAAGAGATTCTTTTCTTTTATTATATTCTTGTTCAAGTAATTCATTCATTTTTTCTTTTTCTTCTTCTAATGCTTTAGTTAAAGTTTCATTACCCTCACAAGCTCTAATAGCATCTTCTATAGAAGAAATTTTTGAATTACATTTAGCAGAAATATCTTTTAATGAATCAATATAATTAACTTGTTTACCTTGTTCTTCTAATTTAATACTTTCTATTTTTTCTTTTCTATCTAAAATATCTTGTTCTTTCTTTGAAAACTCTTCAAAAGCTTCTTCTTTTTCTTTTGTTAATTGTTCCTTAAATTCATTTAATCTATCTTCAAAATCTTTTTCAGTTTGTTCTTTTTGATTACTTAATAATTCTAAATCTGAATCTAAACCTGATATTACATTCCCAAGTTTATCAATTACTTCATTATCTTTTTCTAAATATACTTTTAATTCTTCAGGAACAGTTGATTCAAGAACTTCTTCTTCGATATTTATTTTTTCTTCCATAATAAAACACCTCTTCTTATTCTATATATAAAGTATATCAATTATAATAATTTATGTCAATAAAAAGAGTGGAATTAATTTCCACTATTAAATATCCATGTCTTTTCTATTTACTTCAAATACATATACTTCTTCTGCCATTATAATAAATCTGCTTTGATCATTAGAAACCTTATCATAAATAATTGGTCTATCTAAATTATTTCTAACATCTAATAATTCTTTAAAGCTTGTTGTTTTAATAACATTCTTTTTATCATCTAATTTTGTTGATGAAGATTCAGTAATATAAGTGTCATATTCTTTTAATAATTTAGTAATATATCTATCATATTTGCTTTCTTTTTTAATCCTATTTCTAACTAAATATACTAGTATTATTACTGAAACTAAAGCTAAAGACATAAATAATACTGATAAAACAAACATTAATTTATTGATAAACGATTCTTTTGTTTCTCCCATATATGATGATGTTTCATTTATATCATTACTTTTATTAATAACTATCATTTGTTTTGATAAAGGTATAGTCATAGCCATTACTTTACTTTGACTAATTTCCTTATCTATACTCTTATAATCTACTATATAATCAACAACTAAATTACAATCAGCATTTATACCATAATTTGTTTTAAATTCGTTAGTTAATTTATTATATTTTCCATAATCTATTTTAAGTTCATCACTTAAATTAATATCTTTAGAATCTTTATAATCATTATTTAATAATTCTTCTTGCTTTGTGTATATAACTTTGTTATTATCATCAGAATCAGTTATTTTTATATTAGCTACTATTTTTCTGTTAATATTATATTTTTTATCTGTTTCATAATTAATGTTATATTTATAGTTCACTGTTATATTATTGATTATTGAAGAAATATATTGCATTCCTTCACCCAAGAATTTTTCACTATAATAATTGTTTTGATTTAAATAAACTTTATAATTAGTACTTCCTGATTCTTTATAATTAATTTCACTTATTGTTGTTATTGTATTTGATTTATTATAAAAGAACAAACTAACTAAAGTTAAAACCGCTGTTATAGCAACTAAAATTATTTCACTTCTATTCTTTTTCATTTTATCACCCTTTACGAAAATAATTCATTTAACCAAATACTTGGTAACCCTATACTCTTTATTTTTATTTTTACAATTCCTAATACATTTTTACCATCAATTGCCCCTTCATCTACTCTTTCATTATTGTCACCTTTTGTGATGTAAAAATCTCTTTCATCTCTTTTAACTATCTTATTTATTCTATGAGCAATTAATTTCTTTTCATATTTAAATACTATTACGTCTCCCTCTTTTAACTTTTTTCTTTCTTTAGAATCTAATTTTTTTAAAATTACTACATCACCTTTACTTAAGTAATTCTTCATAGAATTAGATCCTATTACTAGAGACTGATATTTAAAGAAACCAGAATTCAATCCAACTAATAACAGTAAAATAAAAACTACTATTGTAAATATAATATTTCTTTTTCTCTTATTTTTTGGTTTATCTTGTTCTTTATTCTTATAACTAAATACTACTACACTTAATACTGTAGGTAGCACTATTAATAATACTGAATTAACATATGGTCCTAAATCAGGAATAATTGGAATTATGAATACATATATTTCAGTAAGTATTCTATACGCTATTGAATTATAAAAGTCGCTCTTAATATCATATATTGTCATAAGTACATTTTTAATCAAGCTTCCCATTATTATTAATCCAATAAACTCATATAGATCATCTTTAATTGATAAATCATAGGTATTAAAAGCTAATACCACATCTAATGTCACAAATATTAAATAACTTAAAATTATAACTATTTTATTATTATTAGATTTTCTAATAAACTGATATCTTAATACTTCACATACTATTATTATTGTTATTGCAGGTATTATATTTTTAACTAAATTAGTAAACGACCAACTATATATTGTTTTCGCATAACCAATAAATAATCCTAATAAGTATATCAGTATAAAATATAACATTATATAAAAAAGTGTTTTCTTAAAAATAGGTTTCTCATTTGGAGTTTTATCTATATCTATACCTGTTAAGAAATAGATAAGAACACCTATTCCTAAAAAGAATACTAAGTATCTATATTTATCAAATAGATAAGGTACGAAAAAATTAGAAATAATAACTAGTAAAACTAATATTTCTATTGCTAATATTTTTTTCACACTACTCTTCATTTTTTCACCTACCTACTCAAGCATAAACAAAAAACTTAAGTTGCCCTAAGTATTTTGTTTTTTTAAAAACTATTTTGTAATTGATTATTAACTACCGCTTGCTTCGTCTTGAATATAATCAATATAAGAATCTAAACCAGTAATTGTAACATCATTTGTTGGCACATTTGTTGCACTAGCATTATATGTAATAGTTAACTTTAAACTTTTTGTTGCTCCTGCAGCTAATTTGTCTCCATCAGCAAGAGCTGTTCCATTAGCATAAGTTAGTGTATAAGTTAAATTATTTTTAACTAAAGTACAATCTGCTTCACTTGGAACTGGTGAACCAGTACAAGTAGCTGATGAAACATTTGCTAAATGAACTCCGCTAGTATTAATTTTAGCATTAATAGTACCTTCATTAATTACATCAAATGTATAAGATACTGAGTCCCCTGGTGCACTTAAAGTAGCTGTTAAGCCACTTAAAGTAGTAGAACTAGAATCTAATACTAACTCTTCTCCTGTTTTTACTTGTGCATATCCAGTTTTTGTTGGAGCAGATAAATTAGTAAAATGGATATTCCATGTTGTATTTTTACTAAGCACCTTTGCATTTGAATTAATATTCAATCTTTGAGTTAATGCTGCATATGCAATTGTCATTGATACAATACCAACAATCAATAATGCCATTAAAATATTCTTTGTTTTTTCTCCCATATTATATTTTCCTTTCTGTAAGAATTATAAACCTCTATCATTATACTTCTTCTATAATAAATTATAGCAAATATTTTTTATTTGTAAATACTATTTTTTTTAATTTACATTTTTTATTAACATTTACTTAATCATTGAATAATATATTATAGTTTGAGGTAAAACATGATTGATTATATATTAAATCTAAATCCTATTATTCAAGCCCTTTTAGCCACATTATTTACATATAGTATTACTGCATTAGGTGCATCAATAGTCTTCTTTTTTAAAAAAGTAAACAAGACATTCATGGATGGTACATTAGGATTTGCTGCTGGTATTATGATTGCCGCTTCATTTTTTTCATTATTACTACCCGCTATTAATATGTGTGAACAGTTAAATATTAAAGAATGGATAGTTTTATTATGTGGATTTATTGGTGGTGGTTTATTAATATTTATTGGTGATAAAGTATATAACATTTTTAGTAAAAATAATAATAAACGAGTAATATTATTAATAAGTTCTATTACACTTCATAATATTCCTGAAGGAATGGCAATTGGAGTTGCATTTGGTTCTGTTATATATGGAATAGATGGAGCTAGTTTAGTTGCAGCCTGGACATTAGCTCTAGGTATTGGTTTACAAAATTTCCCAGAAGGAACAGCAATTAGTATGCCTCTTAGAAGAGATGGCTACAGTCTAAAAAAGGCATTTTTCTTAGGACAACTAAGTGGTATAGTTGAACCAATTTCTGGAATTATAGGCGCATTATTAGTTATGAAAGTAAGAATATTGTTACCTATATTATTATCATTTGCTGCAGGTGCTATGATATATGTTGTAGTTCAAGAATTAATACCTGAAAGTCAAACTAATAAGAATAAATCTTTAATGGCATTATTTACATTAATTGGTTTTTCATTAATGATGGTTTTAGATATTACTTTAGGATAAAAATAACAGAAGATTAATCTTCTGTTATTTTTATTGATTTAAAGAAATTTTGTAATACATCATTCTTAAATACATCAGCAACTGCAAATTTCTTATCATATTTGATTGTATTTATAGATATAAACAATTCTAATGTTTCTTTTTCTTTTTTTAAATCTTTTATATCTATTACCAAATATAGATTTTCGTCACTATTTCCATATGTATAAGCAGCGTAATCACCAAATTTATATTCTTTATAGTTTTTATCGTCTTGCCTATCTTTTTTTACTGCTTCACATGTCTTTGTAGAACTTTTTGTATAATACATATCAAAATACAAATTTTGTTTTTCATTTGAAAACTCCATTTCTTCATACTTTCCACCTTTAACATTTTTTTCAAATTTAAAATCATCATCCTTTGAATATTCAAAAGTAGTTGTTAACTTTAATTTAGAATCAGTATATGTGATTTTTTCATTTTTAGAACTAGATCCACAAGCAGTTAATATTACTAAACATAAAACAAATGTTAAACTAACTAATAATTTATTTTTCATATTTCCTCCTAAATTGATTTCTTTTTCTTTTCTTCAAGTTCAAGTCTTTCTAAGTTTCCAGCTGAATTACTTATTAAAGAACTACTAGTTATATTTTTAGGCTTTAAATCTCTCATCTTTTCTATAGTCATTATTGTTTTATCTACTGTATAACTTTCATTTATTTTTGAATTCAATAGCCTTGACATAATCATAAATGCCTCAGATAACATATTATTATCCTGAACTGAATTCATTTTATTATTTATATTAAAACTAAATATTTCTAAAATATTATCTGATATAAAAATAGGTGCAGTCAAAATTTTATTAGCCCTTAATAAATTAAAACTTTCATTATTAGATGTCATTAATTCCCTATCTTTATATTTTGATTCTATTTCTTCGGCTGTTTTTTTAACTAACATATATTCAGATTTTCTTAATTCTAAATAAGATAACACAAAAAATATTAATGAAGTAAACTTTTCTTTTATTTCTTCAATAGATTTATTATTTGAAAACTGCTCTATTAAATTAAAAACACTCTTTTTTTGCATTTCAGATACTTTTAAATTATCTAACCTAGTACCTTTAACACTCATTTCTGCAATTTCATCTAACACTTCACTTATTTCACTAACTATTCCTGATATTTCAGACATTAATTCATCACTAGTCTTATTAATAGAATTCATTAAATAAATATTCTTATTCATTTTAAATTGAATACTAGTTATTTTTTTTTGTAAATTTATTCTTTGTGTATATAAATTGTAATTTCTATTTAGTAATTCATTTCTTCTATTAGTAGTATCAGTATATGGAAATGCTGCTATTGCTTTTTCATTTTCTATAAATTCTTTTTCTAAATCAATTATTCTTTTTAAAAATATCTCTAATTCTCTTTTACTTGTTTCTTCGCTTATACTCTCAATGTTGATGTCTTTATTATTAGATTCCATTTCTCTTACTATATCTCTATATCTTCCAATTAAAATTTCTAATCTAACATACTTTTCTTCCAATTTTTCAGGTATAATTTTTCTAATAATCTTAGAAAACTCTTTTACTGAAGCAACATCTAAGACATCATACCCTGATATAGTCGATGATAAACCACCTAATACTTCTGTACTTAGTAACCCCATTCTATCACCTCTATTTTAATTATATAATACAGGTCTTTTTTTTTCAATAAAAAAGAGATGCTCTTTTGTTATACTAATTCTAGTATAACAACTAAAGCATCGTCTCCTCTTCTATTTTCTTTCTTAAGAATTCTAGTATATCCACCATTTCTTTCTTTATAACGAGGTGCAAGTTCATCAAAAATCTTTTTAACAACTTCACTATCATTATGTAAGAAAGCATATGCTTTTCTTCTTGAAACTAAATCACCTTTTTTACCATAAGTAATCATCTTATCTACAAATTTTCTAGTTTCTTTTGCTCTATCTTCTGTAGTTTCGATTTTTTCATTCATGATAACGGCTTTAGTTAGATTAGCAAGCATACTTCTTCTGTGTTTAGAATCTCTTCCTAATTTTCTATATGCCATAAATCCTCCTAATCATCATTCTTGAAAGATAGTCCTAAAGATTTAACTTTATCTAGAACTTCTTTTAATGATTTCTTTCCTAAGTTTCTGATCTTCATCATATCACTTTCTTTTCTATTAACAAGATCTTGCATAGTATTAATACCTGATCTCTTTAAGCAGTTATATGCTCTTACTGAGAATTCCATGTCATCAATTGAAGTTTCTAAAGCTTTAACTTTAGGATCTTCTTCTTTTTCAGCCATAATTCCAGAAATATCAGCGATTGAATTTAAATCAGTTAAAATATTTAAATGTTCAATTAAAATTCTACTTGCTAAAGCAATTGCTTCTTCAGCTTTCATTGATCCATCTGTCCAAATTTCCATAATTAATTTATCATAATTAGTTGATTGACCAACACGTGCTTCTTCAACTTCATAATTTACTCTTTCAATTGGAGAATAATTTGAATCAATAGCAATTGTTCCAACTTTAGCTCTCTTTAATAATTTTTTATTGTTTTCTGCTCTAACATATCCTCTTCCATTAGATACAGTTAATTCCATATTTATTTTTCCACCTTTAACAACAGTACAAATAAATTGATCTTTATTAACTATTTCTACGTCACTAGGACAATCAATATCAGCAGCAGTAACAACACCTTCTTTATCAACGTTTAAAGTTAATACTTGTTCTTCTTCTGAATGATTTTTAATAACGATATTCTTTAAATTAAGTACTATAGTAGTAACATCTTCATATATTCCATCCATAGTTTGGAATTCATGTTCTACACCTTCAATATAAACTGAACTAATAGCACTTCCTGGTAAACTAGATAATAATACTCTTCTTAATCCGTTACCTAATGTTAAACCAAAACCTTTTTCTAGTGGTTCTAGTTCAAATTTTCCATAGTTACTTGTTTCATCATATTCAGTAACTTTATATTCTGGTTTTTCAAATTTTATCATTTAACACACTCCCTTTTTGAAATTTATTACAATCCTATCCTCTTGGACGTTTTGGTGGACGACATCCATTATGTGGAATTGGTGTATCATCAGTAATTGATACGATTTCTAATCCTGCAACTTGAAGAGCTCTAATAGCTGTTTCTCTACCTGGTCCTAAACCTCTAACGAAAACATCTACTTTTCTAACTCCTGAATCATAAGCAGCTTTAGCAGCAGCTTCTGCAGCTACTTGTGCAGCATATGGTGTTGATTTCTTTGCGCTCTTAAATCCAACTGCCCCTGGAGCAGACCAACTTATAGCGTTTCCATCAACATCTGTAATTGTAATAATTGTGTTATTGAATGATGCTTTAATATGTGCACATCCCACAGGTATATTCTTTTTAGTTTTACGTTTTCTTGCTTTATAAGCCATACTAATTTAACCTCCTAACCTATTACTTTTTCTTATTAGCTATTGTCTTTGGTTTACCCTTACGAGTTCTAGCATTAGTTCTAGTTCTTTGTCCTCTTACAGGTAATCCTTTTTTATGACGTAGACCTTGATAAGATCCAATTTCCATTTTAGTTTTAATATTAATTGATACTTCTCTTCTTAAATCTCCTTCAACTAAATGTTTGTCGATTTCAGTACGAAGAGCAGCTATTTCATCATCTGTTAAATCTTTAGCTTTTTTAGTCATATCAACTTTAGCACCAGTACAAATATCTTTAGATAAATTTCTACCAATACCATAGATTGAAGTTAATGCTATCCAAATATTCTTTTCATTTGGAAGATCCACACCTTTAATACGTGCCATAATATTACCTCCTATTAACCTTGTCTTTGTTTGTGTTTAGGGTTACTACAAATAACTCTTACAACACCTTTTCTTTTAATTATTCTGCATTTATCACAGATTTTCTTAACTGAAGTTCTAACTTTCATAATTAACCTCCATTATCTTTTATTCCATATTATACGCCCATGTGTTATATCAACTGGTGATAATTCTAAAACGACTGTATCGCCTGTTAAGATGCGAATGTTATTCATTCGTATTTTACCAGAAACATGAGCTTCTACAGTATATCCATTTTCTAACTCTACCTTGAATTTTCCTCCAGGTAAAACATCAATAACTTTTCCTTCTACTTCAATAGTATCATTCTTTGCCATTTTCCCACTCTCCTGTCAAGATTATTGGACCATCACTTGTAATTGCGATTGTATGTTCATAATGAGCTGCATTACTACCATCGTAAGTATAAGCAGTTAAACCATTATCATCAATCTCTATTTCTTCACTACCTAAAGTAAGCATTGGTTCTATTGCTATTACCATACCTTCTCTAAGTTTAGGTCCAGTTCCTTTTTCACCATAGTTTGGTACATTTGGATCTTCATGAACTTCTGTACCTACACCATGACCAACAAATTCTTTTACAACACCAAGTCCATGTTCTTCTGCATAAGTTTCCACAGCATTTCCAATATCACCTGTTCTATTTCCTATAACTGCCTTCTTAATACCTTCATATAATGCTTTCTCTGTATGTTCCATAAGATATTCATTTTCTTTAGATATTTTTCCCACAGCATAAGTCCATCCAGAATCTCCATGATACCCTTTATAACATGCACCTATGTCTAATGTAATTATATCTCCTTCTTTTAATTTATAGTCACTAGGATATCCATGTACAACACAATCATTAACTGACATGCATACAGCATTTGGAAATCCTTCACAACCTTTAAAAGATGGAGTACAACCCTTACTTCTTATAAAATCTTCACATAGTTTATCTAATTCCCTAGTACTAACTCCAGGTTTAATAAATGGTTTTATATATTGATGAGTTTGATAAACTACATTACCTGCTATTCTAAGTAGTTCAATTTCTCTTGGAGACTTTAAAGTAATCATTTTACTCATCTCCTTTTAATAATTCATCAACATTCTTAAATATATCTTCTAAAGTACTATTATTATATATAGTAATTACTTTATCACCATAATAATCTAATAATGGTTTAGTTTCTTTTAAGAATGTATCATATCTATCTAAAAACGTTTCTTTATTATCATCATTTCTAGATATTAAATTATCACCACATTTAGTGCATTTTAAATCTTTAACTAATTTTTTATTAAAAACACTTCCACAGTTTTCACAAATTATTCTGTTTTCAATTCTTTCCACAGCAATTTCTTTATCTATATCAATATGTATAACTTTACTAATTTCAACATTATCATTTTCTTCATCTAATTCATCAAGCATTTTTGCTTGAGCTAGTGTTCTTGGAATTCCATCTAATATTATATTAGATTTAGTTTTATTAAACTCTTTTCCAAAAACTTCTTTAATAATGTCATCTCCTACAAGTGATCCTTTATCTAGAATAGATTTAATTTCTTTACCAATTTCAGTATTGTTCTTAATTTCTTTTCTAAGAAGATCACCTGTGGAAATATGTTTGTAGTTATACTTATCCTCAATATATTTAGAAATTGTGCCTTTACCTGCAGCTGGAGCTGCAATTAAAATAATGCACTTCATTAAAATCTTCCTTTATATTCTTTTTGATCTAGTACACTTTCAATTTGTTTATATGTTTCTAATGCAACACCAACAACTATTAATAATCCTGTACCACCAATTGAAATATTAGCATTATCTACACCTGAATATTTTTGAAATAATATTGGTAGTGCTGCGATTATTACTAAGAAAATTGTACCAAATGTTGTAATTCTAAGCAATACACTTGTTATGTACTTCTTAGTTTCAGTCCCTGGTCTTACTCCTGGGATATAACCACCATTTTGTTGTAAATTCTTACTAATTTCTTCAGGTCTAAACTGAAGTAATGTATATAAATAAGAAAATGCAACTATTAGTGCTATATAAATAAGTAAACCAGCAGTAGTATTATAATTCATATATTTATTAACAAATGTTACATATCCTTCATTAGTTACAAATCTAGCAATAACTTGTGGAATACTTATAATTGCTGATGCAAATATTACTGGAATAACGTTTGCAGCATTAACCTTAAAAGGTATATAAGTTTGTTTTCCACCATATGAACTAGTTGTTTTATTTGCATATTGAATAGGTATTCGTCTTTCAGATTCTGAAATAAATACAACACCTACTATAATAGCAAGATAAACTAATATATAAATAATGAATGATATAATTCCGATAAATAGATTTCCATTAGGATCAATAAATGTTGTAAATGCTTCTTTCATCATATAAGGTATTGATACTACTATACCAGCCATGATTATTAATGATAATCCATTTCCTACTCCCTTTTGTGAAATTTGATCTCCAAGCCATAGTAAGAATGCTGTTCCTGCAGTTAATATAATTGCTACCTTAATATAATCAAATGTAGCTGCTTCAGAACCAAGTAATCCAAATGCTAATCCAAATCCTTGAATTAAAGCAACTAATATACCAATATATCTTGTAATTCTATTTAATTTTCTTCTTCCAGCATATCCTTCTTTTGCCAAATCTGAAAAGTAAGGAATTATGTCCATTTGAAGTAATTGAATTACAATTGATGCACTAATATACGGCATAACACCAAGTGCAAATATTGAAGAGTTTTTAAGTGCTCCACCACCAATAACATTTAATAATTCTAAAAATCCTAATTTACTATTTACATCAGGTACCCCTGGTACCTTAACATTTGTACCAATAATGAATATAGCTAAGGCAGCTAGTGTAAATAGGATTCTTTTTCTAAGATCCTTATTTCTTTTTGCAAATAAGTCTTTAAACTTTGCAAACATACTAGATCACCTCTACTTTTCCACCGGCACTCTCTATTTTTTCTTTAGCTGTTTTTGAAAATTTATGTGCTTTTACTGTTACTTTTTTAGTTAATTCACCATTACCTAAAACTTTTAAACCGTCTTCTAATTTTTTTACTATTCCCATTTCTTTTAATAACTCTGGAGTTATTTCTGTTCCATTTTCAAATTTATCTAAATCACTAACATTAATTACTGCATATCTTGTAGCGAATTCATAGTTATTGAATCCTCTTTTAGCTATTCTGAATACTAATGGATTTTGTCCACCTTCAAAACCAACTCTTACTCCGCCACCACTTCTTGCGTTTTGTCCTTTTTGACCTCTACCTGAAGTTTTACCATGACCAGAACTTGTTCCTCTACCAACTCTTTTATTACTCTTAATAGAACCAGTAGTATATTTTAATTCATTTAATTCCATTATCCTAAAATCTCCTCTACAGTTTTTCCTCTTAATTTAGCTATATGTTCAGCACTTCTTTGTGAAGTTAATGCTTTCATTGTAGCCTTTGCAGTATTAATTTTAGTATTTGATCCTAATGATTTAGATACAACATCTTTTAATCCAGCAAGTTCAAGTACTGTTCTAACTGGACCACCAGCTATAATACCAGTACCGGCTTTAGCAGACTTAAGTAAAACTTTAGCTGCTCCAGCTTGTCCTACTGTATCATGAGAAATAGTACGATTATCAACGATATCAATTTTCTTTACATTTTTAACAGCTTGCATTCTAGCTTTTTTAATTGCTTCTACAACTTCGCTAGATTTTCCTGATCCTATACCTACTCTTCCTTTTCCGTCACCAACAGCAACGAATGCAGAAAAGTGAAGTGTACGACCACCTTTTGTTACTTTTGTAACACGACGAAGTGATAATACTTCATCTTTATAATCATCTTGTTTACGTGGGTTATTTACTTTCTTTTCCATTTGACCCTCCTTATTAGAATTCTAATCCATTTTCACGTGCAGCTTCAGCTAAAGCTTCAATTCTACCATGATATTGGTATCCACCTCTATCAAATACAACTTTTGTTATTTTAGCTTTCTTTGCTCTTTTAGCAACTTCTGCACCTACTATTTTAGCTGCTTCTATGTTTCCACCATTAGCTATTTTTAATTCTTTATCAGTTGATGAACAAGAAACAAGTGTTACACCTTTTTCATCATCAATGATTTGAACACTAATGTTTTTAGCAGATCTAAATACATTTAATCTTGGAATATCTTTTGTACCAGATACTTTTGCTCTTACTCTAGCATGTCTAGCTTGACGAGCTTCATTACGTGATACTTTTTTAATCATATATAAGACTCTCCTTTTCTACTATTTAGATGCTTTCTTTCCTTCTTTACGACGAATGAATTCATCTTTATAACGAATACCCTTTCCTTTATATGGTTCAGGTTTTCTTACTTTTCTAATCTTAGCGGCAAATTCACCAACTAATTGTTTATCTATTCCTTTAACTGTTATTTCAGTATTGCTAACTTGTTCAACAGTTAATCCTTCTGGAATAGTTAATTCTACGTGATGTGAATAACCAGCTATAATGTCTAATACTTTTCCTTTAACAGTAAAACGATATCCAACACCGATTATTTCTAATCCTTTTTCATATCCTTTACTAACACCAGTCATCATATTAGATATTAAAGCATTAGTTGTACCATACATAGATCTTGATTGTTTATCTACTTTATCACAAGTAACAGTTAAACCATTTTCTTCGATTGCAACTTTTAAACCATCTTGAAGAGTTAAATTTAATTCTCCTTTAGGTCCTTTAACAGAAACAACATTTTCATTAACTGTAACAGTAACTCCAGTAGGTATTTCTAATTTTCTTTTACCTATACGACTCATTTTTAGCTCTCCTTTTTTGTTACCAAATATATGCTAAAACTTCTCCACCAACATTTTCTTTACGTGCTTGTTTATCTGTCATTATTCCTTTTGATGTTGATAAAATTGCAATTCCTAATCCGTTAAGAACTGTTGGAACTTCTTCAGCTTTGGCATATACACGTAATCCTGGTTTAGATATACATCTTAATCCAGATATTACTCTTTCTTTATTATCTCCATATTTTAATGATAATGTTAATGTCTTATCATCAACATTAAATTCACTAATATAACCTTCACTTTTTAATATACTTGCTATTTCTACTTTCATCTTTGAAGTAGGCATACTAACTTCTGTATATTTTAATTGGTTAGCATTTCTAATTCTAGTAAGCATATCTGCGATTGGACTTGATACTACCATAACATATCCTCCTTACCAACTTGATTTTTTTACACCTGGAATTTGTCCTTGATATGCAAGTTCTCTAAAACATATTCTACAAACTCCATATTTTTTAAGTACTGCGTGAGGTCTTCCACATCTTGAGCAACGTGTATATTCTCTTACTTTGTACTTTTGTTTTCTTTGTTGTTTAACAACCATACTTTTCTTTGCCATTATTTCCTCCTATTACTTTCTAAAAGGAATTCCGATTTCATTTAATAAATCAAATGCTTCCTCATTTGTCTTTGCTGTTGTAACAAAAACAATATCCATTCCACGAGATTTAACAATGTTATCGTATTCTATTTCCGCAAAAATCATTTGTTCTTTAATTCCTAATGTATAATTTCCTCTTCCATCAAATGACTTAGGTGATACACCTCTAAAGTCTCTTACTCCTGGTAATGCCATTCTAATTAATTTATCTAAGAATGTATACATTTTTTCACCACGAAGAGTAACTTTACATCCAATTGCTTGTCCTTCTCTTAATTTAAATCCAGCAATTGATTTTTTAGCTTTTGTAACAACTGGTTTTTGTCCAGTAATTAATTCTAATTCATTACAAGCAGCTTCTAAAAATTTATCATTAATTGTTGCATCTCCAACACCGATATTAATAACTATCTTTTCTAATTTTGGAACTTGCATTACTGAAGTATAATTATACTTTTCCTTTAACTTAGGAATAATTTCATTTTTATATTTTTCACTTAGGCGGTTCATAATTTACCCTCCTTCCACTATTTAAGTATTTCTTTAGATTTTACTGAAATTCTAACTTTGTTTCCTTTTTCATCAACTTTGTGAGCAATTCTAGTTCTCTTTTTAGTCTTTGGATCTATAATCATAACGTTTGATGCATGTATAGGTGCTTCTTGTTTAACAATTCCACCATTTTCATTTTGTGAATTTGGTTTAATATGTTTAGTAACCATATTACATCCTTCAACAATAACTTTATTTTCTTTCTTTAAAGTCTTAATTATTTTCCCTTCAGAACCTTTAGATTTACCAGAAATAACTACAACTTTATCTCCTACTTTTAAGTTCATAATTGTCCTCCTTAATTATCCTATAGCACTTCTTTAGCTAGTGAAACAATTTTCATATAATCATTATCACGAAGTTCACGTGCTACTGGACCAAGTACACGTGTACCAACTGGACTCTTATCATCATTAATTATTACGCATGCATTGTCATCAAATCTTATATAAGAACCATCATTTCTTCTAACAGGTTTCTTAGTTCTAACAACAACAGCCTTAACAACTTTTCCAGCTTTGATAGTACCGTTTGGGGTAGCTTTTTTAACTGTAGCAACAACTACATCACCTAAACTACCAAAAGTTTTATTTCCACCAAGAACTCTAATTACTAATACTTCTTTAGCACCAGAGTTATCAGCTACTTTTAAGCGACTTTCTTGTTGAATCATATTAATCCTCCTTAATATTTTTAGATTATAAGATTATTGCTTCTTCAACAATCTCAACTAAGTTATATCTAACTGTCTTAGATACTGGTCTAGTTTCTACTATACGTACTTTATCTCCAACTTTTGCTTTATTTTCTTCATCATGTGCTCTATATTTCTTAGAAGATTTAACACGTTTTCCATATAATGGGCTTTTCTTATAAGTTTCAATAGTAACTGTTATTGTTTTATCGTTCTTATCACTTGTAACAATTCCAATTAGTTCTTTTCTCTTCTTTTCCATGTAAGCCTCCTATTTATTTTCATTTTCGCGTTCAGTTAAAATTTGTTTAATTCTCGCGATTGTCTTTCTATCTTCTTTTATTTTTGAAGGTTTTTCTAAGTTTCCAGTTGCATTAGCAAATCTTAAATTATAAAGTTCTGCTTTTAATTCTTCAACTTTCTTAACTAACTCTTCAGTGGTTAACTCTCTTAATTCTTTAGCCTTCATTTACTTCACCACTTTCTTCTTTTTTAACGAATTTACATTTTACTGGTAGTTTATGTGAGGCAAGTCTTAAAGCTTCTCTTGCTACTTCTTCAGTAACATCGTCAACTTCAAACATTATTTTACCTTCCTTAACTACAGCAACCCATAACTCTGGTTCACCTTTACCTTTACCTTGTCTAGCTTCAGCAGCGTGTCTTGTTAATGATAAGTGTGGGAAAATGTTAGTATAGACTTTTCCTCCTCTTTTCATGTAACGAGTCATGGCTACTCTCGCAGCTTCTATTTGTTGTTGAGTTACCCAAGCACCAGTTTTAGCTTGTAAACCAAAAGATCCAAAATGTAATTCTGTATTTCCTTTAGCTTTTCCATCATAGTAAACTCTATGATTTTTTCTATGTTTAGTTCTTTTTGGAATTAACGCCATGTTCTTTACCTCCTTTTATGTTCTTCTTTGGAAGTACTTCACCTTTGTATATCCAAACTTTAACACCAATTTTACCAAAAGTTGTATCAGCTTCTGCAGTAGCATAGTCGATATCAGCTCTTAATGTATGTAAAGGTGTTGTTCCTTCATTATATCCTTCGCTTCTAGCTATATCAGCCCCGTTTAATCTACCAGAAACGATAGTTTTAATACCTTTAGCACCAGCTTTCATAGTATTACGAATAGCTCTCTTTTGTGCCATTTTATAAGAACCACGGTTCTCAATTTGTTTAGCAATTCCTTCCGCTACTAATTTAGCAACTAAATCAGGATTCTTTACTTCAAATATTGAAACAACGACATTTTCATTTGTTAATTTATTTAATTCGTTCTTAATTTTTTCAATTTCTTCTCCGCCATGACCTATAACAACACCAGGCTTAGCAGTATATATAACAACTTCAGTCTTCTTATTATTTCTATTAACATCGATTGAAGATACAGATGCATCTTTTAATTTTTTTAATAAATATTTTCTGATTTCATTATCTGCTTTTAAGTTCTTAGCAAAATCTTTCTTTTCAGCAAACCATTTACTTGACCAATCTTTGTTAATACCAATTCTCATTCCGACTGGATTTACCTTTTGTCCCATAAATTAACCTCCTTTACTAATTTTTCTCAGCTACCACTACTGTGATATGACTTGTTTTTTTGTCGTGTCTATCGATATGTGTTCTAGATCCAAATCTATGTCTTTTTAGTATTGGACCATCATTTATGTATGCTGATTTAACATATAAGTTGTTTCTGTCTAATTTTAAATTATTTTCAGCATTAGCTGTAGCAGAAACTAAAACTTTCTTTATTAAACGAGCAGACTTTTTATTCATATTTTCTAATATTGCACTAGCTTCAGCAATACTCTTTCCTTGAATTAAGCGAGTAACTAATCTTGCTTTTCTAGGAACAAGTAATACTGTTCTAGCAGTTGCTCTTGCTTCCATTACAAAATCTCCTTCCTAATTATAAAGTTCAACTATTTAGTGTCACTATTTTTTCCGTGTCCACCGAATTTTCTAGTTGGAGCAAATTCTCCAAGTTTATGACCTACCATATCTTCAGTAACATATACAGGAATAAATTCTTTACCATTGTGAACTGCGAATGTATGTCCAATAAATTCAGGAAAAATAGTTGAACGACGTGACCAAGTCTTAACGACTTCTTTTTTTCCACTATTATTCATTTCTTGAACCTTTTTCATTAATCTATCAAAAACGTAAGGTCCTTTTTTTAAACTTCTAGCCATTTAAATTCTTCCTTTCCTTATTTATTTACGACGAGTAACAATTAGTTTTGTTGAACTCTTCTTAGATTTACGAGTTTTATAACCAAGTGCAGGTTTACCCCAAGGTGTCATTGGTTTCTTATGTCCAACTGGAGTTCTACCTTCACCACCACCATGTGGGTGATCGTTAGGGTTCATAACAGATCCTCTTACAGTTGGTCTGATTCCCATATGTCTAGTTCTACCAGCTTTACCAAGTCTTACTAATGAATAATCTTCATTACCAACTTCACCGATAGTAGCCATACATTCACCAAGCACTTTTCTAGTTTCACCAGAACTTAATCTGATTAAAACATATTTATCTTCTCTACCAAGAATTTGAGCACTTTGTCCAGCAGATCTAGCAATTTGTCCACCTTTACCAAGTGTTAATTCTATATTATGGATTGTAGTTCCAACTGGAATATTTTTTAATTTCATAGCATTACCAACTTTAACGTCAGTACTTTCTCCTGAAATTACCTTCATTCCTACTTTTAATCCTTTTGGTGCGATTATATATCTTTTTTCACCATCAGAATAATTAATTAATGCAATATTTGCACTTCTATTTGGATCGTATTCAATTGAAGCAACAGTTCCTTCGATATCGAATTTATTTCTTCTAAAATCAATAATACGATATTTTCTCTTTTCTCCTCCACCTTGATGTCTTACTGTAATTTTACCAGTATTATTACGACCACTATTTTTCTTTACTACCTTTAGTAAACTTTTTTCTGGAGCTGTTTTAGTTAGCTCTTCATTTACTAATGTACTTTTCTTTCTTTGTCCAGGTGTAATTGGACGAAAATGTTTAATAGCCATTCTAAAACCTCCTATAATTCTAATTGACTACCTTCAGCTAAAGTAATATATGCTTTCTTATATGCTGATGTAGTTCCAGTGTAACGACCTACTCTTTTCTTCTTAGGTTTTACATTTAATGTATTAACTTTTACTACTTTTACGTTATATATTTTTTCAATAGCTTGCTTAATTTGAGTTTTATTAGCATCTTTTTTAACTTTAAATACTATTCTATCTCCATTAGCAGCTACGTTAGAAGCTTTTTCAGTAATAACTGGAGCTAATATAACGTCTCTATAATTTCCTATCATTATTTAAGTACCTCCTCAAGCATTTTAACGGCTTCTTCAGTAATAACTATTGTTTTATAGTTAAGTACGTCATAAGTGTTGATTTCATGAGATTCGATTACCTTAACATCAGATAAATTACGAGATGCAAGAATTAAATTATCAGTTAATTCTTTAACTACTACTAAAACTTTACCTTCAATCTTTAAATCACTTAACATTTTAATAAATGTTTTAGTTTTGTTATCTTTAACATCAAATTTTTCTAAAACCATAATAGATTTATTACTTGCTTTATAAGATAATGCTGATCTTAAAGCTAATCTACTTTCTTTTCTATTTTGTTTCTTTTCATAATTTCTTTCAGTTGTTGGTCCGAATACAATTCCACCATGATACCATTGTGGTGATCTAATAGAACCTTGTCTAGCTCTACCAGAACCCTTTTGTCTCCATGGTTTTGCTCCTCCACCACTAACTTCACTTCTGTCTTTAACAGCATGTGTTCCTTGTCTTAATGATGCTCCTTTTCTAACAACAGCATCATAAATAGTTTGATTATTTGGTTCAATACCAAAAACTTCGTCATTTAGTTTTATATCTTTTACTTTTTCACCTTTTAAATTTAAAAGTGCTACTTTAGGCATATTAAATTCCTCCTTTCATCACAAATCTTGTTAATTATTATTCACATCTCGAAGATTATTCTTGTGATGATTCTTCTGTAGTTTCTTCAGCTTTAGTTTCTTCTTTAACTTCTTCAGTTGTTTCTACTTCAGCTTCAGTTTCTGGTTCAGTAACTTCTTCAGCTACTTCTGTAGTTTCTTCTACTACTGGTTCTTCAGTAATATAAGTAACTAGTTCATCTTGAGCATTTACTTTACCATCATGCTTAACTGCAGATTTAATAATAACTAATGACTTCTTTGGACCTGGAACATTACCCTTAACTAAGATAATATTATTATCTAAATCAATTTCTACTATTTCAAGATTTTGAACAGTAATTAATTTATGACCCATATGTCCTGGTAATTTCTTACCTTTTAATACATGCATTGGTAACATAGTACCAAGTGATCCTACACCTCTATGGTATTGTGAACCATGTCCCATAGGACCTCTACTTTGATTATGGCGTTTAATAACACCTTGAAAACCTTTACCTTTACTAATACCAGAAACATCTACCATTTCTCCAGCAGTAAAGATGTCGGCTTTTAATTCTTGACCTAATGTATAAGCACTAACATCAACATTTCTGATTTCTTTAACGAAGCGCTTAGGTGTTACATTAGCTTTTTTTAGATGACCTTGTTCAGGTTTATTGCTAAGTTTTTCTCTCTTATCAAAAGCAGCAAGTTGGATAGCGTTATATCCATCAGTTTCTACAGTTTTAATTTGTGAAACAAAGTTTGGTTCAACAGCTATAACTGTAACTGGAGTTAACTTACCATTTTTAGCAAAAACTTGAGTCATCCCGATCTTACGACCTAAGATTCCTTTCATATTTTCCTCCTACTATTTAATATTTATTTCAACACCACTAGGTAAATCCAAACGAGTTAATGCCTCAATTGTGTCTTTACTAGGGTTATTGATAACAATTAATCTTTTGTGTGTTCTCATTTCGAATTGTTCACGAGAATCTTTATATTTGTGAACTGCTCTTAGAATAGTGATTTTTTCAATCTTTGTTGGTAGTGGAATTGGTCCACTTACTTCTCCACCTGTTCTTTTAACAGTTTCAACAATCTTAGAAGCAGCTTGATCTATTGTTCTATGATCATATGCTTTTAAGTTAATTTGGATCTTGTTTGTCATCATTAATCCTCCCTTCGCCTATATCATTGTATAGACTTGCTCCGCACAAAAACCTGATTTTACCAGTTTTGTATTGATTTTAATTCGCAACTTAACCTGGTGTATCAGCAACCTTGCACATCTTTGCCAGTCACACATAATCAATTTTAACACCCTTTTCCTTTAAAATCAACAACTTTTTACCATTTTTTTATTTTTTTTAACATACATAAAAAAAACAAGTTAAAAAACTTGCTTTAATTATTTAATATTTCTTCTAAATGCTTGTTGATAATACTTTTTTTATTACTTCAAATTCAGTATCAATTGAGGTTTTTAATATTTCATAATCTTTACATTCATCAGGATATTTTACTATTCTTCAACCATTAAGTATTAGTGTAGGATACTTTTTTAAAAACTCTCCTATTATTTCAATTTTTTGAATCAAAAAAAAATAGAAGGATTCCCTTCTATTTTATTGAATATAATAAATCACCTGAATAATTATAATAACTATTATATATGAACAAATAATTTTGGGCTATTTTTATATCATTACTCTTAACTTCTATAGGTAATTCTTCTTTAGTAGATAGATTTAATAACACTTTTTTATCATCTTTTATAACCAAAATAAATGGATAATCATGTGTTATATATTCTATACTCTTATATTTAGGTTCAATTATTACTTGATTTTTATTATTGATTAAACCTATCTCATCTTTTTCATTCTTAATTACAAATAACTCTTGCTTTAAATTTTCCTGAATATTTTTGAATAAATCCTTATCAATAAACTCAACTTTATTATATTTCAAAGGTACTATTTCTCTTCCATCTTTATCTATAATTCCATAATTATTATCTTTTGCAACTATCGCATACCCATATTCATTAAAGTCTTCTATATAATCATATAACTGATCATTTATTAAATTACCTGTTGAATTAATATAATTATATTTTTTATCACTTATTTCTACAGCCAATTTTTCATTTTTAAATTCTTTTGTTACCGGAATATACTCTGAAAATGAACCTTTTAAATCGTTGTAGGTATATATATTATATTTATCTTCATTAGTATCAAAACTATGTGTTTTTTCTAGTAATAATCCTGAACCATATGTATATTCATTATTCTCACTTGTATTTATGACAGTTTTATCCTCTATATTAATATAATCTATATTCATGTCATCTTTAACGCATATTGCTATATTAGAATTTACATCATCTACTCTTACTCTTTTATATTTATCTGTTTTATACTTAATATCATCATCTTTAATTATAAAATAAGTACTATTATCTTCTTCTTTATCTGCTTTTATATAAAATACATTATTATTTAAAACATTTATATCATTTAAAGTATATCCATATAATTCTTTACCAGAATATACATTAACTATTGTTGATGATTTATTAACCTTTACTTTAGCGTATCTATTTTCTTTATTTGTTTCACTTGTTACTTCAGAAACTTCTACATCTATCTTTTTATCATCTACTTCATCTACTTTAAAAGTATAAATCTCTTTTCCATCTGTATTTAATATTCCCATTGTTTCATCTTTTTTAAATAAAAATAATTTATTATTATATGATATCTCATCATATTCAAATCTTGTTATTTCAGATAGTTTATTATCTAAAACTGCATATTTTAAACCACTATTAGTTATTTTAGAAGCTATATAGTAATCATCAAATAAAGATATTGAATAATAGACACCAAAAGGACTATGAAGTGCTCCTTTTCCATCTAATATTCCATATAGATTATTATCATTTTTTACTATAGCTAATCCTTTATGATATTCAGTTCCATAAGAATATTTTGCTTTAACAACAATTGTACCTTTATCATCTATATAACCTACTTTTTTATTTTCTTCTATCCTTATTAAATTAGATGTATTAGCTTTACTATTATTTATAAAAATATACATAAACAAAATAGAAACAAATGCAAAAGATATTATTGGAAATATTATAGATGCTTTTTTAAATGAGACTTTACTATTTTTAGCTGGTATATCCTTTATTTTATCATCTAATATTACTATATTATTATCAGTAATAATTGGCTCATTTGATTTTGTTAAAGGTGGAATATCCTTAATTCTATCATCTAAAATAATAATATTATTAGAAGGGTCTTCAAATGGTAAACTAGAAAAAGAAGCATCATTAATTTCTTGATTGTTTAACTCATTCATTATATCCCTCCTATTCTATATAATTTTACCACAAAAAAAAGAGAAAGAAAAGAAGCATAATTATTTATGCTTCTATTTTTTCATAGATTATTTATTTTTAAAAATCTGTGGTTTATAACGTATAATTATCAATACGCCTAGAATAGCAATTATTCCTATGAATATTAAGCCATATTTAATCTTTTCCATACCAGTTGATATAGTTACTATTAACTCAGCACTTGCGCTTGGTTTCTTAACTATTTTTTCAGTTTTTGGTTTATTCGCAATAATTGAATTTCCAACTACTGAACCATCTTCACTGACATAGAATACAGCTACATTTAATTCTTTTTTAGGTAATTCCATTCCATTTGGTGCTTTTGTTTCAATTATTATATATTGACCTTCTTCTAAGTAGTAAACTGTAGCACTACCATTCTTAGTCTTAATTACCTTATTTGTACTATTCTTATCTACCTTATAGAAGATTTTATCTCCACTTACTTCTTCAGTAACTGTTAAATCTTCATATTTCTTATTTTGATTTAATTTTTGAAGTTTATATTCTCCTCCATCAATTAAATTATTATAATCATCATATTTATAGAAAGTAAATGGTGTTGGTTTATTAACAAGTTCTTTTAATGTATCAACTATTTCACTTTCTTTTTCTATAGTTACCATTATGAATCTATCTTCTTCTTTTTCAGGTAAACTATAACCTTTTGGAGCTTTTACTTCTTCTATAATATAACAATGACCATAATCTAAATATTGAATTAATATTTCACCTGCTTTTATCTCAACCTTTTCATTATTTTGATTAACACTATTATCAAAATTTGCCCATGTATCAACATATTCTGAATAAGTAAGTGAAGTATCAATATCGCTACATTTATCATTTTCTTTATCAGTACATGTAATTACTTTATCCGTGTCCCTTATTTCTCTATTATCATATACTCCATCTCGTATAGTTTTTAATTTTAGAAGTTCTTTTGGTTGAGCCATTGGAGATAAATTCTTATCACAAGTTGTACCTTCATAAATTCTAAATTCTGCTCCCTCTAATAAATTTCCAGAATCATCATATTTTCTTATTAATAATGAAGTTGGTTTATTAGGAACATCTATTTCATCAACTTGTACTGTTTCAGTAGATACAGTAAATGAGCTTTCAGCATTTCTTCCTTTTGGTAATCTATATCCTTTTGGAGCTACTGTCTCTAGTAAAACATAATTATATCCACCTTGTAGATATCTAAATACTAATTTACCATGATATGGATGTAAATCAGTAACATTATCAGTTTCTTTTTCTATATTAAGTATTGCTCTATATACTTCAACATTAGGATCTTCTTCATCACCAGTTATAATTCCTCTTTGATTAAATTTAATTAGTGTCATTCCAGCAGCTTGTCTTTCAGCAGCATTAACATAATCCCCAGGGTGACATTCTTGACCTTCTGGACATCTATATACTTCAAATGTAGTTGTTTCATCATCTATTAAATAACCATATTTGCTATCTCTCTTTTCAAAAGTAACTCTAGATGGTTTATCTAATATTTCTACTGTTGTTGATGGTTTTGGTTGATCTTGATCATCACAACATGATAAATCTATTTCTCTAGTTCTTTCTTCTTCAGTTTCTGGTAATATAAATACTGATTTACCAGTAACAGCAACTTCTTCTATATAGTATTTTCTTCCTCTACATAGATGAGTTAAATGTATATGTCCTCCACAAGTATGTAATTCTTGTGTTATAGTTAAATCACTTATTAATGAACTATCTGTGCCTTCAGGAATATATCTATATTCTGAATAACTTTCTTCAGTCTTACAAGTTCCTACATCTCCAACTTTAGCAAAATCAACATATACTTTTTCATTATTTTGTCCTCTATAATAAACCTTGAATGTTATTCCATCAAACGCACTTATTTCTTCTTCATTTTCAAATTTTACTTCTTCATTTGGAATTACATTTCCATAGAAATCTTTCTTAGTAAATTCTACTTCAGTTGGTCTATTATCCAATGTTTGAGTAGCAACAGTTGTTATTTCACATACATTATTACCTAGTTCATCTTTACCTGTAGATTGACTTGTTGAACATTTATCAATAGTAAATGAATAACTATTTGTGTTGTTACCATACTTAGGTGAATAGAATCCATAACATATATTACTTGATGGACTTGTACATGTATCTTCACAACAACAATCGTTTTCCTTAATTGTATATTTACCTACTGGTAAATGATATACATATATTTTTCTTGAACTATTTAAGTTCAATGTTGTAGTTGGAGTTCCAGTTACTCCATCTATATTATTTCCAGCATATTCATATACGCCATCAGATGTTTTGATAACACTTACTGCATTACCATTACTATCATATATTGTAAATGGTATTTTCTTTAATTCTTCTGTTGACATTGTTTTCCAAATGTCATCTAAACCATTTTCTTCACTAACTGTTTTAGTAAATTCAAATTCTGTTTTATAGTTTTTATATTTTTCAGCATCATTAAATGATTTTCTTGATTTACTAGAATCATTAACAATAAATGTCTTAGTTGTTTCTTCACCAAATGTATGGTAATCAAGTGGTTTAGTTTCTGTTACTTTATAAGTTTCAGCAGGAAGTTTTACTATACATACTTCACCTATATTTACGCCATTAGATTCATCTGTTGTACTCGAAACTAATTTAGATGCTTCTGATTTATTTGTTGTTTCACCATCATATATATAGCACCCTTTATTACCATTTTCATTTTCTTTTTCTGATTTTACTTTTATATATTGAGTAGTATCATTTTCACCAACATAAGAAGCAATAAATTCAGCTCCTCCTTTAGGAGTTTCACCATCTTCTAATACCTTATAAAAATTCATTACTAATGGCGTATTAATTAATTTATTACAATCTGATGATGATGTACATGTTTTTCCTTTTATACTAGTTTGTGGTTTAATGCCTGTTATTTGTCCATTTTCAAATGCATAACCATCTAACGATCTTAATTCCTTTGCTTTATAAGATGTATCATTATTTATTTTAGGAATTTGTACTATACAAATTCTTCCATTAGAATCAGTCTTTAATGTTGAACCTGAAGTTGTTTCATCTCTATATATATAGCATCCATCATCATCAGGTGTAGAATATACTCTAACATAATTTGATGATCCAGTTGCCTGAACTTTAAATTTAATATCAGATAATGGTTCCCCCTTCTCATTTTCTTTATAGAAAGAAATATAATAAGGTGAGTTTGTTACAGTCACTTTTTTACAAGTAGAAGTACTTCCAGTTACTATCTCTCTACATGTACCATCTATTTTATACTTTGTACTTTCTGCACCAGACCAAGATTCTTTTGCATAATATTTCGTACCATTATTTAGTCCAGAGAATTTTGCAATTCCACTAGCATTAGTTTGTTTAGTTTGTAATACAGTTCCACTACAATTGTTTGTAGAATCATCATCACCATCATCTTCATACAAGTTAAAAGTTACTCCTTCAAGATTATTACCTTGACCATCAGTTTTTGTAATAGAAATACAGCCATTATTTTCAATATCATTAGTTGCCGTTACTCTCTTATAGTATACTTCAACAGTACTATCATACTTATAACCTGATTGTGAACCTAGATTAATAACTCCATACACACATTTTCCATTTAAATCTGGATCTGAAGATGGACAGGCATTAGATTCGTTCTCAGTATCAGTTGTAGTTGTGACATTATACTCGACCGTATAATAAGTATCGGTACCTGTTTTTTTTGCAGGTTTTTCCCAAATACAATATTTACCTTTTGGATCGAGTAAAGCTTCATATTCTACATTACTACCTGAACCAGTTCTTTTTAGTCCTAAATAATAATGGCTTCCCGAATGATATCCAGTGTTAGCATTATTTGATGCAGCAACTAAATGAGAAGCATCATGAAGATCCTCACATTTTCCGTTATTTGCTTTATATAATTTAAATATTCTTTCTTCACCATCATCATCAGCTGAATCCTCATAAGCTTTAACTACATCTATATATACTTTTGGTTCTTCATAAGTCCAAAATATAATATCTTGATAATTTGTTGATGATGTATCATTGCTTGTATAATATACTTTAAAATTTGCAAATTTCTTTTTGTCTAATACCAATCCGTTTTCAGCATAATGTTCTGATAATTGATTTTGCATAACTTGTAAACCATCTAATTGAGCAGCAGTTAATCCTCTATCTCCTTGGTATCCTCTACCATGATATGCCAAAGCTATAAGAGCATGTGAATATGCATATAATTGATTATCACTCTCTGTCTCAGAATCAGTCATTATATTATTGCTTTTAAATAACCCTATTATTGTATCCTTATTTTCTTCCCAACCAGGACCACCATATAAGAAATATAAAAAATACTTATGTCTAGTTTCATTCCATTTTATTAAATCACCATCATTGTTATATGATTCTGTATGACCTGTAATAGTTTGATTACCTGGTGCTTTTTCATTAGGGTCTAGACAAAATGCATTATTTGTTCCTAAATCATTTGGAACATTTGTAACGCTAAATACTGGTGTCCATCCTTTAGGATCTCTATGACCATATTTAATTTGAGAAATTTTAGTATTGTGATATAAATATCCTGTAATAGTTTCATCTTCTGCATTAACACTACCAATATTTAATGCAAATGCAGTAATTAATAGACCTATTATTGTAATACCTAAAATTATAAATTTTAATTTCTTTTTCATAATAAACTCCTTTCTTTATTTATATATCTAGAAATATACTATTCAAATAGTATATTTCTAGAGTTTACTTTAATAACAGGTCTTACTTCTTTAAGTGCAGAAGCAATATCTGATTGAATACCTGATGTACTAACGTACGAAGCTTTATTGTATACTGAAGTCCCAGCTGTAGGTACTCCATACATATCATAAACTGGTCTTGTATCATCAGAACTTTCTAACCAATATGGTTGAGATCCTGTAAGCCATTCTATATTACTTAATGAACTATTTGTTATTCTTGTATATTCTTCTATTGTTAATAACCTAACTCTTGATTTAACAAAATCTCCTGATTGACAAGTTCCTGAAATACTACCACCATATGATGCTATATCTAGTCCAGAAGCATCATTACATACATAATTATCTTTTAATATTCCATAATCTAATGCTAAACCATAAATATTATTATTTAAATTACTATTTATATTTGAATCAGCCCATTTATAAACATCATTTGTCGAATTGGTATGTCCGCTTTTCATTGAAATAGATCCAGAATCAGCAAGTAATGTTATATCTTGAGTTCCATCATCCATATTTTCTGTATTGATAACATGCCATCCTAATCCTGCATAATCAATACTATCTCCTATGACATAAGTATTTGAATTATTATATTCACTTTCAGTTGGTTTTTCATTTGGTTTATAAGGGGCCATATCAGCAATTGAAACAGTATTTATAAAAGTTTTACCATCTTCTCTAGCTGGCATAAATAATACTATTTGTAAATACTTAGTCTCTCCTGGTTTAATTAATTCAGAATCTAATGTTGTAGCATATGCCTTTCCATTAACCATTGTCCAACCTTTATTTAATTCTTCGTTTGGATCAAATACTAAACCATCTGGAATACTTTCCTCAAGTTCTGTTACATAACCTGGTGTTACTGAATTATTTGTAATTGATATTCCATAATATACTTTAGCTGTTGCTAATTGACTATTTCTAATATCTAACAATACTTTAGATAAATTATTATAATCCTTAACAGCTACACTTCCTTTATAGAATAATTCTGTTTTAGTAATATACTTCTTTATATCAAATCCAAAACTATACCTTGGAATTAATCCCATATCATAGTTTTCTAATTTTGTTATTTCTCTAGTTAATCTTATACCAAATGGATCATCTGGTGTTCTTTTATTACTAATTCTTGCTACAGTATCAGATACTTTATAAGCATCTGAATCTATAGTTTCATTATCTGATGCATATCTTAAAGTTAGATCATATTGTTTTCCATCATAGTTTAAGTCTACATAGTATTTGCCGACATCCAAATTTTTAAATTCATATCTTCCATCTTTATTAGTAGTAGATTCAGCTACTTTAGTATGTTCTTCTCCATCTACTTTATATAAAGTAACGGGTACATTTGATACATACTTATCGCCTTCATCTTGTACTCCATTTTCATTTATATCATTAAATACTTTTCCTGAAATACTTCTTCCTACTACATTAATAGCTATCTTATTTGATGTATTCTTACTATATTGAGCATTTCCTCCAATAAAATCATTAATATATTTATCTGAATAATTATTGTTAGTCGGTTTAATTATTACCTCAATTGCCTCAGTACCTGTATGAGGTTGCATTGATATTTCAGCTACTCTTATAGCTCTTACTGATTTATAATTTTCAGTAATATCACTACACTCTATCCATTCATTTTTAGAACTATCTATTTCTTTAGATAACTCTTCATATTTTTGAGTCGAACAATATATTTTTGCTCCTCCTAATGAAGCAGGTACATTTAATTTAACTTCATATGTTCCATTAATAACAGAACCATTAGTATCACCATTAGATGGTAATATATCTATTATTTCATAGTCATTTACTATTCTTGTTGTATTATTAAATACTTTTAATAAGTAACTAAATTCTGTATTCTTTTCAACTTTAGAACCAGCTGCTCCAACTGTTTGTTCAACAAATACATTTTCAGAGCCATTTGCATATATAGTAAATTCTTTAATTGATTCACCAAATAAACTATTATCAACTTCCTTATTTACATTTAAAGCTCTCATTTGGCTTATAACTACTACTGGTGTAGCAGGTTCAGAAATCATACTGCTTAATTTTGTTTTAAATTGAATACCACTATTTTCAACATTAGGTTTAGTATATGGTAATTGATATTCTAGATATGTATTATTACCCATCTTGTATCTATTAACCAAATACTTATCAGTATCTGCATCTGGAATAAATTCTAACTCTCCAGGTAATTCTACAGCAATACCTACATATTTAACAAACCAAACATCATCTGCTCCTACTTTTTCATTTTCATCTGTAATAATTGGTTTAATATTATATATAATTGTTTCATTTTCACTTGTATTATATGTTGTTTTCATTTTTCCATCTGATGTTTTATTCAACACAGAAATTTCTTGATCTGAAGTATAATTAGCTATTCTAATTGAATCAGCATAATCAACATGATTTACATTTATTACTGAATTGCCATATATTTCTGGTAAAGTATAATTGTTAGGATCAACTACACTTGTTCCATTTGGATAATAATAATGTAATACTGTATCATAATCTGATGATGATATAACTGTTGCTGCTTGATAAACTCTTGTTATATCAGCAACATTTCTAACTCTTAATTTCACTTTAACATCTATTGTTACATTATCAGGCAAATTAGTACCTTGATTTGTTTGTATAATTATTTTGGTTATAGGTTTTTCTTTTCCTTGCTCATCTTTAGCATCATTAATCTTTGTATATTCTTCTTCATCCGTACTTATATTTTTAACACATGGGCTACCATATATATTTAATATTTGATCATTAGATAAATTAGAAAGATTTAAATTAGAGCAAGCAGTTGAAATTGCATTTTTATCTTCTTCATTTAATCTTGAGTCTACAGCTATTACTGAATAACTTGAATTATTATAATCACCTGTTAAGAATTTAATTTCAAAATCATCGGCGCTTATGTTTTCACATTTTTTATCATCACATGTTAATTCTATATCAACTGATTCTTTGTCGCTGTAATCAAACACTCTAAATGCATTAGGATTAATTTTTATTACTTCTTTAATTCCTTCATCAGATGCTGATTTTTTATAGTTGAAAGTTGTTTTATAAATAACATCTGATCCTTTTGATAAAGAACCAACTTTGTTTTCTGAGTTAATCTTCTTGTCACCGGTATAGAATCCTGTTGAGAAAGAATGATCTCCTGATTGATAATATTCATTTATCGCACTACCAGTTGATGTATTAACTTGATATGCTGTTTGATTTGTACCAGTAGATACTATTGAATTCATTTCATAGCTAACATTTATATTATTTTTTCCATCTTCATTTACTCTAGGTGAGAATACAGTAAATGCATATGTTCCAATATAATATTTATTTTCTATTTCTTGATCTGTACTAGTTAGTACTGGAAAATCATATGTTGGATTATAATTAGCAATTGTTGTTTTATATTTATTATTTTCTATAACAACACTCATATCTCCAGCTGATTTAACTTCTTTTTGTGTTTTATTTGAATCAGCAGTACTATATGGTGCATTAACTAATACTGATTCTATTTCTTCAACTTTATTTGCTCCATATAATCTAGCCCACTCATTTTTTAATACTACTTGATCATTTCCATTTTGCGATATTGTCATATCAAATGTTATGTTTCCAGTAGGTATATCTAATCCCTTAATTCCCTTATAAACATCGCCTTCAACATATAATCCAGAAACTACAGTAACATATCTTCCAGTTTTATTATCATAAGTAGCTTTTTGACTTTCTGATTCTGATAATGTTTCTGATTTTAATACCGCTTGTTTAGATGATACTACTGTAGGCATATAGTTTGTAAAATCAGATGTTGATCTATATGTTCCATCATCATAAACATAATTATTTGCTGTTTCTGTATTTTTTCCTAAAGTAATTCCAGCTTCTTGATCTGTACTTTCTTTAATAGTAAATTTAGGATTAATCATTGTTCCATTTGGTGCTCCTAACACATAAAGCGTAATACTCTTTTGTGAGTTACCCATTGAATCAATTCCGTCAAAAGAGAATTTATGGCTAGTTTCACCAGCTACAGTTTTTTTATCAAATGAAATATATTTAGCTTCATCTTCTGTTAATTCAACTGTTATGTCTACTACTCTATTTTGAAAATCAGAATTTCCTTCTTTAGCAGAAATTAAAAAATCAAAATTATAAGTAATACTATCAAATGATCTTACTATTCTATTTAAACCACTTGAATCATAACCAGGAAGGAAATCTTCTGTAGAACTTGGATCTAATACTGTATTACCGCTTCCATCATATTGATCGTAGTTTGTACTACCAGTAATAATTGATTCGATTTTAGCCGTCTTTATTTTTATTTTATTGTCATCCTGATCTGCAAACGCAATTTTATATATAAAAACACTGCATATCACTGCTATTATAAAGACAGCCCCTCCTATAAATATTTTTTTCTTTTTATTTTCTTTCATACGCTCACCTATTTTCCTACTTTTTATCATATACAATTATAATACTATTTTTTTCATTTTTTTTCAAGAAAAATAACAAAAAAAAGGAAAAAAGGAGAACTCCATAATTAAGCATTTACTTTTTTTATTTGTTGTGTTAAAATTTGATTGAATAATAGGGAGATAGATTATGGAAAAGAAAAAAGAAACTAATGTTAAAAAAAATGATATAAAAACAACACAAACAGATATAAACATAAGAAAAAAAATGACTGTTGGGCTTGCAATACTAATACTATTTGTATTTGTATTAATACTAAGATCAACTTTCTTTAAAAATTTTGCAGAAATGCATTTGGATACTAATAAAAAGGAAATTTTTTCTATTAAAGATTTAACCGTTGGAAATCTAAAATATGGAAATTCTGAAGAAACAGTAAAAAAAGAATTAGGAAATCCTAAATCTGAAAAAGAAAAAATAATTGGTCAATATAATTATAAAATTCTTGAATATAATGGATTAAAAGTAACTCTTAAAGAAAATTATGACAATTATATTCTTACAAAAGTTAATATAACATCTAATAAATATACAGGCCCTAGAGATTTAAAAGTCGGAAATAAAATAACAAAGGCATTTAGTAATTTTAATGTAGAAAACTCCACAGGAGCATATTTATATGGTAATCATGTAAAAGAGGCGTTAAAACAAAAAGAAGTTACAGAAAATGTATACTTCGGAATCAGAACATCAGAAAATATTTTATATGTTAACAGAGATGAAATAGTTGATGGAATTAAAACTAATATAGCTAAATTAGATATAAAATATAGTGGTGGAAAAATTAATGAAATAATTTGGTCTTATGACATAGAATAAATAAAGATACATCATTTGATGTATCTTTTATTTTAATTCATATAATATTTTTCCCTGATAGCTATAATAACTATTATTACATATAATACTATTTTGAGTAATAATTACTTTTTCAGTACCTAATTCAATTGGAATTTCTTCCTTTTTAGCTAAATCAATTAACACTCTATTATTATCTTTAATGCCTATTATAAATGCATATTCATCAGTTATAAATTCAAATTTATCATATTCATTTTCTAATAATATATTATTTTTACTATCAATAAGTCCATATTTATTATTATCATCTTTAATAATAAATAATTCTTTTTTTAATAAATCTTTTAAATTATTAAAGAATATATCATTAATTAGTTCTATATCCATATAATTTGCTTTTACAACATCTTTTCCCTTTTTATTAATAATTCCATATTTCCCATTCTCTTTAATTTTTGCATAACCTGAATTATTAAAATCTGTTACCTCTTCATACCACTTGTTATTTATTAATTTACCTTTTTCATCTAAATAATTCTTTCCATATTCAGTTTCAATAGCTAATCTTTTATTGCTATATATTCCTGAAATTGGTTTATATTCATTAAATAAATCTAGTTCTTTTTTTGAAGAAATAATTCTATAATTACTATTATCATTTTCTAATAATAAACCAGAACCATATGTATAAATAGCTTCTTTATTCTCATTAATAATGCTTTGATCATTTAGATTAATATAACTAACACTACTATCATCTTTAATACAAATTGCTATATCTGAATCAACATCATCAACCTTAATTAGTTTATATTTATCAGTTTTAAGTTTTACTTTACCATCTTTAATTACTATGTATGTATTGTTACCAAATTCATTTTCTGTTTTTAAGTAAAAGACATTGTTGTCGGATACAAATATATCTTCTAAAGTATAACTATAAACATCTTTTCCTGTGGATAGATTAACTATTAAAGAAGATTTATTTATTTTAACTTTTGCATATCTATCTTTTGATTCTAAGTTAGATACATTCGATAATTCTATTTCAATTTTTTTGTCATCCACTTCATCTACTTTAAATGTATATATTTCATCACCATTTGAATCTAAAATACCCAACGTTTCACCAGATATAAATGAATAATACCCATCTTTTGAATACGTGATATTATCATACACAAATCTAGTTAACTCTGATAATTTATTATTAAGCAAAGCGTATTTTAAACCATTATTTGTTATTTTAGAAACAATATAAGTACCTTCTTTATAATCCATTGAATAATATGTTCCAAATGGTACTTTTGATACACCTTTACTATTTAGTATTCCTATTAAATTATTATCATTTTTTACTATTGCTAAACCATTATGATATTCAGAACCATATGCATATTTAGGTTTAACAACTATGGTTCCATCATTATCTACATAACCTATTTTTTTATTTTCTTCAATTTTTATTAGATTAAATGTATCTGCCTTGCTATTATTAATAAATATATACATAAATAGAATTGATACAAATGCAAAAGTAAATACCGGAAAAATAATTGATGTTTTTTTAAATGATATCTTGCTATTTTTAGCAGGTATATCTTTTATTCTATCATCCATAATAATTAAATTATTATCAGTTACAATTGGTTCTATTGATTTAGTTAAAGGTGGAATATCTTTAATTCTATCATCTAAAATAATTATATTATTAGAAGAGTCTTCAAATGGTAAATCCGATAATGAATTAGTATGTTCTAAATGATCATCAGAAAATGGTATATTATCAAATTCATTCATTTTATCCCTCCTATTCTATAATCTTTATTTTAACACAAAAAAGAAATAAGTTATAGTGAACTATAACTTATTCATTATCTGATTCTAATTCTACTAATACTTCACGTGGTTTAGATCCTTGTTGTGGACCAACAATGCCTCTTTCTTCTAGTTCATCAACTAATCTTGCTGCCCTATTATAGCCAACTTTGAATCTTCTTTGTATAAGTGATGCTGATGCTTTTCCTGTGGAAACAACAAACTCTACTACTTCATTATAAAGTGGATCATCATTATCAACATCATCTTTATCAATATCTGAATGTGTAGAACTACTAGTATCTAAATTAAATTTATCATCATAAGAAGCCATATGTTGATCACATACGAAATTAACTAATTTTTGAATTTCTTCTTCTGAAACAAATGCACCTTGAATTCTTTGTGGTATAGATTCACCCATTGGTAAGAATAACATGTCACCTTTACCTAATAATTTTTCAGCACCACCCATATCAAGGATAGTTCTACTATCTATTTGAGATGAAACTGCAAATGATATTCTTGATGGTATATTTGCTTTTATAACACCAGTAATAACATTTGTAGATGGTCTTTGAGTTGCAACTATCAAATGTATACCAGCTGCTCTGGCCATTTGTGTTATTCTCATAATTGAATCTTCAACTTCATTTTTAGCTACAACCATCAAGTCAGCTAACTCATCAATAATGACAACTATGTATGGTAACAACGGTAATTTTGATTCTTCAGGCAAGCTCTGATTTTTCTTTTCAAGATATGCATTATAACTCTCAATATTTTTAGTATGAGAATCTTCAAATTTATCATATCTATCCATCATTTCTGCCACTACCCTTTGTAAAGCTATACTAGCTTTTTTTGGATCTGTAACAACTGGTTGTAATAAATGTGGTATACCATTATACATACCAAGTTCAACCTTTTTAGGGTCAACCATTATTAATTTTACTTCATCAGGTCTAGCTCTCATAAGAATTGAAGCTAATATACAGTTAATACAAACTGATTTACCACTACCTGTAGCACCCGCTACTAGTAAATGTGGTGTCTTGTTTATTTCACAATATCTTGGCGTACCCATAATATCTTTACCTAAAGCAACCATTAATTTATTACTTTGTTTTTCTTTTGGAAAGCTAGATATTATTTCTCTAAACGCAACCATACTATTAACTTTATTTGGTATTTCTATACCTACAGTGCTCTTACCTGGGATAGGAGCTTGTATTCTAACATCTTTTGCAGCTAAAGCTAATGCAATTTCACTATGAATACTTGTTATTTTACTAGTTCTAGTTCCTGATTTTATTTCTAATTCATATTGCGTAACAGAAGGCCCAACATGCACTTCAACTACCTTAGCAAACACTTCAAAATCTTTTAATACTTGTTCTAGAATGCCTATATTCTTTTTAATTTCAACTTCATCATCTTTTCTATTTGTCTTCTTAGCAGCATCTAATAAAGTAATACTAGGAAATTGATAATTAGCATATAAATTACTAGCTGGTTTTTGATTGTTAGAGCTTTCTTTTATAGCTGCTTCATATTCCATTTCCTTTTCTTTTGTATTTGTTAATTCACTAAGCGAAGAAACTTTAACCTTGTTTTCTTCGTGTTCCTCTTCTTCTTCTTCGTCATAGTATTCATCATCATTTTCATCATCATCATCATTACTTTTTCTATTAGCAATTTTATCTTTAATAGTTTGAAAAATATCAGAAAATGAAATATTTGAGAATAATATTAAACCAATTAACATTAATACAGAAATAACTATAATACTTCCAACTTCACCTAATAAAACATAAAAAGAAGATATAGTTAAAGCTCCGATTACTCCACCACCATTAAATGCTATTTTATCTTTTATGCATTTACTAAATTCATTAATTGTTTCTTTTAATGTACCATCTATAGTTGGTTTATCACCTAAATAATTCATGTGAGCTAAAGCTAATAATCCTACTATAAAAATAATTAATCCAATAAATCTCGCACTTAAAAATTTTGGTTTCTTTCTTTTAATTAACATATAAGAACCAATTATTATTAATATACTTAAAAATATAAAATCAAAAGTGCCCATTAAAAACATTGCAAATCCTTTAAATGCAGTTCCTAGTATATTAGCTTTATACCCTAAAAAGCCTATTACGCCTATAATAATTAATAGAATACCCACTAATTCTATTGGAAATCTAGATTTAGATGATTCACTACTACGTTTTTTCTTTTTAGCCACTTATATCACCTCTACTATTAACAATATAATTATATCATTTTTATGAAAAAATAAAAACACTTTTTAAAAAAGTGTTTAAATTTCGTTAATAATTGTAATAATCATAGGTTTGCATTCAGTTTCATCAAAGAAAAACTTACCTAATTCTTCTCTTATATCATTTTTAATTTTATTAAAGTCTACATAATTACTTGAAATATTATTATTTATTAATTTAAGAGAAATTTCTTTTATTTGATTAATAAAATCACCACTCTCTTTAACATAAATAAAACCTCTAGTAATAATTTCTGGTCCTGATAGTATAGCTTTAGTTTTTTTACTTAAAGTAGCGCATACTATAACAATACCATTTTCACTTAATAATTCTCTATCTTTTAAAACTAATTCTCCTATATCTTTAGTTGAATTACCATCAATTAACAATTCATCTATCTTTATTTTTTCAGTTTCTTCAGTTAAATTACCATTTTCAAATATAGCTACTTCACCATTTTGCTTTAAAATAATATTTTCCTTTTTAATACCAAGATTATACGCTATATCTGCATTAGCTACTTGGTGACGATATTCTCCATTAACTGGAAAATAATACTTAGGTTGTATTAAATTTAACATAAGCATTAAATCTTCTGAAGAAGCATGATTTAATAAATACTTCTTAGGTGATAAATTTATTGTTTTAGCACCTAATTTAGCTATGTCATCACTAAGTTTAATAGCTATTTTTTCATTATTTGTAGTAACTGGATCTAAGTAGAACACAGTATCAGTAGGTTTAATAGTTATATATTTATCATATCCATTAACAATTCTTTCTAAGTTAACAAATGGTTTTTCATTTTCATTAGAAATCAATATAACTGCATCTTTATCTTCAATATTAGATAAAGAACCTATTCTAGATTTATCAAACTTAACATAGCCATTATCAATTACATAATTAATTAACTCTTGTAATTTTTTACCCATTATAACTACTCTTCTTTGTGTAGTCATTAATTCAGATAACAATTCTTGTATTCTACTAATATGAGCTGAAAATACAGTAATAATTATTCTATTTTCAGTATGTATTAATATATCACTAATAGTAGATGCTATTCTATTATTTGGAACTGTATAACCTGGTAGTTCTGCATACTCACTTTCACTTAATAAACATAGTACTTTTTGTTTACCAATATAAGCTAATTTACCAATATCTGTTCCATATGGACCTTGCATAGATGAATCAAATACAAAGTGTCCAGTATAAACAATAGAGCCATCTTCTGTATTTAAAACATATCCTACGTTATCAGGAATAGAATGTGTTAAACTAACTGGAAATATACTATTTTTTCCAAAATTTAATTTTTTATGAGGTTCAATTTCATAAAGATTATTAAATTCAATTCCCTCATCCTTAAAATTTCTTCTTATAACATCACAAGTAAATTTACAAGAATAAATCTTAATATCTTTTAATTCTTTAACTATATCACACAAAGCCCCCATAGCTTTCATATGACCATGGGTAATAAATATACCTTTTATTCTATCCTTATTTTTCTTTAAAAATGAAAAGTCAGGAATAATATAATCAATACCTAACATTTGTTCATTTGCGTATTTTAAGCCCGCATCAAAAATAAATATATCGTTATCAACATCGACAACATACATATTTTTACCACATTCATTTAGTCCACCAAGACTAAATATCTTAATTTTACTCATTTTTTCTCTCCTTTCATAAAAATAATATAAAGAATTAAGTACTATTGATTATACCAAAAATATTAAAAAAATAAAAGTATTTAAAAAAAGTAAGAAAAAATCTTACTTATTTTTTGACAACTGCTTTTTCTTCTTCATCCATTTTTTTAGAATATTCATGTAACTCAATTATTTCTTTAATTGATTTTAAAGTTTCTTCTTTTGTATATCCTTGTTTTAATCTAACATTAGATATAAGTTTTAATAATTTAGCAAAATCAGGTCTTTTATCACCTATAAATTCAGATGCAACTAATTCTGCTGATTCTAATGAATCATCATTTTTGTAGTAAGTTGCATAAGAAAAATTAGGCATTTTTTCACCAGAAAAAACTTTTTGATATTCTGATGCTGGTACTAAAAAATACTCATATAATGATAAATTATCATATTCCTTTTCTTTAGTTTGATTTTCTTTCTTGCTTACTGATCTAATAATCTTTTCTTTCCCATTTTCATCAACTATTTTTATTTTAAAACATTGAATTCTTTTTATCAAGAATGTTGATGATTATTTACACTAGTTATTACATTCTTTCTTAGTACTTAATAATTCTTCTAAATGGACTATATTATATCCCTTTGATAATATATACTTAATAGAATACTTTAATTCATCACTATTTTTATTATCTATTAAGAATATCTTTCCATTAGTTAATTCTTGTTTTACCGTACTTAATACATCATCTTTTATTAATGCTGCCTTTATGGTATTCATACCATAAGCAGTACACAAATCTAGAATACTTTTTTCTTTTTTTGTAACAAGACAATACTTGGATTCATTACTGAAATTATTATTAATAATAGCGTTATCATAAACCATATACTTTTTATTGTAAGTACCATTTCTTCCATAATTATAAATATTTACATATTTATTGATATCTATTAATTTAGGTGCATTTATACTTAAGTATTCACCATCTAAAAAATAATCAATTTTTATGTTATTCTTTTTAATAAACATTTCTATAGATTCATTGTTTTCTAATAGAATAATTGATACATTTCTTTTTTCCTTGTTACCACCAATAATATATTTATCACTATTTTTATTAATTTCATCCTCTTTCATAACAAGTAATTCTTCATTATAGTGTCCATTTTTTTTCATTTTATCATAACTATTTTTTTCATCAATAATACATCCATTTAAACCAGTTAGATATTCATCATCAAATACAGTTGATTCAATTTTACTAACAACTATATCCTTCTCTTTATTTCTAATTTCACTCATTATTGGATCATTATTTTTTATTATGTCCGATACTTTATAAGTATAATAAAAACTAAACCCCGCAAATAATAAAGCTAAAATTACTTTTATTTTTTTATTCATATAATTCACCTAATAAATTATATGCAAAAAAAAAGGAATTATCTTCCTTTTCTATATAAAGTCCCATTTTGAGATGTTAATTCTTCACCATCTTTAATTTGTGATTCATCAACGACTGGTACAAATACTTCTCCATCTTTAACAATACTTCCTTTAAAAACAGTATTTTCAAATGGAGTTGTTTCTTCTAATTTGTCATGAGCTGCTATATTACTAACTGCTCTAGCTGATTCTTTTAAAACATCTAAATCTGGATTCTCTTTAGCTAGTTCTGAATAGAATCTTCTATATGCTTCTTCAAATTTTTCATTACGTAATTCTTTATCCTTGCTACTACCTTCATAATAGCCTGTAGTAGTTGCAGAAACATATGCATCCATAACAGGTATTGGAGCTTTATCTACGCTTTCAAATATATCTTCTACATTACTTGAAAATGAAACTGTTTCTCTTTCAAATTCTCTTTCTTTTATAATAGAAGTAAAAATTGAACTTAAAGCCATAGTCGCTAACACTACATAAGGAGTAAAACTTTTATAAATAGGTTTTCTTTTTTTTATTTCTAAATTTTCTTCTTTTTGAACTAAATGCATAAACTTTTTAGCCATTTTAGTTGCAAAAGATGGAGTATCATCTAAATATTTTTCTATGCCTTCTTCTAATTGTTTTGTTATTTCATCACTTCTATCTATATCTGCTTCTTCTTTTGACATAGCATAATCCCTATCAATTTCTTTACTACTATTCTCAATTTGTTTTTCTCTTGCTTCAATAAAATCAGGTGTTTCTCTACTTGCTAAATCAGCATCAAGAACTTCCAAATCATCAAAACTATTAGCTCTTTTATTATCATTTTCTTGTATTTCTTTTCTTGCTCTTTCACTTTCTGCAAGAATTAATTTATCTACTCTATCCATAATTAATTATTCCCCTCTTCTCCAAAAGCTTTAAGTATTTTATTATGTATCCCTGGTTCTACATAATCAATTGCATTCATAGCAACTTCAATTGCCTTTTTATAAGATCCTTCATTAAATAAAAATTCTGCTTTATTTAATCCAACATTTACTTGTTCTTTTATTGGTCTATACCTATTACCATAAACTATCGTTTCTTCTGCCATCATAACATTTTTAATTAATTCATTTGTTGTATTAAAAATCTTAAATGCAAGATCTCTTGCTGTATCAACTCTAATATTTAATGTTTCGATATTAATTGGTTTTTTATTTAATTCTTTATTTATTTCTTTTATTGCATCTGATGCATCTTTTAATTCTACAAAATAATTTTCAGGAACGACTGGTATATTATATAATCTAATTCTATTTCTAGCCTTTTTAATTAAATCTTTAATGCTATCTAATTGTTCTCTTGCTCTTGCTTCATCTTCCTTCATATTACCTATAGTTTGTACATCATATTCTAGGCTCTCATCAATCTTAGATAATTTTATTGTTAAATAATCAAGTTCTTTAGATAATCTACTATAAGGGAAAGAATGATTATTATTGCACTCATTCAAATCGTTAAAACTAGTTTTAATAGATGTTACTTCTTTATCAATAATATTAAGTCTATCTATATCATTTTTTGATAAATCATAATTAGATTCTAAATCATTAATTTGAGATAACAATGATCCTAAAACTTTAACAGTTCTATCCAATTTAAATTTAAATGAATCAACATTCTCTTCAAATTTATTTCTAGCTATTTTTTCACTTTCAAAATCATTATATAAAGAATCAAAATAATTAATTATTGTTTTTAATTCAAAAACTACATCTTCTAGATTAAGAACCCTGACTCTATCTAAAATATCACTTATTTTCTTATTTGTTTCTTCAATATTATATTCTACATTTAAGTAATCAAGCTGATAATTATCTCTAGTCATATCTATATAGATTTTTGAAATATCAGTTATTTTATTAGGAATTAATTCATTACACATAATTAAAATAGCTGGTACTTCTTTAATAACATATTTCATATGTTCTACCATTTCATCAATAGATTTAACTATATAATTTATATCATCGTAGTCTTTCTTTTCCATAGCAACTTCAAATTCTTGAAGTCTTTTTTCAATAGTTTCAAATTGAAGATCAATTGCTTCTTTTACATTTCCATACGCATCTGTATCTTTTTCAAAATCAGATTTAATAACTCTATATTCAGATTTTAATTTTACTATTCTTTCTCTATTTTTTTCTTCACTTAAAGTAATTTCTTTTATTTCACCTAATAATTTATCTGTTTTTTCTCTTAATCTATAAATTCTTAGTTCGATATTTGCAAGTAATCTTTTTAAATCTTTATATTTTCTATCCTCAGCATAATTATCAGCTTCTAATAACATATCTGTTACTTCAGGTATATCTTTATTCCTTATTCCATCAAATCTATTTTGCCAATTATCATATTTAGATTTTGTTTTATCATCTTTTACAAGGCTTTCAACTTTAGATAATTCATTCAATATAGGCGCACTTAAAACAAGATTCTTTTCTGTTTCTAAATCTCTTATTGCTTCTTTTAATCGTTTTGCTTCTTTTATATTTTTTATAATAAAAACAACAATTAATAAAACTATAACTACTATATATACAGTTACTATTATTAAGCCCTTCATATAACACCTCTATTGTATTAATATAATACCACATTTTAAAACTTTTTTATACATATTTTTTATTATTTCTTTCTAAATCTTCTCTATTAACCGAATTAAAGTAATCAACTACTATATCTCCATTAAGAAATATTTTAGATAACATATACAAAAAAGAAGAATCGAAATAACTTTCATCTATTGTATCTATATTACAAAGTATATTAATTACGTCATCAACATTATGTTTTAAAGTCATATTATCTATTATAAAACCACATATATTTCTAATACTCATTACCTTTAGATTACTTTTAAAATTTTGAATTACAGAAGCATATTTAATCATTTGTTTATAATCGAAATCTTCATTCATTGATAACTCTATTAAATTTCTTATTCTATCAGATTCAACTTGAAAGAAACAAGCATCAGGATACTCTCTATAAACTTTTGTTTTTAAATCATGTAGATATTTTTTAAAACCATCTCTACTAATATTTTCTATATTAATACTCATAGTATAATTATATAATAAACTTGATAATTCATCATTAACGGAAGTTCTTAATCCATCCATAGAATAACCAATTCCAAGTTCATCATGTGCGAAAAAAGGATTACATTCTATAATTGAATTACTTATAGATTTTTCTTTTTTTATGTAATTTCTTATTTTTTCAACATCATTGACATTACTAACTCTAATTACTATATCATCACTTGCAGCCCTATTTCTTGCTTTACTATTGGATTCAATTGATTCTTTTCTCATATAGTTTCTTAGCGAATAGTAAACATGTTTTAAATTCTTCGCTGAAACAGGTATATACATCTTATATGCAGTTTCTAATTTATCATTACTAATATCACTAGAAAATGGTACAAAATGTATATCATCATCCGTTAAAATTCCTTTTGTTTTAATTGTTCCCTTAAAATCAAACAAGTTTTTCTTTACTCTTAGTTGTTTATCTTCCTCAGTAAGACCATATGAGTTTAATATATTATAAATATCATCTGATGTTATATTTCCTTGATTTTTATATTTTTGTTTTATTAATTCAAATACTTGTGCTTGCGCAATTACTTTATTCATATTACCACCTATTATAATTATACCATGTTTACGTTATTTTTCATCTTTTTGTTGACTAATAATTATTTTTTAGTATATAATATAAATCGCAAACATTTTGTAGTGTTTTATTTTATTTTTAATGCGTTACTTTGCGTATAGCGTTATAAGTACTGTGCCCTAACTACACACAGGAAAGTATTAAGAGTAACACCCTAAGAATGATTTAAAATTTACTTAATAGTTTGAAATATAGTAAAGGAGGGAAATGTATGTCAAGATACACAGGTCCAGCGTATAAGAAAAGTAGAAGAGTTGGTTTTTCTACATTAGAAAGTGGTAAGGATTTAGCAAAAAGAGCTTATAAACCAGGTCAACATGGTCAAGCTAGAAAAGCTAAACCATCTAACTATTCTGAACAATTAAACGAAAAACAAAAAGTTAAATTTACTTATGGAATGACTGAAAAACAATTCCATCAACTATTTAACAAAGCTGGTAAAATGGAAGGTATTCATGGTGAAAACTTCTTAAAACTTCTTGAAAGTAGATTAGATAATATCGTTTATAGAATGGGATTATCAACTACTAGAAGAGGCGCTAGACAAATAGTTAACCATGGTCATATCTTAGTTAATGGTAGAAAAGTTAATATTCCATCATTCTTAGTTAAGCCTGGAGATATAATCACTATTAAAGATGCTTCTAAAGAACATAAAGCTATTAAAGCTAGTCTTGAAGCTATAAGTAAAACAGTTGATTATGTTAATTTCGATAAGAATAAACTTGAAGGAACTTATGTAAGATATCCTGAAAGAAGCGAACTAAGTGCTGAATTTAACGAATCATTAATCGTTGAATATTATAGTAGATAATAAAAAGTGTTTCATTTTTGAAACACTTTTTTTATTATCTTGTTTTAGTACTTCTTACTTCCTTGTAATGATATTTACCATCATTACCTTTTTCTAGATTATCTTCTAGTTCATCTAATCTTTCTAAGGCTTCCTCGTATTCAGTTTTATCTCCATGATACATTTCACTAAAGGCTATTCTCACCTCTTCAATAGCACTTTCTGGATACTGCAAGGCCATTCTATTAGCAACTCTATCAATAAACAGAGTTTCTTCCTCATCTAACGGAACTTCACAACCATGTGGTAAATATGGATTAACTTGCTTTCCATCATCAGTAAATTCGTGCCCTGAATGTATAGATAACTCTTTACTAATTTCACTCATAGAAAAATCATTTTCATCTGCGGCATTTATATTACTCCCTATAAAACCAATTGACGTTATAATTCCTCCAACAATAAAAGCTTTTAAACCTATAACATGTCTTGCATGTCTTTTTTGCTTTTTATTAATTTCTTCCGTATTAGTATATTCTTTCATTTTTTATCATCCTTCCCTGACTATATATTCATCAATATAATCATACTATATCTTTATTTTTTTTCATATATTTTTCTACTATGTACTTTACAAAATCAGAAGCACTATTTTCATTTATTATTTTCTTTTGGTTATCAACTATTTCTTTTTCTAGATTTTTATCATTTAATATTTTCTTAATATCATTTATTATTTCTTCTTCATTATTTGCGCATAGACTCATTTTATTTTCACTATAGAATTTAGCATTATAATTTTCTACTCCTGGTATAGGCATCATATGAATAAGTGGTTTATGTAAAGTAGCTACTTCTGTAGTAGTTAATCCACCTGGTTTTGTAATTATCACTTTACTTCTTTTCATCAATTCATTCATCTTATCAGTAAAACCAATTACTATTAAATTCTTATTTTTAATCTTTTTTAAACTATTATACAAATTGACATTATTTCCGCAAACAACTAATAAATAAATATTCTTTATTCTTTTAAGAATTAATTTTACTATATCATTCAATTTTCCAAATCCCATACTTCCACTAGTTATTAAAACAATTTCTTTATCATCAGGTAAAACTAAAGATTTAGATACTTTTTTAAATGAAGATGATACAGGTATACCAAGAGGTTTAAGTACTTCTTTTTTTATTCTTTTTTTAGTAAAAGATTCAATTAAAAGATCACTTGGAATTATAAAATCATCAGGTTTTGTTTCATTCCAAAAGGGTATACATTCATAATCTGTTGCGACATTTATTAATGGAATATCATTTTTCTTCTTTATTTTAGTCATAGATAAAGCAGGAAATAAATGTGTACAAACTACTAAATCATAATTATTATTTTTAATATATTTTAGTAATCTTTTTTTATTTAGAGAATTAAAAAAATACACAGGGCTTTTTATTCTTGTTTTATTATATAATTCTCCTATTTTATAAACAATTTTAAAAATCTTACCATTCCCAGAAACAGATTTTAAATATAGTTTTTCAGCTCTTTTAGCCTGTTTTTCACCGACAAGTGATAAGTAATTAATAAAATTAGCTTCTATCTTATTTTTTCTAAATTCTTGTTCTATATACCTAGCACAAGAGTTATGTCCTCCACCAGTAGAACACGATAATATTAACACTTTCATTTTTTAGCCCACTCCATATTATTATACATGTTCTTTAAATAATCCATATTAAATGTATTATCCAAAAACTCTTCATATTTATTCTTAGGTTCTATTCCTTTTAATTTTGCTTTTGCCCTTTCTCTTGCTTGAATGGTAAGCATTACATCAAAAACTAAAAATATAAATAAGATAATTGCAATCTTATTAGCTATTTTATAATTAAACTTATTAAGTAATTTCATTATAAAAGGATATACTAACTTTACCCATGCTATTCCTAAAATACCCCAAAAAACTGAATATATTAAACATACTCTTCCATTAATATTAAGTGGATATGTCGAATAATCCCAAGCAGTAAAACCTAAAAATATTTCCATACCTAAACTCATTATATATTCAAGAATAGTTCCACCTAAAAAAGATAATAAAAATGCTTTTACAAAACTAATATTAGGTAATTTATAAAAAAGTAAGGTTAATAAAACAAAACATATTCCATATGCCATATCAAAAGGTCCAATTACTACAGCCGAATGATTTACTAGTTCATGAAATACAATTAAAGTATATAAACCTTCAACTACCCATCCAACTAAAGATCCAATTATAAAAATATAAAATAATTTTACTACATTAATTTTATTCATTTTACTACACCTATTCTAAAAAAATTATATCATTATAATAATTCTTTATCAATAATAAAAAATAGTAGAAATCTACTATTTTTCTAATGAATACTCAATTAATTTAGTTATTAAATCTTTAAGTTCAATACCTGATTCTTTAAATAACAAAGGATACATACTTATACTTGTAAAACCTGGAATAGTATTTATTTCATTTAAATATAATTCATTTTTATCATCAACAAAAAAATCTACTCTAGACAATCCTTTACAATTTAAAGCTTTATATGCTTTTATTGCAGTTGTTCTTATTTTATTTGTTAACTCTTCTGATAAAGGCGCAGGTATTAATAATTTAGATTCATTATTCTTATATTTTGAATCATATGAATAAAATTCTTCGTCTGGAATTATTTCTCCTAAACAAGATGCTATTGGTGTTTCATTACCTAGAACAGCACACTCTATTTCCCTAGCTTTTACACCCTCTTCTAATAAGATTTCATTATCATATTTAACTGAGTCTTCTATTCCATTTTTTAATTCTTCATCAGTATTCGCAACATTTATTCCTATAGAAGACCCTTGCCTTGATGGTTTTATATAAACAGGATATTTCAAATTAGAATTTACTATTTTTGCAATTTTATTTAAATCTACTTTTTCTTCATTAAATTCTTTATCCACAAAAATAAATTTATCTTTTTCATACTTAATATAAATAGATTTGGTTTGCTTAATATTAGCTCTATCAAGAATTATTTTTGTATAAACTTTATCCATACATAGTGCTGATGCTAATACACCTGGAGAAGTATATGGAATATCAAACATTTCAAACATACCTTGAATTGTTCCATCTTCTCCATATTTTCCATGCATAACTGGAAATACTGAATCTAATTTTTTTAGAAATGTAATGATTGATTCTATTTCTTTTTTATTAATAATAGCGTAATCCTTATCTATTCCATCACATTCATACCAATGATCATCTTGATCTATAAATATTTTTTTAACTTCAAATTTATCAACATCGATATTATCAATAACTGTTTTAGCAGAAATTACAGATATTTTATTTTCTGTACTTTTTCCACCAAAAACTATTCCTATTTTCTTCATTTTATACCTCCAGTTTAATTATATGTTTAAAATAAACTAAGTTGATTTGATTCATCCATTCCTTCAAATATATTCATTCTTTTCATCGTTTCAATAATTGTATCAGATATTTTAGCTCTGACTTGAAGCTCCTCTATAGATAGAAAATCTCTCTTTTTTCTTTCCTCTACTATATTTTTCGCTACAACATCCCCTAGTCCTTCAATTGAATTAAATGGAGGAATAATTTCTGTATCATTCTTTACTTTAAACGTTGTGGCTTCAGATTCATATAAATCTACATTAACAAACTTAATCCCTCTTGCTGTTGCTTCCAAACATACATGAAGTGATTCTTCTACTCCTAATTCCTTATTACTAACATCTTTTTTCTCTTTATTATTTATTTCAATTAACCTTTCTTTTATCGCATCATACCCTTTTATCATTGTGGTTACTTCTGTATCTGTAGCTTTACAAGAAAGCCATGATGCATAATAATGAACTGGCATATGAACTTTATACCACGCTATTCTAAATGCACTCGTAACATATGCAGCTGCATGTGCTTTTGGGAACATGTACTTTATTTTATGACATGAATCTATATACCAATCAGCTATACCATTTTCTTTCAATATAGCTTCAAACTCTGCCCATTTTTCTGGATCTTTACTAGGTTTTCCTTTTCTTACAAATTCCATTATTTTAAATGCTTGTATAGGTTTTAAACCATGATTCATCAAGTAAACCATTATATCGTCACGACACCCTATAACTTCACTAAATGGAACTATATTATTTCTAATTAATTCTTGAGCATTTCCAAGCCAAACATCAGTACCATGAGATAAACCTGATATTTTTATTAATTCACCAAATGTTCTTGGTTTAGAATCTTCGACCATTTGAAGAGTAAACTTAGTACCAAATTCAGGAATACCTAATGTACCAGTGTTACATAGTATTTGTTCCTTTGTTACGCCAAGTGGCTCAGGTCCCAAGAATATTGCCATTGTTTCTTTATCATCAAGTGGCACTTTAGTAACATCAGTTTTCGATGTATCTTGTATCATACGAAGTTGTGTAGGATCTGAGTGACCTAATATATCTAACTTTAATACATCTTCTTCTATCTTGTGATAATCAAAGTGTGTTGTTCTCCATGCAGATGTTGGATCCTCTGCCGGAAACTGATATGGGGTAAAATCATACACATCCATATAATCAGGTATAACAACAATTCCCCCTGGATGTTGACCAGTTGTTCTTTTAACTCCTGTACAACCTAAAGATAATCTTTCTATTTCAAGAGATCTTTTAGTTATACCTTTATCTTCATAATATCCCTTAACAAAACCATATGCAGTTTTATCAGCAACAGTACCAATTGTACCTGCACGATAAACATTATCAACACCAAATAATACTTTTGTATATTCATGTATTGCAGCTTGATTTAAATCTGAGAAATTAAGATCTATATCTGGTACTTTATCAGCATTAAATCCTAAGAATGTCGCAAATGGAATATCTTGACCATCTTTTAACATATCTATATTACAATTTGGACATTTCTTGTTAGGCAAATCAAATCCGCTAGAATAATTGATACCTAAAGCTACTCCATCTTCTTCAAAAATACTATATTTACATTTAGGGCATCTATAATGTGCTGGTAATGGATTTACTTCTGTTATTCCCATCATTGTAGCAACAAATGATGAACCTACAGATCCTCTTGATCCAACTAAGAAACCATCATCATTTGATTTTTTAACTAGTCTTTGTGCGATCAAATAAATTGGATCAAAGCCTGCACCTATTACTCCACCTAGTGCTTTTTTAACTCGTTTTTCCAATTCTTTATCATCCAATTCCTCTTCAGTTGTTTCTTTTATATAATTAGTTACTAATTCTAATACTGCATCTTTTCCACTAAAAATAGTATCATGTAAATCTTTATATACCTTATTTTCTAAATCTTCACCTGTAAATGATTCTTTTTCAAGATTATATTTTATTGAATTATAAACTATATCTCCATATAGTTCAGTACCTAATCTTCCTTCTATATTATGTGGAAGTGGATTACCATACCAATCTTCTGCTTTTTCATAAACAAGATCTGTAACTACTCTTGGACAATCTAGATATGTTTTTCCATCATCACTTCTAACTCTTGGTGAAAAAGGTACTCCACCAGTTTGAATTATTACATCAAATATCTCTACCATATCAAGTATCTTATTTGGATTTGTAATAACTAATTCTTTTGCTTTATCTTTACCTAAAAATTCAAAATTTTCTAGCATTTCATTTGTAGTTCTAAAATGTTGTGATGGCACTTTTCCATTACCATTTTTAGAAAGTGGATGTCTACCGCGACCTGGGACCTTTTGATGTATTATTATTTCTCTATAGATCTTATCTTCTTTAGTTAAATGATGTACATCACCTGACGCTACTATCATTTTACCTGCATCTGTTGTTACTCTAACAATTTTTTCTATATTTTGAATAAGTTCCGCTTCATTTGCAAATACCCCCGGTACAAGATGACAATATTCATCAATTGGTTGAACTTCAACATAATCATAAAAATTTATTATATTTGTTAATTCTTCATCAGATTTAGTAGATGCTTGTGTAAAAACTTCCCCTTCATAACAACCGCTACCGATAAGAAGACCTTTTCTATATTTTTCAATTTCACTTCTTAATATTCTAGGTGTTTTATAAAGATATTTTGTATTAGCTAGTGATACTAATGTAAATAAATTCTTTAAACCAGTTTTATTTAACGTAAGTATATTTATATGATGAGCACGACCATACTTATAAATTTCATCTCTTGGAACTAAGTTATTTAAATCACTAATCTTAGTCATATTATTATCTATTAGTTTTTTAATCATTTTAGCAAGAACAAGTGCTGTTCCTTCAGCATCGTAATTAGCTCTATGATGTGCGTCTTCATCAAATACAACATTATATCTTTTTGTAATAGCAGATAAAGAATGTCTTGCTTCACCTTTATCAAGAGTTCTACTAAGTTCAAGAGTATCTAGAATGCAATTATTAAAATCACCTAAATCATACTTTTGATAGGCCATTTTTATAAATGAAGTATCGAATTTAGCATTATGCGCAACTAATGGTAAATCTCCATACCAATCTTTAAATTTCTTAACTGCTTCCTCTTCATTCATTTTACCTTCAAGCATTTCATCTGTAATATGCGTAATCTCAGTAATTTTAGGAGATAATTTTTTACCTGGGGATACTAACTCATCAAATGTATCAATAATCTTTCCACCTTGTAATTTGACTGCACCTATTTCTATAATAGAATCTGCTCCACCTGCATTAAAACCAGTAGTTTCTAAGTCAAAAACTACAAATGTTGCTTCATTCAAATCTTCTTCTGTCGGATTTATAACTATATCAACAGAATCATCTATCATTGTTAACTCACAACCATATATAACTTTAAATGGTTCTTCGCCTTCTTTTAAATCACCATTCATTTTTGTAACCATATTAAAAGCATTTGGAAAACTTTGTACCCCATCATGATCAGTAACAGCAATACCTCTGTGTCCCCATCTCTTTGCTGTTTTTATTAAACTTTCAACAGATACAACTCCATCCATTTGACTCATTATAGTATGAGCATGTAATTCAACTCTCTTTTCTTCTGCTTCATCATTAACAACTACATCTTTAGATGGTATTTCCATTATATTATTGGCATTTAATACAAAATCTCTAGCAAAATCATCATATTTAACATTACCATTAATTCTATACCAATTTCCTTCTTTTATTTTTGAATTTATTCTTTCATAATCTTCTTGATTTCTAAAGAAAATCTTAACATAAAAACTATCTGAATAATCAGTTATTTTAAGAGTTATGATTTTAAAAGCAGTTTTTGTCGATTCAAACAAGTCTTTTCCAAACACTTTTGCTTCCACAAATACATCTTCTTGTTCACCTGTTAAGTCTTCTAATTTTGTTAATTCTCCTTCTACTTCTCTTCCAAGAACTGCATTACTACCTTCAATTTCTTTTGTATTTGTTCTAACTACTTCTTTTTTCTTTTCTGTCGTTGTTATTGGTTTTGGAATATGTACATTAGACATATCTATTTCAACAGGCTCTTCTAGTTCTTTATCATCATTAACTATGTTTAACTTTATATCTAATCCTATTTGTCTAAATTTATTTTCTATCTCTTCAATTTTTTTTAAAGCAATATTCTCCATTGCTTTATTGTCCACTTCTAAAACTAGACCATCAGTAGTAAATTTTATAATTCTATCTTTAAATAAATTTGTCATTCCTTTACTCAAACCTATTTGACTAATAATATATGGATAATAATTATTTACTAACATTTTATCAACTGTCTTTGGAAACAAAGTATATGTAACACTATTTAAATCCTTGAACCCAGCAAAAATATTTGTATCCAAAAAACTTATTACTTCAACTGGTAATAAGGAATCAATCTCAATAAAAAAGTTCCAATTTAATTTATCTTTTGAAGACTTGATCTTCAAAATTCTAGCGTTTTCAAAATATTTATAATAATCTTGTTTTAAATTTATTTTTTCTAAAAACAATTTTATTTTTTCATCCATAATACCACCTGAATCTTCCTAAGTAATATTATAACAATAAAGCTAAAACAATGGAAGAATAAACGAAAAAAAGTTACAAAATATTACCTATTCTATAACTTCATATATTATTTTTGGTTCTTCAATTTTTCTTTCACCTATTGTAATACAATTTACATATTCAAGTTCATCTATACTATCTTCAGTATATACTTGCATTAATAATTCACCTTGATTTACAAAATCATTAATTATTTTATTTAATCTAATTCCAACTTTGTGATTTATTTGATCACCCTTATTTTTTCTACCAGCACCCAAATTATTGCATAATAGGGCTAATTTCATAGTATCAATATCAGTTATATAGCCATCCATATTGGAATAAATTTTAATTGAATTATTGGGAACATCTATATTATTAATATTCCCTCCTTGATATGATATTAAGTTTTTAAACTTTTTTAAACCTTTCCTATTATAATATGCATCTTCTACCTCTTTTACCGCCTTATCCATTGATTCATTTTTACCTAATGAAACCATATAACTAGCTAAAGCAAGACATAATTTAGTAAATCTTTCTTCACCTTTATTATCAAGTGTATCTAATGCTTCTATTACTTCAATGGAGTTACCTATTGTATATCCAAGTGGATAATCCATATTTGTAAGAATAGCAATAGTTTCTTTGCCAAATTTATTACCAATATCAACCATTGTTTTAGCAAGTTCTCTAGCCTCACCTAAATTCTTCATAAAAGCACCTTTACCCACTTTAACATCTAAAACTATCTTATCAGAACCAGAAGCTAGTTTCTTACTCATAATACTTGATGCGATCAAAGGTATAGATTCAGTAGTATTCGTAACATCTCTAAGTGCATATATTTTTTTATCAGCTGGAACTAAATTATTACTTTGAGAAATCATAACTATATTTATATCATTAACTTGTTTTATCAAATCAGTATAATCTAGTTCAGTTTTAAAACCTTCAATTGATTCAAGTTTATCAACTGTCCCACCAGTAAAACCTAGGCCCCTTCCACTCATTTTAACTATTTTTACACCACAAGATGCAGCAAGTGGTAAGACTACAAAACTTGTTTTATCTCCCACTCCACCAGTAGAATGCTTATCTACTAGTATTCCTTCTATTTCATCAAAAGACATTATATTTCCACTATTTAGCATAGTAATTGTTAAATTGTATGTTTCTTCAAAAGTCATTCCATTATTCAAAACTGACTTTAAAAATCGAGTCATTTCTTCATCACTTATTCTTCCAGAAACATAATTATTTACTACAAAATCTATTTCTTCACCTGTTATTATTACATTATTATTTTTTTTATTTATAATATCTTTTATATTCATATATTTCACCTATAAAGAAAAGAAAAAATATTTCTATTTTTTCTTACCAATCTTTTCTTCCTTTGAACTTTGAAAACGTAATATTGTATAAAAAATCATTAATAAATTTAAAGAAATTATTGTTCCTCCAACTATATCGCTTAGCCAATGTACACCTGATAATGTTCTACCTAATACTACCAACGTTAGAAGAAGCATAGTTATAAAGTATACAACATTTACCATTTTACTAAAATACTTTCTACAAACAACCATAGAACTTATACAAATTGTAAAAGCTAATAATGTATGACTAGATGGATATGATGCCTCTAATACTCCATCGATTAAAACAGGTCTATAATTGATAACAAATTTTTCAAAAAATAAATAAACTATTATTACCAAAGCATACAGTATACCTAACGATATTATTTCCCTATCTACTTTAAATAAACTCTTTCTCTTTATTAATTGAATTATACCAATCATTGCATAAACTCCCGCTATTAATAAAACGGCTATCCCTGCATATTTCGCAACTTTGTATAAAGTCATATTTGTACCTACAAGATTTCTAAACCAATTATTATACTTACTAAAGCCAACTGAAGTTTCATTTGGGCCTATAATTGCTACATCATATACTTTAACTAAATATGTATAGCCTACTGTTATTATTGTTAATACAATAGTTAGAATAATACTTTTTAAATTCTTCATACTCTACCTCTTTCTACTTCTCACACGAAGCACCTAAATTATCGAACATTTTTTTAGCACCATCAGGAGTCAATTTATTATTTTTTATGTAATCTGAAATTCCATTATCTTCTGCAAATTCCTTTAACTTCAATTTAGAAATATCAATTTTTGCAGTTACAATCATCTTACCCCTGTCTTGTTCTGATTTTATAGAATATCCACCATACTTTTTATTTTGTTCCTCATACATCTTTGTTAAATCACTTTTATAAAAATCTAAAATACTGTTTTCATCAGAATAAACGATTTCTTTTATTTCAATATAATTTGTATCATTTTTATATGCATATATTTCATAATAAGTTTTTATTTTATAACCACTTGCACTTTGATCTATTATTCTACTACATTTATACAAAGTTTTTTTATTACCAAAATATACTAATAGTACTACTGTAGTTATTACCATTAAAATGACAATGATTACTTCTATTTTTTTTCTGAATTTTTTATCTTCTTTTGTACTTACCCTTGCTTTGTTTTTCACTATTTTTTTCTTACTTTTTTCCTTTATTGCATCATTCTGAGACATACTATCACCTATTATGAATTATACCCTATTAATAAATTAATTTCAAGAAAAAAGAAAGCATAATGCCTTCTTTAATTATCAATGATAAGTTTCATATGCAATAACATAAATAAAGAACCATAGAATATATGCAATAATTGAAAATGCACTGATACAAATACCAGCTATCGCTAATCCTTTTCCATTATTATTATATTTTGGGGCTTGTGTCAATCCTATAATTGAAAAAATTAATCCTAAAATACTAGTACAACCTAGTAAAGAAAGAACAAAACCTGCAATTGCCATTCCATTTGTTGGTGCTGGCTGATAGTTATATCCACCATTGTTATAATTATTATAGTTATTATTATAATTATTATTGGCATTATTGTTATTAGTATTAATGTTATTATTACCTGTAGATGTTTTTGTTGAACCATTAACAGTTCCACAATTGTGACAAGTATTGTTTCCTTTTAATTCTGTACCACAATTTTTACAAAATTTAGCCATTTTATTCAACTCCTTATTAGTTATATTCTAACAAAAACTGAGTATTAAATCAATAAAAAGCTAACAAAATCTATAATCATATTTATCTACTATTATTGGTTTTTTCTTCAATAATTCTTTTTGATTTTTATTTAAGTACTCTTTATTAATAACTGCACTTATAATATAATTTTCTAAAAACTTACTTTCAGCAATAAAGTAACCATTCAACCCTTCTTTTTCACCCCAACTATTCTCTATCTTCCAAAAAACTACTTTATCATTTTTTAAAGAAGCGCCAGTTATTAACATACTATGTTCCCCTTGAGTTCCATAGGTTCTTTTTATTTCATTATTACTCATTTTTAAATCTATATCTAATAATGATGAATATCTATCTAATAAGTCAATCCATAGACCATTAGAATACTTAGTTGTAGTCGACGAACTAAAATATACTGGTTCATTTTTTTTTAATTGTTTTAATATAAGTTTTTCAAGTTCTTTGTATTCTAAATTTAAAATTAAAGATTCATTTTTTAAGTCAATTTGTGTATTTTCTTTTTGATCATACATATTGTTATATTTATACTTTTCATCTTGAAACGTATATATTTCAATATAATTAGAAAAATCGATTCCTATATATTTATCATAAAATTGGTTGGGTGTAATAGATTTATCAATATGATAAACCCCTTTTCTATCTTTATATTCAAAATCAAATCTATCTACTGGGCTTCCATATACCATAGTAAGTATTTTATATACTTGTTTTAAATATGTTTCTTTCGCATTTTTATCACCTAAATTAAGATAATACTTCCTTAATAATCTCGATAAAATATCATTCAATTCACCAGTATCATTTGTTTGAAAACCATTAGAATATTTGTTTTTAGGTACCACTCCATATTTTTTAATTAATACCTTAAACTCAGTAAAATTGCTTCCATCATCAAAGCCTGTCTTTAATATTCTTTGAATATCCCTATCGTATTCATTTCCTTTTTTAGAATAATCTTCTAATTTATCCATCAGATAACTAAATCTCTCCAATTTATCATAAAAAGCAATGTAGCTGCCAGATAATTCAAAATTCTCTAAATTACATTTTTCAATCACTTTTTCTCTTAAAATATTGAGACCAGCATAAGACCAACACCTCCCAGTTGCTTTCTGATCCAAAACTCCATGAGTACCTATTTCAATATTGAATACTTTATCTAAATTATCATAATAATCAGTAACTAAGTTTACAAAAGATGTTTTATTAAATATTCTATTTTTTATTCTTAAATCTTCTAATGCAACAGACTCTTTTAAATCTTTCAATATTTTCTTATTTAACATAAATTTCACCTAATTATATTATTCTCAAACAAATAAAAAAAATTCTCTAATTGTAGAGAATTTTACTTAAAAATACCTTTAAAAATCTTGTTAAGTACTCTATTTAAAAGTTTATCTGTTGTTTTATTAACAACTTTCTTGCCTAACTTATATTGTGGACTATTCTTTTTTTCTCTTTCTTCCTTAGCCTTTTGTTTTTCTTCTTCAGCTTTTATTTTAGCTTCTTCCTTTTTTGCCTTTTCTTCAGCTATTTTCGCATCTTCCTCAGCTTTTTTTGCAGCCCTTTCTTCATTTTTTTTAGAAATAACTTCATGAGCCGATTCGTTATCTACATCTTCATCATATTTTCCACATAAAGGACTGTTGTTAATAAACTTATTTCTAGTAAAATCATCTATTACACCTATTTTACTTTGTGGTGGAAGTATACTTACTCTTTCAACTATACTAGGTGCACCTTTCTCATCTTGAAATGCTACTAGTGCTTCTCCAGTTGATAACTCCAAAATAGTTTCATATGTATTAAAATTTGGATTTGTTCTAAATGAATCAGCAGCTGCTTTTACAATTTTTTGATCTGCAGGTGTATATGCTCTTAAATTATGTTGAACTCTATTACCAAGTTGATCTAAAATGGTATCTGGAATATCAGTTGTATAATGGCTTATAAAATATAATCCTATTCCTTTAGACCTTATTAATCTTACCACTTTTTCAATTTGTTTAAGTCTATATGTTGGCATTTCTCTAAATAAGAAATATGCTTCATCAAAAAAGAATACAATTTTTGGTTTATCTAAATCTCCTACTTCAGGCATGGAATCATATAATTTTGTAAATAAACATAGCATAACCGCTGAATATAAATCAGGATTTTTATATAATTCAACTGCATCAAGTATGTTTACAATTCCTCTACCATTGTTATCTACAGATATTAAATCTTGTATATTTAAGCTTGGCTCACCAAAAAACTTATCTAAGCCTTGATTTTCTAATATACTTAAACTTCTAAGTATCACTCCTACACTTTGTGTAGTGATATTTCCATAGTCTATTGTATATTTAGCACGATTTTCTCCTATATAATTAAGACTTGATTGCAAATCTTTTAAATTATCAAGTTTCAAACCTTCGTCATTAGCAATTTTAAATAGTATGTTTAATACTCCTTCTTGTGCTTCAGATAACCCTAACATCATTGACAAAATGCTAGGCCCTACTTCAGATACTTTAAATCTAATAGGATGACCTTTTTCCCTGTACACATCCCAAAATCTAACAGGAAATTCTTTTACATTAAAACTTTCCAATTTTAAATTTTCTACTCTTTTTGATATATTATCATTCATTTCTCCTGTAACCGCAGTTCCAGCCAAGTCTCCTTTTACATCAGCCATAAATACGGATACACCAGCATCCGAAAAACTTTCAGCCATTACCTTTGATGTTATTGTTTTTCCAGTACCAGAAGCTCCTGTGATAAGTCCATGTCTATTTGCCAAATTAGGTAATAAGCATACTTCTTTTTTATCAGTTTTACCTATTAGTAATTTTCCATTTATGTACATAATACCCTCCAAATAATATAATTATTTAATTCTTTGATTTCATTATATCAAAAATTTTGATGTATTTATATTTTTTATTTAAAATTTAACATTTTATTTTTATAAGTATTGACAAGACAAGCATAAATTTAGTATACTTAAAGAGCATTTTGGTTTTGGTTCCGTGGTGTAGTGGTTAACACGTCTGCCTGTCACGCAGAAGATCGAGGGTTCAAGTCCCTTCGGAACCGCCATTTTTTATTTGTTGGCTCTGTAGCTCAGTCGGTAGAGCACAGGACTGAAAATCCTGGTGTCGGCAGTTCGATCCTGCCCGGAGCCACCATTTTAATTAGGTTTTTTGATAACCTTTTTTTATTGATTTTAATTGTTAAATATGGTATCATATTGGTGAATTCACATGCACCCGTAGCTCAATTGGATAGAGTGTTTGGCTACGAACCAAAAGGTTAGGGGTTCGATTCCCTTCGGGTGCACCATAAAAAATAGGCTTTGCCGAAGGGGGCAAAGTTTTAATATTATATTGCAAATAAAATAATAATAGTATTGACTTTTAATCTTAATAATGATATTATTTATATGTCTTTCGGGAAGTAGCACAACTTGGCAGTGCGCGTGGTTTGGGACCATGAGGTTGCAGGTTCAAATCCTGTCTTCCCGACCATTAATTAAATTAAGTAACTTATATAGTTACTTTTTTTTGGTCCCAAATCACTATATTTTTAAGAAATTTCATCAAACAATAACTGTAGATCACTCTTTTTAATACTAAAATTAACCCCTCTATCATGCGGTTGGCCAATTCTTTTACCGTATCTATATACTCCTACATTAAAACAAATATTAATTTTTCCCTTTTCAATTAGTTCTATAAAGGTATCAAAATCTTTTAATTTATAAAATTTTATATCATCATAATGAAAATACTCCTCGTTCTTAATATACTTTGAATCTGCACTTATTACAGCTAAATTACTTAGTTTTAAAAACAATTTATTCTTTAGCATATCAAAAGACCATGAGATATCAACATTTAAATTATTTCCATTATTATCAAATGCTAATAGATCAACCTTTTTATTATTTCTATTAACAACAATTATTCCCTTTTTATAATATCCAATCCATCTTGTTTTATTTCCATAAAAATCAACATTAAAAACTTTACTGTTTTTCATTTTTTTATCAGGATATCCTAATATATCAACTACTCTTTTAATGGGAAATAAAAAATCCCCATCTGGTGTAGCACTAAATAAATGAATTGATTTATTACTTTTTTTTCTATAAGTTTTTATTTCAATTGAATTATAGTCTGGAATTGGAAAATTTTCTTCCGGTTTCTGTATTAATTCTTCAAAAGTATAACCAATTCCTGTATCACCCCTCCTTTTAGATTTTATGAATCCCAGTTTCTTAATATTTAAGAATAATTCTTTCAATTTTTTTACATCATCCTGCATGATTTTTCCTCCCTTCAATAAATATATTCTCCGTCGAGAGGCCAAATTCCCCTATTCTCCTCTATTTTTTAAGATAAAAGAAATAATAAAGGAAAAAAGGAAAATAATTAATCCAAAAATACTCACTTTTGGAATCATAATAAAAACAGATGATAGAATTAATCCAATAATGATACTATATAATAGACTATATTTATTAGTCACCATATATTTTAATAATTTAACAAAAAAAATACCTCCTACTAACATACCAATAAAAAATGGAAAATATAAATATAAATTATTTATTAATAAAAAAGGATTTGTAATAATAAGAATTATATTTTCATATATACCAAGCAATAATAAAAAAAAGGAACTACTTACTCCTGGAAATACTTTTCCAAATGAAAATAAGATTCCTCCTATAAAATATTTTATAGGAGATGATTCGATTACAGAATTATTATTCATTAAATCTAAAAAAATAGAGATTAAAAATGAAACAATACAAGGAATAATTTGTACACTTTTATTAGTTTTTAATTTAATTCTTTTTATTAGGCATGGTAATTCACTTATAATTATCCCTAATAGAATAAAATATAATATGACATTATTTTGCAATATAATTAATAAAAAGTAACTGGTAACATAAATACCAATTAATATTCCAACTGTTACAATAATTATAAATTTTTTGTTTTCTTTTATTTTTTTATTATCTGTAACAATAACAATAAATTTTTCATAAATACCAAATGAAACAGCTATAACAGATCCACTTATTCCTGGAAGAATAGCACATATACCGATAATAATACTTTTAATAAACAAAATCATATTTCTCACCTATTAAAAATATATTAATTTTTTAAATTAATAATGAAAAAAGAATAACTATTTTAGTTATTCTTTTTTCTTCCACATTTCTTATCTGATTTTTTTTCCTTGCTACCACACTCACATTTACCTTTACAAGTACATTTTTTTCCTTGTTGGCAGCCACATTCACATTTTTCTGAACAATTACATTTTTTCGCCATAATTTACCTTCCTTTATATAACTAATTATATCAAAAATATAAAAACAACACAACGTGTTGTTAAAATCAAATGGTTGCGGGAGAAGGATTTGAACCTACGACCTTCGGGTTATGAGCCCGACGAGCTACCAGACTGCTCCATCCCGCGATAAAAACAAATAAAATAAAATGGCGGAGAAGGAGGGATTCGAACCCCCGCGTCGATTGCTCGGCCTCCCGGTTTTCAAGACCGGTCCCTTCAACCAGGCTTGGGTACTTCTCCGCATGGTGCCTCAGGCCGGACTTGAACCGGCACGAGATTTGACTCTCGCAGGATTTTAAGTCCTGTGCGTCTACCAATTCCGCCACTAAGGCATGGCACCATATGGTCCTTTTGCTTGGACTTTTTAATTATAATATGTTTTTATTATTTTTGCAATACTTTTTTAATATTATACGTTAAAAAATATAGAATTATTCCTATTTTTATAATAAAAAAAAACGTTGTAACAACGTTATTTTTAAAAATGGTGTCTCGTATGCGACTTGAACGCATGACCCCTTGATTAAAAGTCAAGTGCTCTACCGACTGAGCTAACGAGACATACAAATGGCTGCCTTGGCTAGATTCGAACTAGCGCATGTCAGAGTCAAAGTCTGATGCCTTACCACTTGGCTACAAGGCAAACACACTGGTGGGAAGAGGTGGATTCGAACCACCGAACCCTAAGGAGCAGATTTACAGTCTGCCGCGTTTAGCCACTTCGCTATCTTCCCATAAAATAATGGTGCCGAAAACAGGACTTGAACCCGTAACCTACTGATTACAAGTCAGTTGCTCTACCAATTGAGCTATTTCGGCACACATGGTGGACTCTGTGGGACTCGAACCTACGACCTCCTGCTTGTAAGGCAGATGCTCTAACCAACTGAGCTAAGAATCCAAATTTCATTGACGTTATTAAATATAACATTGATATCCCTTTTTGTCAATGAGATTTACAATTTTTTTTAATTTATTTACTATTTTCTAATTCTTTTTTCGTAACATCTATCCATTCAGGTAATTTATCACGCAATTTATCAAATCCCATACCTTCTTCTTCTAGATTATTACTTTCATCTATTATTTTATCCATTATTATATCTCTAGTACTAAGACTAAGATGCTTTTTTTCTTCATCTATAGCGATTATTTTAGCTTCAACAATATTTCCAATTCTAAAATACTTAGAAATATTTCTAATATATCCACCAGTTATTTCAGATATATGAATTAATCCAGTATACCCATAATCTGCATTTACAAACACACCATATGGAACAATAGATGAAACTGTTACATTAATTATTTCATCAATTTTGTACTTCATCTCTTTTTCACCTGCAATTATTATAACATTGTTTTTAATATTTTGAAATAATTATTTTCTATAGTATAATATAGTAAGTTGGAAGTGATATTATGGAAACAATTGAGCATATTAAGTTTATTATTGAAAAAATTAGACCATTTTTAATGAATGATGGTGGTGATGTGGAATTTATAAAATATGAAGATGGTGTTGTCTTTGTAAAACTAATTGGTGCTTGCGCAGATTGCGAAATTGCTGATTCTGAAATAAAAGACACCGTAGAATCAATTCTTATTTCAGAGATTCCAGAAGTAATTGAAGTTAGAAATATTTCTAATATTTAATTAACCAATCAATACAAGGGATATTAATCTTTTTAATATTTATAAAATAATAGAATGTATTTTTTAAGAAATTTGCATATTCATCTTTCTTATCTAATACATTTTTTATATTTTCCTCAGGAAATTCTTCATTTAGTATTGAATCATATAAATCAAAAAAATAAGTTGGAAAAAGTAATCTTGAAATAAGAAGAATACATTCTTCTCTACTAAAGTTCATATAATCAACAAATCTTTTAAACTCATCAAAGGACAATGTTCCATAAAAAAATTGGGTCTTTACATATTCGGAAAAATCTCTAACTCTGCTATCAATGATAAAATTTAAAGGATTATAAAAATCAAAAGTTGAATTATTTATATTTATTCTTTTATGAGATAAAACATAATTAGTTTTTTTTACACTATTATAAGACAAATAACTAATAGCATTTTCTCCAAGTCCAATATAATAATCTATAAATTTATTTAACAAGGGATATTTTTTCAAGGATCCATTAATGTTTTTTTCATAATAATCTATTTTTATCTCCCACATCTTTATCCAATTATTTCTAAATATTTTTTTGTCACATTTTATATTTACTGTATTATTTTGGATGTACAATAAATCATTCATATTAATTCTATTATTTTTAGTATTGTCTTTTATCAAAACAAAAGTTTTATTATCAACTATACAAACTATTTGCCCATTTTTATTTAAAATTAAATCGTTAACAAAAACATTTCTTATCTTTAATTCTTTATACAAATTGTATATTGCATTAATTTCATTCAAATCCCTCATGCAACACATGAACACATAACTATCATTGTTATAATTGAAATAATAGCCATTATTAATACTATATATTTCAATTACGTTAAAATTATAGAAGAAGTTTATGATATTTTTCATAAAATCACCTATTAAATTTTATGTTTTTTATATTTTATTATGAAAAAAGAAGCTAATTATTTAGCTTCTTCTATTACTCTTGTTTCTCTTATTAAAACAACTTTAATAGTACCTGGATACTGAAGTTCTTCTTCAATTTTATTTTTAATATCTCTGGCAAGTTTAACTGAAGTTAATTCATCAATTTCTTCTGGTTTTACTATAACTCTCAATTCTCTACCTGCTTGTACTGCATAACTTTTTTCAATTCCATTAAAATTATTTGCTATTTCTTCTAATTGTTGTAATCTCTTAACATAGTTTTCTAATGAATCATTTCTTGCACCTGGGCGAGATGCACTAATTGAATCAGCTATAGCAACTAGTTCAGCAATTATACTTGTTGGTGCCACATCACCATGATGAGACATAATAGTATTTAAGACAACTTCATCTTCTTCATATTTTTTTGCTATTTCAGCACCTAATTCAACATGACTTCCTTCAACTTCAAAGTCAATTGCCTTCCCAATATCGTGAAGTAAACCAGCTCTTTTAGCTAATGTAACATTTTCACCTATTTCAGCAGCCATAATACCAGATAAATTTGCTACTTCTATAGAATGTTGAAGGACATTTTGACCATAACTTGTTCTAAAGTATAGTTTACCAATAGTTTCAATTAACTCTGGATCTACTTTACCTAATCCTAATTTGAATACGGCTTCTTCACCTTTTTCAATAATAGTCTTTTTAAATTCTTCACAAGTTTTATCATATAATTCTTCAATTCTGCCAGGATGAATTCTTCCATCCTTAATTAAATTTTCTATTGTTACTTTGGCTATTTCTCTTCTTAAAGGATCAAAGCTTGAGATAACAATTGCTTCTGGAGTATCATCAATAATCAAATCTACACCAGTAACAGCCTCAATTGTTCTTATGTTTCTACCCTCTCTACCAATTATTCTACCCTTCATATCATCATTAGGTAGATTAATAACAGATACTGTTATTTCATTAGTTACATCTGCACTATACTTTTGCATAGAGGAAACTAACATTTCCTTTGCTTTTTTGTCAACATCAAGTTTAGCTTCTGCTTCTCTATCCTTAATATATGCAGCTATTTCTTTTGTCATAGTTTCTTCAACTTTTGACATAATTTGCTTTTTAGCTTGTTCTTTTGTTAAGCCTGATATTTCTTCTAAACGTCCTAATTCTTCCTTTACAATTTCGTTAGCTCTGTCTTCCAATTTTTGAATTTCTTTTTGTCTTTCAATAATATTATTTTCTTTTTCTGATAATAAGTTTTCTCTTTCATTAAGTATTTGATCTCTTCTATCAATACCACTTTCTCTTTGAAGCATTCTTTCTTCTAATTCTTTTGCTTCTTCTTTTTTATCTTTTAATTCTTTTTCAAAATCTTGTTTAAGCTTAAGTTGTTCTTCTTTTAATTCTAAAATTGCATCTCTTTTATGTTTTTCAGCTTCTTTTTTAGCTTTTTCAATTATATTATCAGATTTTTTTTCTTTAGATTTATTCATTATGAATGTAATTATAAATGTTATTATTACACCAAAAATCAATCCAAATATGGAAAACAATAATTTTTGTTCCATATTTTTCTCTCCTTTATTTTGTATAACTCATTTTATAAACTATACACTTCTAGTATAAAATTTATTTTTGATAAAGTCAATGAAAATAAAAAAAGAAAAAAAGATGGATTATTCCATCTCTTCTATTTCCTTAGAAAAATTCATAAAGAAATCATCATAATAATACGCCCTATCAAATATTAACCACCCATCTGATGCATGTTTTATTTCCGTTATTTGTGATTTAACATCTTCTGGATAATTCTTTATATCTTCTTTTGCATTTTCGATTGTAAAATCTCCATTTTTTTCATAAATTTTAGCTTGTATATCTGATTCTAGCTTACATACTTGCTTTGCAAATTTAGCTTCCTTGGTTTTTTGTGAATCATATTCATCATATATGCTTAATAGTTCTCCACTTGTAGCTAATTTTGATAATACTCTCTCAACTAATTCTTTCTTATTATCTGCCTTATTTGAAGAAATAATAGATTCTTCTTTATTAGATACTCCTTTATATAATTCTTTTATTAGAATCATTTTGAAGATTTTCTCAACATCTACATCTAATTTTTTTTCAGAAATAATAGCTAATGATAAAATTAATGTTCCATATATATGATCAGCTACTGATTCTACTTTTTCATTTGGTATACCCACTTCTACCCATCCAGTTCTAACAACTTTTTTTAAATTATTTGCCATAATATAAAATTCAATTACATTATTATACATATTATCATCTCCTTATCGATATTATAACACTTTAAAAGAAGAAGAACAAATTCTTATTTTTCCTCCTTCTTTATAGGTAAATTATGTTTCTCTCGTATTTTTATTTCTAATTCTTCAGCTAATTTTTTATTTTCTTTTAATAATGCTTTAACAGTTTCTCTACCTTGTCCTATTTTCTCTCCATTATATGAATACCAAGAACCACTTTTTTCAATTATTCCATCTTCTGCGGCTATATCAACTATTTCTCCTTCTTTACTTACACCAGTTCCATACATAATTTCTATGTTTGCAGACTTAAATGGAGGGGCTACCTTATTCTTTACTACTTTCACTTTTGTGTAGCTACCTACAACATTATCGCCCATTTTAATTTGATCTGCTCTTCTAACATCTAATCTAATTGATGAATAGAATTTTAAAGCCCTTCCACCAGTAGTTGTTTCAGGATTGCCAAATAGAACTCCTACTTTTTCTCTTAATTGATTAATAAAAATAGCAATAGTATTTGTCTTGGCTATATTACCAGATAATTTTCTTAAAGCTTGTGACATTAATCTTGCTTGAAGTCCAACATGGTTATCTCCCATTTCACCTTCAATTTCAGCTTGTGGTACAAGTGCAGCTACAGAATCTATAACAACTATACTAATTGCACCACTTTTTACTAATGCATCACATATTTCAAGAGCTTGTTCACCGGTATCAGGTTGTGATAATAATAATTCTTCAGTATTTACGCCTAAATTTTTAGCATAAACAGGATCAAGAGCATGTTCGGCATCTATAAATGCTGCTCTTCCTCCTCTTTTTTGTACTTCCGCTATTGCATGTAATGCAAATGTTGTTTTACCACTTGATTCTGGTCCAAATATTTCAACTATTCTTCCTTTTGGGAATCCCCCTACACCAAGTGCTATATCCAAATTAAGTGATCCACTTGAAACAGCATCTATTTCTAAATGAGAATCACTTCCTAATTTCATAATTGCTCCTTTACCAAATTGTTTTTCTATATCGTTTAAAACTTGTGATAAAATTGCATCTTTTTCTTTTGCTTCGTTTGTTTTTGCCATTTTAATCCTCCTCTATGACTACAATTACATTATAAACTATAAAAAACAATAAATCAAGTGTTTTTCGAACAATTGTTTGATTTATTATTTTTTACTGTAAAAATACTATTTTTTGTATAGAAAAAAAAGATCTTTTGTAAAAAAATCTTCTTAAAAATTCTATTTTAAATCTATAAATTTTTTATAAATTCTATAATACTCTACAGCTGAAAGGATTGCTAATAAAGTACCTGTAATTATAAAGAAATCATCTAATGATACATTCCATAATCCTAATGGATAATTTCCAATTAACTTTAAAGTTATTCCTACCATTAAGAAAAATGTTTTAAATTTTCCAGATACTATAGATCCTACTACTTCACCATTTTTAGATGCTAACATTTTAACTGCATCAATAAATATATCTCTAATAATAATTACTACTGGAATTATTGGGCTTATATATCCTTGTCCACAAAGAACCACTAAAATCGCGTCTATCAATATTTTATCAGCTATTGAATCCATTACTTTTCCAGTATCTGAAACTAAATTATATTTTCTTGCAAGACGTCCATCTAAAAAATCAGTAACAGCGGCAATTACAAATAAAACTGCGCATATAATTAATTTAACATCAATGATTACAGTATCATTAATCAAATATTTAGAAAAACTAAAATTAATCATATCAAAAGGAAATAATAATAGAATTACTATAATTAATGATAGAATCATTCTAGTTAATGTTAGACGAATAGGCATATTTTTGTTAATTTCTTTTTTCATCATTTACCTCCATCTAGATAACTTACATCAAATGATGGATTTTTATCTGGTTTTATAAAATAATTATAACAGAAAAAAACAATTGCAATTACTAAAAGTACCACTAATACAATAATAAGAATCTTAGATGTATTATTCTTATTTTCTGTCGCTGTATATGGAGATTTAATTTTAACATCTCTTCTTTTTTCTTTTTGTTTACTTGCTTTAGCAATATCGTCTAAAGGTATTTTAGATGTAGATTCAAATACAAAATCATTAAATTCATCTATAATCTCATCTGCATCTAGTCCTAGATATTTAGCATAATCAGTTATAAGTGTTTTTAATAAAAATTTATCTTTAAAGTTCTTATAATTACCTATTTCTATTTCTTCTAATTGAGATACTTTATAATTTAAATCTTCTGCGGCCTCTTCAATAGAAACACCAGTTGCCTCTCTTGCACTTTTTAATTTTTCTGCAATATCTTTCATTTATTTCACTCCTTAATTAAAAAATAATAATTCTTAATAAGCCATGTTTTGTACCATAAAGGTGGCAAACATTTATCTATGATTTCTCATCTCTCATTTGATTCAATTCTCATTTAAGAGTTCCCCTACCATATTTTGGGTTTCTCACTTGCGGGGTTTACCAACGTTTCACTTTTCTTTTTCAAGAAATATCGTCACTGTGGCACTTTATGAAATTTATCCATAGTAAACTTTAGGACTCATTTCGCCGTTAGCAAAGCTACTATAGGTTATTTATTCCCTATACACAAACACTACTATCATCGCAGATAGTGTGAGCATGGACTTTCCTCTACATTACATTTAAAATGCAGCGTTTGCCTAAAAAACTATTATTCTTCTTTATCGCCAAATACTATTTTTTCTAACTGAGATACTCTTCTTATTATATCTAGATTAGTAACCTCTTTTTCACCATTCTTAATTAATTGCATACTTTCATTAGCACTTCTTAATTGATGTTTTAGATCAAGTATTTCTTTATTTTGTTCTTCTATTTTTTTTTGTAATGCAGCTATTTTTCTATCATAAGCTTTATAATCGCTTATAACAATATCTAAAGCTTTATCAACTTCTTGTGGTCTATAGCCTCTTGCATCAATTTTGAAATCCCAATTAAGTAATGTTTCAGGGTTTAGTACTACTTCGTTTTTCATTTCAATCACCTAAAAAGATTATATTAAGAAATAATACTTTTGTCAATTTACAACAATTTACTTGCTTTTACGTTGACTTTATAAACTAAGTCAAGTTTTAATTCATTACAATCTTCTACCATATTGTTCATGATATAAATCACATATAAATTGTTCATAATTCCTCCCAATTCTATTATATATTAAGGTTTAATTTTTTTCATTACTTTCGACAAATAAGGAATTAATAAGAAAATATATAACATTTTTAATTTTTTTTAAACTAAACCTACCATAAAAAACAAAAATATAGTATAATTATATAGGTGGTAATATGAACTATCCTAACAAAAAAAATAAAGCAGCAAATAATTATATAGAATATGGAAAAAGAGGAATGTCTTTAGAAAGTGATATAAATAGTTCGAACAAATATTATTTAGAAAATGATATTGCAATTATATATAAAAAACCAACTCCAGTAAGAGTAGTAAAAGTTGATTATAATAAAAGAATAAATACTAAAATAGTTGAAGCTTATTATGAGGTACCATCTACTACTGATTATAATGGAATATATAAAGGCAAATATATTGATTTTGAAGCAAAAGAAACAAAATCAAAAACGTCATTTTCATTAAACAATATTCATAAACATCAAATTGAACATCTAGTTAAAATAGAAAAACATGGTGGTATATCATTCTTAATAATAAGATTTGTGACATTAGAAAAAACATTTTTAATATTTACTAAAGATTTTATGTCATATATTAATAATAATGATAGAAAATCTATTCCTTTATCTTATATAGAGGAAAAGGGATACTTAATTAAGGAAAAATATAATCCAATAATTGATTACTTAAAAGTTATTGATTCGATAGGAGAATAATATGGAAAAATTTAAAATTATAGTAAAAAAAATAATACAATATGTAAAGGATTATCCAATATTTGCTTTACTGAATATAATATTTTTTCTACTCGTTATATTTGGTTTTAAAACAAAAGCATTATTAGGATTTTTATTAATAATACTCTGGTTGTTATTAATAATTGCATTTATAAAAAGTGGAGGTTATGCGAAGATGATAAAGAAGAAAAAGGGATTAATTACTAAAAGTTCTAAAGAAAAGAATACTATTATAGAAGAAAAAAGAACAGGTAGTAAAATGTTAATAAAAAAGGCTATTAATAATGATGACAGAAAGATTAACAAAATAAAAAAGGAAACAATAAAAAAAGATAAAAAAACTATAGAAGAACTAAGAATAGAAGGCCAAGATAAAAATAAAAAAGGAAAGAAAAAGAAAAAACATAAAGTTTTAAAATTCTTCCTAAACTTTTTCTTAGTATCAGTACTTCTAGTACTTGTATTATCAGTTGTATTTGCCATTTATATAGTAGTTGAAGCTCCAGATTTTAATCCTGAAAACTTATATAGAGCGGAATCATCAATCATATATGATAAAGATGGTAATCAAATAACAAAACTTGGTATTGAAAAGAGAAAAAAAGTTAGTTATGATGATCTTCCACAAATATTAATTGATGCAATAGTTGCTACAGAAGATTCGAGATATTTCCAACATAATGGTTTCGATTTACCAAGATTTGCTAAAGCATCATTTGGTCAAATAATAAGTAAACTTACTCATAGAGGAGATCCAGGAGGAGGTTCTACTCTATCAATGCAGGTTGTTAAGAATAACTTTACTGATGTTGAACAAACTATAAAAAGAAAATTCACAGATATATATCTTGCAATATTTAAATTAGAAAAAAACTATTCAAAAGAAGAGATATTAGAATACTATGTTAACACTCCTTTCTTAGGAAATGGATCATATGGTGTTGAACAAGCTTGTCAAAGTTATTTTGGTAAATCTGTATCAGATATAAACTTAGCAGAAGCTGCTATAATAGCTGGTCTATTCCAAGCTCCATCTGCTTATGATCCATATAGATTCCCAGAAGCTACAGAAGAAAGAAGAGAAACAGTTTTATACCTAATGAAAACTCACGGATATATAACTGAAGAAGAAGAAAAACTAGCTAATTCTATACCAGTTAAATCGCTAATTAAAAGTTCTAATCCAGAAGTTCAAGGAAATGAATTCCAATCATTTATAGACGTAGTTATAGATGAAGTTGAAGAAAAAACTGGTAAGAGTCCATATACTACAGGAATGAAAATATATACAACGTTAGATACTGGAAAACAAAGAGTATTAAATGACATAATGAATGGTGTTACATGGACATGGAAAGATGATTTAATACAAGCTGGTGTTGGTGTAGTTGACACTCAATCTGGTGCTATACTTGCTATTGGTGGTGGTAGAGGAAGATCAGGTGAAAGACAATATAACTATGCTACAATGATTCAAAAACAAATAGGATCAACTGCAAAACCAATTTTCGATTACGGACCAGCAATTGAGTACAATAATTTCTGTTTAACTACTCCATTTAACGATGCACCTTATACATATTCAAGTGGTGGTTCATTAAAGAACTGGGACTTCTCTTTCCAAGGAGTAGAAACATTAAAAAGAGCTTTAGCTGAATCTAGAAATATACCAGCAGTTAAAGCATTCCAATCAGTAGAAAATAGTAAAATAAAAGAATTTGTTACAAATTTAGGAATGACTCCTGAAATAGATAGTGAAGGAAAATTACATGAAGCACATGCTTTAGGAGCATTCACAGGAACTAATCCAGTACAATTGGCTGGAGCATATGCTGCATTTGGTAATGGTGGTTACTTCACTAAACCTTATTCAGTTAATAAAGTAGAATTTATTGATAATAATAAAACAGTTAGTTTAAAAGGAAAGAAAACTAAAGTAATGGAAGATTCAACTGCTTATATGATTACTGATACATTAGTTTATGCAGTTGAAAGTTATGGTAATATAGGTGGTACTGTTTGGGGAGTTAAGTTAGCTGCTAAAACAGGTACAACTAACCTAGATTCTGAAACAATCGCTAGATATAATTTCCCAAGTAATGCTGTTAACGACATGTGGACTGCTGGATATACTCCAGAAATATCAGTAGCATTATGGTATGGTTATGATAAGTTAGTTGAAGGATATTATAACGTATGGGGAAATGTTAAAAATGAATTATATAGACAAATAATAGATTCACTTTCAAATAGAGAAGCTAAACAAACATTTGATGTACCTAGTTCTGTAGTCAAAGTATCTGTTGAAAGAGAAACATATCCAGTAGCAAAACCAAGTGCTAATACTCCAAGTGATATGATAGTAACTGATTATTGTAGAGTTGGAACTGAACCAACAACGGTAAGCCCAAGATATAATAAATTAGAAAATGTTTCTGGTTTATCATCAAAAGTAACAGACGAAACAGTTACATTATCTTGGAAAGAAGTTGGACAACCAGCATTCTATTCACCAGAAAACTTCAAAAAATACTATGAAGTATTATATGCTCAACATATAGATGAAAAATTAGCAGAATTCCAAGCAAATAATGGTACATTTGGATATCAAATAATAGAAAGAAATCATTCCACAGGTGTTGAAAAAGAAATAGATTTTGTCACAGGAAACTCAGTAAGCTTTAAGAGACCTTCTTATGATGCAACATATACTGTAAGAACTAGATACAAAAACTTAGAAGCAACTGCATCTCCAGGGGTAAGCGTTGATGTAGAAGGAAAGATTACAACAATAGAAATTGATCCAAAAGACTATGATGTTTCATTTAGTGATGGAAAAGATACTGATACTGCAACATTTGATGGAACAAATGCTACATTAGCTAATGTATCTGATAATGTAGTAGTAACTGATAAAAATGGTGATCCTGTTAAAGATTATGAAAAAAATATAACATGTAAAGCTGTTACTCCTGATACAAATACTTGTTCTGTTTCATCTGATTTAGCAACATTTAGTGATAAAGGTACATATTCAATTGGAATAAGTATATCAATAGATGGAACTAGAATTGATACAATTTATAAGGAAATTACAGTAAATTAAAAATAGAGTTAATAAACTCTATTTTTTTGTATTGTGATAATAATTAAACTCAGCTATTTCTTTAGAAACATCTTCTAAATCCACTAGATCCTCATATGAGTTATTTAATATATCATCTATCTCATACATTAATGACTCTATACTCATACTTTTATACTCTATATCATATCTTTCTAATACTTCAATCTGCTTTTTCGACAAATATAGGTTATCATTTATTTTATTAAAATTAAAATTATCATGTGCCTCTTTATCTAATGAATCAATTATTTCTTTATTCATTTCTATCATTTTTTAATACCTTTCCTTTTAACAACCCTAATCTTCTCATTTCTAAATAAAATATTAATACATCTTCCAATAAATGAATATCTAATAAACAACATTCATTAAATCTTTTAGGATTATTTTTATAATCCTCAATTACCATATTTAAAGATTTTTCATCATACTCTTCAATTGCTTTTCCTATATTCTCTGGTTTAGAAAAAATAGCATTATTAATACTCTTTATTGTTTCATATACTTCATCTGGACAACTTAAATACATATTTTGTAAAAAACCAGATAACATAGTTGTAATAGTATACTCATCCACTAGTAAATCTGTTTTATCTAGTTTTTCAAAGAAAAGAGAATAAAAAAAATAGATTAAATCTTCATTTATTTTCATGTTATAAATTAACTTATCCCTACCGTGTAATTCCGTAATACTTGATAATTATTCTTGTTGATAATCTGCTAATGACCTAAAATGATTAATTTTTCCTAATATAGGCATCTTAAAAAAGTTATCAACAGCATCAATTGAAAATAATATATAATCATCTCTTCTTGAATACAAATCTATTACATCTTCCATAGATCCAATAGTCGAATAAAAATAATACATTTGCATTTCTTCAACTGAAGAAAAACCATTTTTTAATTTATCAGACAATAATTTATAGGAATCAATGAATAATATGGGAATAATTGTCTTTCTTATAAATTCATTTTCTCTATCATTTAAAGTTAGAGATAATTTAATCTTTTTCAACAGTTCAAATTTAGAACTATTATCTACATTTGAATCTGAAATTACTCTTCTTAATATATCATTGCTATTAATGAAGTTATATATCATAAACCCACCTACTTTGTTAATTCTTTTATTGCACTAATTAACCCTAATTTACCATATTCATATGTTAAAGAACCTTGTTGATAAGCTATATAAGGTGGTCTAAGTGGTCCGTCACAAGATAATTCTATAGAAGAACCCTGTGTAAAACTACCACTAGCCATTATTACTTTATCATCATAACCAGGCATATCTGTTGGCATGCATACAGCAAAGCTATCGATTGGAGAGCCTTTTTGAATTCCAACACAATACTTAATTAACTTATCTTCATCTTTAAATATAATATTTTGTACAATATCAGCCCTATTATCATTATACTTAGGTTCAACTTCATAACCTAATTCTTCCATAACTTTACTAGTTAATATAGCAGTTTTAAGAGAAGATGCTACAACTGAAGGGGCAAAAAATAAACCTTTTAAAATATCTTTATTAATACCTAATGTAGGGCCTACATCTCTACCCTCACCTGGAAGAGTTAATCGTTCTCCAGCTAAATCTACTAATTCTTTTTTACCAACTATATAGGCACCATTAGGAGCAATTCCAGCACCAAGATTCTTTATCAATGATCCAACTACTAAATCAGCGCCTACTTCAGTTACTTCTTTTTTATTAACAAATTCTGAGTAACAATTATCAACCATTATTACAACATCTTTATCAACTTTTCTTATTTCCTTAATAACTTTTTCTATTTTATCAATTGTTATACTTTTTCTAGTACTATACCCCTTTGATCGCTGTATCTCTATCATTTTAACTTTATTATTTCTTAAATAATTAATTATATTTTCATAATCAAAATCATCATTTATTAAATCAATTTGATCATATTTAACTCCATAACTCTTTAATGAACTTGGATTATCTTTAATGCCTATTACTTCATGAAGAGTATCATATGGAAGTCCAGAAATACTTAATAATAAATCCCCAGGTCTAAGTATACTAAATAAAGCTACATTAAGTGCATGTGAACCAGAAATGAACTGACTTCTAACTAGCGCACTTTCGCATTTAAATATGTCACAAAAAACAGCTTCTATAACATCTCTTCCTAAATCGTTATATCCATACCCAGTTGTTGAATTAAAATGTGACTCAGATACTTTATTCTTTTGAAAAGCATCTAATACTTTTTTAGAATTATATGAACATAACTCATCTATCTTTTTAAATTCATCTAGACATTTTAATTCACATTTATTAACTAATTCCTCTATATTCATTTAAATTCTCCTTATTTCACCAGTAGTAATATTATCATCAAATGCTAATTCAACTATTTTTTTAGCTACTTCATCAGGTTCTTCCAATTTATCTTGACCTATTCTTTCTAATTCTGATTTTAAAAATTCAGGATTCATTTCTTTAACACTTTCTGTATTAGTCCAGTTAGGCATAACACCTATTACTTTTATTTTTTTAAAGTCATACGCAAATACCTTAGTAAGCATATTAATACCAGCTTTTGATACCGAATAATCTATATTTAAATTATTATATGTATCTACAGAATCCGTTGATGAAATATTAACTATTACACCATCATCCATATACTTATATAAATACTTAGTCACTAAAAAAGTACCTACTACATTAACCTCTAATACTTTCATAAACTCTTCTTTTGTTTTATCATCAATACTATTATCAATAGCTAAAGCAGCATTGTTAATTAGAATATCTATTTTATCATATTGTTCTAAAACTTTTTTCTTTAATAAAGCAATATCTTCTTCTTTAGATATATCACACTTAAGAGCCATAACATTAACTTTATAAGTATCTTTAATATATTCTTTTAATTCTTTTGCTTTATCTAGATTGGTATTATAAGTAATAACTATATCATAATTTTTTTTAGCTAATTCAATTACTAATTCTTTACCAATACCTTTACTAGATCCAGTTACTATCGCAAGCATATCATCACTTCCTTAAAAGAATTATATCATATTTTATATATAAACTGACTATAAAATATGTTATTATTAATATAGGTGATAATATGAAGTTGGATAAATATAAGAGAATAGGAGTACTATCCTTAATAATAGTAGTATCGGGTATATTTGGATGGGTATATGAGTTTATTTTCTATTACTTTAATGGTGGTATGAAAGAATTTTACTGGAGAGGTGGTAATTTTCTTCCTTGGATAAATATCTACGCTATTGGGGCTATTTTGATACTCATAATGACTAAAAGATTTCAAAAGAAACCTTTAATGGTATTTTTAATATCTGTTGTAGTGACTGGTGTTCTCGAATATATATCAGGATACTTAATATATGAACTTCAAAATGGTACTAGATACTGGGATTATAATACTGAAATATTAAACTTTGGTAATATAAATGGATTTATTTGTTTAAGAAGTGTACTCTTCTTTGGAGTATCTGCCTTAATCTTAGTTTATATTATAAAACCATTTTGTATTAAATTAGCGCAGAATAAAAATAGTAAAAAGTTTATGATTATATGTTTAATAATAGTATCTATATTCTTACTTGATGAATTCTATAATCTTTATTTTCATAAACTATTAAATTTACCTAGGGCAATTGAAATATATAAATCTATTGGTTTTCATTTTATGTAATAAAAAAAGTTCATTATTTTGAACTTTTTTTATTTCTTTTTAATATATCTCTTGCTGATACTAAACCAGTAGCAGCAGCAATTACTATATTTCCTGCTTTACCGGCACCATCACCTATAAAGTATATATTATTCTTATCTATTTTAAAATTATCATCTGTTGTTATTTCATTACTAAAGAATTTTATTTCTGGTCCATAAAGAAGTGTTTCATCATTATTTACTCCAGGTATTATTTTATCTAATTGTTCTAATCCTTCAAGTATATTAACTATTATTCTATGAGGAAGAACTAATGCTAAATCGCCAGCAACAGCATCTTTTAAAGTAGGCGTTATAAACATCTTATCAATTCTTTTCCACTTACTTCTTCTTCCTTGTTTTAAGTCACCTAGTGATTGAATAATCGGCTTTGAATCACCTAATACATTTGCTATTCTTGCTATTGATTCTCCATATTCTCTAGTATTAGTAACAGGTTCTGTTAAATTAACTTTAGATATAAAAGCAAAATTTGAATTATTAGATTTAATATCTTTTAGAGAATGTCCATTAACACATATATAGCCATAATAATTTTCTTTTGCTACAAATCCACCAGGATTTGTACAAAATGTTCTAATTTCATCTGCGTAAGTCTTAGTCTTTATAAACATAGTTGGATCATATATAACATTTGTTATTTCTTCAAGAACATCTTTTCTAACTTCTACTCTAACTCCTATCTCAATACTCTTTGATAGATAGTCAATTTTATATTTATCTGCAAGTTTTTGTACCCATTTAGCTCCTGTTCTTCCAGGCGCGACTACTACATTTTTTGCAATTACTTCTAACTGTTCTTTACCCTTTTTATATTTAACTACATGTTTATCTTCTTTTTCAGTGTCTATTGTTATTACGTCAGTTTTCTCTTTAACTTCAACGCCTTTTTCTTCTAAATAATTAACTAATCCTTCTATATAACTTGGTAAATGATCACTACCTAAATGTTTTTGTTTAATAAGAAGTAATCTCATTCCTAACTTAGTACATTTCTTTTGAATTTGTTTAGCTTCAGTCATATCTGATGGAAATACTTCCGCATCCATATTAAATTTATTAAATATTTCTTCTGTTTCATCAACTAGTTTATAAGCTTCTTCTTCAGACATATATCTAAATAAATCAGATTTACCTAGTTTTGGAATAAAGTTTAGTTTACCATCCGAAAAAGTACCTGCGCCTCCATAACCAGATAATATATTACATGGATTACAGTTCTTACATTCAGTCTTTAATTTATTCATAGGGCATACTCTATTTTTAACTAAACTACCCTTTTCTAGCATCAATACTTTTAATTTAGGATTCTTTTCTATAAGCTCATACGCACAAAATAATCCTGCTGGTCCTGCCCCTACTATTACTACATCATATTTCATACCAATACCTCCATTATCATTATAACATAAATAAAAATAGATTAGATAAAAATCTAATCTATAATTTTCTGTTTTTTATCGCTTTTTACTTGGTGTAAATACAAATGTTTGGTATAATCATTTTGGATATGTTTGAAATATATCAGATGTTTTCCCTTCAACTATGAAGGGAGGTGATATAATGACTAAAAGAGAAAGATCTCTATACTTCATTATACTCCTTCTATTTATTTTGATATTTATTATATTAATATAATTAGAAACAAAAACATCTGATCTCAACATAGTTGATTTCAGATGAATCCACTAAGGGATTACGTCTGATTCGCAAGACTCAAACGTATCCTTTTTTATTATATGAAGTTTCCTTCATTACATTCATACTATCATATTTTTTATTATTATTCAAGCAATTACCATTTAAAATCTGTTATCTCTGGCATATCAATACCATATTCTTTGATATAACCATTATGTTTATCAAGCATATTTAAACAATATTCTCTTAGAGGTTCTTCATTTTCTACCTCAACATATTTTAATACATCTAATACTATATGATACCTATCTATTTCATTTTGAACTCGCATATCAAATGGAGTTGTTATTGTTCCTTCTTCTTTATAACCATGTACATGCATATTAGTATTATCTCTATTATAAGTTAATTGATGTATTAAATTAGGGTATCCATGGAAATTAAATATAATTGGTTTATCAGTAGTAAATATTTCATTATATTCAGGATCTGTTAGACCATGAGGATGTTTAGTATTAGATTCTAGTTTCATTAAATCCACTACATTTACTACTCTAATTTTAATATTTAAATATTCTTTTAATAGTTTAACTGCTGCGAATACTTCAAGAGTTGGTGTATCGCCAGAAGCCGCTAAAACAACATCTGGATTATCATCAGAACACAATTTCACTATATCTATTCCTTTAGCACATAGTTCTATTGCTTCGTCTTTAGTGAACCACTGTAAACTTGGATGTTTAGAAGCAACTATTGTATTAACATAATTTCTAGTTTTAAGACAATGGTCTACCGTACATATTAATGTATTAGTGTCTGGTGGTAAATATACTCTTACTGTATCACTTTTCTTAGTTACTATATGGTTTAAGAAACCTGGATCTTGATGAGTATATCCATTATGATCTTGTTGCCATATATGTGATGTAAGAATAAGATTAAGAGATGATAAATCCTTTCTCCAACCTAATTCTTTTGATACTTTTAACCATTTTGCATGTTGTGAAACCATTGAATCAATTATTCTAACAAATGCCTCATATGATGTGAATAAACCATGTCTACCAGTAAGTATATATCCTTCAAGTAATCCTTCACATATATGTTCTGATAATACTGAGTCTATTACCCTACCATCATTGTTTAAATATTCATCTGTATCCAATATTTTGGCATTAAATTCTCTATTTGTTTTTTCAAACACATGATTTAATCTATTTGATAATGCTTCATCTGGTGAGAATAATAAGAAATTATCTTTATTCTTATCTACTACATCTCTTAAATAATTACCTAGTTCCATCATATCTTGTTTCTTAACTTCCCCTGGGGAAAACTCATACATATAATCTTCAAACTTAGGTAGTTTTAAATCTTTAATTATACCTTTATAAGTAATAGGATTCATACCCATTCTTTTTTCACCTTTAGGTAAATAATCCTCTATATCTTTTAATAACTTTCCATCTTTATCAAAAAAATCATCTATTTTATAACTTCTAAGCCAGTTTTCTAATGGAATTATATTCTCAGGATGTTCTTCATCCACTAATAATGGTACTTGATGTGATCTAAATGAATTTTCCACCATATTACCATTAACTATCTTAGGGCCTGTCCAACCTTTAAGTGATCTAAATATTATCATCGGATAAATAGCTCGTGTAACACTAGTATCTTCTTTTATAGTCTTGATCTTTCTAATTGAACTATCTAGTGCCTTAGCCATTTCTTTATGCATAGTTTCTATATCATTATGTTCAACTATAATAGGATCATATCCATATCCTTTAAATAAATTAATTAGTTCGTTATTACTAATTCTTGACAAAATAGTTGGATTTGCTATTTTATATCCATTTAGATGAAGTATAGGAAGTACTACTCCATCTTTATTTTTATTTATTATTTTATTAAGATGCCATGAAGCAGATAAAGGTCCTGTTTCAGCTTCTCCATCACCTACTACACAAGATACAATTAAATCTGGATTATCTAATACAGCACCATATGCATGGGCTAAACTATATCCTAATTCTCCACCTTCATGAATAGAACCTGGAACTTCAGGAGAACAATGTGATGAAACTCCTTTTGGAAATGAAAACTGTTTAAATAATTTTTTAAGTCCTTCTTTATCCCTAGTTATATCAGGATATATTTCAGAATAACTACCTTCTAAATAAGTATTCGCTATCATAGCATTTCCACCATGACCTGGACCAGAAATATATATCATATTTAAATCATATTTTTTAATAATCCTATTTAAATGAGTATATATAAAATTTTGACCTGGAGTTGTTCCAAAATGACCTACTATCTTTTTCTTAATATCAGATATTTCAAGTGGTCTTTCAAGTAATGGATTATCAAGTAAATATAACTGCGCAACTGATAAATAATTTGCCGCATTAAAGTATCTATTTAGTATATTTAATTCTTTCTTACTTATCATAAGACACCTTCCTATTCTATTAATATTATATAATATTTTTCTTTTTAATAAAAGAAAAAAGATTCAGAAAACTGAATCTTATTTTATTTATTCAAATTGATGACCACATTCAGTACAGAACTTAGCACTAACTTTGTTATCAACATTACATTCTGGACATTTTTTAACTGGTGTTTGGCCACCTGATACTCCAGAAACAGCTCCTGCGGTAACTGCTTGTCCTGCAGCTCCAGCCATATTATATCCTACAAATCCACCCATTGCTCCATTAGCATTTTCTGATGCATTTAGTAGACCTTGACCTGCAGCATAAGCTTGTGCACTACCATATAACTCACTCATTCTCTTAGTAGTAGCAACATTAGTATCCATCTTAGCTATTCTTTCTTTAGCTTCTTCTGATGCATTTATTCTTAATGATACGTCATCTATAACGATACCATATCTTTGTCCCCATTCTTCATCTAATAAATCATTCATAACATCAGTTATTGCTGATTTCTTAGTTTGAATTATATTAAATGATACTTGTTCATCAACCATTACTCTTGCAATTGCTTCACTAATTTTTTGAACAAATTTAGATTTTAATTGATTTTCTCCTTCATTAGTGAAAATATCATCAAATGTAACTGTATCCATTGGATTAGCTCCAATAAAACCATTTACAAGTACTACTGGATCATCTACTCTAAATGAGAATTCTCCATTATATGTAACTTCAACACTTCCATATACTGGATCAGCAATTACTTCTGGTTGTTGAGAACCAAATGTATTTCCTGTAATTGTTTTAATATTTACATAGTAAACTCTTTGGTCTTTTGCTGGATGTCCACCATATGTTATACGTTGACCAATTGTTTTAATAGTATTAATAATACTTTCACTTAATTTACCTGTAAATATTGATGGTTCACTTGATTTATCCCATATAAAATCTCCAGGCTCAGCAGTAAATTCAACTACTTTACCATCTTCAATAACCATCATTGCCATTCCTTGTGGAACAATGATTTTTGAACCAGCAGAAATTATTCCTTCAGTAGGATTTAGATTACCTGAACCATGTTCAACTACACCTCTTTGAATGATAACTCCTTTTTGATCACTTGCAGGACATTTAACAACTTCCTTAAATTGATCACCTACTACTTTAGTAGCAGCATTTAAACTAGCTAAAATTAAACCCATAATTTTCCTCCTTATACCTCAGCTATATTATTAATTACCCATGTTCTTTTGACTATATCTTCGGTTCCACTTCCACAGTATACACAAACTCTTTGTCCTACTCCTCTTAGTGGCGCTCCGCAATTTGGGCAATTTAATCCAATTGTTTTTTCCCTCTTGCTAACTTTACTATCATCAACTATATAAATAAACATAGTATTCATTCTTGATTGAATCTTATCTGTTTTATTACCCACTCTTTTAACATATTCAAAACTTGATTGAAATGTTAAAGTAGCTATTCCAGCTCTATTTTCATATTTATTTAATACAGTTCTATGAACTTTGCAAGAAGAATAATGAGTATCTGTGTTCTTTGCATCATCTATTTTATTTATGATGAATTGTCTTACCTGACCTGCTTCTTTAAATACTTTTTTATCTTTATCTTCTATAGAATTATATGCTTTAAGAATAACACTCTCTGCTTCTGATCTTAATTCATTAAGATTTAAACTTGGAAAATCTTTTCTTATTTTTGAATCATATATATTTTCCATACTTGATAAAGATTTTGGTGTTGATTCTTCTTTTAATTCACTATTTTTAAAAGCTTCTTTCAAGCTACCAGTATTAAAGTTTTCTTTCAAGAATCCCTTCATTTTAAATAATAAATAGAAAATGACTAGTAAAACTATAATGATTATTACAACTATTGTTATTATGAACCACATTTACCATACCACTCCTACTCATTATAATTATATCAAAAATTATATAAATTGAATACTATTTACGATAGTTTTTACATAACTCTTCTAAATCATTAATTATCTTTTCAACATCATCTTTATTCTTTAATCTAGCACCAGAAGCCATTGGATGGCCTCCTCCACCATACTTTTCTAATACTGTATGTATTTCTGGTCCTCTTGATCTAGCATTAACTTTAATAAGTTCATTTTTCCTATCTTCAGTAAATATTACCCATACTAATACTTCATTAATATTATTAAATGAGCCTATTACATTACCAGCTAATGCAGCGTCTCCACCAAATCTTTGAACTATTTCATCTGGTATAATTAAATAACCTAATCCACCTTCAGTAACAGTCATAGTTTGAGCTACATATCCCATAAATCTAACATCAATTAATGGTCTTGAATACAAATTATTATAAAGACTTGTTATATCTATTTTAGTATCTTGAATTAATTTAGATACAAGCATAAATGTTTTAGGTGATGTATAATCATATAAAAATCTATTAGTATCTGATACAAGACCCATAAATAATTTTTCAGCTGCTTCCTTATTCATCTTTAATCTTGTTTCATATGTTAGTTCAATTAACATTTGACAAACTGATGAAGCAGATGTATCAACCCATTTTAAATCTTCAAATTTTTCTATTGCTGGGTGATGATCTATCTTTATAACATATGCATAATCCCTTGGATTAGTAACACCATCTATTCTTTCTACGTTAGGTGTATCACATACTATTAATAATGAATCTTTTATTTCATTTTCATTAAGTTTATCCATTCTTCCCATATATTTAAATACTGAAGAATATACACCTATAACTGATACTTTCTTTTCAGGGAAAGTATTTAGAATAAGTTCTTTTAATCCCATAGTACTACCTAAAGCATCAGGATCAGCTCCTATATGTCTAGCTATAACTATCTTGTCATATTCCTTAATTTTTTTATATATTTCCTTATATAATTCTTTCATTTAATCACATCGTTTCTATTTCATTAAATTTAAAGCATCTCTTGCCATCATTAATTCTTCATTAGTCGCAACTACATAAACAGGTATTTTAGAATTTTCAGTACTTATTTTACCTTCTTTACCTAATCTAGTTACGTCATTTAATTCTCTATCACATTCAAATCCTAAACAGTTTAATCTATCTACAACCATTCTTCTAATATGTGAAGCGTTTTCTCCAAGCCCAGCAGTAAATACTAATGCATCAACTTGTCCTTTTAATTCAACATAATATCTAGCAACATAATCTACTATTGAATTAACTAATATTTTATGCGCTAAATATGCTTGCTTATTACCAGCAGTAATCGCATCATCAACATCTCTCCAGTCATTTGATACTTTACTTAAACCTAGTAATCCACTCTTTTTATTTAATGCTGTATCTACTTCATCAAATGTCATACTTGCTTCACTCATCATATACTTAATAATTCCATAGTCTATATCACCACTTCTAGTACCCATGACTACACCAGAATTAGGAGTAAATCCCATAGAAGTATCAATACATTTTCCTTTTTCAATAGCACTAATAGAAGCTCCTTGCCCTATATGACATATAATTGCATTAACTTCTTCTTTATTTAATATTTTAGCTATTGTTTCAGCAACAAACTTATGACTTTGTCCATGGAACCCATATTTACGTACTTTATATTTTTCATACCATTCATATGGTACTGGATAAATATATCTTTCTTTATCTATAGTTTGATGGAATGCTGTATCAAAACAACCTACTTGAACAGCTTTTGGAGCTTTTTCCATAAAAGCTCTAACACACATAACGTTAGCTGGGACATGTAATGGAGCTAAGTCGGTAAAACTTTCAACTGCCTTCAACGACTCATCATCCAATATTACAGAATTTGGATATTTATCTCCACCATGAACTAATCTATGCGCTACTGCTGATAAATCATCAAGTGAATCAATAACACTATTATCAAAACATTCTTGAATTAATATTTCAACTGCATCACTATGACTATTAAGTGGTGCATTCTTTTTATATTTATTATCACTAGTTTCTATACTATAAAAACTATTTGCACTATCTCCTATTCTTTCAAATCTTCCAGAGATTATAACTTCTTCACTAGGCATTTCAAACATTTTAAATTTTAATGATGAACTACCTGCATTAACTGCTAAAACTTTCATTCTTTTCACCTCAAGAATATTATACACCAAAAGTTCTTGATTTTAAAACATTTTACCTTTTAAAATAATAAAAAAAGATGAATAAATTCATCTATTTTAATTTCATAACCAAATTAATTATTATAACTGCATATACTAATACAATTACTGTTAATACAAAGATATCAGCAAATCCAGCACTTGATGATACTCCTCCAGTTGATTCATCTTTAAATACATTTGGTTTTGGATTATTTTCAGGTTGTACTGGTGTATTAACCGGTACAGATACTGAACCATGTAATTCTTCTTTTATTTTATCTATATATGTTTTCATTAATGTACTTACCTGACCATCAGTATAATTAGCTTGATCAGAATACATTTTTGAAGCATCTAGATATAATTTAACATTATTAAATGATTTTACTATTTTTTCATCTTCACTACTAGATCCATTAATTGGTGTTCCATTATATTTTCCATCTATATCGTACTTAGTTAAGTCTGTATCAAACTCATAACCATTACGTATAGCTTTCTCTACTTCGTCCATAGTGTTTCTTGTTACCTTTTTTATTGCCTCTGTTATATCAATTAGACCTGTTGATGGATTAACAGCAAATTTTTTTATTAAATTATTTAATCCTTCTTTATTTTTTAATTCATTTAATATTTTTATATCATTTAATGTTTCTTTACTTAAATCTTCTTTTTCAGTTAATAATACTTGTTCTCTATTTTCAGGAACAATTTCAGCATTTACTACTGGTATAGATGCATTAACTTGTGGTGTTGGTGCACTTTGTGGATTTACAGTTGGTGCTGGATTAAACAAATCTATCAAATTCATTTCAGAAGTAATTGATTCTAATTTATCAACTGAAACATTTTTCTTTTGACCATTATATTCCAATACTACTTCATTTGCTACTTGATCAATTCCCTTTATATATTTTTGAATAAATTGATTATTTTTATAATAGTTTAATACTCTAGTCTTAATATCCATACTCATACCGCCTTATTTTATATAATTATATCATATCAACACTTAAAATAAAATATAATTTTACAAAAAAGTAGACTATTTGTCTACTTTTTTAACTAATTACTAGTTCTTCTAGAAGAATTCTTTTTACTAGTAGAATTACTTGATCTACTAGACTTATTTGAACTAGTTCTCTTTGATTGTCTTGAAGAACTTTTAGTAGAATTTCTAGATTTAGAATCACACGATTTCTTTGATGTACGTGCCATTATTCCACCTACTTTCTTTTTATAGAAGATGTTTTAAAAATTAAATCTATTTTATTATATATAATACTATTCTTCTTATATTTATTTCTAGATTTTTCATAAAATCATCTCCTACATTATTATTGTTTACAATTATTGAATAATAATACTAGAAATAAAAAAACAATGATTAATTATCATTGTTTTGTAATACGCTTAGAATACCATCCATTTTCTTTTGAACACCATTTAATTGTTCTTCAAGAACTTGGCTTTTCTTAACAATTTCTTCCTTTTCATTACTTAAAGTTAATGCTTCTTTTTGTTTTTCAAATAAATCAAATTTAGTTTTTGATAATTCTTCTTCTAATTCTTCTATATGCTTTTGTTGTTTAGCATAAACATCTAATAATACTGGTTCTACGTCCTTTTTGAATTTTTCTTCGTAATCAACTCTTATATTTCTAGATTCATATGTAGGAGTCTTTGGTTCTTCTCTAACTGGAGCTGATTCAACTGGCTTTGGTGTTATGATTGGAGTTTCTTTAACAGTTTCCATTGCTGCTTGTATATTTTTATTTCTAGCTTGTAATTCTTCAAAAGTAGGAATTTTTATTGTTTTTTCTAATTCTGGTTCTGGAGTTTTAACTGGTTCTTCAACTATTGGTTCATATGCTGGAATCTCTAATTCTGGTTCAGCCACCACTTCATTTTCTTCAGAATATTTACTTGCTAATACGTTAGCAAATTTTTCAGAAACTAATAATTTTTTTGCTTTTCTAATAGAAATTTCTTCTCCAATTATTCTATAATCACATTTTATTGTTTCTGGAAAAGATTCATTTTCATCTCTAGCTAATGTTTTTAATATTGTTTTAATATCATTCCATTCATCATCAGATGATATTTCTCTATAAGAAAAAATTCCATTATCATCTACAATACCAGAAACATATATTTTTATCATTCCATCATCATTATATTCATCATAAGTATATGTTAAATAACTTTTTCCACTATTTAAAGTGAATTTTGATAAAGCTCTAGCATCAACTCTTATACCATCTTCATTTATTACGTAAAATTTGTTATCCATTTAATTACACCTCATTTACTATATAGAAATTATATCATACTATTATCCTTTTAGCAACAAAATATTTGCATCCAAAAGCACAATTCTCCTCTAAATACTTATCCAAATTACCTATCTTATTAATTTTTGTTGATTTTTTATTATTATCTTCATAAAAACCTTTTAATCTTAATTTCCCGTAGGACCAATCTCCCACTATATAATCAAATTCTTTAAAGTAATCTGTATATCTATTTATAAATTCTTCTTTAACATAACCTTCTCTATTATCTTTTATTATTTCATATTTGTTTTTATCTTCCATTTCAACTATTGTTTTCATAATATCACCAACTTAATTATATCATATTCTATTAATTATATGAAGATAATAATGAAGAAACATTTCCCTCAACTATCTTTATAGAAATAGGAACTTCATTAACTATTTTGATTTGTTCTACTCTAAGTGGCACTAATATTTCTACATTAGCTTCAATTTTAATAGATATCTCTACTAATGCACTATTCATACCATATTCTTTAACTCTAGTCTTCAAACTAGTCAAAACATTACCAACTAAATTGAGCCTTACTGGTACCTTTGGACCTAAGTTCTCTAAGAATAGATTATTTGTTACCATACCCATTGGTATTCTTGTTATTATATTATCCTTCTTTTTGGATAGAATATCAAAATTTTTAATAACAGTTTTAGATGCAACTCCTAATACTTCATTAACTACTTTAGTATTATAGTTTATCATTTCTATGTTACCATTATTATCTTTATCTAATTCAAATATATTATTCTTATCTAGAACTCTGACTACTTCATCACTAACATTTTTACTTACTATATCTATACCTATTTTTTTACTTTCTATTTTAGCGTATTTAATTAAACTAATCGATATCTTTTTATCATATAAATATAATAAAAAGAAAGAAAAAACTATTACTAATAATATTATTACTATTATTATATTCTTTCTATTATGTTTTTTCTTTAACTTCATATTATTCACCTAGTAAATAATATGAAAAAAAATAGAAGATTATCTCTTCTATTTAAGTACGTAATTTGTTACTACATAATAGGCAGCTAGACCTATAGCTACTACTAATAAGAATATTAATACTTTAATAAACTTATTAGTGCTAGATAAATGTTCTTTTAAGCTATCTTCAGTAACAAAATCCCTTTTATCAAACATAAAAGTATTAGTATTATATTCAGTTGTTGTATCTTGATTAGTATATTCATCTTCTAAAACTTCTGGTTCTTCTTTTTCTACTTTTTTAACATCTAAAGAACCTGTCTTAAATTTATTAGCTTCAGTTGTTAAATCTTTATAAGCATCCTTTTTTGGTTTTCCATCATCAACAGTTGTTAATGTATTCATAATATCAAGAAGTTCAGTTTCTTCTTGTAATAATTTATCATAAACTTGTCTCGTTTTAGCTAGTTCTTCTTCTATAGTAATATCTTTATCATAAGTCTTTCTATTTGTTTTACTTTTTTCACTAGCTTCCTCTAATATATCTCTTTTACTTTTAGCTTCTTTTAATACTTCATTTATATCGTATACTTTTTCATCTACTTCTTCATTTAATATCTTTAAATCGTTATAGAAATCTAATGTAGGTCTTGCATTTTTTCTTTCTTCTTTATATTCTTGTTTATCAATAATTTCTTTAATTTTATTAATATCTACTTCTTTAGAGTCATCTAAAACCACTGAATTATTATATTCAGTATTAGTATATAAATCATCATATAATTGTCTATTTCTACTACTTCTACTAGTAGTAATATTAGAATCATTGGATTTATATTTATCCATTCTAGAATTCAAGCGCAATCACCTACTTTACTCTATATATAAAATAATAACACATTTTTTTATTTTTTTAAATAATTTTATATAATTTTATAGTATAATAAGTTTTAAGGAGTGATAATATGGCTAATTTTAAGGTAGACCAAGACAAATGTTTAAGATGTGGTATGTGTACTGGTACCGCAATGGATATTTTTGAATTTGATGATGAAGGAAATATCAAAGTTAATAATGAACAAATAAATGATGAAAATATTGATGAAGTAAACGAAGCAATGAATAATTGCCCAGTTGGAGCTATTTCAGAAGAATAAAAAATAGGAATTATAAAATTCCTATTTTTTTATTAATGAATATAATACTTTTATTTCTTTTATGGATAATTCTTTATACTTTCCAGATGCTAAATTACCTAATCTTAAAGAACCATAACCAGTTCTTTTTAATTTTAGAACATCTAAATTAAAATGTTCAAACATTTTTCTAACCTCATGATTCTTACCTTCATGAATAGTTATTTCTATAAAACTAATATTTGAATTCTTATCAATAGATTTAACTCTTACTTTATCTGGTACACATTTATGTTTATCAATTACAATTCCTTTTTTTAATTCATCTAATTCATCTCTAGATAAAATACCATTTACTTTAGCTAAATAAATTTTTTGTATTCTATTACTAGGTTTCATCATAGCATTTGCAAATTCACCATCATTTGTTAATAATATTAAACCAGTTGTATCATAATCTAATCTACCTATTGGATATATTCTAGTATCTATATCAAAATAATCAAGTACTGTTTTTCTACCTTTATCATCACTAGTAGTTGTAACAACTTCCCTTGGTTTATTAAACATAAAATATCTTTTTTCTTGTTTAACAAGAATATCTTCACCTATTCTAATTTCATCACTAGAATTTACTTTTGAACCAAGTTCTGTTATCTTTTTACCATTAACAAAAACTTTTCCTTTAACAATTAATTCTTCTGCCTTTCTTCTAGAACAATATCCAAGATCGGCAATTGCCTTTTGTAATCTAATCACATAAATCACCCCAAAATCTTAAATGAGTATATCATATTTAAATAAATTAATCAAATTAAAAACCAAAGATTGTTTTTTTCTTATAATTCTTATCTATATATAAAGGTTCTCTATGTATCTCTTTATCATTAAATTTAACACTTATATAACCTAATTTATCTTCTTTTCTATCTATTATTGCTTCTGTACTAATATTTTTATATTCACCTTGTTTTAACAAATAATAATAGTTATTTTTCACATATACATTATTATATCCTTTTATCTTTAAATTTTTTTTATTAATAATTAAATACTTCTTATATGTATCAAAACCATATTCATATAATCTTTTATGTGTATTAAAATCATCACTATCTACAAAAGTAACAGCAATTAAATTAACGTCAGATTTAGTTGCCGATGTAACTAATGTTCTTTTTGCCTTTTCAGTATAACCTGTTTTACCACCAGTAGCATATTTATATGAAAACAATAATTTATTCTTATTTGTCCAAGAATAATAATTTTTGTTAGTTTCTACATTTATTTTTTTAGTACTATCTATCTCTCTAAAATCATATAAATTATTTGCGTATTTCATAAGTAATGCCATATCATATACTGTAGAATAGTTTTCTTCACCTGATTCATCTAAGCCATGACTATTTTCAAAAACAGTATCTTTCATACCAATTTTTTTAGCCTTTATATTCATTTTTTTTATAAATGTATCATGTCCACCTAAATAATTTTCAATTGCAATAGCAGCATCTCTGGTGTGTACAGAAAAGCAGCAAAAATTTATCAAAATTAAAAGTGTCATCTTTTGAATTAAACACATTTAGTTTTGCATGAAGAATAACCTTTTGATCTGTTTCATCATCTTTAATTGATTCTACTCTTATATCATCAAATATTAATTGAGCAATTTCTAAAACCTTTTCATCGTCAGAAAAAACTATATCATTTATTTTCTTTTTGAAATCATCAAAATTCTTTTCACTTGATTCTTGATTTTGTTCTTCTTCAATTAGTTTTCTTTTAGTTTCTTCTAACTTTTCTATTTGTGAGTCTAAATCATTTTTAAGAGTATTATATTCATTTAAGTCAATTTCTTTTCTCATTCTCATCATTATTAATTCTTTTTTTTCATTATTAATTTTAAATGTTTTATCTTCTACTTGTTTTATTTCTTTCTTATAATCTTTTTTTGTTCTAATATCACTTATCATATCATTTATTTCACTAATTAAATCATCTTGACAAGTAAGTATAAGTTTTAAGATTTTTTTACAAATTTCAACTAATTCTTCGTAATATATAACAGGAGAATTGCACCCCTCAGTTTTTTTCTTTCCATGTATTCTATAATTATTACAAGCCCAAAACTTCCTTCTTCTACTTCTATCTCCCTTACCTATTTGATAAGTCCCTCTTACAAAAGTAGCACCATCATAATAACAATGCATTAATCCTGAAAAGGCAAATTTGTTATATTTATTATTCTTGTGTATTTGATCGTGTTTCTTACTCCTAGCATCAAGAATTTCATTTGCTTTATCCCAAAGCTCCTCTGATACAATAGGAGGACAAGTTTCATTATCTTTATATACTATCCACTCATCTCTTTTAAATCTTTTTCTTTTTCTATCGTGGTAATCGACTGTTGTTTCTTTATGAGCACAAAAATAACCTTTATATTTTGGGTTTCTTATTATATTCTTTATAACTGTTCCTGCAATCGGTTTGCCAGAATAATTAGTAACACCATATTCATCAAATAATTTAAAACCTAATCTATGTACTCCTATATTTTCAGATACATAAGTTTCAAATATTAATCTAATAAATTTAGCCTGTTCTTCATCAATTACTAGCTTACCTTTATTTTTTGTATAACCATATATATTATTACTACCTGGCACAATTCCCTTTTCTACACTTCTTTTATATCCAAATCTAATTCTCTCTGATAGTTTTCTTATTTCCTCCTGTGCAATACTTGACATAATTGTAAGTCTTAATTCAGAGTCAGGTTGAAAAGTGTTGATATTATCACTTAAAAAATGAACACCAACACCATTTGAAAGTAATTCCTGTGTATATTTAATACTATCTAAAGTATTTCTTGAAAACCTTGATATTTCTTTTGTTAAAATTAAATCAAACTTTCTTTTTTTAGCATCATCTACCATTCGTAAAAAATCTTCTCTTTTTTTTACACTTGTACCACTAATACCTTCATCTACATAACCATCTACAAAAGTCCAATTTTCTTGTTCTTTTATAAAATTACTAAAATATGTTACCTGATTTTCCAATGAATTTAATTGTTCATATCTATCGGTAGATACACGAGCATAAAATGTAACCCTTAATGGTAAATCATAAATACTTTTCCCTTGACCTAGCATATTTCTTATAGTATATAAATCCACATAAATCACCTCCATTTTCTATTTCTATATTCTTATATCAACTTTCATTGGATAAGAGTATTTATCCTTATCTTTTTCTAATTGTTCTTGTAATTTTAAAATCTTTTCATCACACTTTGAAATTAATACTTCATACTCACTAATAGTAATTTCGTTATTTTGATATAAATAATTTATTATCTTTTTTTGAACTTCTTTTTTTACTACTTCATAAGTAATATTATCGTTCAAAGTAATTCTCCTCCTGATTAAGTCTATTAATTGAGTAAGAAAAAAATTAATAAAAAAGAGGAGAATTATCCTACACAACTCTCCTCAAAAAATTATTAATTTTTCAAAGATCATTGTGCAGATAAAAATTAATTATTCAACCTAGCACTACGAAGCATAACTATTTATGTTTTTTTAGTAATGCCTAACATTACTATTTTTTTATTGTATGAAATCATATTTTAAACTTTCTGATTTTGAATTAAATGTGCAATATCAAAACCACTTGTCTTTGTATCAAATGGTATCGATATGATGTTATTGGTAAAATATGTTTTGTTATCATATCTTATTATAACTTCACTAAACACATCTAATTTTTCGTTGTAATTCAATTTTTCAAATTGTGAATCAAGTTTTTTATCGTCTTTATCATAAACAATACCTAAAATATTGCCATTATCTTCATAAGCACTTTCATTAATAGTTAATTTGTTATAAAGCATTGCAAAATATTGTAATAATAAAGTACAAGCATTTTTTGATAACCCAATAGTTTCTAGTGTAAATATTTCCATTTCATCATTTTCAACTAAGTCTGGGTTTGCCTCGTTCTTATCATTTATTTGATTATTATTTAATAAGCCAAATGTATATATAAGAAACTTTAACTTTGTTAAATCTTCTTTCCCTTCTAATTCGTTTATTAATTTTTTTACATTTTCAGTAGTATCAGTAATATACATAAATCTTTCCTCCTTTTACATTACTTCTAATTCCTGTAATCTGTTCTTTCATAAAGCAACTCCTTTCATAATCGTGAAATAAAGCCGTTTTAAGAGGTTTTATTTTTTGACACTTATAACTGTTCAACCCCACATATCAAGTCTAATACCGATTAAATTAGATATACTTAACGGCTTTTTTCCTTCGTTCCATTTATCACTTAAAAAATGAAATTTTGCAAGAGTTTTTTTGCAAAAAATCTTAAAAAGTTTATCTTTCCATTTCTTCTTCATTTTCTTGCTCGACACTTCTAGCATTTTCTTGTTTATCTAAATCAAGTTCACTATCTATTCGTGCCTTTTCTTTTTGAAGTTCCCTAATCCTATCTTGTTGTGTAAAAGGCTTGTCAAGTTCATCTTTTATATCAATAAGTTGCTTTTCATTATAAGCAATTTGTTCTTTAACGGTATTAATCTTATTCTCAAAACTTTTAAGCATATTTTCAATTTTGTAAATATTACCTATTTCATCTAAATTACTTATTTCAACTTTATACTTTCCAACACCTTTTACATATATAATAGGTTTAAACCATAATTCATCTTTTGTACCAACAATATCAAATCCACTTATTTGTCCTAGTACAGTTTCTTGTCCTGTTTTTAATAATGAAAAACTTTCATATAACTTTGTACTAGCATCTTTTCTTGAATCATATATCTTATCTCTAATCATTATCATAAACTTATCAGCAGATAAATCTTTTACATTTTTAATATCTTCTTCAAGTCCACTCAAATATTGTCTTTGATATTTTAATTGTCTTGGTATTTCATTATTATATTTAGACTCAAGTTCTATATGTGATTTATCATACCTACTTTTTGATAAATATAATTGTTTTAATTCGTTTTCAACTTTAAATTTTTCAAGTATTAATGGATTACCACTAGCAAGAGCTTTTACTTCGGCATAAGTCAAAGTATCTCTATCTAAATCTTCTGCTGTTCTTCCTCCACCATTACTATTAGCCATTATTTGATTTATGAAAGTTGATTTTGTTTGAATTAATTGATATGAATAAGCATCAAAACTACCTTCGGTAACATATCTATATATTTCAACTTCTTCATTTTGATTTCCCTGTCTTAATATTCTACCTTCTCTTTGTTCAATATCAGATGGTCGCCATGGACAATCTAAATGGTGTAAAGCAATCAATTTATCTTGAACATTCATACCTGCTCCCATTTTTGAAGTTGATCCTATCAATATTCTTTTAGTGCCATTTCTCATATCTTCAAAAAGTTTTAATTTTTGTGGATTAGTTTTAGCATTATGAATAAATTCTATTTCTTCTTCTGGAACACCTTTTGCAATTAATTTATTTTTAATATCATCATAGACATTAAATGTCCCATCAGTTTTAGGTGTAGATAAATCACAAAAGACAAGTTGTGTTAACTTGTCCTCTTTGTTTTCTAACCAAATTCTATAAATATTTTCAACTGCCATATTTATTTTTGAATCAGGTAAGTCTGGCATATTTTCATCTACCATTCGTAAATCAAGTGCTGCTTTTCTACCATCATTGGTAACCAAAAGCATATTATCAATTCTAGGATCACAACCATTTCTAATTGTTTCACTTCTTTCTGCTAATTTTTCTACATACTCTCCTAATTCAACACTTTTAGGTGCAACTATTGTTTTATAATCTCCACCTTTTAATTTAGGAACAGGAAGATTTAACATTTTAGATGTTTTAATATCTGCTACTTCTTTAAATAAAGTCATTAATTCAGGAATATTAAAGAATTGAGCAAATCTTGCTTTCGTTCTAAAACCACTACCATCAGGAGCAATTTCAAAACTATTAACTACTTCTCCAAAAGTTGATGCCCATTCATCAAAATGTTCTAGTCCCATTTCTCTTAATCTATCAAGTTGAAGATATTTTTGCATAGCAAATAATTCTCCCATTGAATTAGATATTGGAGTACCTGTTGCAAATACTGCTCCTTTTCCCCCATTGTTTTCTAATATATAACTTATCTTCATAAATAAATCAGTTGCTTTTTTACTTTCACTATTATTAATACCTGCAACATTTCTTATTTTTGAAAACATTGGCAAGTTCTTAAACATATGTGCCTCATCTACAATTAATTCATCTACTCCAAGTTCTTCAAATGTTACTACATCATCTTTTGGTGCATCTAACAATGTTTTTAATTTTGTTTCCATACTTGTTTTCATTTGTTCAAGTTTCTTTACACTTAATCCATCATTAGTTTCTGCTTTAATTCTTTCAATAGCATTTACTACTTCATCTATTTGATTTTCCATGTGTCTAGTTTCATATTCCTTACTCATAGGAATTAAACCAAAACTTGAATGAGCAATTAAAACTGCATCCCATTCTCCTGTTGCTATTTTTCCCATTAGTTTTTTTCTTCTTGTTTTTTCAAAATCTTTTTGAGTTGCAACAAGTATATTTGCAGTAGGATATAATTTTAATATTTCATTTGCCCATTGTCCTAATAAATGATTAGGAACAACAAACATTGGCTTACTAACTATACCTAATCTTTTTAATTCCATAGCACTTGCTATCATTTCATAAGTTTTTCCTGCACCTACTGCATGAGCAAGTAAAGCATTACCACCATATAAAACACGAGCAACTGCATTTTTTTGATGCTCTCTTAATTCTATATTTGGATTCATACCATCAAAAGTAAGATGACTACCATCAAACTCTCTTTCTCTCATACAATTAAATTGTTCATTGTAAAGTTTCGTTAGTCGGTTTCTTCTTTCTTCATCTTTCCAAATCCATTCTTTAAATTCTTGCTTTATTAGTTCTTGCTTTTCTCTTGCATTTGCAGTTTCTATTGGATTAACAACTTTTCTATCATCTTCTAATGTATCGTAAACTGTTACACTTTGAAGATTTAAGGCATTTTTAATTAGTGATAAGGCATCTGCTCTTTCAGTTCCCCAAGTATTTGTATTCTTAACACCATAACCATATAAACCACTAGCTTGAAATAACCAAGTATTAACTTCTTTGGCATATTTTATTTTCAAACGACTTTGCGACCATCTAGGAATATCTAATAGTTCTGAGCAAAATTGATGGTATATATCTTCTGGTATCCAAGTTGATCCTAACTTAACACTAATCTCATCATATTCAAGTGGTATAGGTTGTACTCTTTCAAGTGCAGTAATATTCTTATCAAACTTATTATCTTCATTTACTGATTTAGCATAATTTAGTTTATGCTTTACATTACCACTTAAATATTCACTTGCTATTACCCAACCTTTATTAAAATCGTGTAATCTTTCAGGATCTTGATAAATTAAATTATCAAGTTCTTCAATTATTTCTTCTTCACTTTTCGGATATAATGTTTTCATATATTCAAAATCTACACAACCACGATTATTAAGTGAATACCTTAAAGCATCTTCGGCATTTTCTGCATTAGTTATTACTTTACTTTTTCTAATTGTTCTTTTTGTAAAAACATCTCCTTTTTCATATTTAGGTTTATCGTTTTCATCTTCATCTTCTTTACTAACTTTATTTTCAATAGAAGTTAATAGGTAATAATCTGGATCACTATCAAATGCTCTTGCATTGGCACTATCATTTATATAACCATATCTTTTATAAAACTCATCATATTCTTTATTTAATATTGCTTGTGCATTTTCAAGTTCTATATCACTACCATCACGAAGTTGAACATTGAATACTTCTCTTAAAGCATCTTTTACTTTACATAGACCAATTATTCTTTTTGCAATCATACCTTCTTGAATACCATAAGGTACTAAACTAGAAAATGACCTTTGATAAATAATATCTTTACCATCTTTATTTATAATAGTAAAAGCATTATTCTTAATACTATCATCTGCATCTAAAATATCATAATTAGTATCTTCACTTTGTATAAAAGCAGTTTTCTCATATATATTACTTGGCAAATTTTCTAATGCTTGATCTAATAATACATTTATATCTTCATCTATCGGAGATAATGTATTGTCATAACCATAAGCAGTTGATTCAAGTTCCATTTTTCCAAGCATCATATTTGGATTATCAATATAATAATTATTTATATTTATTCCATCTTGATATTCACTTGTATATATCCACTTTTCATCACTAACATCTAGTTTTAATTCATCTCTCTTTTTTAAGAAAATAATATCAGATGTTACACTAGCATTTGCATTTCCTTTAAATGTATTATTTGGTAATCTGATTGCACCTAAAAACTCTGCTCTTTTTGCAATATACTCTCTTACTCGTGTATCTTTTTTATCTAATGTTCCATCAGTAGTTATAAATGCTATTATTCCACCATCTCTAACTTTATCTAATGTTTTTTGAAAGAAATAATCGTGTATTAAGAACTTATCTTTATATCTTTTATCAAATACTGTATTACTTCCAAAAGGAACATTACCAATAGCAACATCAAAGTATTCATCAGCAACTTTTGAATTTTCATAACCTGTTATTTCTATCTTTGCATTTGGATAAAGTTTTTTAGCAATTCTACCACTAATGCTATCTATTTCTACACCATACAATTTTGATTTATCAAATTCACTAGGTAATCTTCCAAAGAAATTACCAATAGCACAACTTGGTTCTAATATATTTCCTTTTTCAAATCCAAATTGTTTTAATGCTTTATATATTTCATCTATTGCATTATTTGGTGTATAAAAAGAAGATAATGTGGAATGTGCAGCTGCTTTATATTCTTCATCATTTAAAAGTAGTTTTAATCTTTCTCTTTCATTTTTCCAATTATCTTTTCTTTCATCAAAAGCATCAGCAATTCCTCCCCAACCTACATAACGAGATAAAATATCTTGTTCTTCCTTTGTGGCATTCCTATCTTCACTTTCTAACTCTTTTAATAATTCTATTGCTTTTACATTATCTTCAAATCTTGATTTAGCACCAAAACTTGTATCCACTTTATCATCACTAATGTGATAATTAACTTTCGGATATTCTTCTTTTATTTCATCTCCATCACTATTATAAGAATGTTCTTCTATCACATTAGTTTCTATACCATCACGAGTTGGTATTATTTCGGCAGTTGTAACCTTATAATCAATTTCATCATCTAGGGTAGCAGATACTTCATTATCTATTTGTTCTAACTCTTGATTATCAATTTCACTTTGATCTACCAATTTTGTACTTGGTATATTCATATCAAATTGTTTCTCATCAAAGTTATTCCAATAAATATGTATAAGATCAGGAGAAATATAAATAGAAAAGTCCTTATCTTTATATAATGATTGAATAAAAGCATTGTTCTTTATTCCCTCATTTAATTTTATTTCATCAGTTTTATCACTATTAAAATATGAGAAAGCATTATCACTCATATCAGCAATAGGACTAGATAAAAGTATAGATAAATTTCTCTTATTTGATTTTATATGTTCCCATACTTGCAATTCAACATTACGAATTTCAAATGTATTTTGATATTTAGTATCAAAAGAGTTAAATATATCACATATCTTATTTGCAAGTTCTTCTTCTCGTGGAGCAAATAAACTCATTTGTTCTACACTATCTTTATTATCGGATATAGTTTCTTTAACTTCCTCAACTTGTGGTATTTCTTCTTTTTCTATTTCAGGAGTTTTATCTATTTTCTTTTTAAATGTATGCTCATATCTATTTATATAACCATCATATATCTTTTCTAATATTTCATTATCAAATGGTGTATTAACTTCTATACCAGATAGAAAGTTTTGCTTTTCTTCATTATCTAATAACTTATCATCTTTAAATTGAAAAAGCACATTAGTTTGAATATAGTTTTGTATGTTTTCAAGACTTGTTGCTTTTTCCATAAAGTCATTATAAAGAATAGCAGTTTCTTTATTGGCAATTTGCATACATTTTAAAATATCATCAGTATCAACTATTTCATCAAGTAGTTCATAGGAACTTGGGAGATTATATATATTAAAGTTAGCTTTTGCTAAAAAAAGTGAAGTCATTGTTTTAGCAACGAACTCCACTTCATCAGCAGACATAGTAATATAATTGTTCATTATTTGTTTTATAGACAACTCATAGAAAGTATCATAGAAGTTTTCATATAAAGATTTGTTATCATCATTTGTAATACCTGCTTTATCTTGATAATACTCTAAGACAGAATTATCTACAAAATGATTATAATTCCATATCTTATAATCTTTTCCATAAGTTTGTTTTATATCAAAAACATATGCTTTCCAATTATTAAGAATAATAGGTATTCCTTTGCTTTTAGGTTTTATTCTTCTTCCTACTTCTTCACTATTCCACTCATCAAAAGTCATAAATGTTCTACCTGTATGATTATACATATATAGATTAAGAACATTATCCACACTATATTTATCTAATATCTTTGACCAATAAATAATAAACTTATTCCAACTATTATTATCTAGTTGAATGTTTTTTAAACTTTCATCTCTTGTGGCAATATATTCTTCAAAAAAATTATCCATCTTTTACACCTTCTTTCACATTTCTCTTTGTCTATCTTCCAAAGATATTTCTATCAAAGAATTTCTATTTTTCTTATTTATTTTTGTTTTATCTGATATTGCATTATAAAAGAAGTTTAATTCACTGCTTAATTCTTCTAATCCTTTTAAATCATTAGTTGAAAGTGGTGGTGCTAAATATAACTGTGCAACAGGTATATTATTCTCTTTTGTATATTCTACATTTGAATCAACCTTACCAAATATTTTTATAACTTCATTTATAATTGAAATTAGTTTAGTTTTTATTTGTGATTCAGCAGTATCTATTTTTTGTTCTTGATTATTGTTGTTATTATTAAACTTTAACTGTTCTACTGTGAAATATGTATCAAATAATCTAGCAAGTGGTCTTACTTTTCTTTCAATGCAACCAGATTTATAACAACTAAATTTTTTATAAATAACTGTATCACGAAATATCGGATGACTTATTGTTGGAAGTATTATTGTTTTATAATGTAATTGCTTTATCTCATCTGGTGTCATTAAATTTCTTGACATCAAACTTGTTCCTTTACTTCCATTATTATTCAAAAAACTCATCGAATAATTTAATGAAGAAGTTTCAATAGTTTTATTACCAAGTCTTTTTGAAATACTTTCAGCAGTTTCTTGTGTATTTGTTTTCAAATATGCAAGTCCACAGTTATCTTGTATTATTTGACTAACTTCTTTTCCATATAAATTATCTAATTGAGCAAAACTTTGTAAAAAGAATTGAAAATACATACCTCTACTTCTTGCTACTGATACTATTGTTTCAATATCTTCAAGTGGTGGTGTATTTGCAAATTCATCTAATAAAAAAACAAGATCATAAGGTAATCTCTTGTTTGGTTGTGTATTTGATAATAACACCAATGTTTTATATATTAATGAAACAATTATTGATATTAACGAATAATATATTTTTGATTCATCAGGAATACAACAATATAATACTGTTGGTTTCTTTCCTAATATATCAAATTCAAAATCAGAATTTGATGTAATATTCTCTACATTAATATCATCAAATAAACTCATTCTTTCATTAAATACACTCGTAATACTACGATAAGTATTCTCACTAGAAGAAATAACAGGAATTAATTTATCTTTACTTTTAAATCCATAAGGTTTTTCTTCTACATACTTTTTTAAGAGTTTTTGATTTTTATCAGTTAAAGAACTATTTTGAAATTTCTTAATAGATGATAATGTTATTTGTTCTCTTTTAATTTTTCCATCAGCATATTCTTCTAAAAACAAAGATATAAGACCATATAACAAATCACTAGCAGTATTATTCCAAAATGCTTCTTTTGCAGTTTTATCTTCCATAATTATTCTTGATATGGATTCAATTAACTGATTACACTCTGCTAAATGCTCTATTGATTTATTTTGATATTTTATTTTTTTCTTATTACTCTTTTCACTTTGTGCTAATTTTTCGTTTTTACTAAATTGTTCATATTCACGAATAATTGGCTCTAATATATTTAAATGATTAGACAAACTTGGATTTCTAAAATCTAATGTTAAAATGTTATATCCATTATCTTCAAACATTTTACTTGTAGTAGAAAATATCTCTCCTTTTGGATCAGTTATGAAAACACTTTGTTTTATTTTTGCAGTTGCAATAAAACTACATTGTGGAATTACTGCCGTTACTGATTTACCACTACCTGTTGATCCTAAATATATCCAATGAGGTGTTTCCATATCAAACCATACATATTTATTATTTTTAGAATAATAAACTGGAAACCCACTTTTTTCAATATGACAAACTTCTTCTTTTTTGAATTTTTCATCTATTTCTTTTTTAGTTGCCCATCTTGCACTACCATGTTCATTATTATTTTTTATCTTTTGTCTAGTTATAAGTGGCTCAATAAAATATAAAAATATAATTATTAAAGCTACTATAACTAAAATAACTATATACATTATTGGCATAACTATCTATCCATTTCATCTTGTTCCATAGCAATTCTTACATCATCTAACATATCTTCATCTATTACTTTATAATCTTTAACTTCTGCATCTCCCATTTGTAAACTTGCTAATCTATCAATTATATCGGCTCTTACATTTGGATCACATTTATTTAAAAATGGACCAAATGTTGTTAATATTGGATTATCAATAAGTGGATTATCAAATGAATAAACTTTTAAATCAGTTGATCCAAGTTTATCATTTATATCTACTATTACATCTGGTAAATCTTCATATCTAGCAACTATTTCTTCACTACCATTATCAATATAAACTAGTTTTTCATTACTCTCTAATAGTTGCTTTATTTCTTCTTCATTATACTGTTTTAGTAGTCCCTGATTCTCGTTCATTGTTTTCTTCCTCCTTAATAAGACTTTCTAAAAATGTTGTTTCATTTTTTAATGAAATAACTAACATCTTTAAACTTTCTTTTTCTAAATTACTTTTAGTATTTTTTATTCTAGTTTCATACTTACTAATATCTCTTGAATTATTCTTAATTCTATTTTTTATTTCAGATACTAAATCATTATATTTAGTAATTGTATTTTGCATATTAGCAAATTCAACATTTAATTTTGTAAAATCCATAATTACACCTTACCTTTCCATTTCTTCTTCAATGCAAAAATCGTAGTCGTCATTATCTACTGCTTCAAGAATATCATTCCAACTAGCATCTTCCATTTTTTCTAATGATACATTATGTTCTACATAACATTCGGTTAAAAAATCACTTATTCTTGCTGATGAAAATTTGTAATACTCATCTTTTAAATAAGCATAATGTGATAGTTCTTTAAGTCTTTCAATCTCATCATCACTTATTTCATAATCATTATTTCTTGCTATATCATATATAGAATCATATATAGCATAAACTGTTAAATTATTTTTATCTTCTCTTGATAGTCTTTTGTACATTTCTAATGTGTTCACGATTTTCCTCCTCTCTTGAACATCTACCTGATACTACACAAGCAGAGTAAATAAAAAGCAACAGGAATAATCCTATTGCACCAAATATAATTACTAACATATTATTTTTCCTCACTTTTGTTATTTTTCTTCAAATTACTATATGTTGTTTTTAAATCTCTTGATGATGAATAAATTGATTTAACAACATCATCAATTTTCCAATAATGCTTTGGTAAATATTTTCTAGCATAAAAATATTCTTTGCATATTTTAGAAATATCACACACTATGTGATAAAGTTTAATTTCATCTTCTTCGTTTATCATAACATTCTCCTTTCATTGCATAAAAAAAGACCACATCAAATGGTCAAACTAATTTTTATTCTATTATTTGTATTCTATCTATATTTTCAACTAATGTTTCATTATAGACAGTGAAGTTATTCATAGCATCTTTAAATGATGAATAAACTTTTTTTCTTGTTTGATATAACTCGGCATATACTTCAACACCTGTATCAACTTTTTTAATAATATATTCTAAACTAAATAGTTTAAATTTTACTTCATTAGAAGTATTAAACTTATTTTCTAATTCTTGATACCTCAATATTGATCACCAACTTCTGTCTTAATTATACCATATTTTTACTTGCTTTTTTCATCATAATTAAATAGCTTACTAAATTCCTGTGATGCTTTTTCCATTTCATAATTTATATTTTTTAATGCCTTTTCCATTTTGTGCTTACTAGGAAATTTAGTAATACTACTATTACCTTTAAAATAATTATCTAATACAAACCTTCTTCTTTGTTTATCAGTAAATTTATTCTTTCTATCATTTTGATAAGCAACTTCTTGAATTAAATCTTCTATTGAAATACTCTGCTTATCATATTTAGTTTTAACTATCATAGATATATGATTATATTTATATAAAGAATGATTAACTATTGCATTATAAATATAATTATCAATATATTCCTCTTTCTTATCAACAATACTATTCTTGTTTATTTCAGCCACTACATTATTATTCTCATTTAATGTATCAAAATATTCATTCAATTTTTGCAAATCTTTACTAATATCTTTTCTACTTGCATATAGAATTGATGTTTCATCATTAAATAAATATTTCTTAATCTTTTTAGTTAAAAACTTTATTTCACTTCCTAACTTATCATTTTTAATTGAATTATATTTTACTTTTTTTGAAGATTGATTATTTTTTTCTCTATATTGTTTTAATAACTCTCCTAGTTTTAAAATATCTTCTTCAACATAAATCTCATTAATATTTTTCAAAGTAAAGTTTCTTTCTTTTGGATTAAAATATGATTTTAAATAATCTATATCTTCATTAGTCTTTTTAAGTAGTGGTGTGTAATATTTTTCTCTTTGAATAGCAAGATCCACTAACCTTTTTAAATATCTTTGTTCATCAAGACTAATCTTACCTTTTCTTCTATAATTAATATTTTTATCACAATAAGAATAATTAGGTCTCTTTTCAATAAAAGCAAAATGTATATGAGGTTGATGTTTTCTATTTGTATGAATTGAAAAAACATAACTCATATTTTTAATATCCTTAAAACCACAATGCTTTAAAAATTGTGGCATTATTTCTTTTGCCATCTTTTGTTCAAGAGTTTTTATATCTATGTTTTCATCAAGATATTCTCTCTTAAAACTTAAAATACCTTTCCATAAATTAGAGTTCTCAATATATTTTTTATAATCATTTTTAATTTTTACTATATCTTTTTTAGTAGCATAGTTTCCATTTTCTAAAATTAAATTATAATTTTCATCTCTTGTATGTCCCATATAATATTCAAACATACCAACAGTTTTTTTCTTTTCGTTAGAAAAGTAATCAACCATATCATCTACATCTTTTAATCTATCATTCTTATAATTTGAAGAAGTATTTTTATTATCTCTACAATTTAATGCTAAACAATATTTACTTTTAAATACAACATTGGGACTTTTCTTACTCATTGAAATTATCCTTATTATTTAATATTTCATTAAGGCACTTATCTTCACTAATATCAGCGTTAGATAAATAACCAAAGTTAGCAAAATGTTGTTGTGATAATTTAAAATGCTTATATTGTCTTTTAGAAATCTTTTCAAGATAATCAATTATGATTTGTAATTTATCGTTTAATTCTTTTAGATAATTTATTTCTTTTGGCTCATTAATATATTTTTCTACTACTGCATTAATAACTTTATTTGTAGAAGTAGAGTTTTCTTTTGCTACAAGAAATAATCTATCATAAACATAATCTTCAACTCTTACTGTTACCTTTTTCATTTTCTACTCTCACTACAATATAAGTTGATAAACTTTTTTTATCAGAACAATTATCTATTGCTTTATAAGTAAATTCATTTTTATTTGTAAAATAATCTTCTCCAAACTTTTTATATTTCTTAACCCAAGAACAAATTCTTTTTTGTGGTGTTCTATCATCAAGTATATTCATATCAAATCCACCTGCTACAAAAATTTGTCTTGCTGTTTTAGAAGTATCAGATAATTTTTCTTTAACTGCCCACAGTTTAAAACTATCTTTATAAACTATATGACATTTATTTCTTATTCTCTCAACATTAGAATTACCTAATAATATTTTAATTTCAGCATCATTATAAACTCGTATCTTATTCATTATCTTCACTCTCACTTTTTATAATTTCATTTTGTCTTTCATAATACTTATCAAATTTTTCAAGATAAGTGTTATAACCAATATCTAATAAATAAGTTAACATTTTATTAAAACTTAAAGTGTTTTTAACTGCTAATAGTTCTATTCTAGTTTTTAAATTATTATCAATTCTAATTGTTGTTCTTACTAAACCTCTAATCAATTTACATTCTCCTTTCTTAAATTATGAGTAGCCACTTTCTACATTTTTTAGGTATTTTTCATAATAAAAATATTGCATATTTTTAATGGGCATAAGGAGAACGACACCATAATTCCATTTATTCCTTATAAAACAAGGATAAATTGGTGGTGTCTTACTATTTTTGCACTTGCAAAAATGACCACTTTTTCATTAGAAAGTGGCTACTCCATATTCAAAATACCTTTAATATCAATAAATTGTGTGGCTATCTTTTTACTTGAAAGTGGCTACTTTGTTAAAATAACCTCTTTTTATGTGCTTCCACTACTTTTAAAAAACTATTGAATAATATAATCATTATCATCATAAAGAGTATTATTAGGTGTTTGTAAATCTAAATGATAGTGTGGGCTTTTTAAGTTAAAATCTATTAACTGCATACCATCTATTTTTTCTCTATTTGAGTTTTCTACTTGATAATGCAAATGATTTCCTGTTGAATGTCCTGTTGTTCCAACACTTGCAACTTCTGTCCAATGATGGACTTTGTCCCCAACTTTTACCTTTGCACTATTTGGATAAAGATGTGCAAACACAACATAGTATGTTTCATCATAATCTTCATCACATTTAATAGTTATTAAGTTTCCTACATTGTTTCCACTCTGATCGTATGGAACATTTTCATTTTGAGTAAACCTAACTTTCTCAACTGTTCCACTACAAACTGAATAAACAGGAGTTTGAGCAGGTGCTGCTAAATCCCAACCACCATGAACATTACTCTCTCCATAAATAACTCTTTGTTCATTAAAAAAACTTGTTACTGTAAAGTTCCGATCTAATGGTAAATTAAAATGTCCTGTACTTACTTCTAAGTATTCTTTGTTCTCAGCAATACTATTTTCAGTACATACTGTCATATTTTTTACTCTCTGATCTTCACATACTACATTAATTTCTTTTGCATTTTTTTGTTCTTTGTTTTGATTCATTGTATATAAACCATCTAATGTTAAACTTGTATCTTCCAAATGAAAATATAAAAGTCTTTGAAGTGGTACATATCCATCTTTTAAATATTTATTAACTGCACTTATGTAAGCATCTGCATATTCTGCATTGTCCTGAACTTTTTCTTTTGTAAGTTTAGTTCCAAAAAAATCAAATATCATAAGTACACATATCAATATAACCATAGCAAAAGCTATTGTTAAGATAGAACTACTACCAATTATTTTTAAAAAAAGATTTTTCTTTTTCTTCTTCATTATTTATATTTATAGAAAAGAGAAGAATAATAATTCTCCCCTTTACCTATAATCTCCAACAATTTTTCTTTTGAAATTAAGTCTAACAAAAAATCCATAAATGATTCGTTAGGATCATCAAACTCATCAAAATATATTTTTTTGAATTTGTTTCTTAATTGCCTAACTGTTAATTGTTTCATATTTTAAGTTCTTCCCCCATCAAGTCAACTTCAATAGGTGTTGCAAGTATCTTAACTCTAATTCTATTTTTTGAACTAATAGTGAGTAAGAACTCTCCCATTTCTGCTTGCATCAAAAATTCTTTTTGTGTATCAGTTAATGGGTTTTGATAAAACAATTTTAAGTATGTTGTTAAGTCATCTTCTTTTAACATACCTACTAATTGATACTGACAATTATTAAATATTGCAGTAGCACTTCTAACACTATCATCATCTCCTAAAAAGTCATGTATTGATTGTGTTGCAGGAATAAATGCTCCATGATATTTTCTAATCCTACGAGCAATTTGTTCAAAAGTTAATAGAACTTCACTATCAGTATTTTTTAAGTACAAGTGAAATTCATCAACCACTACTGCTATATTTTTAATTCGTTTTTTATCTTTTACTTTATCATTTATAATCTTATTTCTTACAATAATATTATTTAAGTAAGTTAATAGATTTACTAATTGAGTTGTAATAATTCTTTTGTTTTTACTATACAATAAATCTTTTACATTAAATGCTATTAAGTTAGATTCAAGATTAACTGATGTATAACCATTAAATAACATTGCATCAGTTCCTACTTTAAATCTATCTAATAATATTTCTAGTTTATCAACTATTTTTAATTGTTCTGGATTTGTTATCATATTACGATAATCAGGTAAGAAATCAATTAAATCCGAAAATATTGGATAATCAGTATTTTCTAATTTCTCTAAACTAGATATTTTAGTGTTTTTTGATATGCCAAATCTTTTATATAATTTCTCTATCATATCTAGCATAACTACTACTTCACTCTCTTTAATTTCTTCAAAAGCACATTTAATAAATGTTTCAAGTGATCCAAGATGCTTTGCAAGTGGACAATCTTCATAGTTAATTGTATCTACATCATTGTCTTGTTGTTCCTCTTTATCACTTGGAAGAAATCTAACTTGTAATGGATTAATTATTCCACCACTAGCAGAATACATATCAATATATTCCCCTTTATTTTTTCTAACTAGTTTTTCATATTCTCCCTCTGCATCAAACAAGAAACATTTATTACCACGATTAATTTCATTGATAATCATTTTCTTTAAGGTAAAACTTTTACCTCCACCTGTTGAGGCAATAATTGCTAAATTGCTTGATGGTCTTGTTGCATCTTTATGAAATATATCAAATATAGTAGGTAATGCAGTATGAATATCTGATCCTATCATATAACCTGTTTCATCATTAAAATGTGTAATTGTTAATGGGAATGATGCTGCAAGAGTTAAACTAGGAAGATAGTTGTGATAATCTTCAAAACTATTTTTAGTTATATCAAATGATTGCCAACCTTCTAGTTGCCTCATACGAGGTGTGTCTAATTTAATATGAAAAACATCTGCTATCTTTTTAAGTTCTTTTATCTTTTCTTCTCGTTCTTTTTTACTACCATTTACAATGATAATAAAATCTACCTCTTTAATTTTTTCATCTCCGTTTTTAATTTGTGTCATAAGTGCTTGAAAGTTTTCTCTTTCAGTATCCATTTGTGTCGCATCACTTAATTTTCTTGTTGTAGTTCTTTCAGAGATTAAAAACTCATAATTACTATCCAATCTTCTAACTAATTCATCAGTAGGTATTGTATCTTTAATATGAATACAACCTCTTGTATTAGGAACATTAAATAGTTCTTCAAAAAACAATTCATCAATAAATGGTGGTATTTTCTTTATTGTAACTACTTGTATTTCTTCATCATCTGCTTTTATATAACTCATATTTTCTTGAAAGAAAAATGGAGAGATTAATTCAATTAAATCACTCCACATTAATTGTTCTATACTAGCAGTAGATAGATAAAGATTTACAAGAAATTGATAAACTTCCAACTTATTTGTTATTGTTTGAACATTGAGTCTAGGTGTCATATTATAGCAGTGCATTTTAACTTCTTCTGCAATATGTTCTAGTGCTTTATCATTATCACTAACTAATACAAAATAATATCTACTTGTAGTAGTTAAGTTTTGTTCTTCCAATAACTCTAATCTATCATATCTTTCTTTTAAGAATTTAACCTTTTCTTCATCATTAGAATATTCTTCCATTAGTTTTGTATAATAATCTTTATTTGCATTAAGATCTATCTTATCATCTAATTTGTATATTCTTAAATTTAAATCTTTTAATTGATATAGATATTTAAGTTGATGAAAGAAGTTATTTTTTTGAGTATTAGATGTTAAAGATAAGTCTATTGCATCTACTGAAAATACTCTTGCATAACTTCCATCACGAAGTTTGATAATACCATCTGCATTAACAAAATCAGTATTAGTAAAATTTTGAGCATTTTTGAACTTCTTTTTAAGAACTTTTTTAGTCATATATTTTTGTTTAAATTTATCTCTTTTCTTAACAAATTTTTCTATGAGTTTATGTTCTTTATTTTTTCTCTTTTCTTCTTTACTCATTTGTTGTTTCTTCAACTTTGTTCACTCCTTCCTTTTGATATACAAATATTTTTTCTCTAATTAAGAACTTAAATATAAGTCCTATTACTTTATACATTCTATTTTTCTTACTGACATTGATAGGAAGTAAACAAAATACTCCTATCATTAAACCTACTATTGCAGGTATTTTTAATGGAGTAAAACAAAATAAAACTATAAATAAGATAATCATTGGTAAAGCTATAACAATATCAGATATTTCTATACCTTTAAATCCAAGATTTCTTTTTATTGATTTAACTGTTATATACATTTTTTATTCCTCCTATATCATGTTTTTTCTTCTTCTATAATAAGAAGTATTATAACTTGCTCGTGGCATTACTTTTCTAACAGTATTTCCTAAACTACTAGCACCTGCATTAATGAAAGCATCACTTGCACTAAACTTATTTGAATCAGTTGTTCTTCCCATTCGTTGTCCTGTTGCATACATTTTGCTACCCATTGTGGTTGCAAATCGTTGCATTCTAGTTTGTGGTTTTCCACTATCTCCTGATCCCATAGTTCCAATAGCAATACCTGCTTGTGATAATGCTTGTGATCCTACTGCTTTGCCACCTTTCATTGCTGCTCCTGTTGCAAGTAATCCTCCACCTATTGCTGCACCTGCTCCAAGTGTTGCACCAATACCTGCCATTTTTCCATATCCCATTAATGACATTAATTGTTCTCTACCACTTGCTGCACTTACATTTGCACCAATAAATCTATTTATTACTTGACTACCTGTTAAAATAAATGTTGCACATCCTAAATACAAAAGTGATTTTGTAGTTAAATTCATAAATGAATTGGTAAAGAAAGTTGTTACATTAATTTCTTGCATTACCATAACTGTTAAACTAACTATCAACATAACTACTGCACTTTGGAGTGCTAATGATACTAATTGTTCTATTACTGCACCTCTCCTTTGTTTATTTCCTACACTAGTTGCAAATACTATTGGTGCTATTGAAAATAGAAATAAGAATTCTATTTGCCTACGACCTAACATTATTCCTGCAAAAAATAAACTATACAAGAAAAAGCCACCACTTATTACTGCCATAATCCAATTAATATCATATTTATAATCTTTTTCATCAGATAATATTAACCTTGATTTTGTTACATACTTTGATATATATAATTCATCATCATTGAAAGAACCACTCGTAACAAGTTGTTCTATGCTTTTGTCCTCATCAAATTTATCACTATTCTTATATCCATCTGAATATGAAATAAACATTGTGAGCATTGTATCACTCATTTTAGAATTGGTACTGCTCTCAAAGATATTTCCTGTATAATTTGAAAGTGTTATAGAAAAGTTAGATACTTGAACAAAAAGAAATGTGGACATCATGATTAATGTTCCACACTTTACTACTTCCATCATTATATATTTAAAAGTAGTTTCTTCATCTGGATCAAGTAGTTTATTCACAAATTTCCATATTATAAATAATGCAAATAATGTTACTGCTATTGCCATAACACCTGTATAAAAATTTCTAAATGCTTGATTATTTGATAATGAATTGATAATATCAAAGGCATTTAATTTCTTTATAATTTGTAAAAGCCCATCTATTAAGTCGTATATGAAATGAATTATATACCACCCTAGACTTCTTAATAAATCAAAAACTTTTGTCATCATAAAGCATACACCTATGTGAATAATCTGATTATAATATTAACTAATGAAATTGCTAAAATGATTCCAAATATTCCTAGTAATGTTTGTAGTATTCTTGTCTTTACTCTTGGTTTTTGATCTACATCTACAACTGCATACATTATAAAACTTACAACTAGTGCAACACCTGCAAGTGATATACCAACTGCTAATGCCCAATCAGTTATTTGTTTAATTACTTTTAATACAGTATCAACTGTATATGTTCCACCTTCTAATTGTTGAATTGCTAAAACATTAAATAATTTATTCATTATATTCACCCTTTCTTTTAATTTTGTCTATAAACAAAAAAAGAACTGTGTAATCATCAATAACATTGATTAATAACTACACAGTTCCAAGAAAGACTTGTCCTTTAAAAATTAAAACACTACACCTTAAATGAAATGTGTAGCTATTAACCTAAATTTCAAAGAACATCAGTTTTTTTTTATTTTGACATTTCTTTATCTTGTTTTTCTAATCTTTCTATTAGTGAATCATTCATATAGGAATTAACTAAATCCTTATTACAAATGACATCTTCTATATCAACCCTATCATCATTACCTGCAACAAAATGTTTACCATCAAAAGAATTATCTTTATCACTAAAATTTCTTTCAAAAATTAGTGGTACTGTGCTTTCACAATTAGAGTGATATATTGCAAAAAAACCTTTTTGCTGTGAGTTTAATTTTGAATCCAAATAAATATTATTATCAACGATAAAGCCGATAACTGAATAATATTGATTAAACTCTTTGCTATATGCTTGTCCCCTTACTAATGGACCAATTTCGGTTGGTCTTAATTCAAAATCTTTTGTATTTGAATTTTTAATAATATCCAAGCATCTTTTAATTTTTTCTTCCATAGATGAACTATCTAATTCTTTCATTGATTGATAATACCAAGTGGCATTTTCAATAATGTCAGACTTTTCATCTAATACTTCTTTTATAAATATATTACTTTTAGACATAAAGCCCTGTTCTTTATCACTCCATAAATCAAGAGTTGTAAAGAATATTTGGTCATCATAATCTAGTCCTAGAAAATAATATTTATTATCATCTACTCCTATGAATGCTTGACCTTTTTTTAATTCATCTTTCAAGTTCATCACTTCCTTTATCTCTATCATCATTAAACATTGTTTGTAAGCAACCATAACCACATATCATATATTCTCCATCATCAACTGTGATTAAATCATCAAGATTATACTTTTTAATCTCATTATTTAAAGTATTTATATCGTCATCTAAAAAATCATAATCTTCTTTTAATTCTTCCCACTCATTATAGTCAATATGACACATATTTGATTCACTTTCACAAACACAATCATAGACATATTTTAATAATGGACTTAATTCACTTACCTTTGGCATATTAAACTCTAACCCATTATTTTTTTCAATAAGTCTATATAAATGATTTTCTATTACTTCTTCTGATTCAGTATTATAATCACAACCAATATCAGATGTATTATGATAATCAATACAATTTGCTATTTCATTTGTTTCCAAATTCTCAACTGTATAGTTGATATACAAATCATCTTGATCGTTCCAATAATTTAATAATTTATATTGGTACTTCATAATTATCTTTCCATTTCAGTATCGTTTTCTTTATTTGAAGTTAATTCTTGAACTTGACCATCAGAAGTATAAACTTTATTGTTTTTTCTATCAGTGATTTCAAAACCTAAAATATCAATAGCTTTATCTTTATAAGTTTTTCCATCTCTTTCAATATCTTTTGAATAAGTAGAAATTCTACCTTTTACAGAAATCCAATCTCCTTTTTGAATTTCATTACCATAAGAGTTTACCAATTCTCCTCTTAATACAATAGGAACAAATTGTGTATTCCCATTATTATTTTGTGCTAAATCAAATCTTAATGATTTTTTACCATTTTGATTTTCGTAAACATCATTAATGTTAGCAACATTTCCTTCTAATTCAAATGTATTTTTTGAATTTCTTACTTCTCTTTCAACTTCGTTATTCATCTTTCTTTCTCCTCCTTCTTTTTACTAAATCTATTAAAGATTTCTTTATACAAAGTTAAATCTAATCCGTCCATACTTTCTATTTGACAATTGTTATCATCTAGGAATTTTAAAAACTCCATATTATAGACAGTATTTCTTGATAATTGTGCAATATCTTTTATTACAACTTTTGAATATTCTTTATTTTCAATATCATCCTTTAAATTATTTAATTCTTTTCTATCTAAATCTAAACGGCTTTTTACTTTATCAAAATAGATAGTATAATCATAATTTTTCATAAGACAATAATCTGCAATTCGTTTTAAAAAAAAGTCTATTGACTTTCTATTTTGATTTTTAAAACTAGCATATACTGCGACCTTTTCCATAGTATCTATCCTTTCTAGTAGTTTTCATATCCTACCAATGTTGCAACATAAACAACTTGCTTATTAGTTCCACTAATACAAGTAATAAGTGTTATATCAGATATATTAGTTTGTTTTAATTCAGTTGTTCCTGTTTTTTCTATTTCGTATTTATTAGATACTTCATAGATATACTTGACACCTTTATAATAAAAATATATTTTGTCTTTCATATCTATTTTTTTCAAATTTCTAAAAAATGAAATATAACTATTACCAGAATGAGCTGCTAAAATAATATGACTATTAATCTGCTCATCTGGTAAAGTTGTTTCTTTAAGTATATAAATATTTCTATTTACATTATTACTTGAACTATTTTTATCAAATAGTCCTCGTTTTAAATTAATTTTAGGTATTTCTAAAACTGCCATATAATTAACTACTTCCTGTTTGATAGGTTGCTCTTGTTGTTCTTCTTCAACAACTTGTTCTTCATCTTCTATTTCAAAAAACTCCTCTATCATTTCCTTTTCAATATTATCTTGTTTTTTATTATCATAGTGGTTATACACCAAATATGAAATACCTAAAAAGAATAAAAAGATACCCAACAATATAATTAATGAGTATCTTTTATTTTTTCTTTGATTTTTTACTTTTTTTGATTCCATAAGCAACTACTCCTAGTCCTATTACTGTTACTCCAAACATAATAAAAGGTAAATAATCATTGTTTAAAGTATTAGGTACTTCTACTACTATTTTTTCATCTTTCATTGTACACTTAACTATTTCTCCATCTTCTAAAACTTCAAAATACATTTTTTCAGAATTCAATGTATAACCCTCTGGTGCTTCTTTTTCAATGAAATAGTATTTTCCATATCTTAATTCTTCAATAATAATTTTTCCTTCTTCATTAGTTCTGCCACTATAAATAAGTTCATTAGTTTCAGCATTATATACTTCGATTAATGTGTTAGGTAGTGGCTCACTAGTTGAAATATCAATTTTAGTTATTTCTACAGTCGAAGTAATAGGTTTATTTTTCATTTCTGCTTTTACAATTTCTCCATTTTCTTTTAATTCAAAATAAACTTTTTCATCAGTAATAACATAACCTGTTGATGCTTCTTTTTCCAAAATGTAATACTTACCTAATGTTAATTCATCAATGATAATTTTACCATCTTTATCAGTTTTACCTGTAAAGATTAATTCATCATTTTCAGTATATATTTCTAAAATAGTATTAGGTATAACATCTCCATTAACAAGATCAGTCTTTGTTATTTCAACTTGTGCTTTTTTCAAAGCATTAGTCATTTCAAGAGAACTATAAACAATTGCTGTTCTATTATCAATTTCAGTTAATTCTATAAAATATTCAGTTTGATCAAGAACATAATTTTCTTGCGTTTCAACTTCAACTACTTTATATTTTCCTAATGGTAATTTTTCACTTATTGCATAACCTTCGGCATTTGTTGTAATTGTACCAACTAAATCTCCTTCATTATAGTATAAATAATTACCATCAGATGATTTTATATCTTCATTAGCATAAATATTATATTTAATACCATCTAATAAAGTTCTTCCGTTATAATTGAATGTTCCATCTTCAATAGTGAAAACTTCCCCATCTTTTATAACTTCAATTTGTCCTTTTATTGCAGTGTTTTTATAGTTTACAGTAACAAAAGGTCCATAAGTTGTATATGCATAATGAGTATTATCCCCAATAGTAAAATCTAAACCATCTTGATCTAACAAATACCCTTTTGGACTTGTTACTTCAACTAATTTATAATTACCTGCACTTAATTTAAGATAAGTTATAAATTTACCATTCTCATCAGTTTTAAATTCACTATATACTTTACCACCTACATATTGTGATACATATTGATTAGTATCTTTATTTAATATTTTAAAAGTAGTATTTGCAAGTGCAATAGTTTGTCCTGTTTCAATATCAGTTTTAAATACTTGCAAATAAGCAGATAATGCATTATTTAAAATATTATAATATTGTTCTAATTCACTATCGTAATTAACTGTGATAAAGAAATCGTATATTTTTTCATAACCTGATGTTGAATTTACTTGATGAAATTTCCAAACACCATAAGGTATATTTAAAGTAGCATAACCATTTTTATCAGTTGTAATCGTATCATATAAAGTTCCATTTGGATAATATATTTCAAAAGTTATATTTTTTTCTGCATTTAAAAATGTAGTATTACCATCTACATATTCATATTGTTTTAAAATGCTTATATAGTTTTTTACAACATCTTCTCCAACATTTTTTGATACTTTTGCTACTCCTTTACTATCAAAATCATATTTAGTGTTATCTAAATAATAACCTTCACTTGCAGTAATTTCTTGTAAGTAATAACTACCATAAGATAATACTTCATTACTTCTTGCATAACCATTTTCATTAGTAGTTATTTTTGTTACTAATGTTCCATCGGTTTTATAAACTCCATAAACTGCACCACTTAATGTTGCTTGTCCCTGTGCAGTAGTAGTTTCATTATCACTCTTATTTATTTCAACACTTCCATAATAAGATTTTACTTGTATTCTTGCTATAACAGGATCTGTTCTACCAGATACAATCATATTTTGTATTCCATCTCCATAGAATATTTTAAAATTATCTTGGTATGGCATCTTCTTTGTCATAGTAAGAGTTATTGTTCCATTAGTTGTTGGAGTGATAGTTAAATTATTACCATTTACTGAATAACTTGCACCACTCACACTAATATCATAATTAGATAATACATTATTTGTATCAGTTAAAGTTATACTTTGACCAACCTGTAATGTATAACTTTGTGCATTAAAACTAGGTTTTGTGTAATGATTAGCAATTAATCTTTCTATTTCATTTTTTTCAGCTGATATATCTAATGGAGTACCTGCACCATATCTTTCAGTAGAAAAATTAACAGTAGTATTATTTCCTAGAATTGTTGCCCATATCATTCCTTGTGCTGCTGCACGATACTTTAATGTTTGATGGTTAGGATATGTATAACCATAATAAGCAAGTAGTGATACTCTTTCTCTTAACGAATCAGATAATCCTGTGTTGCTCCAATTACCTTGTTGCATAGGTGTTCCTTCTGGAATACCTGGCTCAATACAATATGCTACTTCTCCATCAACATAATAGTTTTCTAATTTCCAAGAACTATAATTGTTTCCATTTTGATCATATCTTTCATACCAATAACCTGTCCAATCATAGTTTAGTGATGCAGCACTTACATTTTGTATTCCTACAATAGCAGTAAAAAATAATGCTATTATAAAAAATATTTTTTTAAAATTCATTTTTTAACCTCCCATATAATTTCATAAAAAAAACACCTTATAGGTGCTATAAAATTTTAATCATAATTAGATATATTTATTAAAGACTTATATCTATTACAATTACCACTCTCACAGTATATATTTAAATAATAACCCATTATAGTATTTGCTTGTGATGTTACTTGATAACAAGCAGGATACCTAATATCCACATCTTTTGTGTTATCATGTTCTGCATTATATTCAATAACTTGATTTAATTCTATATTAACTATATCATTCCCTGCTTTTTCACATCCTGAATTAGTAGAAAACTCTACTATTCCTTTATGTATTCCATAATTAATATCATTAGTTGATACAACTTTGGATAAATCAACAGTCGGTTGTGTTTGAGCAGATGCTTGATTAGAATTATTGTTTGATTGTTCATTTGATACAGTTGGATTATTGCTTTCATTATTAGTATTGTTATTTTCTTTTTTTTCAATAACAGATGATTTCTTTTGATTTTCTTGTGTATTTGTTTTTGGAGTGTTACTAACCTCTTTTTTTGTTTCTACGGTTGCACTTTCTTCTCCCTTATTATCTAATATTTCTTCAAAAGTATTTATTTCATCTTTTTCATCTTCGTCTAGTTCAATGTTGCTTATTTCCTTTTCGTTAATTTGCTTATAATTAGAATTAGCAAAAGATGAATTATTATTATATTTAAATATAACAAATAAAGATACTATAATAGCAATAATTCCTACAATTAAAATAATCTTAATTTTACGACTTTTTATTTTTCCTCTCATACCATATCAACCCTTTCTCTCAAACTTGTTAAATCGGCTTTAAATAGGCAAATAATGAGTTTTTAATCTATAATATTTATCACTTAAAAAAGTGAATTTTGCAAGAGTTTTTTTACCATTTTTCATTTTTTTGTATCTATGGTATTTTTTGCTTGTGATGTATAATATACATTCCTAATCACTCCTCTCTAAAATATTTAGTTTTTTTATAATGAGATCCCTATAAACTCATAAATTAAAGCATTAAAAAAAGAGCCAAATTGACTCTTGAATGGTTACTACTTTAATTTTGTTATTTGTAAACTATTATATTAAATACTATTCCAAATCTTACGATAGCACTATCTTTTATGACTTCAAATGCCCTTCTTGGAATATCAAACTTTGTCTTTACTGATGCTTCTGATCTACCACATATAAGACAATCATTAATATAAGCATTTTCTTCCTTTGACATTATTGAATACAATTTATTAAGTTGTATATTAAATAAATTATATTCTTCCTCATTATCTAATTTAAATTCAACTGCTCTACCAACAGGATCAGAAACATTTTGAGTAAATTGTTCTAATCTCGGTCTATAATTTGGTGTTAATCGCACATGATAACCATTAATAAATTTATTTCTAGCAATTTTTAACTCCCTTAACTTATCAATAACTTTTTCAAATGTTGCAGGAATATCATATACTAGCATTTCCTCCTTTGTTAAAGTAAAGTTGTCAGCAAATTCATCTTGTAGTTCTGTTTTTAAATTTGTTTCCATAGTAACCACCCTTTCTTATAACAAAAAGAGAGAAAATTGGGGGAAGAAATCCTAATTTTCTCTCTTATTGATATTTAACATATTGTCCATTTTTTTGGAGTCTGCAAAAAATTGTGATAGTTCACAAGGGACATCTTTTGCAAAATTTGAAGTATAGACACATTCATTATAATTCATATCATCAACCACTTTCATTAAAAAAAGGGTCAAAAAAGTCAGTCAACTGTTCTAATAGAAATTGATACTGCTTCTTCTACCCTTAACAATTTAATTCACTCGTTACAAATAGCAACACAGCTATCAATAACTTCAAACTACAAATTAATTGTTTTCTATTCTAATCTTTTTGGTAAAATATGTCAATACCTTTTTATAACAAAATGAAAAAAAACAAAGGAAACATCATATTTCCTTTGCACATTTAATTCATTTTACCATATTATACCACTTGACAATACATAGTCAAGCTTATTTCATGACCAATTTATGCTATTTTGTGTACATTTTATGACAACACTTAAATCTTTCTATTTTTTATCATTTATTTGTTCTAAAATGCTCTTTTCTATCTCATCTAAAAGTTCATCTAATGGATTATTTTCTATTTTTGATTTTAAAACATTATATTTATCAAGTGCAATATGGTCATCATTATCAACACCACCAAATACTCCACTTATACTATAATAACCTGTTTCATCACTAGTGGACACTACTGCACCATATTCAAATACTTTATTTTCTTTTAAAGGTAAAGGTTTATAATTATCATCTAACTCAATAGGTTCTGTATGAAGAAAATGAATTAAATATAAATTAAAAACTATATCTCCTTTAGTAATTTTATCTTTTGATATATATGCATCTTCTAATTGTTTTTTTCTTTCATCAGATATATCACGATTAGATTCATTCATTTCATTTTTTAGATATTCTTCAAAAGATCCAATGTTTTTTTCAATTTTAGATAATCGTTCATAATCATCTCTATAATTTTTTTCTTGTAATTGATTTGATAAATCATATATTTTTTTAAACTTTGCATTAATCATATAAATATCCTCTTTTCATTACTCTAATACTGCTCAAATAATTATTTTGGACTTATATAATACATTTTACCACATAAAATCGGTATTGTATCATAATTACTCACAAATTTATTACAAAATCTTTTACATTTTGAAAAAGTGTTGTATTTGCTATTTTGTAAACTAACCAGAAACCAATGGCAAACTCAAAAACTGACAATAGAATAATAATGTTATTAGCAAATCCTGCACTCATTATAGTTAATGATAAATCTCTAGGTATTTCTAGTTCATCACTAATATAATATGCAAAATTAATATTAGTATGTAAAAGATAACCTATACCGAATATTAAAAGAATAAAGAATAGAATAACAAAAAGTATTTTTATTGCATCAATTACTAATTCTTTAAAATCGTAGTACATAACTAATCACTTCCTTTTGTACATTCATTATACCACATTTTAGGTAATATTCCGACACATTTTAAATATTATCTTTTTAAATGGGAAAATTATATTGTGAGGTGTTTAGTATGATTTACGAACGAATGAAAGACATAAGAACATATTTTGATAATACACAAAAAGAGTTGGCTGATTACTTAAAAGTCAGTAGATCAACTTATGCAGGTTGGGAAAATGGTATTGATGCTATACCACTGCTAAAACTAAATGATTTTTGCAATTTTTACGGAATAAGTTTAGATTATATATGTGAACTATCAAACACAAAAAAATGTGAAATAATTAATAAGAAAATAGATAATGAAATTTTAGGTAATAGATTAAAAGAAACAAGAATTAATAATGGAGATAATCAAGATAAAATTGCACAAATAATTAAAGTTGATCAATCAAATTATTCAAAATATGAATTAGGTAAAATACTGATTCATACCTATCCTTTAATTGATTTTGCAAAACACTATAAAGTATCTATTGATTATCTATGTGGTAAAATAGAAGATAAAAAAATCAAATAACAAAAAAACAAATAGGCATTTGCTTATTTGTTTTAATTTGTAAAACTAGTTGTAACAGAACCATCTGAGTTATGACTTGTTGTAATACCTCCAGTAGTAGTACTATGACTAGAAGTTCCATCTGAATGATGACTAAATGAAGAACTTCCAGACGAACTTGTAAAAGATGATCTACCATCATCTCTATGACTTATAGTAGAACTACCAAAAGAACTATTATGACTTGAATGTCCATCAGAACTATGACTTATTGAACTACTACTAGAACTATGTCCAAATGATGAACTTGAATCATGACCAAATGATGATCCTGAATTGTGTCCAAATGGTGAATTGTTGTCATTACCGAACATAAAATATTACCTCCTTTTACTTATCTCCCGCTTCTTTTTTGCCCTCTTGTATTCCTTTGCTAATACTTTGAGCAATAGATCCTGCAGCATTAGCAACAGTTGGTGTAATTTTTTCAATTCCTTCTTGAGCAACTGGCATAACTTGTTGTGTTGTATATGCTGTAATTTCTCTCCTATGTGCAATAAACATTACAACACCACCTGCAATTGTTAATGCAAATCCAATAAAGTTTAAGAAGCCACCCAATGCAAACAAACCTATACTACCAAACATTCCTTTTGCAGTATCTTTTGTGCTATTAAAAGTATCTTGTACTCCACCAATTACTGTATCTTGATCTACAGAGTTGAAATTATTGATTGCATTATTACCAAAAGTATCAAATGCATTTGAAGCACTATTACCAGCACTTACAAAACCTATAATAACAAATATAATTCCTATAACCAATGTAATAATTCCAATAATTAGTAATATTTTACCAACTTTTTTAACTTTGGCATTGTTTTTTTGATATCTTTCTTCACTCAAATACTTTTCATTTTCCATTATAACAACTCCTTCTGACAATATTATACTATAATTTAAGGTTTTTTTATACCATTAACATAAAAAACAAATGAATTTAATCATTTATTTTTCTATTATATATTAATAAGTTTTCTTCCCCTTAACTAAATATATAATAAATGCTCCTAATAATGCAGCACCTGCAATTGATGCACCAATTATATAAAAGATTTGATATGACATAGGTTTAACTTTTTGATAGTAACCTGTATAATCTTTATTTTTAATTGCTGAATCTTCCATCTCTAAATCAGTCATTTTAGAATTAATTTCACTTTTTTCTCTTTGACATTTTGTAGATTTTGTATACCAGTCTGCAGCTCTCATATCATTATTGATTGCATCACATTCATCAGCTTTTGCATCATATTGACTCTTTAAAGTATTGTATTCAGTTTCAATTTCTTTTAATCTAGCATTTGCTTTTGCAACTGCTTCTTCAGATGCTTTTAATGCCGCTTGTCTTCTATCTTCATTAGTTTTATTTGCAGCAATTTGTTTAATTCCACCAATACCTGCAACTACTAAACCAATTATGCATCCAATAATAATTACCTTAATTGGTAATGTAATTTTCTTTTTTGTTTCCATCCTTTTCACCACCTTTCCCATATACTATCATAATCTATATGAACTAAATTATCTTTAGTATAGGCATATTAAAAATAATTTGAATTATCATTACTACTTTGATTATTATAATTGCTAGAATTACTAGAATTTATATTTGAAGTAGTATTGACCTGTTGATTATTATTATAACTATCATAAGATTTATTAATATCTTGATTTGAATTAGTTATACCAACTGTATTTGATTCCGTAGTTAATGTTTCATAATCATTAGTGACTGAACTATTTCCACTATCGTTGTTGTTATCATCATCTTTCTTATTTTTCTTATTTTTTAATATAA
>JAFRCK010000004.1 GCA_017404385.1 Bacilli bacterium
AGGTCAAGCTTTAATTGAAGGTTCTATCAATCCAAACGACATACTAGAAATAAAAGGACCAGAAGGAGTATATGAATACTTAATCTCAGAAGTACAAAAAGTATATAGAAACCAAGGTGTTGATATCAACGACAAACACATCGAAGTTATAGGTAGACAAATGCTTAAGAAAGTAAAAGTTGCCGATAATGGAGACACAGAATTAGCACCAGGATCACTAGTAGATATGTACGACTTTGAAGAAGCAAACAAGAAAGCTGAAGAAGAGGGAAAGAGAAAAGCAGACGGAAAACGTGTATTACTAGGAATTACAAAAGCATCACTTGCAACAGACAGTTTCTTATCTGCAGCATCATTCCAAGAAACAACAAGAGTACTTACAGAAGCAGCAATAAAAGGAAAAACAGATGACTTACTAGGCTTAAAAGAAAACGTAATAATCGGTAAACTAATCCCTGCAGGAACAGGAATGCAAGTATACCAAGATACAAAAATAAGCACAGAAGTTGAAGAATAACAAAAACGGTCAATTGGTTCCGGGTTCCAATTGACCGAAACTTTTGGTAAGTGTCCCCAATAGTACAAGTTATTCATAAAGTATAATTATTTTATTGCATTTTAAAGGAAAAAGTATTATAATAATATATATCAAAAGGAGGAATATAAATGTCTAAAATACCAAAAGAAATAAATACAATAATTAATGATTTTACAAAAAAAGTAAATGAAGCATTAGGCGATAGAGTAAAAAAGATAATACTATATGGTTCTTATGCTAGAGGGGACTTTAGTGAAAGTTCAGACATAGATATAATGATTTTAACTGATTTCACTGACAATGAAATAATAGAAGAAAGAGAAAAAGTATGGGACATAGCCTATGATATAGAATTAGATAATAACTTTGATATTACATTATCACCATTGGTAAAAAATATAGATAAATTTAATTATTGGCTTGAAGCAATGCCATTTTATATGAATGTACAAAAAGAAGGAGTGATTTTAAGTGAGTCCTAAAATTTCGAAAGAATTATCAAGACATAGATTAGAACAGGCTAAAGAAGATTTAATATCAGCAAAATTAAATTATGAGCACAACTTATACAAATCAGCAAACAATAGAGCTTATTATGCAATCTTTCACAGTATAAGAGCTGTTTTAGCATTAGATGGAATTGATTTTAAAAAACATAAGGATGTACAAGCATATTTTAATAAAAATTATGTTAATGCAGAAATATTTCCTAAGGCAATGGGGAGAAAAATAGCGGAAGCAAGTAGAATTAGAGAAGATAGTGATTATGATGATGAATTTATTGTGGATTCAGAAAAAACTAATAAACAAATAGTTACTGCAGAGGAACTTATTCAGCTAGTTGAAAAATATATTGAAGAAAAATAAAATCGGTCAATTGGAACCCGGAACCAATTGACCGTTAAAAAAGAGAAGCAGACTAATTATCTACTTCCCCTAGGCACCGTCCGAAGACTTCTGCCGCTATCCTTATATATATTATAATATATAATATTATTATATGCAAGTGTTTTTTTATAAATACATTAATTATTTATAAATATTTTTAAATCTAGTGTCAAAAACAACATTATTATGAGCAATAGCATTTCTTAAATCTTTTAAAATAAAAATTATATGTTCTACCAACTTTCCACTTGAATCAAAAGAAATATTAATGCCAATATCTTTTGATATATTATAGCCATAACTTCATCAAAAGTTTTAAAATTTAATTTATTAGATGGTTTCTTAATATATCTATATCCTTTATATCCATGATAATATCCAACACTTTTTAAATGTTGCTTATCTAAGCTTCCTTGTATTAATATATTATGTTTTTCTCTTAAATATTTCATTAAGCCATTAATACTTTTTATTTGACTCACTACTGTATCACCTCTTACAGAAATTATTACAATATAAAATAAAATCTTATCATTTGCTTTGTGATTATTTTACTTAGGAAAGAATTACAAATGATAAATATTCAAACTTTTGTTCATATTATACGGGAAAATATGTTCGATGTCAAGCTTTTATTAAAAATAATTAAAAAAGTAGTATATATTTAAGAAATTATTTTTGCTTCCAAACTTTATGAAAGTGTCCCCAAAAGTTTATCTTGGAATGATGAAATAGACTTATCATGTAATGAACTATGGGAAAACGGATATAAATAATTGCTATTTGTGTTAGGGTTAGTCTTTGTAGTCAGGATACTAAAGTGATTTTTTCTCTAATTTTATTAAGTGCTATAGTTACTTCTTCTAAAGTTATTTTATATTCTTCTTTAAAAATGTATTTATCTTGCATTAATTTGAACGCTTTCAACATATTTTCGTTGTACTTCCAATTAAAATATCCAAAATCTTTTATTTTTATATTTCTATTTACTCCACCTTTTCTATATATTTCTTCTTCTCTTTTATATTCAACAATTTTTTTAAATTCTTGTGCGTTATTAAATAATTTTTGTATTCTTTTTGTTTTATATAGTATTGTTAAATCGTATAAATGCTTTGATAAATCCACATACATTTGCTTTTCAAAATATAACTGAGCTGCAAATAATTTGTCTATAAAGATTCTTTCTAATTTTTGAACTTTTATTTCAAATGGTTTAATATTGAAAGTATTTTCTAATATTTTTCTTTCTTGTTCATTTGCAAATTTATAGATAATTGGTTCTATTACATGTACTTCAATTGGTTCGCTTACTGTAAAAGATGTTGACTCTATTTGTATTTCACCTGCTCTATGTAATTGATTTTCTTTGTTTTTGAATAATGTATTATATTTATAATAAGCTGTTATGCTTTGTTTTACATCTTTAGTTCTTTCTTTCTCTAATTCTAATTCAGGTATTTTATATCCGAGTGCGGATTTTTTTAATCTAGTTTTGTTACTATTATTTGAATTCTCTTTTATTACTTCTACTGTTAAATCTATGTCTTCTGAAAATCTATTCATTGTATCAAGTATTTTATATACAGCAGTTCCACCTTTAAAATATGCCTTTAGATATTCTTGATTATCTGCTAGTTCCTTTAATACAGTGCAAACATAATAGTCTTTTTCAAGAATATCTGCATCAATATGAATATTATTACTCATATCATCAATGAATTTTTTAAACAAATCTTTTTGTAAATGAAAATACATTTATATCCCTTCCTATCTGGCTAAAACTAATAATTTTTCTAGCACCTTTTTACTATTAGTTTCTCTAATATATTTAAGTAATTTTTCAAAATCCAATTTGCATTCTTGAATAATGCTATAAAATATTTCATTAGCATTATCAACTTCAATATTGATATTATCCTTGTTTTCAAGAATATCAATGAATTGTAAATATTTATAGTTTTCATTATTTATTTCAATTTTTGGCTTTGTAATATAAGTTCTTAATTTTTCATCATATTGTTTATGATGTTTACATTCATTAGTTACTATATCTGTTACATTTGGTACTAAGGTTGTTAGTCCTAATTGATTATATAATTTGGCACCAACCATATACCCTTTTATATTTCCATATCTATCGCTTATATATTTTAGTTCTCTTAATCTAGTACTGTCTAACCCCATCTCTCCAAATATAGTAATTACTGGTTTATAGTAAACTCCCTTATATTCTGCTTTTATAAAACCTTCATTTTTTAACCTATTTATAATAACATTAATATTTTTTTTAACTTTTTCATTTTCTTCTACTCCACATTGTTTTATTACATAATCTCTTATGTCTTCAATAAATATTGGTTCATCTTTAGGAAATTTATCAATGTATTCAAAAACTGTTTGAAAAATGTTCATCTTAATCATCTCCAATTTGTTATGTTTTTGTAAATATTTTAAGTTAAAATTACTTTATAATAACATTATATTCAATTTTTTTTGATTTGTCAATAGAAAATTTTATAAAATAATTTCATAGGGTGATCTTATCACAAGTTATTCATAAAGTATAATTATTTTATTGCATTTTAAAGGAAAAAGTATTATAAT
>JAFRCK010000015.1 GCA_017404385.1 Bacilli bacterium
AGAGATTACAGAAGAAATGGATGCAAGATTCAGCTTAACATCCAGAGTACTATCTGATTTGCGTAAAAAAAATATTGTTAAATGTTTGGACCCTGAAGCTAAAACTGGAAGGGTATATTATCTAACCGAACTGGGGTTAGAAATTTATAAAGATTTAGAATAGACAATCTTGCGGTTAAATTTTAATTTTGTTATTAAATGAAATAAACTGACAATAATGTCGTGATTAAAAACTATTTTTCAAATAAGTGTAAGGTTTAAAATAATCAACGTTAATGTTGAAATAATTAATAGCTACTTTTTCTCCTTTGATTTAATGAGGTGACATTAACATTAACGCCCGTGTTTTCGGATTTGAATTTAGATTTCCAACTGCGATATATATGAAAGGGTTTCAGAAAAGAAGTTTTGAATAGCTGAACCCAACCGTTAATGTTAAAGTGGATGCTATGTTTCCATTAACATAAGGTTGATAATTCAATAGCTAGTTTTTTATATTTGATTTAATTAATCAACATTAACATTAACGGCCGTGTTTTCCAAATGTAAGTTAGTTTTCAACCTTGATATATATCAACCGATTCTGAAATTAAGTTTTGAATAGCTAAAGGTCGATGTTAATGTTAAAAATTGGAAGTTATATTTTATAATTTATTTTAACCAAATATCATTATCCTCAACATCTACATACAATAAATTAAGTTTAAATATGGTTAAAGCAATTAAAACCACCATAATAGTCATAATGGATATCCCTATAATTGCTCTCCATGGTTCGGGAATATTTTCAATACCTGAAGTAAATAATATTACCATTGCAAGTACCATGTAAAATAAGACTATAAAAAATATTTTTAATCTTTGAAAACCCTCTTTTTTATAAATAACAGTTGCAATTATAAATAATATAATAATTATTACTAAAGGAATCACAATTTCTTTATTAATAACTGATAATCTTTCTAGAAGTAATACTACTATAAAAGAAGCATAAGCTATAGGTCTTAAGTAATTTTCCATATTGGACTTCCATTTTATTTATTTAAAATCAATATTATGTTTTGATATTATATAAAATTTATGTTACATTATTAAAAAAGAAAAAGAGTTAACATTAACATTAAGTGTATGTTAATGTCATTATGGAAATTCACTTGCTATTTCATGGTACTTGTCACTAACAATAGCTACAAAGTCTTGTATTTCACCTGTGACTTCTAAAGTGTCTATGTCTACTTCTTTGAGATAACATATACTGTTAATGTCTTCAGGGTCATCTGTTTCTGCAATACTATACCATCCCATTATCATTAATGGTTTATCTTTTGGGAATTTTTTTAATTCTTCAATCGCTTGACCACAATCATATTATCACCTCTAACTTGAATATAAATATGTAAATATCCATGATGGATCATATGCTATAAGGTATCCATCTTCACACCAGATTGATTTTACATTTCCTGAAGTTATATCTGCTACTGCGGCAGGATCACGGTTA
>JAFRCK010000016.1 GCA_017404385.1 Bacilli bacterium
ATTTCAATTTTTCTTCTTTTGACCAATATTTATTCTTTCCACCTTTAGGTCTTCCCATAAAATCATCTCCTTAATTTAATTATAACAAAATAAAAGTAGATCACATTCTTTTTATGTGTCTACTTTTATTTTATCATTTCATAGTTATTATTCTGCATTCTTTTTTATTACATATATATTAATAGAAGGTTTATTAAATAATCTAAAATCTAGACCTCTTGTTCCAATTCCACTAGTTATATATAGTTTAGTACCATTTATATCATAGTATGGTTTATAGTAATTTGAACTATCAGTATCTAAGAATATATTTTTTATAAAAGGTATATTTATTTGACCATTTAAAGAATTAGATGAAAGTGCTATATTAAATGCCTGATTTTCAATTTTATCGTAGAAGTCACTTTCATGGAATATACTGATTTTATATATGTTATCTTTATTATTTAATTTATCTTTTAAAAACTCCAAATTAGAATTATTATCAAAACCTACAAGCATAATAGGTTCATTATGTTTACTTATAATAGTTTCAGCATTATCATTTAAAGATATAAATCCACTCGCTTGCATAATGTTATCATAACTTTGATTTGTTTTATCATCTTTCCCTGACACATAATATTTACCATAAGTACTATGTATTTTTTTTAATTCACTTATTATTTCATTATTCTCTTTTTCATTAATAGTATGATCTTTTTTTAATAGTCCTCCAGAAAAAACTACTAAATCTACTTTTTTATCATTTATTTTATTAACTGCATTTTTTATAAATTCAATATCATCTTTGTCATCATATAGTATATCTGCGAAATGAGCTATTTTAAAATTGTCAAATGAACTAGGTATTTTTGTTTCATTAACATAGTATTCTTTAACAATCATACCTTTATTACCTAAATAAAATCCATATATAAACATAAGAACAATTAATAGAATTATTATAAAGAAAGAGGTTCTAATATAATGATGTTCTTTATTTTGTTCTTTCATAATAGACCTCCTATTAGTTGAATTGTTAATAGTATAAAGTTATGAATTATATGAAATGTCATAGTTGTAAATATATTATTAGTTTTATAGTATATATAGGCAAAATCCAATCCCATAATAATATATGGAATGCCTAGTAATATTTGATTTACATCAGAATAATCTGTGATGTGTAATGCTCCAAAAATAACACCACTTAAAAAAATAAAAAGATATTTGTTATTAATAATATTTTTTATAGATTTTCTAAATATCATTTCTTCAACAAAAGGTGCGTATATTATTGATGAAAATGACATATAAATTGGGAATAATTTTATATAACTTCGTACAGTCTCTTCATTTCCACTAATACTTGTATTTGTTATGCTTTGAATTATTATATTACTAATTCCCATTAGTATTACACCAACCATGTAATAAGTAAAATATTTTTTTAGGTATTTCTTTTTATTTATTAAGAAATCTTTCCAATCCTCTTTTAATTCTTTTTTATAGATAAAGAATAGGAAAATTATAAAAGCTAGATTGGTTATTGATAAGAATAATATTCTTCCAGACACATCTAATTTATAAAAATCTAGGTTAATTACTTGAAAAATGGCTATTAATAAATATTCATATATAAAATACGAAAAAAAAGTAACAAAATTTATAATTATTTTTTTTGTTTTCATATTATTACCTCAAGAATATTATATCATGTTTTACAAAATTAACGATAAAAAGTTAAAAAACGTTTACAAATACTTGTAATATATGATATAATCTCTTTAGCAACGAAGAGTGAGGTGATCCTCACTCTTTGTGTTATAAATGGAGGAATTTTTATGCTTGAAAAAATCCAAAAATTAATTGAAGGACCATTAAAAGAAAAAGAAATAAATATAGTAAGTGTTTCTTTTGAAGAAGAAGATGGTGTTAAAAATCTTATGATAGTTATTGATAAGATGCCTTATGTCGATTTAGACACTTGTGTAGAGGCAACTCATATAATTAATCCAATATTAGATGAAGCAGATTTAATTGAAGAAAGTTATGTTTTAAATGTATGTTCGAAGGGAGTAGATGAATAATGAACGGAAAAGAATTTATTAAAGCAATAAAAGTATTATCAGAAGAAAAAAATATTCCAGAAGATGATTTATTTGAATATGTAGAAGCAGCTTTAAATGCAGCTTATAAAAGAAATTATAATGCATCTAATAGTAAAGTTACTATAGATAGAAAGACTGGAGAAGTTAAAGTATTTTCTTATAAAGTTATAGTTGATGAAATTAATATGGAAGATGAAGAAGATGCTCAAGTATTATTAGAAGAAATTAAAGATACAAATAAAGATTTAAAAGTTGGAGATATTATTGAAGAAGAAGTAACTCCAAAAGATTTTGGTAGAGTTGCTGCTTCAACTGCTAAACAAGTACTAGTTCAAAAGGTTAGAGAGGCTGAAAGAGCTAGTATTATGGATGAATTTAAAGATAAAGAAGATGAATTATTAATTGGTACTTTATCTAGAGAAGATAAACAAAACTATTATGTAGATTTTGGTAGAGCTAGTGGGATATTACCTAAAAAGGATATTATCCCAGGTGAAAAACTTGAAATGGGTTCTCAAGTAAAAGTATATGTTACAAAGATAGAAGAAGGTCAAAAAGGTGGACCAGTTATTATATTATCTAGAACTCATATGGGATTTGTTAAAAGATTACTTGAATCAGAAATACCTGAACTTGCTGAAGGTATAGTAATACTATATAGTGTTGCTAGAGATCCAGGAAATAGAAGTAAAATAGCAGTTTATTCTGAAAATGAAAAAGTAGATGCAGTAGGTGCATGTATTGGTGAAAAAGGAATAAGAATTAATAATATTACTAAAGAACTTAATGGTGAAAAAATAGATGTTGTTAAATATGATAAAGATCTAAAAGAATTTATTAAAAATGCATTAAGTCCAGCTAAAGATGTTGATGTATATATTGTTGATGAAAAAGATAAACATGCTGTTGCTGTTGCTGAAGGAGAAAATTTATCTCTTGCTATAGGTAAACAAGGACAAAATGTTAAATTAGCTGCTAGACTTACTAAATGTAAGATAGATGTAAAAACATTAGTTCAAGTTCAAGAAGAAGGAATTAATATATATAAATATTATGAAGCATAAGGAGGACTTATGAAACAAAAGAAAATACCTTTAAGAACATGTGTTGTTACTAAAGAAAAATTAGAAAAGAAAGACTTACTTAGAGTTGTTAAAGATAATGAAGGTAATGTTTTTGTAGATGAAACTGGAAAGGCTAATGGTAGAGGTGCTTATATTAAAAAAGATATTAGTGTACTTGAACAAGCTAAAAAGAGTAAGGCACTTGATAGACATTTAGAAACTACTATTAGTGAAGAAGTTTATGAAGAAATAAAAAATATTATAGAAAGATAGAGGTGATTATTATGATGAGTGTTAAAGAGTACTCAGAAGACATAAATCAAAGTATTGAAGTAATAATTAAAAAGGCAAAAGAATTAGGATATGATGTTAATAATGAAGATGATATCTTAAGTGAAGATGCGGTTATTGACTTAGATACAGCACTTACTATGAATGTACAAGAAGAAGAGAATGATACTGTTTATATAGAAGAAGAATCTGATGAAAAAGATTATGATTTAGATGAAGAATTAGATGAAAAAGCAGAAAATTTAGCTTCAGCTTCTAATATAAAATATGATGATTCTATTAAAGTACAAAAATTAAAGAAGAAAACAGAAGTAAAAGAAGATATAAATGCTAAAAAGAAAGAAATGTATAAGAATAAGAGTAAACTAAAAGAAAATGAAGTTAAACAAGATGATAGTGCTATTCTTTATAAAGATGGAATGACAGTTTCTGATTTAGCTGAAAGTTTAGGAGTCCCAGCTACTGAAATTATTAAAAAATTAATGAGTTTAGGAGTTATGGCTAGTTTAAATAATAGTATTTCTTTTGATGATGCAGAAATGGTTGTTATAGACTATGATAAAACTTTAAAGAATTTTGATACTCAAGATAAAGTTAATTTTGAAAAATTAGAAATAAATGATGATCCTAAAGATTTAAAAGAAAGAGGACCTGTTGTAACTATTATGGGACATGTTGATCATGGTAAAACAAGTTTACTAGATTATATTAGACATAGTTCAGTTACAAAAGGAGAATTTGGAGGTATTACACAACATATAGGTGCTTATCAAATTACCCATAATGGTAAACCAATTACATTTATAGATACCCCAGGACATGCGGCATTTACTGAAATGAGAGCTAGAGGAGCATCTATTACAGATATAGTTATTATTATAGTAGCGGCAGATGATGGTGTTATGCCTCAAACTATTGAAGCAATAGATCACGCAAAAGCTGCTAATGTACCTATAATAGTAGCGGTTAATAAAATAGATAAACCAGGTGCTAATCCAGATAAAGTTATGCAAGAGATGGCTGCGCATGATTTAACTCCAGAAGAATGGGGTGGAGATATTATCTATTCTAAAATAAGTGCTTTAACTGGTGAAGGTGTAGATAAATTACTTGAAAATATTTTATTAATTAGTGAAATGCAAGAGTTAAAAGCTAATCCAAATAGATATGCTATGGGTACTGTTATTGAATCAAAACTTGATAAGACTATGGGACCAACTGTTACATTACTTGTTCAAAATGGAACACTTCGTTTAGGAGATCCAGTAGTAGTAGGTACTACTTTTGGTAAAGTTAGAACTTTAACAAATGATTTAGGTGAAGAAGTAGTTGAAGCTTTTCCAAGTACTCCAGTTGAAATAACTGGTTTAAATGAAGTGCCAGAAGCAGGAGATAGATTTATGGCTTATTCTAATGAAAAAGAAGCTAGAACTATCGCTGAAAATAGAAAAGAACAAGCTAAATTAAAGAAAAATAAAAATAATAATGCTCCAACTTTAGATGATATATTTAATAGAATTAAAGAAGGAGAAAAAGAAATAAATGTTGTTTTAAAAACAGATGTTACTGGTACAGAAGAAGCTGTTAAGAATGCTTTAGAAAAAGTACAAGTAGAAGATGTTAAAGTTAAAGTAATTCGTTCTTCAGTAGGTGCTGTTACTGAGAGTGATATAGTACTTGCATCAGCTTCTAATGCAATAGTAATTGGATTTAATGTTAGACCTAGTGCTAAGACTATTGAAACAGCAAAAGAATATAACGTAGATATTAGATTATATAACGTTATTTATAAATTAGTAGAGGAATTAGAGGACGCAATGAAGGGTATGCTTGAACCTGAATATGAAGAAAAAGTATTAGGACAAGCAGAAGTTAGAAAACTATTTAAGTTCTCTAAAGTTGGAACTATTGCTGGATGTATGGTTACTGATGGAGTAATAACAAACAATGCTAAAGCTAGATTAGTTAGAGATGGTGTTGTTGTTTATGATGGAGAAATAAATACTATTCAAAGAGAAAAGGATCAAGTTAAAGAAGTTAAAAAGGGTATTGAATGTGGTATTACATTAGAAAAATTTAGTGATATTAAAGTAAATGATGTAATAGAAGCATATGTATTAGAAGAAATTAAAAGATAGTTTCTAGGAGGTTTGGTTATGATAGATAAGGAACTAACATTTAACAAATTAAAAACATTACTAAATATTTTACAATTTGATGTAGATGAAATAAATAGTACTTATGGTGCACCTATTTCTAGAGATGGAAAAATAGTAGGTAAAATAGTAGTAACTAATGAAGGAATTATTACTGGTATTCGTGATGAATTATTAGAAATAGATTCTTTTAACTATTTTATTGAAAGAGGATTAGATCAAAAAAATGATTCTGTTAAAATAGGAAATAATGATTTTACTATGAAATATGGTCTATGTGGCATCGAAATTACTACTAAGAAAAGTGATAAAAAGTTTATGGTTTTTGAACCAGGGTATATCGTTGCGTATTATACAAAAGATAGTAAGATTCCTAATGAATTTTATACAGAAATAGAAGAAGATTCAGAAGATATTTCTGATTTAGAAGATGAAGTGTATGAAGCGACAGGTTTTGATATAATTAAATCTGCAGTTAATATATTTAAAGAAAAAAGAGAAATAAAAAAGAATAAAATTGTTTTAACACCAAATAAATAGAGGTGATTTTATGAGTATTAAAACAGAAAGACTTGGTAATATGTTACATAAGGAAATTAGTAATATTATTATGAGTGAAATAAAAGATGAAGATTTAAAATTTGTTACTATAACTAAAGTAGATTTATCTAGTGATTTGAGTAATGCGAAAGTATATTTTACTACTTTAAATGATGATAAAGAAAAGGTATTAAAAGATTTAAATAGAGCAAAAAAATTTATAAGATCTAATCTTATGAAAAGAAAAATAGAAATGAGAATAATACCAGAATTATCCTTTGTTTATGATGAATCTATAGATTATGGAAATAAAATAGAGAGTTTAATTGAAAAAATACATGAAGAAGATGATAATTAATCATCTTTTTTTTGCTTTTAAAACAAAAATTTCTTATTAGAATAAAAAAGGCTTTATCAAAAAATGATAAAGTTTTTTTATTGCCATGTTATAATATTTTTTGAGGGAAGTGTGGTATGAAGAAAAAATTTTTATTATTTTTATTACTTATTATTTCATTATTTACATTTAATAATACAGTTAATGCTGAAGAAAGTATACCAACAAGTTATAATTTAGCAGATCACTATAATATTAGAACTGAAAATCAAGGTGAAGAGGGTAATTGTTGGACATTCGCAGCACTTGAAACACTTGAAACGTATTTACAAATACACGGTTATGGTACATTTGATTTTTCTGAAAATTATTTAAATTATATAGAATCTGATTTATTTAAAGATTCGGTGTCGAATAGAAAAATTAATACAGGTGGATCTTATTCAGAATTTAAAGATTATGTTAATAAAAAATTTGGACCAGTATTAGAATCAGATTATGTTTAAAGTGGTGCGGTTGAAATTTGAAAAAATAAAAAAATCTAATAATTAATTAGATTTTTTTATTATTCCTTTTACAAATTCATTTTTTTTAGTTATAATGTAGTTATATAGTAGAAGAGGGTGTTTGCTATGGAATTACTGAATAACCTTGGTATAACATATAGTGGTGACTATATTTCACAAGGTAGTTTGATTGATAAATGTAAAAAATCAGCAAAATTAAAAATTAAGAATACTGAAATTATTTTTAAAGATGATGGAAAAGATACAGATTATAAATCTATTGTAGATTGCTATAGTGGTGATATGATAATTCATGTTCCAACTATTAATATATCGCAATCTAATTTAAAAGCAATAAAAGAAATATTATCAAACACCGTTAATGATTCTGTTAAACTAATTATTATTCCAGCAAGTTCACTACTATATGAAACTTATGAATGGTCAACAATACAAGAACAACAAAACTATTTAAGAAATACTGCTAAAGGTATAGCTTCTTTAATAACTTATGGAGTGCCTATTGCTATTGAAAATACTACTAAATATAAAAACAATTTGTTATTTGGTAAATCAATGAGTAATATAGCTGATTTGTTAGTATATACTAGATCTATATTAGTAGATGAAGAAGGTTTTACCAAAGAAGATGCCGCGAATATGATAGGGATTTCACTGAATGTAAGTAATCTTAGAGAAGTTAATGAAATTGGTAATATAGATAAATGGTTTAGAAATTTTTATAATGACTTAAAATGTATTAAGATAGATAATATTGAAACTAATTTAAATATAGTAACATGGTTACTAGATGCAATTCTTTTAAATAATATAGATTGTAAGTTCATGTATGGAATAAAATCTGATTTAGAAGATATTAATAATGAATTTAATAAATTTGAATATATAGTTAATAATAAATTAGAAGGAAAAGAACTTAATTTTGATCATTATCATCCAATAGCGCAGGCTAAATATAATGAATTTAGTGGAAATTTTACATCAGCGCAAAGTGGTTATACTAATATGATTATTATAATAATGGTATTATTAACAATAATAATCGCAGTATTAATGTTTATGGTGAAGTGGGTTTCATAATTTGACTATTTTGGTGATTTGTGATAGAATTATATTGTTCTTGAAAAAGGACGAATGAGGTGAAAAACGTGAGATTTAGACCAATAGCTAATAAAAAGGTTATTTCAACTTTCTTATGTTGTATGTGCTTTTTATTAGTATTATATTGTACTTTATCGAAAGTTGATATAAGAAAGATTTCAGCCAATAGCTTAAAAGCTTCAGCAGGTGATTTAGAAAGCAAAAAGGTTGAAGACTTACCAGTTGATACAGTAGATTATGTATCAAAAGAATCAGGATTAACATTAAAAAGATTCGCTGAAGTTAGTGGATTTGGATATGTAGAATTAGAATATGATGACTATTATTATGTATCTAGTAACCCATTAACTCAATCAAAAGGTGCATTATATTTTAATGGACATAAAGAAACATATTATTCAGAAAAAGTTTTACCAGGTAATGGTTTATCAATCCCAGGTAGACACGTAGCTAACGATGGTACTATTAGGGACGCTGATGGTTATATAGCAGTTGCTGCTGATCCATCATTCTTATCTAGAGGTACAGTAGTTATGACATCTGTTGGACCAGCTAAAGTGTACGACACAGGTTGTGCATATGGTACAGTAGATATTTATGTATCATGGTAATAAAGAGCAATTAAATTGCTCTTTTCTTATACAAGGAGTTTTATATGGATGGAATATTATTAGTTAATAAAGATAAAGGTATGACAAGTAGAGATGTTGTTAATAAAGTTTGTTATTTATTAGGAACAAAAAAGGTGGGTCATTCTGGAACACTAGATCCTATGGCATCTGGTGTTTTAGTACTTGGTATTAATAAAGGATTAAAAATAATAAATGATATAACTGCTTTAGATAAAGAATATGAGGCAGAAATAACTCTTGGTATAGAAACAGATACACTTGATATAGAAGGTAATGTTTTAAAAGAAGAAAGTGTTAATATAACACTAGAAGAAATAGATAAAGTTCTTAATTCTTTTATTGGTGATTATGATATGGAAGTGCCTATTTATAGCGCTATAAAAATAAATGGTAAAAGATTATATGAATATGCTAGAAATAATGAAAAAGTGGATTTACCTATACATAAAGTAAAAGTGTTTGATATAAAAAGAATTAGTGATTTAAAAGATAATAAGTTTAGTATAAGATGTAAAGTTAGTAAAGGTACATATATTAGAAGTCTAGTTAGAGATATATCCAAAAAACTAAATACGGTTGGAACAATGTCTAATTTAATTAGAATACACCAGGGTAAATTTAATATAGAAAACTGTTATACATTAAAAGATATAGAAAATAATAATTATCAATTAGTATCTATTAAAGATGCAGTAGATATACCTTTAATAGAAATAGATTTAGATTTATATAATAAAATAAAAAATGGCAATAAATTAAAAAATATATATAAAAATGATAGATTTGGTTTTATATATAAAAATGATTTAGTAGCTATATATAAAAAAGATGGAAATAATGACCAATTAGTAAAGCCTGATAAAGTTCTAGAAATTGACAAATAGTCCTCTTTATGGTACCATATTTAGCATTATTTCAAGGGGGATATTAATATGAATAATAATACAATTAAGATAAGTAGAGGATTAGATTCTTTAATTAGAAGAAAAGAACCTATTGTAGTTGAAAAATTAGAAAAAATTGAAGATAGTTTTGATGATAATGAATTTGATGAAGATTACATAGACGATGAAGAAGATGAAATGGGTTTAGAAATTGAAAGTCTAATTGAAAGAGAGACAGTTCCTTCATTTTTAGATAGAATGAAAAGTATAAAAGAAGAAGATAAGAAAATTGAAAAAGAGCCTATTCCAGTTTCAGTTAAATATGAGAAAATAACAGAAAATAATAAACCAAAAAAAGTATCATTATTAGATAAGTTAAAAGAAGAAAAAAATAATGATAAAAAAGAAATGAAATCAACTAGTCAAGAAGATGTAATTAAAAAAGAAGATAAAGAACCTGAGTTTGTTGAAAAAATTAAAGATATGAATAAAAAAGAACAAACTTCTAAAAAGGAAGAACAAGTAGTTGAATTTAAAAATGAAAAGAATTATACTTATGATGAATTGTTAAAAAAATATGATCAAGCTGTAACTATTAATAATAGATTAATGAAATTAGTTGATAAATATGAAGCTTTAGTTGAAGAAAAGAATTCATTAATTCAAGAACAAAAAGAATTAATTTCAAAATATGAAGAGACTATTAAACCAAAAAAATCTTTATAATAAATAAAAATGTAAATTATTAAAATAATTTACATTTTTTTATAGATTATTTAATAAAAATACTTTATAATATATGAGTATTAAGAGGGAGAGATGTTTTTATGGCAGAAACTAAAAAGAAAGTAACTAAGAAAGATACTAAGGCTGCTAAAAAAGAAACTAAAGTTACAAAAAAAGTTGCTGAACCAAAAACTAAAAAAGAAGATGAAAAAATAATTACAGTAAAAGCAGTACAAGAAGCTAAGAAACTAACTAGTGAAGCTGCATTTAGTGTTTGGGTTGATGTTTTAATACTAATTTTTATAGTATTAATGTTTGCTGTTGTATTATATGGGTATATAATTGCTAAATAAGAGAGATATCTCTTTTTTTTTAGTTAAAATTAAGGTATAATTAAAGAAGGGTGATATGATGGGATTCTTTAGTAAATTAAAAGAAAAAATTGCAAGTAAAAAAGTTTTTAATGATAAAAAAGAAGAAGAAAAGTATTCTAAGGGTTTAGAAAAAACTAGAAAAGAATTTAGTGATAAATTAAACTCTTTAAATAAAAAATATAAAAAAGTAAATCAAGAATACTTTGAAGATTTAGAAGAACTATTAATAATGGCAGATATTGGTGTGGGTACTGTAGTTAAATTTATGGAAAAATTAATAGATAGAGCTAGAAAAGAAAAAATAGAAAATCCAGAAGTGTTAAAAGAATTAATAGTTGATGAATTATTTATTATATATGTTAATGATGAAATTTTAGTTAATAAAATTAATTATGCAGAAGAAGGTCCAACTGTTATATTATTTGTTGGTGTTAATGGAGTAGGAAAAACTACTACAATAGCTAAAATGGCTAAAAAAGAAAAAGATTTAGGTAAAAAAGTATTATTAGTTGCGGGTGATACATTTAGAGCGGGTGCTATTGAACAGTTAAGTGAATGGGGAGATAGACTTGGTATAGATGTAGTAACTGGAGAAGAAAATTCTGATCCTTCATCAGTAGTTTATAAAGGCGTTGAAAAGGGTAAGAACGAGTCTTATGATATAGTGCTAATTGATACCGCAGGTAGACTTCAAAATAAGGTAAATCTGATGAATGAGCTTGAAAAAATGAATAGAGTAATAGGTAATTTTATACCAAATGCACCACATGAAACATTACTTGTTTTAGATGCATCAACTGGTCAAAATGGTATATCACAAGCAAAATCATTTAAAGAGATTACTAATATCACAGGTATTGTTTTAACTAAACTTGATGGTACTGCTAAAGGTGGTATCGTACTTGCTATTAAAGAAGAAGTAAATTTGCCTGTTAAATATATAGGCTTAGGTGAAAAACCAGAAGATTTAGAAGTATTTGATATAGAAAAATATATATATGGATTATTTAAGGAAATGATATAATGAACGATAGAGATTTAATTATAATATTATTTGATTATTACGGAGAATTGCTTTCTGATGGTCAAAAAAATTATTTTATAGATTATTATTTTAACAATTTGTCTTTAGCAGAAATTGCAGAGAATTTTAATGTAAGTAGAAATGCTGTTTCAAAAGAATTAAAATTATCTGTAGAAAAATTAAATAATTATGAAGAAAAATTAAAACTATATTCTAGAGATAAGAAATTAAGAAGACTAGTTGATCAAATAAAAGATGACGATATAAAAGAAAAAATAAATAAAATACTAGATGAGTAGGTGATAATATGTTTGAAGATTTAGGTGATAGATTAGATAAAGCCATGTCTAAAATTAAAGGATATGGTTCTATAACTGAAGATAATATATCAGATGTTGTTAGAGAAGTTAGACTTGCTTTATTAGAAGCTGATGTTAACTATAAAGTAGTTAAAGAGTTTACTAATAAGGTTAAAGAAAAAGCATTGGGAGAAGAAGTTAAAAAAAGCTTAAAACCAGATGAAGTATTCTTAAAAATATTAAAAGATGAACTACTTGAGTTACTTGGTACTGAAAAAGTTGAAATAGAAACTAAATATAATCCAACTTTATTAATGCTTGTTGGTTTACAAGGTTCCGGTAAAACTACTACAATTGGTAAACTTGCTAATTTACTTAGAAAAAAATATAACAAAAAACCATTAATAGTTGCGTGTGATATATATAGACCAGCTGCAATAGAGCAATTAAAAACAATTGGTAAAAGTTTAGGTATTGAAGTATTTGAAGAAGGTAAAAAGAATCCAGTTGAAATAGTTAATGATGCGGTTGATTATGCAAAAGAAAATGGTTATAACTATTTACTTGTTGATACTGCTGGTCGTCTTCAAATAGATGAAGATTTAATGCAAGAGCTTATTAATATTAATGAGTCAGTTAAGATGCATGAAATTTTACTTGTACTTGATAGTATGATAGGACAAGATGCTATAAATGTTATTACTGGTTTTAATGAAAAATTACCTTTAACAGGTGTTATATTAACTAAAATGGATGGTGATACTAGAGGTGGTGTAGCAATATCAGCTAGATATTTAACTAATGTACCTATAAAGTTTGTTGGTACAAGTGAAAAACTAGATGGTATTGAAGAATTTGATTCAGAAAGAATGGTTGGTAGAATACTTGGAATGGGCGACATGATGGGTCTTATTGAAAAGGCTGAAAGTGTCATGAATGAAGAAGATGCTGAAGAATCATTGAAGAAAATGAAAAAGGGTAAATATGACCTTGAAGACTTTTTAAAACAATTTAAAACAATTAAAAAATTAGGTTCTCTTGAAGGTCTATTAAAAATGATCCCAGGTGCTAAAAAAATGGGTCTAACTAATGTTCAAATAGATCCAAAACAAGTAGCTAGAATAGAAGCTATAGTTCTTTCTATGACACCTTCTGAAAGAAAGAATCCAGACATAATAAAAGCATCAAGAAAAGAAAGAATAGCTAAAGGATCAGGTACTAGTGTTCAAGAAGTAAATAAACTATTAAAACAATTTGAAGAAAGTAAAAAAATGATGAAAATGATGAGCAACGGTAATTTTAAAATGCCAATGTAATTAAAAAAAATGGGGGTATTATGAAGAATTATTCACTTGATAATGAGTCTGATTTTATACTAGGTTATAAAAAGAAAGATAATAAAATAATAGTAAGATTACCAAAAAGAAAAAAATTTGAAATATTTAATACTAGAGAAAATGAAGAAAAAATAATAAAAAAAATGGAACATCAAGTTGAATATGGTGAACTTATTTTTACTAGTGATAAATATAAAGGTTATGATAAATATATAAAAGATGCAGCTTTATATCTATTATTACATAGTCCAACATCAATAATAACTTATAATTTTTGGGGAAATAATTTTGCATATAAACTATGGTTATCACTCGTTATACTTGAAACAGGTATAATTGGAGTTTCATCAGTTTGTCATTATGGTACTAAATACTATAAAAAAGACATTGAAAAACATCAATTATTTTTAAATAATAAGAAAGAGATTAATTCTTTTATAGAAGAAAACCCATCTTGTTTAGATGGAATTAATAAAAGAGCAAGAACTGAGATTGAAGATAGAATGGTAGATTTGGAAGAACCAATTAATATAAATACAGTAAATATAATTAAATTAAAAGAATTAAAACTACTTTTAGAAAAAGCAAGATTTTGTGATAGTTTAAAAATAGAATCTGTATCTGATGTGATAGAAAAAGAAAAAAATGATTTAATAGATAAATATGATAATAACAATCATACTAAAAAATTAGGACTTAAAGGTGTCAATTAACCATACAAAAATAGTAATCTCTCATAGTTTATACTAGGAGGGGTTATTTTTTATGTTTAATAAATGTCAAAAAAAGATGTGTTGTCCTACAATTTGTACTCAAAACTGTCCAATGGATCCAATATATGAAAAACCAATAGAAAACTGTATTCAAAAAGATTATATTCATGATGTTATGCATATTGTTCCAATTCATACTAATGTAGTAAATAATCATATATATAAACATTCATTTGTGCCACAGTATTCTTGTTCAGAAGAAAACATAACAACAGAAGTTTATGATGGATGTAATAACTTTATGAATAATTAAAGGAACTTAGTTGGTTCCTTTTTATGATATAATTATTTTTAGGAGTGGTATTATGGTACATAAAATGAAATTAGTAGATTTTGCTTTTAATGCGATTAAAAATAAAGTAAAGACTATAGAAGTTAGATTAAATGATGAGAAAAGGCAGTTAATTAAAGTTGGAGATATTATAGAATTTACTCACGTAGATAGTCTTGAAACGATAAAAGTAAAAGTGATTAATATTTATAAATTTAAAACATTTAAAGAATTGTTTGAAAAATTTAGTAATAAGCAAATAGGATTATTAGAAAATGAAGATTATACAATTATGGATAAATTCTATACAAAAGAGGAACAAGAAAAGTATGGGGCAATAGGAATAGAAATATCATTATTATAATTATTATTTGAAGAAACTCTTTATTAGTTTCTTTTTTTGTGATATAATTGTTTTGTTAATAGGAGAAATGATATGAAAGTAGATGTTTCTAAAATTAGTAAAGAAAAAATGAATACTTTATTTTTAAGTAAATATAAAGATTATCTTTCTTTAATGGGTAATTTTATGACACCAGAAATGATTGATGAAAGAAGAATTATAGTCATTAATAATTTTAAAAGACTATCAACTGATTTTTTTAATCAAAAGAAAGAACATAATTTATATACTAATGTCTATGATAGATTTAGAAATGATGTTAGATTTTTAGATGTATTTGCTCAAATAGACTATGAATTTGAAAAAAATAAAGTAACATTAGAAAACATATTTAATAATGAAATATCATTTTTAGACTATATAACAACAGATTTTGATTTAACAAATGGAGAATTACATGGTCTTCTTCATAAATCATCAGATGGTACAGTTCATCATGAAAGTATTAATAAGGCTTTGACATATAGTATTATTAATACTATAGGATTTGGAAAATATAGAAAGGGTGAACCATTTGATTATCCTGAAGAAATGGAGTCAAATGAAGAATTATCACTATATCAAGTTCGTGATGTTCTAGCAATGGACATGATGGAATTATTTGGTGATAGTATATTAGTGAATTTTTTCTTGGGAAATGGTGCAAAATTTTCGGATGATTTTAAACATGTATTCATGGTCTATACAACAACAGAAGATGTTTCAACAGATGAAGAAATAATTAAAAAAACTATACAAAATATGGATGATTTTGAAGCTGGTGTTGATCAATCATTCAAAAAAAATGATGAAACTTATTATACAAAATATATGAGTGTGATGAAAGAATTAAAAGGTGTTGTTAACTCAACAGATTTCACATATGCCGATGAAGTATATGGAAGAGTAAAAAGAGGATTGAAATAAATTAATAAAAGTATTATAATACTTGAACAAGGAGAGATAATATGAATTATTCAATAGATAAAATGTTAAATATTATTCCATCTAAATATCAAATTGTTTATATAGCTTCTCAAAGAGCTGTAGCTATGGAAGAAACTAAACATTATCAAATGAAAGAGAATGAATATAAATCAAGAAAGAATTTAGATAGAGCATTGGAAGAAATACAAAATAACTTAATACATATAAAAGAAGAAAACTAGTATTAAGTTTTTTTTATACACAAAATGGGGTGAAGATATGAAAATAATTAAATATAAAAAGTGTAAGAATAAATATAAAGTATATTTTGATGATGATAGTAGTTTAGACTTATATGAAAATGTAATTCTTAAACATGAATTATTATTGAAAAAAGAAATAGATAATAAGAAATTAGAATTAATTAAAAAAGATAATGAAAAAGAAGAAATATATGATGTAGCTTTAAAGTATCATTCTATAAAAATGAGAATTAAAAATGAATTAATTACATATTTAAAGAAAAAGAATTATTCTGATAGTGATATTGATAATACCATTAATAGATTGTTAAAAGAGGGTATTATTGATGATGAAAGATACGTTAAGGCTTATATAAATGATAGATTTAATTTAAGTTCAAGTGGCCCTAATAAAATAAAAAATGAACTATTAAAAAATGGAATAGATGAAAGTATTATAAATAATTATTTGGATGAAATTAATAGAGAAGATATAGATTTAAAATTAGATAGACTTATTGATAAAAGAATTAAAGTTACAAAAAATTGTAGTGGTAATGCCTTAAAATATAAAATAATTAATTATTTTGTTAATGAAGGTTATGATAAGAATGATATAGAAAGAATTCTAGGTAATAAAAATTTAAATAGTGGTGATATAGAAAAGGAATATGATAAATTATATAATAAGTATTCTAAAAAGTATTCTGGTTATGAACTAGAAAACATAGTAAAACAAAAACTATATCAAAAAGGTTATAATTTAGACGAAATAAAAAAGGAATATTAACTATTCCTTTTATTGTGCACTATTTTCTAATTGAGCATCTATATATTCGTTATATTTATCTTCGATTCCAGAATCATCAAATTTTAATTTATATTTTGATCTAATAGCTTTTAAAGTATTTATCATATAATTATTATCTTCTTCTTTTTTCTTTTCTAATAATTTTGTAATAATATTTTCTTTTACATCTTCATATTTTTGTTTTTCTGCTTCTTCAGTTTTTAATATAATATGATATCCATATGTTGTTTTAACTGGTTCTTTTGTATATTCATTTACTTTTAATGCATATGCAGCTTTTTCAAATTCCGCTACCATAGCACCTTTATTAAAGAATCCTAAATTTCCACCTTCAACAGCACTTCCTGGGTCGTCTGAATTTGCTTTTGCTAATTCTGCAAAGTCAGCTCCTTCATCTAATTGTTTAATTAAATCTTCTGCTTTTGCTTTTGCTTCTTCATCAGATAAACCTTCTTCTTCACCATCTGTTTTAACTTTTATAAGTATATGGCTTGCTTTAATATCTCCAACAGATTCTTCATCATAGTATTTCTTTATTTCATCTTCTTTAATGTTTTCTTTTAAATAATCATCAACAGCTTTTTCTCTTTGATAATTTAATCTAGCTTCTTCCTTAAACGAATCTTCACTTTCATATCCAGCATTTTTTAAAGTTTTTTCCCAGTTATCAGGATACATAGATTTAATATATTCTACATAACTATTAACTTGTTTTTCAATTTCTTCATCATCTTTATATAAATCATTGAATATTTTTTTATCAATTTCATCAGAAATTATTTGTTTTGCATATTTTTCTTTTAAAGCTTTATATAAATCATCTGCTGTTATATTTTTTCCATTAACAGAAGCAACAACTTCCTCTCCATTCTTTAATTTGGCTTTACCACATCCAGTTATTAATAAAACTGATCCTAAAACTAATACTAATCCTAATACAATATTTTTCTTCTTCATGTTATCCTCCTTTAAATTGTACACATATATAATAACAAAAATAATAAATAAAAACAATATTTTTAAAAATATAATCACATAAAAACGTTATTCTCCATATTATATTATGAACAATAAAAAAGGAGGATTGAATTATGAATTACTCATATGGTTCTAATGCTGGTATTATACTAGTGTTATTTATTTTATTAGTAATAATAATAGGAGCCTATATATAAAGGAGGGGTGAATAATGACAAATTCTAATTCTTGTGGACAAACTACTAAATGTGGTAGCGGATATGTTTCAATAATAGTTCTTTATATATTACTTGCTATTATTTTATGTTCTGCTATTTGCTAATATGAAAAAAAGTTCCAATGGAACTTTTTATTTTGTTAGTAGTTTATATACTTCATCTAATGGAATATCCTTTACTTTACAATCAGGAATAACATGCATATGATAATGCTTTACTTCTTGTAATGTTCCATTATTTTGAACTAGCTTAATACCTTTTGCACCAATTTTTTCTTCTAATAGTTTCTTGATTTTTTTAGCAATCATTATAATATGAGCTACTGTTTCTTCATTAATATCATCTAAATCAGTAAAATGATTCTTTGGTATTATTAAAGTATGTCCTGAATGTAATGGATTAATATCTAAATAAGCCATACAAATATCATCTTCAAAAATTACTTTCGCAGGTATTTCTTTATTTGCTATTTTGCAAAAAATGCAATCTTTCATAAAATCATCTCCAATATAATTTTATCAAAAAAATTATATTTTTGTATATATTTGTGATAAAATATTATTGTTTTATAATTATATTAATTATTTATATAAATATAAATAGAATAAAATAAATTAGATGTGGAGGTGATTTTATGAATTATAAAGAAGATTTTCCAGTATTAAATGAAGGAATAGTTTATTTTGATAATGGCGCAACTACTTTAAAACCTAAGTCAGTAATAGAAAAAATAAATGATTATTATTATAATTATCCAGCTAATACACATAGAGGAGATTATAAAATATCTTTAAAATCTAGTGATGAATTTGAAAAAACTAGAACTTGTGTTAAAGAATTTATTAATGCAAAAAGTAATAAAGAAATAATATTTACTAGTGGATGTACTGAAAGTTTAAGTATGATTATATATGGATACTTTTATAATAAATTAAATAAAGATGATGAAGTATTAATTACTAAATCAGAACATGCATCTAATATTGTTCCTTGGTTTGATTTAGAAAATAAATTAGGTGTTAAAGTTAAATTTATACCATTAAATGATGATTATAGTTTTAATATTGATAATATGATAAAAGAAATAACTGATAAAACCAAGGTAGTATCACTAGCTGAAATTACAAATGTTATAGGTGATAAAAGAGATATTAAAAAGATAACTGAAATATGTCATGAAAGAGGTATTAAAGTTATTTGTGATGCTGCTCAATCAGCTGGACATATAAAGATTGATGTTCAAGATACAGATGTTGATTTCTTAGCTTTATCTGCTCATAAAATGTTAGGACCAACAGGTGTTGGTATATTATATGGTAAAGAAGAATTACTTAATGAAATAGATTATGGTAAAAAGGGTGGAGGAACAACAATATCATTTGATAGTAAGGATGAGATTGTTTATAAAGAATTACCATATAAATTAGAAGCAGGAACTCAAAATATTGCTGGTGTAATTGGTTTTAAAGAAGCGATAAATTATATTAATAAAATAGGTTTAGATAATATAGAAAAATATCTTTTAGATTTAAAAAAATACTTAGTTTCTAAATTATCTAAATTAGATAATATTATTATATATAATAAAGATATTTTGGGTTTTACAGTAGCGTTTAATGTAAAAGGTGTATTTGCTCAAGATACAGTAATTTATTTAGATAAATATAATATCTGTGTTAGAGGTGGAGATCATTGTGATAAAAAACTAAAAGATGAAATAGGTATAAATAATACAGTAAGAATTAGTTTATATTTCTATAATACAAAAGAAGAATGTGATAAACTAGTTGATGCCTTAAGCAGAAATAATATATTAGAAGAAAGTTTGGGTGTGTAACAAATGGATAATGAATTAAAAAGGGAACTAATACTAGATCATTTTAATAATCCTATTAATAAAGGATTATTAAATGACTCTTCTTATATTAAAGAAGATAAAAGTAATGCATCTTGTATAGATCATTTTACAATTGAATTAAAATTAGAAGATAATATTGTCAAAGATATTAGATTTGACGGAGAAGCGTGTGCTATAGCAACATCATCATTATCTATTGCTATATCAAAAATAATTGGTAAAAAAAAAGAAGAAGCTCTTAATATTATAGAAAACTATAATAGAATGATTGCTCATGAAGAATATGATTCTAGCGTACTAGAAGAGTTAAATATATATGAAGATATTAGCAAACAACCAGCTAGAGTAAACTGTGCACTTCTTGGAATTAACGGAATTAATGATTTATTAAAAAAATAAAATTTGTCTATAATTAATAAATATAAAAAATAGTTTTTTAAAAACTATTTTTTTGTTTATATTATATTATTCTTTTTGTATATTCTTAGTATCTAAAAGTAAGTTTTTATCATTTGCATACACATTTTATATTTAGTATTATTCATTTGAAAGGAGGGTTTAAAATGTTAAATCAAATTGTTTTGGTAGGTAGATTAGTAAGAGATCCTGAACTTAGAGATAGTGAAAATGGGAAAAAATATACTAATGTTACTTTAGCTGTACCCAGGGGATATAAGAATGTAGATGGTGAATATGAATCAGATTTTATAGATTGTAGACTTTGGTCTATAGTAGCCGAAAATACTGCTGAGTACTGTAAAAAAGGGGATTTAATTGGTGTGAAAGGCCGAGTTGAATCAAGGATTTATGAGAAAGATGGTGAGAAAAAATATGTGACTGAAATAATTGCTGAAAAAATAACATTTCTTTCAAATAAAAGAGTAGATGAATAATCTACTTTTTTATTGAATTTATTAATTTATTGTTCTATAATTAATTTAGAGGTTATACTATGAATAATAAATTGAAGTTGACATTGGGGATAATATGTTTTGTTTTAACTTTGTACCTTATGTTTTATTCTTTTTGGTCTTTTAATACAATAGGTGAAGTAGGTAATTCAGCGATAGTTTCAACGATATTAGGTGCAATAGGTTCTTTATTACTATTTATCATAGGAATTAAATTAGTTTTATCATTTTTCAAAAAATAAAAAATATTGGAATCAATATTTTTTTATTTATATAATAAAGTTATTCGTTTACCAGTTATTTTAATAAAACCTTCATCTTTTAAATTTTTTAATTCTCTACTCATAGCAGTTCTATCTATACATAGGTAATCAGCAAAACTTTGATAAGAAAAGGGTATATATATATTTCTTGAATTATTCTTTTTAAAATGTAAATTAAAAAATTCTAGTAATTTATTTCTAATAGTTTTTTTACTAATTATATTTATTCTTTCGTTTAATGATTTTATCTTATCGTTATAAATCATAAATAAGTTTTTAATAAATACAGTATATAATTTATTTTTTCCTTGATATTTTACAATATCATTATAGTTAGTTATTATTAGTTCAGTATCTTCTAATGTGATAACATCATAATCAATATCGTTTAAATTATATAGAGTTGATCCAAACAATTCATTATCATCTAATTTGTCAAAAATATTAGCATTACCATTTTCATTATTTCTAATAATTTTAACACTTCCTTTTATTATAAAACATATAGTATTTGGATCAATAACTGTATTTATTATGCTTGTATTTTTTTTAAAATTATAAGTATCCGCTCTAAAAGAACGTAATAATTTATACTTGTTTTTAGCATCTATATTTTCAAAAATTTTTGTCATTTTACACCTCTTGTAAAAATTTTATCATTTTTATTAAAATGTTGCAATTGCAACAATACAATTTTTTGAAATAGTGTTATACTGAAGTCATAATATAGGAGAGGTATGACATATGAAAATAATTAAAAGAGATGGACATATAGTAGATTATTGTCCGGATAAAATCGAAACTGCTATTCAAAAAGCTAATTTAGAAGTTGAGGAATCAGAAAGAGTTACTGAACAACAAATTAGAAATATTATTAAATATATAGAAGGTTTGAAGAAAAAAAGAATGTTAGTTGAAGATATACAAGATGTTATTGAAATGAGATTAATGGCACTTGGTAAATATGTTTTAGCTAAACAATATATTACTTATAGATATACAAGAGAATTAGTAAGAAGAAGTAATACAACAGATTTATCTATTAAAGAATTAATTAATGGAGAAAGTGAATATTGGAATACAGAAAACTCAAATAAAAATGCTACTGTTGTTACTACACAAAGAGATTATCTAGCTGGAATCACAAGTACTGATATTACTAGAAGATTTTTACTTCCTGAAGATATAGTTAAAGCTCATGATGAAGGAATTATTCATTTCCATGATGCTGATTATTTTGCACAAAATGCATTACATAATTGTGATTTGATTAACTTAGATGATATGCTTCAAAATGGAACTAATATTAATGGCGTTATGATTGAAAAACCACATAGATTTTTAACAGCTATGACAATTGCTACTCAATTAATAACAGCTGTAAACTCATCTCAATATGGTGGTTGTACAATAACATTAACTCATTTAGCTCCTTTTGTTAGATCAAGTTATGAAAACTATGTTAAAAAGTATAAAACAAGAGGTATGTCTAAGGACGATATAGAAAAATATGCTAAGGAAGATTTAAAAAGAGAAGTAACAGATGGTGTTCAAACATTCCAATATCAAATTAATTCAATGACTACAACAAATGGTCAAGCACCTTTCTTAAGTGTTTGTATGTATCTTGGTGAAACAGATGAATACAAAGAAGAACTTGCTATGATTATTGAAGAAGTATTAAAACAAAGAACTGCAGGTATGAAGAATGAAAAGGGTGTTTATATTACACCAGCATTCCCTAAACTTCTATATGTACTTGAAGAAGATAATATTAAACCAAAGAGTAAGTATTATTACTTAACTAAATTAGCCGCTAAATGTACAGCTAAGAGAATGGTTCCAGATTATATATCTGAAAAAGTTATGAAAGAATTAAAGAAAAATGAATATGGTGAAGGAGAATGTTATCCTTGTATGGGATGTAGATCATTCTTGACTCCAGATAGATCAATTTCATTAGGTAATATAGCTAAAGCTAAGAATTATGTTGAAGGAAAAGGTAAATACTATGGTAGATTTAACCAGGGTGTTGTTACAATTAACTTACCTGATATTGCTTTAACTTCTGGAAAGGATATGGAAATATTCTGGAAAGTATTTGATGAAAGACTAGAATTATGTCATAGAGCATTACAAATAAGACATAAAAGATTATCTAAAGTTACTAGTGATGTTGCACCAATTTTATGGCAATATGGAGCTCTTTCTAGATTAGAAAAGGGTGAAAGTATTCATGAATTATTACATCATGGATATTCAACAATATCACTTGGTTATGCAGGTCTATATGAATGTGTTAAATATATGACTGGTCATTCACACACAGATGGTGGAAAAGGTAGAGATTTTGGTTTACAAGTTATGCAACATTTGAATGATGCTTGTAAAAAATGGAAAGAAGAAGAGGATATCGATTATTCTGTATATGGTACACCAATTGAATCAACTACATATAAATTTGCTAAATGCTTAAGAGATAGATTTGGTAAGATTAAGGGAATTACAGATAGAGATTATATTACTAATTCTTATCATGTTCCAGTTTTTGAAGAAATAGATGCATTTACTAAATTAAAACTTGAGAGTGAATTCCAAAGATTATCACCAGGTGGAGCTATTAGTTATATAGAAACTCCAAACTTAGAAAATAATCTTGATACAGTTATGGAAGTAATTAAATTTATATATGATAATATCATGTATGCAGAATTAAATACTAAGAGTGACTATTGTCAAGAATGTGGATATACTGGAGAAATATTAATAGATGATAATTTAGAATGGTATTGTCCAAACTGTGGAAATAGAGACCATGATAAATTAAATGTTGCAAGAAGAACTTGTGGATATATAGGAACTAATTTCTGGAATAAAGGTAGAACGCAAGAAATAAAAGAAAGAGTAATCCATATAGATAATAAAGACGATGAATAAGATACATTATAATAAAATTAGAAAAATGGATATTTCTAATGGACCAGGAGTTAGAGTAACAATATTTTTCCAAGGATGTGATTTTCATTGTAAAGGATGCTTTAATCCAGATACATGGAAGTTTGGCTGTGGAAAAGATTTTACTGATGAAACAATTGAGCATATATTAGATTTATGCGATAAAGAATATATAGTTGGTTTATCAATGCTAGGTGGAGAACCAATGCATCCAACTAATCTCCCAGGTAGTACAAAATTAGCTAAAGCTTTTAAAGAGAGATTTCCAAGTAAAAATTTATGGTCATGGACTGGTTTTACCTATGAAGAAATTAAAGACAATGAAATATTTGAATATCTAGATGTGCTTGTAGATGGGCAGTTTAAAGCAGAACTGTTTAATCCAACTTTAAGATGGAAAGGATCATCTAATCAGAGAGTTATAGATATTAAAAAAACTAGAAAAAATAACAAAATTGTTTTATTTAAAGATGAAGAATACTAGTATCTTCATCTTTTTTTATACATTTTGTCGTGTTTCACTAGGTGTATCTTAAACTTTTATTTAAGTATACTTTAACTAAAGTGGTGATGTTATGATTCCAGTAAATGAATATATTATACAAGAAGTATTTTGTATTAATTTAAAATGGTATAGATATAATAGAGGATTAACTCAAGAAGAATTAGCTGAATTATGTAATTTAACTCCTAAATATATAAGTGACTTAGAAAGAGGTAAATTTTGTCCAAGTATGGCAAAATTACAAGATATTGGTAGAGCACTTAATATTCATCCATATGAATTATTAAAACCAGATCATTTAGATGATGTAGTTGAATTTAAAAGAGTAGATGAAAGACGATGATATCGTCTTTTTTGTTGACTTTTAATTTGAATAAATGTAAAATTAGATTAAGAATAAAAGAATATGTACTGTAGGTGATTATAAAAATGAAGAATAAAAAAAATATAATTATTTCAATAATGTTAATGGTTATAGGGTTAGGTCTTATTATATTTGGTTTAATTGATTTTGGATATATATCTGTTGGGAAACTAAAAGGATCTATAACAGATGAAACAGCTAGTTTTCAAGCAAGTATAGGTTGCGAGAAGACAACTATTGAAGTTGGAGAAACAACTACTTGTATGGTTTCAGTAGATGTTGGTAGTAATACAATTCTTGGATTAAATGGTAAAATATCTACAGATTTAAATACTATTTCTATATCTAATATTGACAGTGTACCAAATGGATGGACTTGTTTAGGCAAAGATCCTTCAGATGTTATAGGGGGAGCTGTTATTGGCCCATCTGATGAATATGCTCAAACTGGTGTTGTAAATGTATTTAGTTTTAATATTACTGGTACTGAAGAAGGCTCTACAGATTTAGAACTTGTTCCATATGCTCAAAAATTAAATGTTGCTGATAGCAGTACAACACATGATATAACTGCAACACCAACTACAATAACAGTATCAAATGGAGAATCACCAACTCCAGAGGTCGTAGATACATCGTTAAAGAGTTTATCATTAAGTTCAGGTACTTTAACACCAACCTTTAATAAAGGTGTTATGAGTTATACTGCTTCAGTTGCGAATAATGTAGATAAGATAACAGTAAATGCAGTTCCTACAGATTCGGAGGCAACTGTAACTGGTACTGGAGAAAAAGCTCTTAATATAGGTGAAAATACAATTGAAGTTGTTGTTAAAAAAGAGGGTGGAACAGATAAAACTTATACAATAGTTGTAACAAGGAGTGCTGATGATCAAGATATAGCACAAACAGATTTAAAGAATATTACAATTACTAATGGTACTTTAATACCAGCATTTGATAAAAATGTTACTGAGTATGTAATAGAAATTGATCCAAATACTGCAGAAATAGGTATTTCAGCTGAACCTGAGTTTGAAACATCTACAGTAAGAGGTGCTAAAACAATAAATGTAAAAGACTCTGCTGAGCAACGTATTACTATTGAAGTAACTGACTCAAAAGGAAATGTAAAAAAATATTTCATTCAAACAAGAGCTAAAACAATAGATACTGAGTGTGTATTAACAAGTGAATTCTATGGTATAGATAATTTAGATTTATTAATTACAAAGGTTGATCTAGAAGATAGTGATGAAACAATTGCAAGTAGAATAAAAGCTTCTTGTGGAACAATAAAAGTTTCAGATAATAAATTAATATTGACATATATAAATGGTAAGACTAAGACATATGTAATAGAAAGATCATGGTCACCAAAAACTGGAAATGATAGAGTTAATTATATAGCTATTATGGGGGGAATTATTTTATTGATAGGAGTAGCTTTATTCATATTTAACAAGAAACAGGATAAATAATCTTGTTTTTTTTATTCTATAAATAACAGTTTAAATAAAATATAATTTACTTGACAAGAATATGTAAAAGTAGTAATATATTGCCTCGAGATGAGGGGATAACATGAGTTATTGTAAACACTTTGAAGATAGAGGTGGCTGGTTTTCATTAAAAGCAATTTGTAATGTAGAAGGTTCTGGTAAATATGAAAAAAATATACCACAAAGTTATTTAGATCAATATTGTAAAAATGATGGATATAAATGTCCATGGTATGAAAAACAATATGGATCTAGCGGAGGATGCTTTATAACTACAATTAGTTGCAATATCTTAAAAAAAGAAGATAATGATAGAGTAATGGAAGGTTTAAGAAAATTTAGAGATGAAGTATTACAAAAAGATGAAAAATATAGTGATATTTTAAAACTATATGATGGAATTGGACCTGTTGTTGCAACAGCGATAGAACATGATTCAAATAAAGAGGAAAAAGCAAGTCAAATTTACTCTAAATTAGAACATATTAGTGATTTGACTTTAGATGGTAAGTATGAGTCAGCAATTAATAATTATGTAATATTAACATTAAAACTAGTTTCAGAATATAAAATTCAAGGATTTTATAGAAGAGTAAGAGATAACAATTTTGGATTTTCAGATGCTGAATTTAACTTAAAAACCGCAGGACATGGTAGAAAAATAACAAAAACACTTGAAAAATAAGTGCTTTTGCTTTATAATACTTTACGTACCTTGACTTGGGAGATGGATTTTCCGACCACTCACTAAGTTATAGGCAAATTTATAGGAGGAAAGTATGTTAAAAAGAGAACAAAAAGAAGCTATTATTAAAGAATACGCTATTAAAGATGGAGATACAGGTTCTGTAGAAGTTCAAGTTGCTTTATTAACAGAAGAAATCAAAATATTAACTGATCATTTAAAAACTAATATTCATGATTTCCATTCTAAAAGAGGTTTACTAATGAAAGTTGGTAAAAGAAAAAGTTTACTTGAATATTTAAAGAAAACTGACATCAATAGATATCGTGAATTAATTAGTAGATTAGGATTAAGAAAATAAAACACTTTTAAGTGTTTTTTTCTTTTATTTTATGATACAATATTAATGGTTAAGGAGTTATATATGAAGAAGACATTTGAATTGGATTTTAGAGGAAGAAAATTAGTTGTAGAAAATGGTGAATATGCTAAACAAGCTCATGGTGCTGTTTTAGTAAGATATGGTGATACAGTTGTTTTATCAACAGTTGTTGTTTCACCGAATGCTAATATACTAAGTGATTTCTTCCCATTGATGGTATTATATCAAGAAAAGTTATATTCAGTAGGTAAAATACCTGGTGGATTTATTAAAAGAGAAGGTAGACCAACAGATGCAGCTACACTTGCTGCACGTATGATTGATAGACCTATGAGACCTATGTTCCCTGAAGATTTTAGAAATGAGGTACAAGTTGTTAATACAATATTATCAGTTGATACTGATAATTCACCAGAACTTGCTGCTATGTTTGGATCAAGTTTATGTACATGTATTTCTAAGATTCCTTTTGATGGACCAATTGCGGGTGTTAAAGTAGGAAGAGTTAATGGTGAATTTATTATTAACCCAACTCCAGCTGAACTTGAAGAATCAGATATTGATTTAACAGTTGCTGGTACTAAACACGCAATTAATATGGTTGAAGCAGGTTCTAAAGAAGTTTCTGAAGATGATATGCTTGAAGCATTAATGTTCGGTCATGAAGCTGTTAAAGAATTATGTGAATTTCAAGAAACAATTATTAAAGAAATTGGTTTAGAAAAAATGGAATATGAACACTTAGAAATAAGTGATGAATTAAGAAAAGAAGTTTATGATTTAGCTAGTGATAAATTAGATAAAGCAATGAGAATAAAAGAAAAACTAGCTAAATACGAAGCTATTGATAATGTTAAAGAAGAAGTAGTTTCTAAATATGAAGAAGAAAATAAAGATATGGATAAGGATGAATTAACTGAATTTATAACTAAAGTTAAATTAGTTCTTGAATCTATAGAATATGATATATTTAGATCTATTACAGTTAATGAAAAAACAAGATCAGATGGTAGAAAAATGGATGAAATTAGACCTCTTTCTACAGAAATAGATGTTTTACCTAGAACTCATGGTTCTGCAGTATTTACAAGAGGTGAAACTCAAGCTATGGCAATTACTACATTAGGTGCATTAAATGAATATCAAGCTCTTGATGGACTTAGTTTAGAAGCAGAAAAACATTTTATGCTTCATTACAATTTCCCTCAATTTTCAGTAGGAGAAACAGGTAGATATGGTTCCCCTGGTCGTAGAGAAATAGGACATGGTGCTTTAGGTGAAAGATGTCTTAAACAAGTTATGCCATCTGAAGAAGAATTCCCATACACAGTTAGAGTCGTATCAGAAATACTTGAATCAAATGGATCAAGTTCACAAGCTACTATATGTGCTGGATGTTTATCATTAATGGCTGCTGGTGTTCCAATTAAAGCTCCAGTTGCGGGTATTGCTATGGGTCTTATTACTTCGAAAGATGAAAAAGATTATACTATTTTAACTGATATACAAGGTATGGAAGATCACTTAGGTGATATGGACTTTAAAGTTGGAGGAACAAGAAAAGGTATTTGTTCACTTCAAATGGATATTAAGATTAAAGGTATTACAAAACAAATACTTAAAGAGGCATTAGCCCAAGCTAAAAAGGCTAGAATGGAAATTCTAGATGTTATGGAAAAACAAATTGCTGAACCAAGAAAAGAAGTTAGTAAATATGCTCCTAAAACTGAAGTATTCTCTATTAATCCAGATAGAATTAAAGATGTTATTGGTAAGGGTGGAGAAACAATTACTAGAATTATTCAAGAAGCAAGTAATGTTGTATCTGTAAATGATGTAAATGCTGTTAAAGTTGATTTAAATGATGATGGTACGGTTATTATTTATCACACTGATAAAGAAGTAATTGAGAAAACTAAAGCAATGATTTTAGATTGTGTTAAAGAAGTAGAAATTGATAAAATATATACTGGTGTAGTAGTTAAAGTAGAAGACTATGGATGCTTTGTTAAATTATGGGATGGTTGTGAAGGTTTTGTTCATGTTTCACAACTTGCACATGAAAGAGTAGAAAAACCTAGTGATATGGTATCTGTTGGTGATGAGATTATAGTTAAAGCAGTTGGATTTGATAAGAGAGGAAAACTTACTTTATCTAGAAAAGAAGCATTACCAAAACCAGTTAAAAAGGAAGAACCAAAAGAAAAAAAAGAAGAAACTAAAAGTGAATAACTTTTAGTTTTTTTGTGTTATAATTATTATAGTAGGTGATAGAATGGATAGAGATTTAGTTTCTGATGCAGAAAAAATAAGGATAGCTGCTATTGATGATGTTAAAGCTAGGCAGGAATCTTCTGAAGAATATAAATTATATAAAAGAATACAGGAAGATAAAAGTGCTGCTAAGAATTTTGAAATATTTAATACACAGTGTTTAATAGATGAACAACTTAATAAATTTATTATTTTTATAAGAAATTATAAAAATGGCATAAACGAATCATATAGAATTGATAATAAAAGTCCATTCTATGAATTAGTAGAGGAACAAGACTTTATTGATTATGCATTAGCAAATATTGTTCCATCTGTTGATAATGAAGTCTTTGATAAAAATGATGTGGAAAGAGTTAATGAAAAAAAAGAAGAACGAGAACAAATAGCTAAAAAGTTTTATGAATATAATATAGATGAATTAAGAGATTTCCTATTCTTATGTCATAGCATAAAACCTTTACCTATACCTAAGAAACAAAGAGATGGAAGCATAGATGTTTTGGAATGCTATGCTGCTGGAATAAATCCTGAATCATATTTTGGAAATATAAATAATTGGTTTATGGAGAGAAAAGATTATTTTTTATCAGATATAAAAACTATAATAGTTGATGGTGAAATTAATGGAAGAAAAATAGCGACTAAGACTGAAATAGAATCTAAAAAACCAAAAAAATACTAACGAATAATTATTCGTTAGTTTTTATATCCATTATTACAGGTAATATAATTGGTTTTCTACCAGTTTTTTCTAATATAAATTCATTTATTTCTGTAACCAAAACACTTTTTAATTCATTATAATTAAATTTTTTATCTTTAAATGTTTTTATTATTACTTCAGTTGCTTTATTTTCAATTGATTTTAATAAAGCTTCATTTTCATTTACTAATATAAAACCTCTTGTAGCTATTTGTACTTTACCAAGTAATAATTTCTTTTTCATATCTATATTACATACTAATACCAGTATTCCGTCTCTAGACATTATCTTTCTATCTTTAATAACAACTTGACCAACATCACCAATTCTATTTCCATCTACATATATGTCATAACAAGGGAAACTTTTATCTCTTTTAATCTTTCCATCTAACATAGATAATACTTCACCATTTTGCATTATAAAAGTATTTTCTTTTTTAACACCACAAGATATAGCTAGATCTGTATGTTCTTTTAACATTCTATATTCTCCGTGTATTGGCATTAAATACTTTGGTTTTGTTAATCTAATCATCCATTTTAATTCTTCTTGATTACCATGTCCAGAAGAATGTATATCATTTAATGTTGTGTTAGTATAAGTTTTAACACCTTTAAGTGCTAATAAATTTAGTGTATTCGCAACAGCTTCTGCATTACCTGGGATAGGTGATGAAGAAAATATAACAGTATCACTAGGTAATAATTTGATTTGTTTATGTGTACCATTAGCGATTCTAGATAAAGCCGCTAATGGTTCTCCTTGTGATCCAGTACATAATAAACATACTTCTTCAGGTTTTAATTTATTTGCTTCTTCAGGAGTAATAATAGTACTAGTATCCTCAATATAACCAGATTGTATAGCTATTTCAACTTGAGTCTCCATACTTCTACCAAATAATACTACTTTTCTATGATTTCTTTTAGCTGTTTCTATAATATGTTTTAATCTATAAACATTTGATGCGAAAGTCGCAACTATAATTCTACCAGTTTGTCTTCTGAATAAATCACTTAATCTTGCATCAACTTTTGATTCACTAATAGACAAACCTTCTTTTTCAGCGTTTGTACTTTCACTCATTAATAATGTTAATCCTTCTGAACCAATTTTAGCCATTTTTTGAATATCAGCCATTGGACCAATAGGTGTTAAGTCAAACTTAAAATCTCCAGTCTCTAAGATAGTTCCGTTTGGTGTTCGAATTACTATCGCAAAACTATCAGGAATAGAGTGAGTAGTTAAAATAAATTCTACTTCTATATTTTTAAATTTAAATTTACTTTTTTCATCGAATATGACAATATTATCATATCCCATATTTCTTTCTTCTAATTTCTTTTTAATAAGTTTTGCTGCTTGATTAGGTGCGTATATAACTGGAATATTAACTGTTTGTAATAAGAATGGAACGCTACCAATATGGTCCTCATGACCATGTGTAATAATTAAACCTTTTATTTTATTTTCATTTTCTTTTAAGAATGTGTAATCAGGTATAACATAGTCAATACCTAATAAATCAGATTCTGGAAATAAAACACCGCTATCAATAATAATTAATTCATTTCCATGCATTACACAATACATATTTTTTCCAACTTCACCAAGTCCACCAAGCGCAAAAACTTTTGTATCAATTTTATTATTTAATTTCATTTTTTCTCCTTTCTGTGAAATAAAGTTAATGCGTGATACCAACAAAAATTATACTATTTTTTTAGTATTTATGCAAGTTTAGTAATATTATTTTACAATTATATTGCCAAAATATTATTCTAGTAATATAATTAACTTAATCGTAGGAGGGTAAGGTTATGACAGAAGAACAAATAATGACAATAAGAAGTAGATATAATACTATTATTGGAGAATCTACAAATCATGATGAAAAATTTTATAGTAATACAATAAGAGGAATTATTTCTGAAACATATATTGAAGAAGAAAATAGTTCACATGTATTATGTTATATGGGATCATATAAAATGGAAAAGACAGATAAAGGATTTGAACAATATTTATCATTTACAGATGATTATGATTATGATTATAGAAAATATATTGATGTAGAAACTGATAAAATATATGATATAAATAGAAATAATGTTAAAGAATTTGAAGAGAAAAATCTAATTGTGTTTCCAGTAACTAGTATTTGTAATATGCAAGAATTTAATAAAGCATTTTTAAGAATAAAAAAAGAATACTTCTTATCTTTAATTTATAATGGTAAAAATAAAACTTTAAAAAAAGTAACTAATGAAGATTTTAAATAATCTTCTTTTTTTATGCTTCTATAATTATTATTTCAAAACTATATTAATAAGATATATTAGAGGAGATAATTATGAATTATGAAATGTTTAATAGCGATGCCCCAAGAACTCTATTAATAATTGCTAGTATTATGATATTTACAGATATTTTAACAGGATATTTAAAAGCAATTAAATTAAAAAAAGTAAACTCATCTATAAGTAGAGATGGTTATATAAAAAAGGTAGGTTGGATAGTCGCAGTTATATTTGGTTTTATGATGGATTATATATTAGAAATAAGTATATTTTTAAAAGGAACAACAATTGTTTGTATTGCTACTGAAGGAATGAGTATATATGAAAACTTAAGTGAAATAGGTGTTAAATTACCTTTTTCTAAATATTTTGAAAAAATAAATAAAGGGGATGATAAAAATGAGTAAATTTGGAATAGATATTAGTACATGGCAAGATAATTTAGATTATAATCTCTGTACTAATAATGGAGTTAAATTTGCTATTATAAGAGCGGGTTTTTCTACAACAAAGGATAATAGATTTGATATGCATTATGAAAATGCATCTAAACAAGGTTGGGATATTGGTGCTTATTGGTATAGTTATGCCAAAAATAGTTCTGAAGCTAAAGCTGAAGCAAATTATTTCTTAAGTGTTATAAAGGATAGAAAGTTTACTTATCCGTTATTTTTGGATATAGAGGATAATAGTTTAGCTAATTTAGGAAAAGATACTTTAAATGAAATAGTTGAAACATTTGGAAAAACTATAGAAGATGCAGGTTATTATTTTGGAGTATATACTAATATTAATTGGTATAAGAATATTATTTCTGGTTCTATATTAAATAAAAAATATGATTGGTGGATTGCTTATTGGGGAGATAGTGCTCCATCTAATATAGATTATGGTATATGGCAAAATACTAGTTCTTATCAAGTGGGATCATCTAAAATAGATTCAGATTATTGTTTTAAAGATTATCCAAGTATAATAAAAGATGCACATTTAAATCATTTAGATAGTGAACCAAGTCAAGATATTAAACCTAGTGTTTATATAGTTAAATCTGGTGACACTTTAAGTGGAATAGCTTCAATGTATGGAACAACATACCAAGAATTAGCAAGATATAATAATATTAGTAATCCAAATCTAATCTTCCCAGGTCAAGAAATAAAAATACCATCAGGTAATACTAATTCTAACAATGAAACAGTATATACGGTAGCACCAGGGGATACTTTATCAGGTATTGCTGCAAAATATGGGACAACATATCAGCATCTAGCAGAGGTAAATAATATAGAAAATCCAAATCTAATTTTCCCAGGTCAAAAAATAGTTATTAGATAAAAAAAGAAGATTTTTCTTCTTTTTTTTGTTATAATTAAAATGGAGGTTATGGTATATGATTCTTTACCAGCTCATGCAAAAGCTTATGTTGAAAGAATAGAGGATTATACTAAGACATCTGTAGAATTTATAGGTACTGGACCAGGTAGGGAAGATATAATAGTTAGAAGAAAGAAAATACTATCTTTAAATAAATAGGAGGATTAATGGAAAAAGCAAAAGTTTATTTTACAAAAGAAATAACACCAGAAAGTTTAATTAAAATATATGATGTATTAGGAGTTAAATTAACTGGTAATATTGGAATTAAAGTTTCCACAGGTGAATCAGGTTCTAAAGGGTATTTAAAAGCAGATTTAATAGGCCCACTTGTAAATAAATTAGATGGAACTATTATAGAATGTAATACTGCATACCCAGGGAAGAGAACCACTACTAAAGAACATTTGAAAGTTGCAAAAGAACATGGATTTGTGGACATGGGTAAAGGTATTGAAATATTAGATGGTTTAAGTGAATTTAAAATACCAGTAAATAATGGTAAACACTTAGAATATGATATTATTGGTGAAGCTATGAAAAAATATGATTCATTTATAAATCTTGCTCATGGTAAAGGACATGCAATGGGTGGATTTGGAGCTAATTTAAAGAATCAATCAATTGGTTTTGCATCAAGACATGGTAAAGCATATATTCATTCCTGTGGAAAAACAGAAAGTCCAACTTTATGTTGGGTTTCAAAGCATGAACAAAAGGATTTTATTGAATCAATGGCAGAAGCAGCAAAAGCAGTATCTGATTATTTAAAAGAAAATAATAAAACAATTGTTTATATAATTGTTGCTAATGCTATAAGTGTAGACTGTGATTGTGATGCACACCAAGGTGATCCAGTGATTGGAGATATTGGTATATTCGCATCTTTAGATCCAGTTGCGAATGATCAAGCATTTATAGATGCTATATGGAAAACTCATGAAGAAGGAACAAAAGATATAAAAGAAAGAATAGATACAAGAGAAGGTAGACATATAACTGAATATGCAGAAGAATTAGGTTTAGGTTCTACATCGTATGAATTAATTGAAATATAGGAGTAATTATGAAACAATATAAATTTAATACAGATGAATTATATAAAACAATAAATGAAGTATATCCAACAAAAGCAAGTATGTTTTATTCTGAATTAAATTATAAAGATTTTACTAAAGAAAATTTAGATAAAATAGTATCTGTTATAAAAGAAATTATTAATAATCCAATAATTGAAGATATACCTAATTCTGTAGATTCTAAAGAGGTAATAACTTGTTTTAGTGATAAAACTAATAGAATAATGAATGAAATATTTAATAATACAGATTTATTATTTTATGGTCATGGTGGGAATGCAGAAGCAATTATAGCTGATGAATTTAAATGTAGATATCCTAATTTACAATCACATTTTGTTTCTTTATCATCAAATAATGAGTCATTAAAAAAATTAAAAGAATGGCCACATATGGCATGTAAACAAATTGCTATTATGGCAATTAATAAACATGAATTTAATCCATTATACAAAAAAAGAGAAGCAACAAGCACATATGATACTAATATTTATTCAATAGAAAATGAATTTTTTGTAGGATATTATGATTCTGAAAATGATGAATTTATAAAAAATCCTAATTTTAAAGAAAGACATGATTTTAATCCAGATGTTACTATTTATCCTGATGAGATGGTTAAAACAAATGGTTTATTTGTAGATGGACCAGATGAAATAGTTAATATTTATAAAGAATTAGATTATTTAAGAAGAATATTATATTTTTCATCATATTTTGAATTAGATGAAATAGGTTATAAAAAGTTAGAACAACAAGTATTATATAGAATAAATGAAATATATATACTACAGGAAAAAATAACTCCAGAGTTTATTAAACAACAAGATGAAAAAAGTATGAATGGAATAACAAATGATATTAAGGTTGATGAATGGGGATTTCCTTTAATAGAACCTAATACGAATAATAAAAAAATGTAGGGAGTGATAAAAAATGATATGCCCAAATTGTAAAAACAATTTACCAGATGATGTAAATTTTTGTACATCTTGTGGTACAAAAGTAAATAATAATTACCAAGGTTATGTAATTAAAGTTACTAGAATTAAGAGTATGGTAGGAGTTGCGATATCATTTAAAGTATTTATAGATGATGTAGAAATAGGTGTTTTAAAAAATAATTCAACTGTTATGTCTAATGTTTCAAAAGGAATTCATAAGGTTAGTATAAAGTCATTAGAAAAAACTTATGATCAACAAGTAACATTAGATGAAAAAAAAGAAGTTGAAATATATGTATCAGTTAAAATGGGTATAATAGCTGGTAGACCAAATATTAAAGAAATAGTATATAGGTAAAATACTTAGTATTTTATCTTTTTTTTTGACCATAATAATAGTAGGAGGAATAAATATGACACAAAAAGAATTATTATATGTAGAAGATGCTATTGGACATGAACAAAGCGTAATATGTATTTTAGAAAATATTCTTAATAATCTTGAAGATAGTTCACTTGCGTCTTTTATGAGTAAACAAATAAATAAACATGATAGTATAAAAGAAAAAATGTTAAAATTGTTGGAGGATAAGTCTAATGAATGATCAATTATTAATGGAAAACTATTTATTACTATTAAAAAGTGATACTGAGGTATATGTTCATGGTACTTTAGAAAGTTCTAATGAAGATGTTAGAAAAGTATTAAAAAATGGATTAGACGAAACAATGAAAAGTCAGTCAGATACATATAATTTAATGTCTGAATATGGATGGTATAATATTAAAAATATATCTTCTAAAGAAATATGTAAGACATTAGAAAAAGTAGAAAACAAATAGTTGAAGAAACTATTTGTTTTTATTATAATTATATTATGAGAAGAACAATTAAGTTAAATAATGAAGTTTTAAAAAGAATGAAAAAATTATATTATGAAAAAGATTTAGAATATTTAGATTGGATGGGTTATAAAATAACTGATGATAATAAACCTAGTTTTCATCATATAGAAAAAGCAGAAGATCTAAGAAAGAAAAAGGAAAATGATGATGCCTCTATTGAAAATGGTGCCTATTTAGGAAAAAAAAGTCATGAATTACTACATAGAATAGAAGTAAATGATAAAAAATTATACAATTCTTGGAACGAATTATTCTTATTGATTAATAAATTAGGTCATTATCCAACTGAGGAAATATGGAATATGGTTTTTATACTTAAGGATAAGAGTAAAGAATATGAAGAAATGAATTATAAAAGCCTAAAACGTGATATAATATAAATGATAAAGGAGATATTGACATGAAAAAAAGAGTAATAGCATATTTCTTATTAATGCTTACTGTATTTGTAACAGCTGCTTGTGGTACAAAAAGTGAATCTAAATCTAGTAGTAAACCAGAAAAAGGAAATTGTACAGCTATAGATTGTATAAAAAACTTAAAAAGCGAAAATACAGTAGAAGAGATAAACAAAGTAATTGGTTTTGAAGGGAAATTAATTGATGAAAAAAATAATGTTTATTCTTGGGAAATAGGAAAAGATGATAAATTAATCGCTACTTATTATAATGGTGATAAAGCTACTATAGAAGCTAAATATGTTGTTGATGAATTAAAGAATGATAAAATAGATTTTTCAAGTTATTCTGAAATACAATCATTATTAAAAAAAGGTGAATCTTTAACATATGAAGAATTTAATAAAAAAGTAAATGGAACAGGACTATTATATTTAATTAGTCCATCAAATAAAAAATATGTTTGGGTTAATAAAAAAGGTGAATATTTAAATGCTAATTTTTCTAATTCTACTGGAAAATGTACTTTTGTAACAGGTAGATTAGAAAAGAAAGAATAGGAGGTTATATGTACGATATAATAATAGTAGGAGCAGGACCAGCTGGTTTAACTGCTGCGTTATATGCTGCAAGGGCAAATAAAAAAGTATTAGTGTTTGAAGCTAAATCCCCAGGAGGACAAATTATTAATGCACATTTAGTAACTAATTACCCAGGGGTAAAAAGCATGTCTGGTTCAGAATTTGCTGAAAACTTATATAATCAAGTAATAGATTTAGGTGTGGAAATTAAATTTGAAACTGTTTTAAGTATAGATGAAGATAAAAATGTAATAACAAATAAAGATACATATAAAGCTAAGTCTATAATATTAGCTACAGGAGCAGATAATAGAAAACTAAATATAGAAAATGAAGATAAATTAGTAGGTAAAGGAATTAGCTATTGTGCTACTTGTGATGGTAATTTTTATAAAAATAAGGTAGTAGCTGTAGTTGGTGGAGGAAACGTTGCTTTAGAAGATGTTTTATATTTATCTGATATAGTATCTAAAGTATATTTGATACATAGAAGAGATTCATTTAAAGGATCAGAACTTACATTAAAAGAAATTGAAAAAAAAGATAATGTTGAGATATTATATAATTCTACTGTAACTAAAATAAATGGAGTAGATAAAGTAGAATCAATTGTTATTAATAACAATGAACAGGACCAAACTATAAAAATAGATTGTCTTTTCGTAGCAATAGGACAAGAACCTAAAAATATAGTCTTTAAAAATGTAATAGATATAGATGAAAAAGGATTTATAAATACAAAAGATGGAGTACATACTAATATAGAAGGTATTTATGTTGCTGGTGATGCACGAAATAAACTTTTAAAACAATTAACAACAGCTGTTTCAGATGGCTCAATAGCCGCAACAGTTGCTATAAAGGAAATGGAGAAATAATATGGTTAAAGAAATAAAAGATACTGAATATAAAAGTATAATTAAGGATAATAAAAAAGTAGTTATAGATTGTTATGCAAATTGGTGTGGACCATGTAAAATGTTAGCGCCAGTAGTTGATGCTTTGTCAGAGGAATTAAAAGATATAGTTTTTTGTAAAGTTAATGTTGATGAAGCAGAAGTAATTACAGGTGAATATGAAATAATGTCTATACCAACTTTATTAATCTTTGAAGATGGAATACTAAAAGAAAAAGTAGTTGGATTAAAATCAAAAAGCGAACTTGAAGAAATAATTAAATAAAGTAAAAAAATGGTTTATTAAACCATTTTTTTATATCCTATTGATTTTTTAAATAAAAATAGATTTAGTTTTGATATACCTACAGGTATTTTATTTACCATTATATGTAATACTTCAGGTAAAAGATATCCAAATAATATACTTATAATTGAACTAAATCCAAATATATAGAATTCAAGAGTATTATTTGGTGGTAAATCAGTTTTTAATAGAGGTTTTGCTATTATTAAGAATAATAATACAATACCAATAATGATAGAACCAGTAGCTATATAGAATCCAAAATATGATAGTATAAAAGCTAATATATAGATAATTATTTGAAGAATTGTACAAATAAGAGATTCTAATAAAACCAAAAATAAAGATAAAAATTTCCTTAATATACTAACTTTGTAATATTTTAAATAGAATAAGAAATATTGCCATTTTGTATATGTTTTTTCTTCATAATAATCATTTTTTGAATCATCGTAATTGTATTTTTTATATGTCTCATTTTTTTTATTTTGTTTGTCTAAATTATCATAAATATTATTTTTATAATTATCAAGATATTGATCATAATCTTTTCTTTTTGTTTCATCAAGTAAGATTTCTTTAGCTTCATTTATTTTTTTTGCCATTTCTGGAGCTTTAGGATCTTTATTTAAATCTGGATGCCACTTTTTCGCGTGATTTCTATATGCTTTTTTTATTTCTTCGCTAGACGCATTTTTATCAACACCAAGTAAATCATAATAGTTTATATAATCATTCATAATTTTCCACCTACGAATAATTATAATATAAATTCTATTATTTTTGTAATAAAAATATTGCGTTGATATAAATATTGTAAAAAAATAAAAAAATATGAAAGAGATATATCATGAAAATATTTACAGATGACAAACAAGAATTATTAAATCAAAATGCATATAATAGAGCTAATTCAGATTATTATAATGAACTATATAAGATGAGTGAAGCTGAAGTATCATTAAATCAAGATTTTGAATTAGCAAAAGAATACTCTGCTTTATATAGAGAAACACCAAATGAAGATTTAGAATTAAGTAGATTAGTAGTACTAAGATGGTGTTTAAAAAGTATAAAACAAATAAAAAAATCAAAAATGGAATTAGAAAAGATTAAAAAAAGAGTAAGTCATACATTAAAAAAAATAAAATAGATCAATTATTTGATCTATTTTTCATTTTATAAATATAACTATTTCTATATTTTTTATCATTTGATATTTCTTTTTCAATTTCAATAAATGGTGGAATATCTATATCTACAGTTTTATTAGTTTCTTCTATCTCTAATATTTTTAAACCATCATCAAAAGTATCTAGTCTATAATAACAATTATTATATTCAAAACAATATCTTGTTTTTTCTACAGGTAATATATCTTTAGAAAAATTAGAATAATATTCTTTTTCACTTATACCTTTTTGAGTAGTAATTCTTTCATTGTTAAATTCTGTATCTTTTTTTGTAATCATTTTAAATGATTGATCATTATCCTTAGTTATTTTTCTAAAAAATAATTCACTATCATTATTATCAATATAGTACTGTTCTATATTTAATGATATTCCATTTGTATTTTTATATAGTTCTTCTTCATTAACTGAACTAACTAAGTATTTAAATTGTCTTTGAATAGGAAATGGTTTTTCTATTTCATTATAAATTCCTTCTATAACTCTATTAATCTTTTCATCAAAACTTGTATCATTTCCTAATATTTTTAAATTATGATGTCCTAACCAACAATGTAGCGTATTCATATCTAATAATCTAGCTTCGGTAACACTTTCTGTTCTAGCTTTATTATTTGATAGAGTATAAAACTCTTGTTTATCCCAAGCTACTGATCTTAAATGTAAAACTAAGTCATATTTATTAAAAAGGTTAGAATCTTTTATATTATAATTTCTTAATAATCTTTTCCATTCATGTTCAGACATGTATGCTTTTGAATCTACTAAACCTCTATCAAAAAGGATAATAGAATCTCTTTCACTTCTTTTAGAAACAGTTTCAGCAATTTTTTCTAATTTAAATGAAATATCAAATATTTGTTTTTGAAATTCTATAGTAGATAAAGCATTATTTCCAAAAGGTTTTAGTCCCATGTTTATTAATAAAGTAGCCGCTTCTGGGACTACGTAAACATTTAAACCTTTTTCTTCAAATTCTTCAACTATTCTTTGAATTGCGGTAGTCTTACCAGCACATGGACCACCTGTTAATACTATTTTTTTAATCATACAAACCTCCAACTATACTTTTCTATTCTAAACAAAACACTTAATAATGTCAATAATAATTGTATTCCTACCAAAAAGGTAGTATAATACTTTTGAGGTGTTTTTATGCGAATAGGAACTAGAGGAAGATATGCATTAACTATTATGTTTTATCTTGCATCCAATTATAGTAAAGAAAGATATGTTTCATTAAAAGAAATATCAGATAATGAAGGTTTATCTTTTAAGTATTTAGAAAAAATAATGGTTGATTTAAATAAAGATAATTACTTGGATGTACAAAGAGGTAATAATGGTGGTTATAGATTAAAAAAAGAACCTAAAGATTATTCAATTGGTGAAATACTTAGAAAAGTAGAGGGTGATTTGTCACCAGTTGATTGTATTAATAAAGGTTGTTCAAGAGGAAAAAAATGTATGAGTTATCCATTCTTTGAAGGATTGAATAATGAAATAAATAGTTTTGTGGATAATAAAACACTTGCTGATTATATATAGGAGGCTAACTATAAAAAGTCAAGTACTTTAAATAGTTTGTCAAAAATGGAAAGAAACCCATGCCAAAAAGATTTCACAAAGTGAAATTTTTGAAAAATTGATAAAATCAATTATTTTAATAAAGACGGATCAAATAG
>JAFRCK010000017.1 GCA_017404385.1 Bacilli bacterium
AATTTATTAATGCATATATTTATTATTATAATAATGAACGTTTAGCATGTTCATTAGATTATAAAACCCCAATTCAATACAAAACTGAATTAGGGTTCTAAAAATTCTTTTTTAGTGTCCACTTTTTGTTGACTTATTCAAATTAATACTATTTATTTCTTCTTTTTTTTGATATAATATTTTTAGGAGGTTAGGTTATGAGTAATAAGATAGAAATACCTACTGAGTATTTAGGAAATAAAAGAGATCAATATTTAACAAATGAAGATGCATGCATGTTAACTGCGTGTTTATGGGCAAAAAGAAGTAAAGATCCATCTACACAAGTTGGAGCTTGTTTTGTAAATCATAAAGGAAGAATTATATCAGTTGGATATAATGGTACACCAAATGGATGGAATGATGATGAATTTCCATGGGATAAAGGTAGTGATTTACCACCAGAATATACTAAATATCCCTATGTAATACATGCAGAAAAAAATGGTATATATAATTATGATGGTTCATCAACTGATTTTATAGGTTCAACTTTATATGTAACATTATTTCCATGCTCTGATTGTGCAAAAGCATTGGTTCAAAGAGGAATAAAAAAAGTAATATATTTATCTGATAAATATAATAATACTTCAGACAATTTAATTGCTAAAAAAATATTAGATACATGTGGAGTAGAATATATAGAATATGATAAATTAAATGAGAATAATTTACATAGTTTAAGTTTATATACTAGTGATGATTTAAATAATAGGTGTAAGCTTGTTAAAAAATATGTACCTAAGGAGGAAAGAAAAAATGAAGAATGATGTTAAACTTAGTGTAAATGGAAGAAAAGATGCTATTTTTAATTATTTTGAAGTGAATGATGAAGGAATTAAACAAAGAGTAGATGATTTATTTAAAAGAATAGAAGAGTTTGCTAAAAATTGTAAAGATAGTACTGATTTTGAAACTAAGTTTGCTTCTAGTGATTTAAATCAAGAATATATTAATCTTATGACAGAGGTAGGTACTAAATGTAAATCTAAAGTATATACAGTAGATCAATCAGAAATGCCAAGTGAAGCAGATATAATAAAAGAAGATATTGAATATGAGATGAAAGATGCAGTAGATAGTGTTGGTAGAAGAGTTAGAAGAGATGCTAATGAAAAGATGCTTAGTGAAGCAAGAAGTACACCAATAATTGGGGATGTTTTAGAAGCAAAACAATATATGGATTACTTTGGAAGATTTAAAAAGAAAAAAGATAAGGATGAATAATTATTAAAGTGGGGGCAAAATATGAAAGATTATTATTCACAATACCTTTTTAAAAATAGGAATAAAGAATATGAATACTATATGTATTATGAAAAAAAAGATAAAAAGATAATAGTCTTTTTATCTAATGGAGATAAACAAGAATTTGAAAATACTAAAGAAAATGAAATTGCTATTTTAAAAAAAATGGAAGAACAATATAAATTTTGTGGAGATAATTATATACAGTTTTATTCTGAAGATTCTGAAGAAATGATAAAAAAAGTATCACCATTTATATATTTAAGTAGCTTTTTTTCTTATATTGCTGATTCTCCTTTATATATAACTTTAAACTATGCTGTATTAGGTTTTAGTTCACTAGCTTTTACTAAAGTGAGTTTAGAATATTTTAAAGCTAAATCTACATTTAAAGATTATAAAAAACATAAATTATTTATGGATAATAAAGAGTTATTGGATACAGAATTGAATGGTGATTTAAGATTATTAAATGGAGTTAATAAAAAAGCATTGAAAGAAGCTTATAGTAATGGAATTAATCATCAAAAAACAATTAATATAAATACAGTTCGTTTATTTAGGTATAAAGAATTAAAATCTATTATAGAAAAGGCAAAAGAAAAAGCAAAAAAAGAAAAGGAATATGTTTTAAGATATAGATAAAAGTACATTATTAATTGTACTTTTTTTATTTATACGTGATATAATTGTATTAGGGAGAATTGTTATGAAGAAATTGTTATTAAAAGATATTGTTAAAATTACTAATGGTAATTTATTATATGGTAATGAAAATGAAGAACTTGGTAGTTTTTCTATTAATACAAAAACAATAAAAAAAGGAGAAGTCTTTTTAGGCGTTAAAGGTGAAAAAGTTGATGGATCAACATTCTATGAACAAGCATTTGATAATGGAGCTATTGGTTGTATTCTTAATAAGAATTCTTTAAATGATGTAAAAGAATTTGAAAATAAATTTATTCTTGAGGTAGATGATACAGTAAAAGCAATTCAAAAAATAGCTAAATTTAAAAGAGATTTATATGAAGATATTATTGTTGTTGGTGTAACTGGTTCTGTTGGAAAAACAAGTACAAAAGATATTATTTCTTCAGTTCTATCACAAAAATATAAAGTGCTAAAAACAGAAGGAAACTATAATAATGAATTGGGTTTACCATTGACAATATTAAAAGTAATTGATGAAGAAGCATTAGTATTAGAAATGGGAATGGATGGAATAGGACAAATAAGTTTATTATCTAAAATAGCTAGACCTAAATATGGAGTAATTACAAATGTAGGAACAGCTCATATTGGAATCCTTGGTTCTAGGGAAAATATTCTAAAAGCTAAACTAGAAATGTTAGATGGATTAGATAAAGATGGAAGATTATTCATAAATAACGATAATGATATGCTTCATATGTGGGAAGAAAAGAAATTGGATGATAGAGTAGTTACTTTTGGTATTCATAATAAAAGTGATTTTGAAGCAAAAAATATTAAATATGATGAAACAACTACATTTGAGTGTAATGAAAATGATTATTCTATTAAAGTAGGTGGTGAAGCATTTATATATAATGCTTTATCAGCTATTTCAATAGGTACTACTTTAGGTATTGATACTAATTTAATAAAAAAAGGAATAGAAAATGTAGAGTTAACAAAAAATAGACTTCAATTAATAGAAAGAGATGGGTATACAATTATAAGTGATTGTTATAATGCTAATTTTGATTCTATGAAAGAAGGTTTATCTAATTTATCAAAGTATAAAGATAGAAGAAGAATAGCTGTTTTAGGAGATATGTTAGAATTAGGGGAGTATTCTAAAGAATTACATACTAATGTAGGAAAAGAAGTAGTTAAAACTAATGTTGATATATTAATTACTGTTGGTGAAGAATCAAAGTATATAGCTTCTGAAGCAAAAGATAAGGTCGAAGTACATGAATTTAACTCTAATAAGGAAGCAATAGATTTTATAAATAGTATAATAAAGAAAAATGATATTATTTTAGTAAAAGCATCTAATGGTATGAAATTTACAGAAATAGTTGAGAATATATAAAAAGACTAACATTGTTAGTCTTTTTATGTTATAATACGTGTGTTTGGAGGTAATTATGAAAAATATTAAACCCTCTTATTCTGAAGCAAGAAAGAGAACTAAAGAAGAAGTAAAAATATTAACTGATGCTTATATAATGAATAATAAATTAAGTAAAGTTGGTCTTGGTAAAACATATCATATTATTACTTATGGATGTCAATCTAATGTAAGAGATAGTGAAACTATTAAAGCTATATTAGAAGATATGTCATTTACTGAAATAGAAGATATGGAAAAAGCAGATCTTATTCTATTAAATACATGTGCAATTAGAGAAAACGCTCATAACAAAGTATTTGGTATGATAGGAAGAGTAAAACATTTAAAAGAAAAAAGACCAGATATTATATTAGCAATAGGTGGATGTATGGCACAAGAAGTATCAGTTGTTAATGAACTTGAAAGAAAAAAGAAATATGTTGATGTAGTATTTGGTACTCATAATATTCAAAATTTACCTAAATTAATAAGTGAAGCAATAGATAAAAATGAACAAGTTATAGAAGTATTTTCTAAAGAAGGGGACATAGTCGAAAACTTACCTGTTAAAAGAGATAGTATGTATAAAGCATTTGTTAATATTATGTATGGTTGTGATAAATTTTGTACATATTGTATAGTCCCTTTTACTAGAGGAAAACAAAGAAGTAGAAGAAAAGAAGATATATTAAAAGAAATAGATGATTTAATTAAATTAGGTTATCAAGAAGTTACTTTATTAGGACAAAATGTTAATGCTTATGGAAAAGATTTAGATGAAAATATAACAATGGCAGAGTTATTGGAAGAAGTAGCTAAAATTGGTATTCCTAGAATTAGGTTTGTTACATCTCATCCATGGGATTTTACAGATGATATGATAGATGTTATTGCAAAATATGATAATGTAATGCCATATATACATTTACCAGTTCAATCTGGATCAGATAAAATATTAAAATTAATGGGTAGAAGATATACAAAAGATAGTTATTTAGAATTATTTCATAAGATTAAGGATAAAGTTAAGAACGCTACTATAACAACTGATATAATTGTTGGTTTCCCAGGTGAAACTGAAGAAGATTTTAAAGAAACATTAGATGTAGTTAATGAATGTAAGTATGATGGAGCATATACATTTATATATTCACCAAGAGAGAATACACCAGCTGCTTCTATGGAAGATAATGTTTCTTTAAAAGAAAAGGAAGAAAGACTTGCAAGATTAAATGAACTAGTTAATAAATACTATAAAGAAAGTAATGATAAAATGCTTAATAAAGTAGTACCAGTTCTTATAGAAGGTGTATCTGATAAAAATGAAACTATGTGTGCGGGATACACTGATACTATGAAACTAGTTAATGTAAAATGTTCAAAAGATTATATTGGTAAAATAGTAAATGTTAAAATTACTGAAGCTAAAACTTGGAGTTTAGATGGAGTTTTAGATGAATAATATAATTAAAGATGTAGAAGAGTTAAAAGAATTAATTAAAGAATCAGATGAATATAAAGATTATACAAAAAGTAAAGAATTATTAGATAATAATTCTAATGTAAAGAATTTAATTAATAAAATAACTAGTTTACAAAAAGATATAGTTCATAAACAAAGTAAAAAAATTGATGTTAAAGATAAAAATAAAGAACTAGATTCATTATATGAGTCATTATATTTAATTAAAGAATATAATGATTATATATCTAGTTCCAAAAAGTTAAACATTTTAATATCTGATGTTCAAAAAAGATTTAATATATATTTTGATAGTTTAGTAATAGAAAAATAGTTCTTATTCAGAACTATTTTTTTCTAACTTATTTAAATAATATATTACAATTCCACCTAGTACAAAAGCAACAATTAATCCGCATACTTTTTCAGTTGTAAATGTAATACTTGATTCTAGATTCATTGGTAGTATTATTGCACTTGATATTATAAATCCTAGTATTAAACTCATAGTATTTCCTTTATGATTTTTTAATAACTTAGTTAATATCTTAGAACTTACTACAATACCAATTAAAACTCCTATTGCTAATATACCAAGTTTAAGATATATATTAAAATCAAATTTAGTTATATCAGCAACATATCCTCTAATTAAATCATATCTTCCTAATACAAGCATTACCATAGATCCAGATATACCTGGGAATATCATAGTAGCACCACCAACAATACCTAAACCAAATAATATTAACATATTCATAAATCCACTATCATCAGTTACTTTACTTATACCACCATGTAAGTTAAAGTATTCAAGTATACCAATAATTGCAACTCCAACTAAGAAATAAACTATATTGAATTTTTCATTTTTCATTTCTTTATTATATATTAATGGAATACTAAATATAATTAGACCCATAAACCAGAATATTGTTTCTGCTTCCATATGATCTAGAGTATAACCTAATATTTTAGCAAATGCAACTAGACCAACCGCAACTCCAATTATTACTTTTAATACATATATAAAACTTTGTTTTCTAGTATCTGTCTTCTTTTTAAATATATCACTTATTGAATATGCTAATTTATCAAATAGACCAAAAATAACCATCATTGTTCCACCTGATACACCAGGTATAATATTTGCTATTCCAACAGCGATTCCTCCAAAGAATGATCTTAATTCAAATCTCTTTTCTTTATTTTTCTTTTCTAATTTCTTCTTATTCTTTTCTTCTTTCTTTAATACTCTTAGTTTTTGTTTTTTTGCCTTAGAAAGATGTTTTTTCTTTTTCTTAGGTTCTTTTTCTTTTTTACCAAATAGTTTCATGTCTTTAACCTCCAATATAATTATATCATAAATCATTGACTTTTAAACGAATAATTGTTAAAATTACATTGAATTTAAAGAGAAAGGAGTGAAAACATGAAGATAAGATTTTTTAATATTTATAATTTGTTTTTGGTTAGTAGTAAAATTAAGGGGAAGAATCGTTTTGTTTTTGCTCCTGGTTTTACTTGCTAACTACTTTTAAAGTAGTTTTTTTAATGGAATAAAAGAGGTGAGTGAAATGGAAAAGAAAAAAAAGAAGAAAAAAGAATAATTAAAAAAATATAAAAGTATATGGAACTTATTAAAAGAAGATAAAAAAAATTTAATTATATCTTCTATATTACTTGTGTTAGCGTCTCTAGCAACTTTGCCAACTGGATTTTTAAATGGTGCTGCTACTGAAAGTATAACTAAGATGGAGTTGAATAAAGCAGTAATTTATTTAATAATTTACTTTTTAATAGTAGTATTAATGGAGGGTGTTTTATATAGCTCTGCTAGTGCAATGCTTCAAAAAGTTGAATCTAAATTAACTAGAAAATTAGGTTTTAATACTTATGTTAAAGCATTAAATTTGCCACCAAAGGCATATGAAAAACTATCATCTGGTGAAGTAATAAATAGAATAACAACAGATGCTGATTCATTATCATTTGTATTTGGTAGATTACTTGATACATTTACTCATATTGCAGGTTCAATTTTATTATTATTTTATATTTTTTATATATCTCCAATTATTGGTTTAGAAATAGTATTTGTCGTTGCCATACTTGTATTTGTTATTAAAAAATATAATCCAATACTTGTAAAAACACATAAAGAAAGAAGAAAGGAACAAGATAAGTTTGCATCTCTTACTAATGAATCAATAAGAGGTATAAGAGAATTAAAAACTCTAGGTATTAAAAATAATTTAATTACTGATATGAGAGATTTAATTAAAGATATATTAAATACTAGTATAAAAGAAATTGATACTAGAAGAAGATATGATATAATTACTAGATTTATAAGAGTATCATTAGAGGTAGGATGCTTTATAACATGTATTATATTATTATATTATGGAAAGATTAATTTAACTTTCTTTATAGCCATGACTTATTATATATATAGATATATGTATTTAATGGATTCTATTAATGTTTTAACCACTGATTATCAAAGAGTATCTGTTGCGGTAGGAAGAGTAAATGAATTATTAAATAATGAATTATATCAAGATGAGAAATTTGGTGATAAAGAAATTGATTCTAAAGGAATAATTGAATTTAAAAATGTAACATTTGGTTATCCAAGAGAAAGGAATATTTTAGAAGATTTTAATCTTAAACTTGAACCAAATAAAAAGATTGCTATTGTAGGTAAATCTGGTCAAGGTAAATCAACATTATTTAATCTTTTAACTAGAGTATTTGATGTAAAAAAAGGATCTATAACACTAGATGGAGTTAATATTGAATCTTTAACTGAAGAAAGTTTAAGAAAAAATATTTCTATAATTAGACAAGAGCCATTTGTATTTAATAGAACTATTAAAGAAAATTTTAAAATATTAAATCCAAAAATAAATGTAGATGAAATTAGAGAATATACTAAACTTGCATATTTAGATGACTATATAATGTCTTTACCTAAGCAGTATGATACTTTACTAGGTGAAGGTGGAGTAAATTTATCAGGTGGTCAAAAACAAAGACTAGCTATAGCAAGAACACTTGCTAAAAAGTCTAGAGTAATACTTTTTGATGAAGCAACTTCTGCACTTGATAATAATTCACAGGAATACATTAAGAAAACAATTGATAACTTAGTTAAAGATCATACAGTTATTATAGTTGCGCATAGATTATCTACTATAATGGATGCTGATATAATATATGTTGTTGATAAAGGAAAAATAGCTGGTTCAGGTACACATGAAGAACTATTAAAAACAAATAATATATATAAAAACTTATATGAAACTGAATCTTTAAATTCATAAAGGTAGTTTGAAAAAAACTATCTTTTTTTTAAATAATATTTATGTTATTATATAAAAAAGGAGGAGTATTTATGAAAAAAATTGACAATGAAAAATTAAAAGAAAAAGGAAAGGGATTCTTTGGTGAATTTAAATCATTTGTTTTAAGAGGAAATGTTATGGATATGGCAATTGGTGTTATTATAGGTGGCGCTTTTGCTACTATAGTAACAGCCTTAACAACTGATTTTATTAATCCATTAATTAATAGTATTGGTGGAGCAGAATTTGGTGGAAAAATTCATTTACCATGGACACCAAATGGTGCTGAAGGCCAATATCTTCTTTGGGGAGATTTCTTAACAGCAGTTATTAATTTCTTAATAATGGCATTAATATTATTTATAATGCTTAAAATAGTTAATAAAATAGTAACAGTTGGTAAAAAGAAAAAAGAAGAAGAACCAGCAGCTCCAGTTAAATCAGATGAAACTATTCTTTTAGAAGAAATTAGAGATTTATTAAAAAAACAAAATAAGAAGTAGGAAGGAATAAAAATATGGCAGATATGTTAGTTGCTAGAGATATTGTAAAAGTCTATGGCAAAAGAACTGTATTAAAAAAAGTAAACATGAATATCCAAAAAGGTGATATTTATGGTTTTATAGGTAAAAATGGTGCTGGTAAAACTACTTTCATGAGAGTTATTTTATCACTTACTTATCCACAATCTGGAGATGTAAAATTATTTGGTGATAAAACACTTCAAGAAGTAGGTTTAAAAGTTGGATCTTTGATTGAGGCCCCAGGTATTTATAAGAATTTAACTGGAGAAGAAAACTTAAGAAGATTTTCTATTCTATATGGAGCAGATCCAGATAAAGCACCAGAATTATTAAAGTTAGTAGGGTTAAATAATACTGGTAAAAAGAAAGCAAAAGATTATTCTTTAGGAATGAGACAAAGACTTGGAATAGCTATTGCTTTAATAGGTGATCCAGAATTATTACTTCTAGATGAACCAATTAATGGTTTAGATCCAGAAGGTATTAAAGAAATAAGAGATTTAATTCTTAAATTAAATGAAGAAAAAGGTATCACATTCTTAATTTCATCTCACTTATTAGATGAACTTGGTAAAGTTGTTACTAAGTATGGAATAATAAATGATGGTGAAATGTTAGAAGAAATAGGTGCAGAAGAATTAAGAGAAAAATGTAAACAAAAATTAACTATTGAAGTAGATGATTTAGCTAAAGCTATGTCTATAGCTGCGAAAATAGTTAAGGAAGAAAATCTATCTGGTAATAAACATATTATGACTGTTGAAGGTGAAGTATCTAAAGCTGCTGAGCTTAATACTGCACTTGTAAAAGGCGGAGTTGCTGTTAAAGCTATCTATCCTAATTCAGATACTTTAGAAGAATACTTTATGAAAAGGATAGGTGAGTAATATGAGTAGGTTATTAAAAGTTTATTTAAGAAATATATTTAAACAAAAAGGATATTATGTATGTACAGGTATTAGTTTACTAATAGGTGTAATTATTCCTTTTATAATATCTTTATTTATTAAAAGCACTGATACAATTACATTAGCTAGTAGAATAGTAGATTCATTTAAAGTAGATATAATTATAGTTATATATATAACATTATTTGTATGTAGTGATTTTACAGATGGAACTGCTAAAAACTTTATAGCTAGAGGTTATTCTAGAAGACAAATACTATATGGTAAATATTTAGCTTCTTTAATAGCAGTAGGAGTATACTTCTTAGGATGTTTAGCATTCACATTAGCATTCTTTGCTAAAGATGGATTAAACTTCACAATATCTGATCTTTATATGATATTAGCAGCAATAGCTACAGCAGTAGCATCAACTGGTTTATATGTAATCGTTGCTAATACTGCAGAAAAAGTATCAACAGGTATTGCAGTAAACATAATAATGTTCTCATTCTTCAGTTTATTATTAGAAGGATTAACTACATTATTAAAACTAAATATTAATTTATCTAATTATTGGATTACTGGTCTAACTAGTTTAATGGGAGAAAAAGCTGTATTAGTTGATCTATTCAAGGTAATAGGTATAGCAGCAGTATATCTAGTATTACTATTTGAGATAAGTAATTTTATAATAAAGAAAAAAGAAGTAAAATAAAAAAATATACAAAATATCTTGTATATTTTTTTTTATTTTGTTATAATCTATATGTAATTTTGATGGCGATGTAGCTCAGTTGGCTAGAGCGTTCGGTTCATACCCGAAAGGTCGTGGGTTCGACCCCCTCCGTCGCTACCATATAGATTATAACCGAACTTAACAGTTCGTTTTTTTATGAATACTTGTAGTTTACATGGAGGTTTAAATGCAAATAATACATAATAATAACTTAAATAAAATAAGCACGAGAGAAGATCTTATTGATCTTTTAAATAAATATAATGGTATATTAACTGATCCAACTATCAGTTATTTAAAATCTTTAATAGATTTAGATTTTTCTGTTATTAATAATTATATATATGAAAGTGGAAGATCTGCTTTATCTGAATTAGAAATATATAAAAAGGCAACAATTTATAATATTTATAATAGAGCATTAAACTTATTTAAACAAAATGATTCGGAATTAACAATTTCAGGTAATGATGAAGGTATTGAAGGATTAAAAGTATATTCTAAAATAGGAGATAGAAACTTAATATTATTTGATTATGATTATAAAGATAGTATAGGAAATTTATCTTTATTTAAAACAATTGAAAGTAAAGAACAAAGAGATGAAGAATTAAGAAGAGTAATGTGTGAATTAGATAAACTATATGATGAAAAAAATCCATATCATTCTATTCCTAATACTTATGGTGGACCTGCTTCTCAATGGGTTTTTGAACATGCTAAAAAAATACAAGAATATGAAGAAAGATTTAATCAATTAGTTTCTAAAAAAGAATTAACTGATGAAGATAAAAAAGAAATAGAAATAACAAAAAAGTATCATGAATTATTATTAGAAGATTATGGATTAACAAATAAGGACTTTGAAAAAGAACCTAATTTTCATATTTTAGATTTTGATAGAGATAGAACAAAAATGCATAAAACTCTTGTTAAAAAGATGCCATGTACAAATATTAAAAACAATATTAAATTTATTTAAAAAGTCGAACTAGAAATAGTTCGTTTTTTTTAAGAATTATATAATGCATAAATGTATGGCATAATTATTTTTGAAGCAAGGATGGTAGAAAATACTAGAACAAACTAAAATAAAGATTAAAAGAAGAAGGAAATGAAACGGTTACAAATTGTAACCAGTTGAAATTGAATGCAATTAAAGAATTAGGTGGGTCTATGTCTGAAGATTTATCAAAACCAGAAAAAAGTTTAAAAGAACCAGAAAAGGATAATAAAAAATATATTAATTTAATAAAATATTTATTTTCCCCTTAATTGACTTTTTCCCTTATTTAGTTTAGAATAACTTCCTAATGAAATGGGGAGTTATTATATAAAAATATGGAGGTTAATATTATGGGGAGAGATATTTTTAAATATTATGCATTATCTATGTATCAACAAGTTATAAATGAAAAACAAATACAACTAGATTCATATAAAACTTATGATACTAGGGATGATAAAGGAATAATTTTGTTTATTTCTTATGATATAAAATCAATTGAGATGTCCAATAATGTATTCGTAAATAATGTAAATTATACTGGAAATTTATCGTTTTATTATGATGAAAGTAAAAATTTTATAACAATAGTAGATTTACCATCTATTAGTTATAATTTTGATACATTTAAAATCTTTTCAGATGATATTTTAAATATTATAAAGAAAATAATTAGTAAGTATACATCCATTGAAGATGTAAAAATATCAATGAATCCATTTCTTGTTTTTGCATATAGTAATAATGTAAAAAAATATCTTAGAGAAGCTAGTAATATTTCATTAATTGATAGCATTGTTCGAAAAATGAATATAGTAATTGATAGTTTAAGTAGGAAAATAATAAATGATAAGAAAAAGAGAGATGAAGAATTAGAAAAACAACAAAGAATTCTTGAAAAAAGAAAAACTCTTTTTGAATTAAAAAAGGAAGACTTTAAAAGTATTGATGAATATATAAAAACCTTAAACGAAAAGATTGTAGAGTATGCTAAATCTAATTATAAAAAATATGATAGACACTATCAAATTAATATAAAGAAACTAATGATTATATTTCAAGAAGAATTTGAATTAGCTGAAAAATTGGAAGAAGCTTTATTTAATCCAGAAGAATACTTCATATGGGAAGATTTATTTGATATGGAAGAATACTTAAAATGGGAAGATGATAGGGAAGAAGGAATAAAAAAATATAAAGAGATTTTAAATAATGTAAGAAGAATAGTATCTGAGTATGTAGAAGCAATAGGAGATAACTTTAGAAAAATAACTCAAGATAGATTTGATGCAATTCTTGAAATCCACCCACATGCGGACCCATATGATCCTGATTTAGATCGTGAGATAATGTTTCAGCACGACTTTAATAAAGCTTTTGATGAAGAATGTTCTTATTATCAAAGTCAACTCGAAGATGAGGAAACATATCCTTATATAAAAAAACTTTTTTGTAATAAATATAGAGAGTACGATGATTATATTTATTATTTTTTGGATAAATACTTTCCTAAACAGATTAAAATTCTTAATTTAACTATGTTAGTATATCGTTCACAAGAAAAAATGAAAAAATATAAAGAATATATTGAAAACCCTAATCTTTTTTATGATTTTGGCAGTAAAAGATTATGGAGTGTAATAATGGAATTTCCTTATTTTTTAAGATTAGGTTGTGGATATAATTCAGTTTGGGAACAACGATATATTTATTCATTAATTATAAAGCCAGGAGTAAAAAGAATAGATTATGATAATTTGAGATATTTTTCAAAAAATTCAAAATATGATTCTTTTGTGGGTTCAATTGAAAGAAAGTGTCTTGGAGAAGTTAAAAAAGATTACTCTTGTGATAAGATTACTATAACTATTCCTAGTTCTTTGGAACTACATGAAATTGATAAAGTAATTAGTTTTGGATTTAAAAATGCTCGTCATGGTATCAATTATGTATGTGAAAATATAGATATAGCTAATTATGTTAAAAAAAGAATTGTCTATAAATACTTAAACAAATATACATATGAAGGTAATGTATTTGTAAATGTTGATCCTAAATATTATGATAATTATTTTACAACTTTACCAAATAATTCAGATTTCTATCATCAATATGATTATAGTTCTAATTATAGATATAGTCGAAAAGATATAAATAGTTTTAATGTGATTATAGAAGCATGTATAAGTTATAATAGATTTAAAAACAATGGTGTTATTAACAGGGAAGAAGTAGAAGAACAATTATTAGGGTCATATGGTGAATTAAAATATGAATCATTTAATATTTCACCATATGATGCAATAGCTAGATATTTAAAAAATGAAGGACGAAAAAGTAATATTATATTTCCATTAATTGATCAATATTTAAGTATAGATAAAGATATTAATCAATATTTAATAGAAAACGAAATCCCAAGACCAGTTAATTATGATGAATTTGTAAAGTTAAAATATTTGATACTTAAGGATAGATTATCGTCAATTGATTATGATAACATAAAGTATCATTGCATAGGAAGAAAAAAAGAGGAATATATAAATAAAGCAATGGAAATTTCATCAAAAAATAGGCAAAAAAAATATACAAAATATAATGAACAATATATACAAGACTTTTATAAAAATAGTGAATTATAATAAAAAAAAATTAAAAGTGAAAGAAATGTATAAATGACACAAGTTGAGATTATTGCAGCTAATCTCAAAAATAATAATAAAAATTCTGTTTAAAGAATAATTAAAAAAATTTGTGTTTATGAAAGAGTAAGTAGTGAAAGCACTGATTACGAAGAACAATTAACAAGTTATTCTTCACAAATAAAATAGAATTTATATATAATCGAACTAGAAATAGTTCGATTTTTTTAATATTTATGTTATAATTTTCTCGGTGATTACATGAAAAACAATAGAATAGTAGACATATCACAATTTTATGATGAAAATGTAGGAACAATAAATAGATTAACAATGAATAGTTCTATAGAAACTCTTTCAAAGTTTGATAAATTGCTACCGGATGATGATGAAATTTCTTCTGACGATATTGCTACTTCATGGAGATATGGATATTTAATGAAATACTTTATGGGTGTAATAGTTACAGATGAATTAGATAAAGATACTACTCAAGATGTTCGTAATTATAATAATATTATAGAGAATATTAGATTTAGAATGTTTATTATGTTTTTTAGAGAAAACTATAGTAACAATGTTATATATTATGAAGAATTTGTTAAGTTTAGTAGATTATTAAATGAAACTATTATTCATGATGAAGATATAGTTAGTGCTGATTTTAAAGATAAAATTATTAGTTCATTAAAAACATATTCTAATGATAATTTAGGAGTAGTTTATAATATTATTCATGAACTAAATGGTAAAGAATATAAATTTGATAAGAACAAATTAAAATTAGTTATTGGTAGGGTTAAAACTATGAGTTTAGACTCTTTTGGTGAAGAAGTTGATAAAATAGAATCTAGAAAAAATATTTTGGAATTAATAAAAAAAGAAGATTAATGATATAATCTTTTTTTATGTTATAATTAAATTGTTAGTATAGTGAAGGAGTGAATATTATGAAAAAGAAAATGCTATTAGGATTATTAGTCACTATTCCATTTTTAACTGCATGTGGAAGTAATGGTGGTAGTGGTAATGTTATGAGATGCTCAGATTATTCAGGAGCTGAAATGAGTGGTTACGCATTCAAGTTTGATGGTGATAAACTATCAAAGATGGGAATGTTTGAAGGTATTGATTTAAATAAAGTCAGTAAAGAAGATGGATGTACTGATAAATCAAGTTGTACTAAATTAGCTGAAACTGCATTACCAGAGTGTGAAAATGATGAGTATATGGAAAGTTGTAATATTGAATCTGATGATGATACAGTAATAATAGTAGGTTATTATAATGAAAAAGGAATGAAATCTGAAAGAAATTATAGTGTAGGTATGTCTAAATCAGAAGTTAAAAAACAAGCTGAATCAGAAGGATTTACTTGTAGATAAATGAACTATTAGTTCATTTTTTTCTTGCTTTAAATTATTATTAGTATATAATAGTTTGCTATAGGTGGTGATATTATGTCAAAAGAAGAAAATGTATTTAATTATTATCTTTTATGTAATAAATTAAAAGATGTTGTAAGAACAGGTTGGAAAGATTGGAATGTTAAAAGAGAAAGAGTAGAAAGCATTGCGGAACATATTTTTGGAGTTCAAATGCTTGCGATTGCGATGAAATCAGAATATCAATATAATATAGATATTAAGAAAGTAATATTTATGCTTGCTATTCATGAACTAGGAGAAACTATTATAGGTGATTTGACACAATTTCAAATAACAAAAGAAGAAAAAGAAAAAATAGAACATGAAGCTGTTCATAATATTTTATCTTCATTAATAGATGGTGAAAAAATAGAAGAATTATTTTTAGAATTTGATGCTCATGAGACACCTGAAGCTTTATTTGCGTATCAGTGTGATAAATTAGAATGTGATATACAATGTAAATTATATGATCACGAGGGATGTGTAGATCTTAATCATCAAGAAAATAATTCAACAGCATCTAATAAAGAAGTAAAGGAATTGTTAGATAGTGGTAAGTCATGGTCAGATATGTGGATGGAGTTTGGTCAAAAAAGATATCCATATGATAATAATTTTATGTCAGTGTCTGAATATGTAAAAGGAATAAAGAAAATTAAAAAACTAAAACTAGAAAATAACTAATATGTTATAATTTAAGAGGTGATAACGTGAAAATAGGAATATTATTTGCGATGAAGGAAGAGTTAGATGCACTTCTTTCTAAAATAGAATTAAAGAATAGTTATGAAATATTTGATTTAAAATTTTATGAATGTGAATTAAATAATATAAATTGTACTTTGGTAGAATGTGGTATAGGTAAAGTAAATGCAGCAAGAAGTACTCAAATACTTATAGATAATATGAAAGTAGATTATATTATAAATGTAGGTGTTGCGGGTGGTATATCAAAAGATTTAGATGTATGTGATATTGTAATAGGTGAAAAACTAGTTCAACATGATTTTGATTTAACAGGATTTAATCATGAAAAAGGATATATACCAAATGTAGGTAAATATATAGATGCAGATGAATACTTAGTAAAAATTGCTATGGATAATAGTGAAGGATTAAACATTCATAAAGGCATAATTGCTTCAGGTGATATATTTGTAACAGAAGAAAAAATGAGTGATAAAATTAATACTAAATTTAATGCTCTATGTGTAGAAATGGAAGGAGCTAGTATAGCTCAAGTTTGTTATTTATCACATATACCATTCTTAGTTATAAGATCTATATCTGATTCACCTAAAAAAGGTAATAATAAAATGACTTATGATGAATTTGTTATAAAAAGTTCTGATATAGTATCTAAATATGTTTTAAAAATATTAATGTCATTAAACAATTAATGACATTTTTTTTGTAAGGAAAATGCAAATATTTATTTTTTTTCTTTAAAATGCCAGAAGAAGAAAAGCCAGCTAATAATTTATTAGGAACAAGTGATGATACAGAAGAATCATATAATCCACTTATTTCTTATAAAAATATGGATATGAATTTAATATCAAATAAAACTGATAATAAAAAATGTGATTCAAATCTAGCTATGATAATAGGTCTTGGAATATCATCTATTCTAGTAGGATTATTTACATTTATATTTGTTAGAAAAAAAAGAAAATTAAAAAAGGCTAATTAAAGTACATTATATAATGTACTTTTTTAACTTATAAGTGGTATAATTATATAAGAGGTGAAACTATGTTTGAAAATAAAAAAATATTCATTCTAGGTATGGCTAGAAGTGGATATGAAGCAGCTAAATTACTTAGTAATTACAACAATGATATATTAATAACTGATATGAGCGAGCAAGATAAAAAGCAAGTTTCAGAGTTAGAAGAAAAAAATATAAAAATAGTTATTACGGATAATCCAGTTGATTTATTAGATGAAAGTTATGATTATGTAATAAAGAATCCTGGGATTAAATATGATCATCCATTACTTATAAAAGCAAAAAAATTAAATATAAAAATAATAAATGAAATAGAAATGGCTTATTCATTTTTAAATAAAGATATAAATATTATAGGTGTTACTGGTAGTAATGGTAAAACAACTACAGTAAATTTAATTTATAAATTTTTATGTGAAGAAAAGGATAATGTTATATTAGGTGGTAATATAGGTACACCACTTTCACATTATGCACTAAATATAAAAGAAGGAAGTTATTTAGTACTTGAAATTAGTGATCATCAATTACTTGATATGTATGATTTTAAAACTAATGTATCAGTTCTTACTAATATAACTCCAACACATTTAGATTTCCATCCGTCTTATGAAGTCTATAAAAATACTAAAAAGAAAATATTTAATAACCATACTAAAAAAGATATTGCTATTATAAATAGTGATGATCCTGAAAGTATGAATGTAACTAGTGATATACCTAGTACTAAATATTATTATGGTAATAGTAATAATGATAAAGCGCATTATGACAATCAAGCAATTTATTATGAAAATAAAAAAATAATTGATTTAAAAGATATTGTTTTAAAAGGAAGACATAATTATCAAAATATATGCGCAGCTATTATCGCTAGTAAGATTTATGGTGTTACCGATAAAGCAATTGTTAACGTATTAAAATCTTTTAGTGGTGTTGAACATAGACTAGAGTATGTTACTACTTATAATGGAATTAAATTTTATAATGATTCTAAAGCTACTAATTGTGTTTCAACTAACATTGCTTTAAAATCATTTAATGAACCAACTATACTGTTATTAGGTGGTACAGATAGAGGACATTCTTTTTATGATTTAGATGAATCTATATCTAATGTTAAATGTATTATGGCATATGGAGAAACTAAGGATAGGATAGAAGATTATGCTAAAGATAAGGGCATTACTTGTTATAAGAATAATACATTAAAAGAAAGTATGATGAAAGTTAAAGAAGTAATGGAAAAAGGAGATGTTGTCCTTCTTTCTCCAGCATGTGCTTCTTGGGATCAATATAATAAATTTGAAGATAGAGGTAATGAATTTAAAGAGTTAGTAAAGGAGATTACAAAATGAGTAAAAAACATGTTTATATGATTGGTATAGGTGGAATAAGTATGAGCGGAATAGCAGAAATACTTGTTAATTATGGCTATACTGTAAGTGGTTCTGATATGACTGAAAATGAAATGGTAAGGCATCTTGAAGAAGAAGGTATAAAAGTAAATATTGGTCAAGTTAGTGAAAATATAACAAATGATATAGATTTAGTTGTTTATACAGCTGCTATTAAAGATACTAACCCTGAACTAGTAAAAGCTAGAGAGTTAGGAATCGAATGCGTAGAAAGAGGTAAATTCTTAGGAGAATTAACTGAAAATTTTAAAGATTGCATTGGAGTTGCTGGTACTCATGGAAAGACAACAACATCATCAATGGTTTCATGCGTATTTGTAGAAGCAGGTGTTGATCCATCAATTCAAATAGGAGCTAATCTAACACAAATAGGTGGTAACTATAGAGTAGGTAAAAGTGATTACTTTATAATTGAAGCATGTGAATATATGGATAGTTTTCAAAACTTTAAACAAAGAAGTGCAATTATTACTAATATAGATAATGATCATTTAGATTATTTTAAAAATATAGATAATATTTCTAAATCATTTGAAAAATATGTATCTCATCTACCAGAAAATGGACTATTAGTTCTTAATATGGATAATGAAAGATGTTATGATTTAAGAAACTATACTAAAGCAAGTGTTATTACAGTTAGTGAAAATAATAAAGAAGCTGATTATAATGTTAAAAATATAGAATATGATGATAGAGGTTGTCCGTCTTATGACATTTACAAAAAAGATGAATTTGTTATAAGAGTTAAATTAAATGTAAGAGGAGAACATAATATATTAAATTCACTTGAAGCCTTTGCATTATGTTCTTGGTATGGAATTGATAATGAAACAATTGTTAAAGGATTATCAAGTTTTACAGGAGCTAGTAGAAGAATGGAATATAAGGGTCAGTTTAATGGTGCAAATGTATATGATGATTATGGGCACCATCCTACAGAAATAGAGGCTACAGCGAATGCTATATTAAAAGAAAAACATAATGAAAGTTATGCAGTATTTGAAGCACATACATATAGTAGATTTTACGAACATGTTAATAGTTTTGCTAAATCTCTAACTAAATTTGATCATATAATAGTAATTGATATATACGCAGCTAGAGAAGAAAATATATATGGTGTTAAACCGGAAGACTTAGTTGATAAACTAGTTAAATTAGGTAAGGATGCTATTTATATAAGTGATTATGATGAAATAAAAAAATATTTAAAAGAAAGAGTAAAAGAGGGAGACTTAATTATAACATTAGGTGCAGGTAATGTTACTAAAGTAGCCTCTAAACTTGTGGAGGATTAATATGAAAAAATTATTTGGTGGAATAAATTTAACATGGAAAAAACTAATTGTTTTTTCCATACTTATAGCTATATATGTTGCAGTTATGATGATAATACCTATAACAAAAGATACTTCTTTTAGAGATATAGGAACTACATTTGAATGGTGGATATTATTTGGAGTATTAATAATAGTAAATAGTAAATCTCCAGTAGATTCGATGTTAAAATGTTTTGTATTTTTCTTAATAAGTCAACCACTTATTTACTTATTACAGGTACCATTTTATGATCAAGGATTTAAAATATTTGTTTATTATCCATATTGGTTTAAATGGACACTTGCAACAATACCTATGGGATTCATTGGTTATTATATTAAAAGAAAAGATATTATTAGTGTATTAATACTATTACCTGCATTAGGTTTATTAGCATATCAAGGTATAGGTTTTTTATCAGCAACATTAGATAGTTTCCCATCTCATTTATTATCTACAATATTCTGTTTTGCATCAATTATATTTATAGCAATTGGAGTATTTGATAAGTGGTTATATAGATTAATTACAATAGGAATAATTGCAGTGAGTTCAGTTGGATTCTTAGTATATGAAGGTGCTTTTGATAAAAACTTTGAACAAGTATATCAATTAAATCAATACGATATTCAACTTACTGAAAAAGCTGAAGTAACAAGTTTTAGTGGTTCAACTAATGGTAGTGCTGAAATAGTAAGTAGAGAATATAATACAATTAAAATATCAGGTAAAGGCAATAATACTTATAATTTTACTATAGATGATGGTAATGGTAATAGTTATGATTTTAAATATTACTTTGATTCAAACACAAAAGAGATAAAATTAGAGTTAGTTAAATAAAACATGTAAATAGAATATAGAAATATATTCTATTTCTTTTTTTTATGTTATAATGATACTAGGAGGGTAATATATGAATGTAGAGATATTAACTAAAAATAAAATAGATGTAAACCATGGATTAGAGTTACTAGGTGATATGGATTTTTATAATGAAACTCTAGGTACTTTCTATGATAATATAGAAAAAAATTTAAAAGATTTAAAGAAATTTAAAGAAAGTGATGATTTTGAAAACTATGGAATCTTATCACATTCAATTAAATCTGATTCTAAATATTTAGGATTTATGGATCTTGCTGAAATTGCCTTAAGTCACGAAATGGCTGGTAAAGGATCAGATAAAAAATTTATAGAGGAAAATTATGATTCTTTTGTAGAAGAAATAAATAGAATTGTAAGTGTAGTTAAGGAGTATTTAGGGAGGTAATTATGAATAATGGATTTAGCCCAATTATAAGTGAAAAGGCAATACTAGTTGTAGATGATAGTAATATTACAAGAAATCTAATAGATCATGTATATAAAGATAAATATAAAGTATTAATGGCAAATGATGGAAAAGGTGCAATGGATATAGTTGATGTTATGAAAGATTCTATTGTGGCTATTTTACTTGATTTAAATATGCCTGATGTTGATGGATTTGAAGTACTTGATTATTTTTTAGAAAATAAAATAATGGATACTATCCCAGTATGTATAATAACTGGTGAAGATGCACCAGAAATAATAGGTAAAGTAAAAACTTACCCAGTAAGTGCAATCTTATTAAAACCATTTAGTACTGAACAAATAAAAACTGTTGTTACTAAAGCTATGGAATTAAAAGGGATAAAGTAAAGCAATTATTTGCTTTTTTTTTGCTTTTATGGTATAGTATTTTGCGTCAAAAAAGGGGTTGAAATATATGGCAGAATTGTCAAAAGAAAGGTTAGAATATCTATCAAGAGAATTAAAAAAGTTTAAAGACGGAATTCCTGTAAATGATTTGGCATTAAAAGTATTGGAAAAAAAGATTTCATCATTAACAAAAGAGTTTATTGATGAAGGAAATACACTTGCTTATACTACAAGTAGAAGAAAATCTCTAGAGAGCTTTATTGATAAACAAAATAGAAATAAAGAAAAAAATTTAAATATTGATTATGAAGATATGCACGATATTGTAGGAATTAGATTAGTTTGTTTAACTTTAACTGATATGTATGAATATATTAAGTTATTAAGAAAAACTGATGAATTTGAAATTGTTGAAGAAAGAGATTATATATCTAATCCAAAGAAAAGTGGTTATAAAAGTTATCATATATTAGTTAAATATCCAGTAGTAATGGGTTCTAAAATAGAATTTATAAAAGCAGAAATCCAATTAAGAACTATATTTATGGATATATTCGCAAGAGAGGAACATAAGATAAACTATAAAGGTGATTGTACTGAAGAAAATAAGAGAAAACTTGCAAGTTTAAGTAAGAAATTAGCGTATTATGATTGGTCTTTAGATAATCAGTTTAAGGTTGAAAAAAAGATAAAAGAAAAAGAAAGTGAAGAAGAATTGGCACCATATAGAAGAGAATATGAAAAAGTATCATATATATTCTATAGTGTGTTTGATAAAATCAAACCATTAATTGAAGAATCAATTAAAGATTTTAAAAATAAGGATGATGTACTACATTTTGTATACGGAATAAAACCAATTGAAAGTATTCGAAGAAAGATGATAAAAAGACATTTAGAATGTACAGCTGAAGATATGTTACAAGTTAGAGATATAGTTAGATATAAGGTTGTGTGTACTGATGAAAAAACAGCAAAGGAATATATATCAGAAATAATGAAAAAATTAGAAGAAAATCCACAAATAACAAATATTGTTACAAGTGATCGTATGGATAAACCAAAAGATTCTGGTTATAGAGGATATAAGATAAATGCAAGTTATTTAATGCCATTTGTAACTGGTGCTCCTGTAACATTTGAAATTCTTATAAGAACAATGTTTATGGATGCCTGGGCTTTACATAACGATGTAATTTTTACTGATGAAGAAGCGAAAGAAAAATATAAAGAGCCATTTAGTGGTTTATCTGAAGCATTACACGATGCTGAATCTGCTTTGGAAATAATTAAATCAGGTAGTAAAGCTAATGCTAAAGAAAAAGAAATAAAGGTATTAGAATTAGTAAATAAATATGATAAAAGTAAAAAAAATGAAGAATAATGAAATGCACCCCTTGGAGTAGACATTAATAAAAAACGATTTTAAAAAATATGATAGAATACACTTCCGAAAGGAGGTGTTTTTCTATGGCTTCAAAAGGACAAAAGTATGAAAAATATACTATAGAATTAACTATGGAAATATTAAGAAAACATAACGAAGAAGGAGTTCCAATAACAAGACTCGAAAAAGAATATAATATATCACAGAATACTATATATAATTGGAATAGAAAATATAGTTTACACCCTGAATTATATCCAGGTTTAGGGAAAAAACGTGGTAGGCTTAAAGAATCAAATTTAACAAAAGAAGATTGGAAAGAAAGATATGAAATATTAAAAAAATACCAGGCCTTCCTCAAGGCACAACGAGAGAAAAAGTAACATTTATAAATTTATATAAAAATAATTATAAACTTACTAACATGTGTGCCGTACTTAATATAAGTCCTAAAACCTATTATAAATATAGAAATAAGGAAGATCCAGATTATTATGATTATTTAATGATAAAAGAAATATTTGATAATTCTAAGGGTACATATGGATATCGTAGGATTGTTGATGGCCTACTCCAAAAGTATGGTGTAGTTATGAATGGAAAAAAGGTATTAAGAGTAATGAAAAAATATAATTTAATGGCTGAATATATAAGGAAATCAAGGAAGAAAAATAAAAATGAGAGAATTGAAGATAATGTTAAACCAAATCTATTGAATAGAAATTTTACTACTGATGCACCAAATAAAGTGTGGGATACAGATGTAACATATCTTATATTTAAAGGTTCAAGAGCATATTTATCAACAATAATAATAGATTTATATGATAGACATGTAGTTGCATATAAAATATCTAAACATAATGATAATAAATTAGTTATAGATACTTTAAATGAAGCTTTATCAAAAGAAAAAGATGTACATGGATTGATCATTCACAGTGATCAGGGATTCCAATATACATCTTTTGAGTACAAAGTTATTTGTGAATCAAACGGAATACAAATTTCTATGGCTAGAAAAGGAAATCCAATTGATGACTCTCCTATAGAGAGTTGGCATCCACTTCTTAAGAAAGAAACTTTGTACAACAATAATATTACATCTTTACAAGAATATATTCAACTTGTAGAAGAATGGATATTATTTTATAACACAAATAGATTAAAGTCAAAAGTTAAGAAAAAGAGAAAAACTTATACAAAAAGAGAAAAGTAATTTTTTCTCTTTTTAATATAATCGCTTTTTATTAATGTCTACTATTTAGGGTTCACATCATAATTCTTCATTTTTTTATTCCCAAAATTTCACATAATTTTTACATAATGATTTTTATTTTTTTTATTATGATATTTAACAAGAGGAGGGATATTATGGCTATAACCATAATAGATAGAATGGAACAAAAATACTTTATTAGTTTTGATAAGTATAAAGAGCTTATGGATAGAATAGAGGATAAACTCGTTAAAGATAAGTATTTTGATGAAAGGATATATAATATTTATTTTGATAATGATGAATATGAGTTCATAGTTAAATCTCTTGATAAACCTTTATATAAAGAAAAGGTTAGATTAAGAAGTTATTCTGAAGCTAAAGAAGGAATTAATGTATTTTTAGAAATAAAGAAGAAGTTTAAAGGACATGGTAATAAAAGAAGAGTTGTTATTGATTATAATGATGCGATAAATTATATTAATAATAAAGTTATACCTAATACCAATAAACAAATTATGAGTGAACTAGATTATACATTTAAGAAGAATAATTTAAAACCTAAAATTAGTTTAACATATGATAGATTATCTTATGCATTTAAAGAAGATGAATCATATAGAGTAACATTTGATACAAATATTAGATATAGTAATAAAAAACTAGATCTAGTTAATATAGATGATGAAGATTCACTATTTAATGATGGATATATTATGGAAGTTAAAACTTTAAAGGGATATCCCAATTGGTTTTCTAAAGTATTAAATGAACTAAAAATATATCCTACTTCATATTCAAAAGTAGGTGAAGCTTATAAAAAATTAAAAGAAAGGAATGAATTATATGTTTAATAGTATTATAGGTGATAGTTTAACTTTTTCCTCAGCAAGTATATGTATTATTACTTCTATTATATTAGGTATTTTTATATCATTTGTACATATGAAAACTACTAAATATAATAAAAACTTTATAGTATCCTTATCAGTTATGCCATTAATAGTAAGTATGATTATTATTATGGTAAATGGTAATTTAGGAACATCCGTTGCGATTGTAGGTGCTTTTTCTCTAATTAGATTTAGAAGTATACCAGGTAATTCAAAAGAAATAATATCAGTATTTCTAGCTATGTCTATTGGTCTTGCAATAGGTATGGGACAAGTAGTATTTGCTTCTTTAGTAACACTAGTAACTGGTTTAATACTATTATTATTAACTTATTCTAAATTTGGTAATGAAGAAACAAAATATAAAACACTTGATATACTTATTCCAGAAGATTTAGATTATGATACAGTATTTGATAAAGTATTAAAAAAATATACTGAAGTATTTGAAATAATAAAAGTAAAAACATCTAATATGGGTAGTTTATATGAATTGAAGTATAAAATAGAAATGAAAAAAAATATTTCTGAAAAGAAATTTATAGATGAATTAAGAGTTTTAAATGGAAATTTAAAAATAAGTATAAGTAAAGCTGAAACGGAGGAGATGTTATAGTGAAAAATAAAAGTATAACTATATTAATAATAGTGTTATTAATATTAATTGGAGGAATAACTACTTATTTAGTATTCTTTAATAATAAGGTAGATGATACAAAAATAGAAGATACAAAGACTGAAACTAAAACAGATACTAAAACAGATACTACATCAACAGATAAATATGATTTTAGTAGTTATGAGACTAGTGATATAGATTTAAATAAAGAAAGTAAATTATCTATTACAAAACAAGGTGTTTATAATTTATCAGGTACATTAAATGGTTATATTGAAATAAATACTGAAGAAAACGTGGTACTTTCTTTTAAAAATGTAACTATTAATAATACAAGTGGACCTTGTATAAATGTAGTTAACGCTAAAAATGTATATATTAAATTAGAAGGAGAAAATACTCTTACAGATGGATCTAATTATACTGGATTTGAAGAAGCTGATGCCTGTATTTATAGTAAAGATGATCTAATTATATATGGAGATGGAATACTAAATGTAAATGCTAATTATGGTGATGGAATTGTATCTAAAGATGATTTAGAAATAAATTCAGGTACTTTTAATATTATTTCTAAAGATGATAGTATTAAAGGTAAAGATTCAGTATCTATAGAAACAGGTACATTTAATATTAAAGCTGGTGGAGATGGTATTAAAACTACTAATGAAGAAGATATAAATAAGGGAATTATTACAATTAATGGAGGAGATATAACTATTAATAGTACAACAGATGGTTTTGATTCTACAAATAAAATAATAATTAATAATGGTAATATAAGTATTGATTCAGGTGATGATGGAATACACGCAGATGGGTATATAGAAATAAATAATGGAACTATAAATATATCAGGAGCAGAAGGAATAGAATCTACTACTATTAAAATAAATGATGGTACCATCAACATATCTGCATCAGATGATGGAATTAATTCCGGTAACAAAAGATCTGATTATCAAGTATTAACTGAAATAAACGGAGGAAATATAACAATAAAAATGGCACAAGGAGATACAGATGGAATAGATTCAAATGGTGATTTAACAATTACTGGTGGAACTATAAATATAACAGGTCAATCTGCATTTGATTATGATGGAACAGCTACATATACTGGAGGTACATTAATTGTTAATGGTGAAGAAATACATGAATTAACTAATCAGATGATGGGACCAGGAGGTATGGGACCAGGAGGAATGAACGGTCAAAGAATGAGATAAAAAAGTGGTAATTATTTACCACTTTTTAATGTTCATTAGAATGAGTAAAATAACCATTTATTAATTCTTTACTTTGATTAATACTAATAAATGCATTAATATCAACAGAGTTAATTAGACTAATTAATTCATTCTTTCGTTTATTATTAATAAAAGAATAAACTATATAAATATTTGTCCCATATAATCCATGTGCATTTATTATAGAACCTGAATATCTATGCTCTTTTAATATATCAAACACTTCATTTTTATTGGTTATAATTTGAACAAGTAATTTCTTTTTAGATAATTTAGTAGTTAATAAAGAAGCAAGATATGTTCCAATAGAATAACCGGCTGCGTAACTAATTGCGATTAGTATTTCATTTTTATCATCTAGCGCTAATTTAATTATTAAGAACCAAATAATAATTTGAACAAAACTAAGTATAGAACTCATTATTCTTTTTTCATCTATTAATAGTATTGTAGATATAGTGGATGTAAAAGCTTCAATTGTTTTTAATAAAAGTATAAGTATAAATAACATATAATCACCATTATTAGTTTTTTATTTATTTAAAAAAATATTCTAATATGTTAGAATATTTTTAGGTGATTTTATGAAATTAAAAGTAAATAATTTTAATTTAAAAGATACTGTTACTTGTGGTCAAATATTTAGATTTGAAGAAGAAGTAGATAATTCTTATACAGTTATTCTTTCTGATAGAGTAATTAATATAAAACTAGTGGGAAATGAATTAGTAGTAAAATCATCTGATGAAAATAATTTAGAAAAAGTAATAAGAAATTATTTTGATTTAGACTATGATTATGAAATAATAAATAAAGAATTGTTAAAAATAGATTCAAGTAATAAAAGTATAATTGATTCATGTAAAGGTTTAAAAATGATTAATGAACCTATATTTGAAACAATAATTAGTTATATAATTTCTTCTAATAATAGAGTTCCACAAATTAAAAAAGCATTAGATAATATATCTAAAACTTATGGAAAAAAAGTAGTTTTTAATAATAAAGAATATTATTTGTTTCCAAGTTTAGAAGAGATAAGTAATTGTGATATTAATACACTTAGAAATTGCAAGGTAGGTTTTAGGGATAAATACATTTATGAATTTATTAATAAAGTAAAGAATAATGAATTTGATATTAATAGAATTATAGAAATGAATAGTGAAGATGCACTAGAATACTTAAAAACTCTTAATGGAGTAGGAGATAAAGTGGCTTCATGTATTTTATTATTTGCTTATCATAGATTTGATGTATTTCCAATTGATACATGGGTAAAAAAATATATGAAAGATAAGTATAATATTGAAGGAGTTAATAAAATACAAGATTTTGTGTATAAAAAATATAGAAATTATTCAGGTATAGTTATTCAATATATGTTTCATTATAAAAGAAATAAGAATTAATTCTTATTTTTTTTAATTTTTATATTTGAAATTAATAATAATATTATTATGGGAATAAAAAATATGAATATAAAGTATTTCATCATAAAATTGGAACCTATGGTCGTATTATTAAATAATACTAATGAAGTTATAAAACTAATAATTATTATAAAACCAAATATTTTTTTATTATATTTATTAATATAATTAAGATATTCTTTAATAAAGAATAATGATAAAACAGTTGATATAAATATTGAGTACAACCATTCAATTGTAGATAAATTTTCAATATGTTGAATAAAGTCAAAGAAATTTACTTTTTTCATTAGAGTATATTCTGGATAACTTAAAATTCTAGCTAAATCTATGCCAAATACACCTATTATAAAAATAAATAATAATAGAAAATTAATAATAGTTATTATATAAAAAATAATTATAGTTTTTGATAGTTTATTTGACTCATATATTTCATTTTTTGGTATTACTAATAACATAAATGTAGGTGAAACAAAATATGATGTAAATAATATTGAATCTTTAATTATTTTAATTATAGGGGTATTAAACCAAGGTTTTAAATTATTAATTTCTATAGAAGAATATAAATTTAGAATTGAAAAGAGAATTATAAAAACAGTTACTAAAAAAACAGATATTGATACCTTAGATATGGTTTTCATATTTAATGATGCACACCATACAGCTGGTATTAAGAATAATAAAATTATAATAAAACTAGGTGTAGAATCTAAATATTTATTTTGCACATAAGTGTTAATACTCCAAAGAGAATATATAAAATAAAATGTAAATATAATTACTAAAAAAACATTAATGATTTTACCATAAGATCTAAATAATTTATCGTTCTTTTTAAATAGATTTAAATCTTTTTCAAAATTAAAATATCTAATAATAAAGAATAGTATTATCATAGATAATAATCCACCTAATAATATAGAATAAATACTACCATTACCAGATCCATTTAATAATTGATTTAACCCAGTATGTAGAAACATAGTCTGTGATATAAAAAATATAATTGAAGAAAAACCAATTCTACTTATTTTAGTGTTCATATTTTTCTCCTTTACTTGAATTACTTATTTCACCTTTTCTAGAAATATTAATATTTATTTTTGTTTCTAAATTATATTTTTCATTATTATAATTTGGATAATCTAAATAAATAATTCTTTTTAGTCCTAAGAACTCACTATCTGTTTTTACATCTAAAACTTTGTTTATATAATCTTTTATTTTATTATTAGTTAATTTTTCTAATTCTGTAATTGTTTCTTCATTTATTTCTTTTTTACAATTGTATTCATTTATATTAGCATTTCCTTCTATATAAAAATTAATAATGAATTTATTATTACTTTTATTAACATTTGATTTTGTTTTGCTACTAAGAATTGAGATAGATGCATAATTATTATCATCACATTTAACTGGTACAATCATTTGATCAATCTTATTCATAAGAAAATTATAGCCAATTGTTTCATCATTATCTAAATATTTTTCTAGTTTTCCATCTTTAGTAATAGCGATGTTGCTAAGTTCAATTCTTGTTTTAGGACTTGTCGTTTCACTATTATTAATAGTTGTTCCTTTATTATTAAAGTTTTCTACTTCAATTACGGATACCACTGGATCTATATATTTTTTTAAATAAAAAGATAGAAATTCATCTAATTTAGAGGAATAGGTTAATGCACTTTCAATAGAAGAGTTTTCAATTGCGTTAGAAACATAATCAGCTGGAGTTGATCCATTTGTTAATACTTTTATTACATCTAAAGCCTGAATTCCTTTTGATATTGTGATAGTGAACTCGTCTTTTATTTCAGGTAATCTTTGAAATAAATCGATTACATTAATAATCCCTTCTTTAGCAATTTCTTCAGATAAAACAAGTTTACTTAAATGTCCACCATATAGCTTTTTGTCAGCTGTATTAGTCATTTTCCTTAATGCTTCTTCTATAGTTGAACCGGTAGATTCAAACACAATTACTTTACTAGATTCAGATTCTTTTTCATCTTTTATATTCATAACTTGGGCACCAATTAAATATTTATCTTCTTTTTTATCAATAGAGATTGAAGAAACTATTCCAAGTTTATTTAATTCTTTATAGTTATAACAACCTGTTAATAATAATATAAATATTATTGTTATTATCTTTTTCATATTATCTCCTTTTAGTATTTCTTGTTAATATTGAATTTCTTTTGTTTAATTTATATCTTTTAGTTAATATAAAATTATTCTTTTGTTCATCAAAGTTAAATGGTGCATATGGAACTGTATAATCAAATCCAAAACTATCTATAGAACAAACTCTAATTAGGAATAACAAAGAAGCAATAAATATTCCATATAGACCAACAAAGGCACCTAATAATAAAAATATTAGTTTCCATAGTCTAATTGTATTAACAACATCATTATCATTAAATAAAAATGAAGCTACTGAAGATATAGCTATTATGATTATCATAATAGGTGAAATAATTCCAGCATTAACAGCTGCATCTCCAAGTACTAAGGCACCGACAATCGACATTGATGAACCAACGACAAATGGAACTCTGGTATCAGCTTCTCTTAGTATTTCAAAAGTGAACCATAAAAGAATTGCTTCAACAATTGATGGAAAAGGAACACCTTCACGCTGCATAGAAAAATTTATTAATAGAGATGTAGGTAATGTTTCTTGGTTAAATGTTGTTAAAGCAATATAAATACCAGGGGTAATTATCGCTACTAAAAAAGCAACTATTCTAATAATTCTTGTAATAGATACGTTTTTATTATTCTGATAATAGTCATCAATATTCTTTATATAATCAGAAAAGAAGGATGGTATAATTAACACTTGTGGTGAATTCTCTACAACAATTGAACATCTTCCTTCCATCATACAAAATGATACAAAGTCAGGTCTTTCTGTCATTAAGTTAGTTGGGAACATATAAGACTTATCAGTTAGATTATCAGCTATATAATTACTATTAGCAACATAATCTAGACTCATTGTTTTTAATTTTTTTTCAATTTTATTAATTAAATCTTTATTAACAATGTCATCAACATATAAAAGAGATACTTTTGTTTTACTCTTTGTTCCAATAATAAATTCTTTAATAATCAATTTCTTTGATCTAATTCTTTTTCGAATTAAACCTAAATTATTTTGATAATTTTCTGAAAATGAATCTTTAGGTCCTTTTATTACTTTTTCATTACTAGCTTCATTTATTCCAGAATCAAGACTATACTTTGTTTCAAAAGCTATGTAATCATTATTGATGTTAATAATTGTAAAACCAGAGTATAAACAAAATTCTAATTCCTTATTATCTTTTAAATCTATAAAGTTATTAATTGGTAACTTGTTTTTAATGTCATTAATATTATCTAATTCATTATTTAATATTGGTTTTAAAATAAAATCGTTTATATCATTTGATGAACAAAGTGATTCAAAATATATGATATTAATAGTATTATTATTTATAATTATTTCTCTTTTTTTTAAATCGGGATTATTATTAATTAATTCATTTATATTCATAAAAAGCTCCTTTATAATTAGTTTGTACAATTTTTAATAAAATATAGTATAATAACACTAGGTGTTTTTATGAAGTTGGGAAAAGAATTAATTGTAAAAGTTGTAAGATTGAATAATGAAGCTGAGGGTGTTGCGATAAAAGATGGACTTGTAATATTCATTAAGGGAGCACTACCAGAAGAAGATGTAAAAATAAAAATAATTGAAATGAAAAAGAATTACGCAATTGGTGAATTAATAGAAGTAATATCAATTAATAATAAAAGAACAATACCTTTATGTCCTTTTTATGGTAAATGTGGTGGGTGCGATATAATGCATATGAACAAGGAATTACAACTTGAATTTAAAAAACAAAAAGTAATAGATGTCTTTAAAAAAATATGTAAATTAGAATTAAATGTAAATGATACACTTTCATACAATAATAACAATTATAGAAATAAAGTAGTATTAAGAATAGAGGGTAATAGTATTGGTTATTATGAACCAAAAAGTAATAAATTAGTTGGAATAAATGAATGCTTACTTTGTGACCCATTAATAAATGAAGCAATTTCAAAAATAAAGGATTTTATTGGTTATTATACTAGCCACAGAATTAATGAAGTAATGATAAGGGTCGCTAAAGATGAATTAATGATTTGTATAGATACAATTAATAAAAGATGGATTGATAAGTTTATAAAAAGATTAGATATTGCATCATGTATTTATGTGGGTAATGACTTAGTATACGGAATGGATAGTATTAATCAAAAATTAAATGATTTAGTATTTGATATTTCACCTAAATCATTCTTTCAAGTTAATCCAGTAACTGCTGAAAAATTGTTTGAATTTGCATTAAAGAATATAAATGAACAAAACATATGCGTAGATCTTTATTCAGGTACTGGTACAATAGCCATTTCCTTAGCAAAAAAATCTAGAAGAGTAATAGCAATTGAATCTAATAAATCAGCTGTTGAAGATGCTAAAAGTAATATGGTTCTAAATAATTTAGATAATGTTGAATTTATGCATGGAAGGGTAGAAGACCTAATTGATGAATTAAAAGATTTAAATATTGATACACTAGTTTTAGATCCACCAAGAAGTGGTAGTGATAAAAGAAGTTTACGAGCACTATTAAAATTTAAACCAAAAAATATTATCTATATTTCTTGTAATCCAGTAACTCTAGCTAGGGACTATAATGTAATTAGAAACTTATATGAAATAACTGAAGTACAACCATTTGATATGTTCCCAAATACACATCATGTTGAAACAGTTATGGTTTTAGAAAGAAGGTAGAAAAATCTTTACTAAAGGTAATTTTAATATATAATATTTTATATGGAGGGTTTGTTTATGGATAAAACAGAATATAAAACAATAATGAGTTTATTAAGCGAATATAAAATAGATGAATTAAAGCAGTATTTAGAGAAAAGAATGAATTCTAAATATTCGAATAATGCAAGAAAGGCGATAATGAGTTTGATAAATGAAGATTGTATTAAAGATTATCCAAGTTATTATCAACGAACAAAGCTACATCAAAGTGTATTAAAAACTTATTGTGGTATTTTTGCAAAAACTGATGATGGTATTATTTTACTTCATAAAGGTAGCAATTTGTTTCAACTATATGATAAAAATGTTTTAGATCCAACATTAGAAGAAATAATGGAAAGATCATGGTCTTATGGTGTTGAAACAAAAAATAAAAAATTAGAATTTGCAAAAAGATTATTATCAATTTTAGATAATAGATATCAAAAAGATATATATTGTACCAGAGAAGATGATAAACATATTGAAGCTTTGCCATCCGACGAAGCAACTTCTGTTTATGTTCCGAAGAATTATTACGACACTGCTCATATCCTTTTAGGAGAACCGGTAGAAGAATATATGGATAATAAAGGTAATGGAATTTATCTCAAGTCACCAAATGGCAAAGCATTAATAATGAAAATGATACATGAAGAAAAGAAGTAATGAATCCTATAATAAATAATTGTAAAATCTAACTTGATTTATAAATAAAATAATGGAATTAGATAATGTAAAAACAAAGGAGATTAAAAGATGAGTAATTATACTGATAAAGAGAAAGAAATTATAAAACAATGTAATAATGGACCTTTTCATACACTAATTACAAAATTATCTAATGATGAATTTGACGATTTGGTTTTAAAATTAATTAATGATGACAATTCATATACTTTGACAAGTTTAGTTTCTATTTACTGGGATTATAACAGAAATAAAATAATAGATTATTTTATTGATAAAGGAGATATTGAGTTGTTATTGGGGTTCTTAGATTATTGTAATGATTTTAGTACACTAAATAATCAATTAGATCAAAAATATGTTGTAGATAAACTATTAGAAAAGAATGATAAAAAGTTTATAAAAGATATATTAGAGAGCAATTCTATATACTTTTTAACTAATACGGAAGAAAAAAATAGATTATTAGATTTTATTTCGACATCGTGATATTTAAAAATTATACTTTGTTAAAATAATTGGAAGATTATGATTTTAGAAAAGAAAGATGTTTAAAGGACATTTTTTTTTAGTAGTAAAAATTAGAACAGTATGGGATAAGGAGCAAGAAAAATACTATATCAGTGTAGTAGATATAATAGCTGTTTTAACGGAAAGTGCTGATGCTACTGCATATTGGAGAAAGTTAAAACAAAGACTAAAAAAGATGGTAATGAAACTGTGACAAATTGTCACGCTTTAAAATTGTTAGCTAAAGATGGAAAAAAGAGACTTACTGATGTTCTTGACATTGAAGGAATGTTTAGACTTATTGAATCCATTCCTAGTAAGAAAGCAGAGCTAATTAAATTATGGCTTGCACATTTAGGAAAAGAAAGAATAGATGAAGAATATGATCTTAAAATAACAATTAATAGAGCTTTAGAAACATATAAGAAAGGGTTGTTCAGATGGTTGGATTAATCAAAGACTGAAAGCAATAGATGCTAGAAAAGAATTTACTGATGAATTAAAACATAAAGGTATAGAGAAAAGTAATGATTTTGCGGCATTAACTAATTTATTAACTAAAGTATGGAGTGGTTTTTCTGTTAAAGAGTATAAAGAATATAAAGGTCTAACAAAAGAAAATAATGAAATAAAAATATATGCTCCATATGGTTTAAGTGATATTTTTAGTAAAACAATAAGACCTATTAAACATAAATATAATACTAAAGAAATATACGATAAAAAGGTTATGAGTTGGAACGAAAGATTTGATAATTTAAATATTATTGGGTGGTAATTTGCTTATAATAAAAAAATGATAAAAAGTAAATCTAATATATGTGATTTAATTTTTTTGTAGTATAATATTATTGATAATAGAAAGGAGAATATATGAAAAAAATTAAATCTTTATTTGCAATTGGTTTAATTACATTAATTACAATTCCAACTTTAGTGTTTGCAGAACCACCAGCTAAACCTCCTGGAGATTCAAATGGAGGACCTGGAGGAAATAGTAGTTCATCTAGTGTAACGCATTCAGGAGCAACAACATTTTCTTCTAATACAGAAGAGAATAACAAAACATATTCAAGTAGTACAGCAGAACAAAATGCATTATTAGTATCAGGAGGAACAAGTACAATAAATAGTTGTACTATAAATAAAACAGGAAGTCCAAGTTCACATAGTGATAATTATGATTTTTATGGAACTAATGCAGCCATATTTGTAAATAATGGTGCAACTTTAAATATTAAAGGTGGAACTATTACAACTGATGCTTCATATGGAAATGGTGTATTTTCATATGGTACTGGTGTTATTAATATTAGTGATGCTACAATAAATACATCTTCAAATAATTCAGGTGGAGTTATGGTAACTGGAGGAGGAACTTTAACAGCAAATAGCTGTACTGTCAAAACAGAGGGTAATTCTTCTGCAGCTATTAGATCTGATAGAGGAGGAGGAACATTAACAGTTAATAAAGGAACTTATGAAACAAATGGGACAGGTTCACCAGTTATTTATTCTACAGCAGATATTATAGTTAACGATGCACAGTTAACAGCAAATGTTTCTGAAGGAGTTGTAGTTGAAGGTAAAAACTCTGTTACTTTAAATAATGTTACAATGGAAGCAACTAATACAAAATTAAATGGTAATTCAGAAACTTATAAATCTATATTTATTTATCAATCAATGTCTGGAGATGCAGATGTAGGAACAAGTTCATTTACTGCTAAAGATTCTAACATAACAAATAATAAAGGTGAAATAATATTTGTTACAAATACAAATACAGTTATTACTTTAGAAAATAATACAATAACAAATAATGATTCTGATGGTGCCTTCTTAAAAGCAACAACTGCTAAATGGGGAACATCTGGATCTAATGGTGGTAATGTAACACTTAATATGACTAATCAAAAAGTAGGTGGAGATTTCATAATTGACAATATTTCAACACTTGCATTAACTATGAAAAGTGGAAGTGTTATAGTAGGAGCAATTGATAAAGAAAACCAAGCAAAAAATGTGACTTTAGCAATATCATCTGATTCAGTATTATCATTAACAGCAGATACTTATTTAGATTCGCTAGCAAATGATGATAATACAAATTCAAATATTTATTCTAATGGGAAATATAAGTTATATGTAGATGGAAAAGAAGTAAGCATAAATTCAGGTTCTTATGATTCATCAAATGTAACTTCAAATACCACAAATACAACTACAACAACTAGCGATAATAAAAATAACCAAAATAATATTATTCTTTATTATGCTATTGGTGGAATTGCTTTATTAGTAGTAATAGGTGTTTGTTCAGTTATAATTATTAAAAAGAAAAATAAATCACAAATGAATTAGATTATTTTCCAGTTTGAAAACAATCGTAATATTAAGATATTAGGAGAATGTAAAAATTCTCCTTTTTTATGATATAATACTTATGGAGTTGATTAATAATGAAGAAAGTCGTATTAAGTTTTTTGATTATTGTTTTGATTTTTATGGCAGTTGGATGTGTGTCTAAAAAAAATGAAACAAATAATCAAAATACTCAAACTAATCAACGAGAAAAGAATAATAATGAATCAAATAATTCAAATGAGGTGGTTAAATCTGTGAAAGCAATTATTAATGGAAAAGAATATATAATAAATTTAGAAGATAATGAAACAGCTAAAAGTTTTGCTGGTTTATTGCCTCAGGAATTAAATATGAGCGAATTAAATGGTAATGAAAAATATGTTTATATGGATAATTCTTTAAAGACTAATTCATATAATCCTAATCATATAGAAAAAGGTGATGTAATGCTTTATGGAGATAATTGTTTAGTTATATTTTATGAATCATTTGATACATCATATAGTTATACTAAAATAGGACATATAGATAATTTACCAGATTTAGGAGAAGGAAATATAACAATTAAATTCGAAAAATAATTAATGAGGAGGATAAAATGAAAGATAAAAAAAGTTTAATTATTTATTATAGTAGAGCAGATGAAAATTATTCTGTTGGATATGTAGAAAAAGGTAATACAGAATATGTAGCAGAATATGTTAAAGAATTTACTAATGCTGATATGTTTAAAGTAGAACCTTTAGTACCTTATTCAAAAGATTATGAAACATGTATTAAAGAAGCTAAAGAAAGAATAGGTAATGCTCCAATTAAAGAAACAATAAATGATATATCTATGTATGAAGTTATTTATATAATGACACCAATTTATTGGGGAACATATGCACCTGAAATAGAAACTGCTATAAAGGATTTAGATTTTAGCGGTAAAACAGTTAGAGTTATTACTACACATGAAGGATCAGGTCTTGCTAATGTAGTTAATGATATAAAAAGAATATGTGTTGGTGCAAATGTATTAGATGATGCACTTGCTATATTTGGACATGAAGCAAAAGATTCAAAGAATAAAATAGAAAAGTGGGTGTAGAGGTAATAATGAAAAATAACCGTGAAAAATTAGTTATTAGAACAAGTATAATTAGTATTATATCTAACATTGTACTTGCTTCCTTTAAAGCATTTGTAGGATTACTATCTAATTCCATAGCAATTATATCAGATGCTGTTAATAATTTAAGTGATGCATTATCTAGCATTATAACAATAGTTGGAACTAAATTAGCAGGTAAGGCACCAGATCAAAAACATCCATATGGATATGGAAGAATAGAATATATTACATCTTTAATAGTTTCTGCAATAGTACTATATGCAGGTATTACTGCTTTAGTAGAATCTATTAAAAAAATAATTAATCCAGAAATACCAGATTATAGTACTATAACATTAATTATTTTAATCGCAGGAATAATAGTTAAATTTATATTAGGAATATATGTTAAGAAAAAAGGTAAAGAAGTTAATTCTGATTCTTTAGTAGCAAGTGGATCAGATGCATTTAATGATGCAATTTTATCTATCTCAGTTCTAGCTTCTGCGATTATCTATTTAATATTTGATATAAGTATAGAAGCATATGTTGGTGTATTATTATCAATCTTTATTATTAAAACAGGATTAGAATTAATAAAAGATTCTGTTGATAATATGTTAGGATTAAGAGTAGAAAGTGATTTATCTAGAGCTATTAAAAAAGAGATTACTAAAGAAAAAGATGTTCAAGGAGCATATGATTTAGTACTAAATGATTATGGACCAGATAAATATTTAGGTTCTGTTCATATAGAAGTAGCGGATACTTTATCAGTTTCAGATATAGATAAAATATCTAGAAGAGTATCAAAGACTATTTTGAAAAAGTATGGTGTATTATTACATACAATTGGAGTATATTCAGTAAATACTAAAGATAAGAAAGTAATTGAAACAAAACAAGAAATAACAAAGATAGTTTTTTCTCATAAAGGAATATTACAAATGCATGGTTTTTATTTAGATGAAGAAGATAAGAGCATTAGCTTTGATATTATTATTGATTTTAAAATAAAGAATAGAGAAGAATTATATAAAGAAATATATAATGAAGTAAAGAATAAATATAAAGATTATAAGATTGAAATAACATTAGATATAGACGTAAGTGATTAGGAGGTATATATGTCAATATTTGATTATTCTATAGTAGATAGAAATAGTAAAAAAGTAAGTTTAAAAGAATATAAAGGAAAAGTATTAATAATAGTTAATACAGCAACTGGATGTGGTTTTACTCCTCAATATGAAGGATTAGAAAAACTATATAAAGAATATCATGATAAAGGCTTAGAAATAATTGATATTCCATGTAATCAATTTGGAAATCAAGCACCTGGGAGTGATGATGAAATACATGAATTTTGTGCATTAAAGTATAATACATCATTTGATCAATTTTCTAAAGCAGATGTTAATGGTGAAAATGAATTAGAATTATATACTTATTTAAAAGAACAAATAAAAGAAGATACTATTGAGGGTATGAAGAATAAAATGGCTATGAAAGCTATTGATAAAATAAGTAAAACTGCAAAAAAAGATGGAGATATTAAATGGAATTTTACTAAGTTTTTAGTAGATAAAGAAGGTAATGTAGTAGGTAGATATTCTCCTACATTTAAACCAGAAAATATGGAAGATAAAATTAAAGAGTTATTATAAAGAATTGATGTCAAATTGGCATCTTTTTTTATTGTGTTTTAAATGATTATATGTTATTATTTTTATATTAGAATAAAGGTAGATGTGTGTATGAAAAAGAAACTTTTATTGTTTTTATTAATATTTATATTTGGTATTACAAATGTTAAAGCTATTCCATCTGATGCGGTTGCTGAAATAGATGGATCATATTATAAATCAATAGCTCTTGCTATTAAAGCTATAGATACTGATGCTAAAACTACTATTACTTTAGTAAAAGATAGAACTGAAAATATAACTATACCAAATAATAGAAATATAGTATTAGATTTAAATGGATACACATTAAGAAATAGTGGAGCTAATTCTACCGTAATAACTAATAATGGAATATTAGAAATAAAAAATGGTACTGTTACTACAGATGCTAGTTCTGGTATGATAAATAATAATTCTGATGCAGTATTAACAATTAATAGTGGAAATTATATAGCAACATATTCTAGACAAGTTTTATATAATAAATCTGGTACTGCTACAATAGGTGGAACTGCTTATTTAGAATCAAATACATCTGAAAGAGCAACAGTTCATAATTTAAATGGAGGTACTCTTAATATAGTAGGAGGTACTATAGTAGCTAATAATTCATATGCTGTTTATAATGATATAGGTACTTTGAATATAGGCACTAAAGATGAAGTATATAATCAAAATAGTCCTGTTATACAAGGTAGTACATATGGTGTAATAGCAAATGATGAAATAAATATTTATGATGGAATAATTAAAGGTAAAACATATCATTTAGGAAAAGCTAATAGTTCAAATGCTCCTACGGTATCAACTGATACAGATGAAACAAAAGTTAGTGATATAGAAGAACTAGCTGAAAAAGTATTAGATGAAGAAGAAATAAGCGGAGATACATATCATACTTTTAAATATTGGTTAGATTCTGAAAATATAGTTAAAATTACATTTGACCCAGTAGGAGGAACAGTTAATCCAACTTATAAAAAAATATTTATAGGTGATTCTGTTGGTGAATTACCAACACCAATTAAGGTAGATAATAAGTTTAATGGATGGTTTACATCGTCTTCAGGTGGAGCAAAGATTACTGGAGAAGAAGAACCAACTTCAAATATTACATATTACGCTCAGTGGACTTATGTTGATCCAAATAAAGTTGCTTATGTTGAGGGCATAGGTTATATGTCATTAGAAAATGCATTTTTAACAGGTGGTAATATAAAATTAATGGAAGATGTAATAGTTATTAATTCATTAGAAATGAATGTGGCTGCTAATTTAGATTTAAATGGTCATCAAATAATATTAGGAAATAATAAAATTACAATTAATGAAGAAGTTACAATAGATGATTCATCAGATGATAAAACTGGTTTAATTACATCTAATGCACTATTTGGCATCATAGTAGGTAGTGAAACTACTCCTACAAATGGGTCTTTAACACTTAAGGGTGGAACTATTGAAGGAAAAGATACTTATGGAGCAATTAGAAACTTTGAAGAATTAGAAATTGATGGTGGAACAGTATTGTGTAGTGGTAAATGTACTGGACATGCTGTTTATAATAATAATGAATTAACTATGAAATCAGGAACAGTATATTCAGAAAAAGGACGTGCTATTAGAAATAGTGACAATGGAACATTTACTATGGATGGAGGGCTTGTTAAAATAGATTCAAAAAAAGAACAAGCGCTTGATTTAGGTGGTAATTGTTCCGCTACTATTAATGGTGGAACAATAGAAGCATTAAATGAAAATGGAGCTGCAATCGCATCATTTGGGAATACAGAACTTACTGTTAATGGTGGAACTATAAAAGGTTATGATATGGCAATTGCAGGTAATGGTAATGATAATAATAAAAATGTTAGTATAACTATTAATGGTGGTGATATAATAGCTACAAATGGAGTAGGTATGTATTTACCACAACAAGATAGTACTACTATAATTAATGGTGGTAATATCTCTGGAACTAGTGGTATTGAAATAAGAGCAGCTAATTTAATAGTAAATGGTGGTAATATCGTTGGTACTGCTGATCATTATGAAATAAAAACAAATGATAATGGAACAACTTCAACAGGAGCAGCAATCGCAGTATCACAACATACTACTAAAAAACCAATAGTGGTTGAAATAAATGGAGGTAACTTAAAAGGTATGTCTCCTATAGCAGAGGGTAATCCTCAATCTAATCCACAAGATGCAATTGATCAGGTTACAATAACTATAAAAGATGGTGATTTTGAATCGAATGGTGATTCGGTAATTAGTGCAGAAAATCCTGAAACTATAATTCAATTAGTAACAGGTGGAACTTATAATGAAGATCCATCATATTATGTAAAAGATGGATATGGAGCAGCTAAAATAGGTGAAAATCAATATGAAGTTACTAAAATACATAATATTACATTGAATTCAAAATATATAAAAATTGATAAAGATAAATATCCATATAAATCAACTGTAGAGATAAATATAGACAATTCAGTAATTAATCCAGTAATTGAAATATATGATGCCAATGGTAATAAAATGGATATAGAAGTAAAAAATAATAAATTTATAATGCCTGATCATGATATAGTAATAAATATACAATATGATGAAATTATTAATCCATCTACTGGTGATAGTATTAATTCTTATATTTTATTATTACTATCAAGTATTCTAGGTTTACTATGTGTAAAAGTATGTAAAATTAAAACAACTAGAATTGATTAAAATAGAATTATAAAAAATCACGCTATGTAGTGTGATTTTTTTTATGTAAAATTATTTACATAAAAAATATAAAAGAACTTATTTAAAAAAGTGGTTTTTCAAATTTATGCTATACTTTATTTAGAGGTGGTAGAAAGTGTTTTGTAGTAATTGTGGAAATAAGTTATCTCCAGAACAAAAATTTTGTAATTCCTGTGGAAAACAAGTAGAGAGAATTAAAAATAATAGTATTTCAAATCAAGTAGTAAATAAAAATTCTAATAGTAAAAAGAAAAGAATTACTATTGTAGCGTTACTTTCGTTATTAGTTGTATTAATTGCTGCACTAGCTATTATCATGTTACTTCCTAAAAATGATGGTAATAGAACAATTATGATTTATATAGATGGAAGTAATCTTGAATCTGATAGCGGAATAGTAACTTCAGATTTAGCAGCAATTAAACCTAGTGAAATTGATTTAGGTAAAGTTAATGTTTTGCTATATACAGGTGGAACAAAAGAATGGCAAAATAATTATATTAGTAATCAAGAGAATGCTATATTTAAATTAACTAAGGATGGTTTTAAAAAAATTGAAACTTATGAAAAATTAAATATGGGTGATCCAGAGGTTTTTGCATCTTTCTTAAAATATGGTTTTGATAATTATCCTGCTAGTAAGTATAATCTTATTATGTATGATCATGGTGGAGCACTTGACGGAGCAATATACGATGATTTTACAAATGATAATTTAACTTTAGAAGATTTTAAAACTGCTTTAAAAAATAGTCCTTTTAGTAGTAATAATAAATTCGATGGTGTTATATTTAGAACTTGTTTAAATGGTACTTTAGAGGTTGCTTCTATATTTAAAGATTATTCAGATTATATAGCTTTTTCAGAAGAAATATCATATGGTGGACCTTTATCAAATGTTTTAGGTTTTATAAATAATGTAGAGCCTAGTGATAATGGATATATTTTTGGAAAGAAATTTGTTGAACAATATCAAAGACAAATGAAAATTATAGATTCTACTGGAACAATGGGTGCAACTTATTCAGTTGTGGACTTATCTAAAATAGATGGTATTGTTGATGAATTAAATAAGTTTATATCAGGAGTAGATTTATCAAAAAGTTATTCAAATGTTTCAAAAGTAAGATCTAATCTATATCAATATGCATCTGGACAAACTTATGGATATGATACTGTTGATTTATATTCATTAATAAGTAATTTAGGAAACTATTCATCAGTTAATTCTAGTAATTTATTATCTAAAATAGATGATGCAGTTTTATATAATTATACTAATATGAGTAATTCAAAGGGTATATCTATTTATTTCCCATATAATGCAAATAATAAGTTGAAGAAAAAATTTATGGAAGTATATCAAAAATTAGATGGATTGGATGATTATTCATCATTTATTACAAGTTTTTATAATACTCAAACTAATTCTAAGTCATACGGATTTAATTTGAAAGAAAATGAGACTAAAGTAGTTGATGAAGGAAGAGAAGTTTCATTAAAATTATCAGCTGAAGAAATAGATAAATTTAATACAGCTAGATATGTAGTTTTTGAAAGAAGTAGCGAACATCCTAATTATTATATGCCAATTTATAAATCGGGCAATACTGAATTAAAAGATGGTGTATTAAAAACTAATATTGGTAATAATTTAGTATCTATGTATAATGATTCTGATAATCAAAGACATATAATTCCTGTTATGAATGAAGATGTTGATGGTATTAACACAATATATACACCAATGGCAGTTTTGTATGATAAGACTAAAGGATTTGGTGAAAAAGGATTTAGTTATCATGTTAATGCTTATTTAAAGGATGTAGATGGTGATATAAAATTAACAAATGCTAAAATCACTGTTAATTCTGATGAAAGATTAACTGGTTCATTAGTAGATGTTAGTAAATTTAGTTCTATAGAAATATGGACACCAATATATAAGATTTTAGATGAAAATGGTAATTATACTACAGAATGGGAATCAGCTCCTGAATTAATGGGATTTAGTTCAACATTAGATGATTTAGATTTAAAAAGATCTACTTTAAAAGATGGAGAATACTATGTTGTATTTATAATAAGTGATATAAATAATAATACATATTCTTCAAATTTAATAAAGGTGGGTGATTAATATGAAATGTAGAAATTGTAATTTAGAAGTTAAAGAAGGATCATTATTTTGTAATAACTGTGGTACTGATTTAAAAGTTAATCCACCAGTAGATAATACTATAAAAAAAGATTCATCTTTCGGTAAAAAATTATTAATAATATTAATAATTATATTAGGTATAGGAATTATAGGTACTTCAACTTATTTTATAATTAATAATTTTAATAAAAATGATAATGATAAAATAGAAGAAAAAGATGATACAGATAAAAATAGTAATAATAAAAAAAGAAAGAATAGTTTAACTGGTGAAATTAATTATTATTCTGATGTAGATATAGATAAATTATTAATTTCATATGAAGATGAAATAAGTAAGAATATTAAAATAGAAAAAATGATATTTGTTCCCAAAAAAGATTTCCCTGGGGATTTATATGTATTAGCTAAAAATGAAAATAATTTTCCAATAAAAACAAGTTTTACATTTGATTTTTTAGATAAAAATGATGTTAGAGTGGATAAAAAATACGGTAGTACAAATGTTGTTTCATCAGGAGAAAGATTTGTAATATCTTTAACAAATTTATGTTCAATAAATGATTATGTTAAACAAAGATTACATGTTAAGGTTGATAAATTAAGATCATATGAACATAATTTAGATTTAAAGTTAACAGATTTAACAATTAATGAACATGATAATCAAATAGATGTATCATATAATAATACAACAAATAACAATGTTGAGGTATTTGTATCAATTATTTATTATAAAAATAATGAAATACATTTTATGGATAGTTTATCATTAAACCCAAAAGCTGGACAAGAAGAAAAATATAATTTTTATTTTAGTTTATTACCTGATTCAACATATAATAATCCAAAAACATTTGATAAATATGAAATTATTTTATCTGGCGCTAAGTATAGCGATAATACATATTAGAAAGCAATTATGCTTTCTTTTTTATTTGTTTTGATTTATAATAGTACCTTAGAAATGAGTGATAAAAATGAACAATTATAAAACATTCGCTGCTATTTATAAAAAAGATAAAAATAATAAATACTTTGAGCTAGATAATGTTGCATTAGTTGAATATATAGTTGAAGGAGATTTCTTTGTTGTGAAAACTGGCAAGTATTCTGGCGCCACTTCATATAATTTTAATCGATTGTTTTCAGAAAAAGATAGTATTTTAGAGTGTCAACAAGAAATTTATATACATGAGGAAGATAAAGATTTAGATTATATATATATATTCGATAAAATATTTTATGTTGATCGTATGAAAGGTTCAGGTTTTTTTAGTAATATATTATTAAAATTAGCTGATGATTTATATCCAATAAAATTATATAGAAATAACGATGGAACAATTTACACAAAAAGAATAGATAAAAAGAAAAATGATTTTGATTATAGTGGTTTAAGTGCGCCAATTAAAAATGAACCTGATGATAGTATGAATACTGAAGAAAAAGAAAAATTTGATAAAGCATTTAATAATTTAATAAGTGGTTTATTAGCAATATCTGTAATTAGTGCTGCAAATGATATGATATCAGAGCAAGATAACCAAGAGGATAAAAGGATAAATGATTCTAATATTGATGATAGTATTTCACCTAATATTTTTCCTTTTGCTTTTTCTGATATTTCAAGAGGTAGAATTGAAACAGCAAAGCAACTAAGACAAAAATTAATTGAAGCTAAAGAAAAACAAAACACAACTCAAAATAATCCGAAAAAAGTAAATGAAATGATTGAAACTATCAGTAGTAAAATAGTTGGTCAAAGAAAAGTTATTGAAACTCTAGTATCAAATATTTATTATAATCAAGTATTAATTGATTATTTAACAAAGAATGGTACGTATGATCCTTCAAGATTAGATAGTAGTAGAGTTGCTATTTTATTAGATGGTTCTACAGGAACTGGTAAAACCGCTATTGAAAAAGAAATAGCTAGAATGTTAGATTTACCAATAGTTATTACAAATGCAAATAGTTTTTCAGAAACTGGGTATGTAGGTCCAACTATAACAGATATATTAAATAAATTATTAGATCAGGCAAATGGTAATTTAGAAAAAGCTGAAAGAGGTATAATAGTTCTTGATGAAATTGATAAAGTAGCTTCAAAAGAGAATATTTATGGAAAAGATATGGATAGAGGAGTACAAGAAGAATTATTATCATTTATTGGTGGAGGAGAATATGATCTTAAAAGTAATGAATTATTTTCAAAACCAATAAGATTTGATACAAGCAAGATTACTTTTATTTTGAGTGGTGCTTTTACTGATTTAAGAGAAGAAAAAATTAAAGAAGAAGAAAAAAAGAATAAACCGATGGGATTTAATACAACAACTAGTAAATCTAATTCATATGAAATTACACCAGAAGATTATATTAAGTATGGTTTAATGAGAGAATTTTTTGGGAGAATAAAAGTATTAACAAGTACTAAGTCTTATAAGTTAGAGGATTTAAAAAAGATACTATTAACTTCAGTGATAAGTCCTTTAAAAAACTTTGAAAATTCTGTTAAGATGTTTGGATATAGTGGTATTTCATATGATGAGGATTTTGTTACTGAATTAGCAACTGTTGCCTTAGAAATGGGTACTGGTGCTAGATCTCTTCAAACTATTATGTCTGGAATACAAAGTAATATGCTTATGGGATTAATTAACCAAGAATTTGATAAAGAAAAACCTATAAAGTTAGAAAAAAAATTAATATATGATTATAAAAAAACAAATATAAGAGAAATATAAGAAATTGATTTTAATCTATTTTAGTGATAATATTTATATAGGTGATAATGATGAAGAAAAAAATTATTACATTGTTATTAATAATAACAATAGTTTTAACTGGTTGTGGTAGTAAAGATGAACCAGAAATAAAAGTAGAAAGTTTAACTGATAAAAAAACAAGAGTATCAATTATTTTTAACGATCAGAAGATACCAAAATCTACAAAATTGGATGTGACTCAGGTAGCAACAGATTATAGTAATTTAAATGATATCATTGAAAAATATGTTGCATATGATATTAAGCTTGTTGGTGATAGTGATGTAGAATTAAAAGAGAATGTTATTGTTTCTCTAGAAATACCTGTTGATTTTAATAGAAGAAATCTTGTTGTATATTCAATAGATAATAATAGTATTAAAGATACTTATGATGTAGAAATATCTAAAGATAAAGTTAGATTTGAAACAAATAAATTTGGTATATATGTTCTTGCTCAAGTAACTCCAGATGATTCAAAAAAAATTGATTCACCAAGAGTTAATTCAATTGATGAAAAGGAATAAAAAACTATTGAAAAAATATTAAAAATATAATATAATTTAAATTGTTTAGTGATGAAGAAAAGTAGTAGTAAAAGAATACTATTTTAGAGAGTTAACGGTTGGTGAAAGTTAATTAGTACAATTTTATGAACTTGTTTTGGAACTAAAAACGTGTAATTACGATATAAATAGAGTGCATAGATTCCTATGAAGTAAGGTGGTACCGCTAGATATAGTCCTTACATTATAGGAATTTTTTTGTTTAGAAAGGGAGAATCTTTTATGAATTTTTTAAAATATTTTTTGATTTACGTTGCTTTTTTTATAATTACTTATTTTGTATATTATTGGTTTTCTGTTAGACCAGTTGTTAATAATTATAAAAAGAAAAAGAAAGGTAAGAAAATAAAAAAAGAAAGAGAATTACCTACTGAAATTAAATTATTAAAAAGTTATTATAAAGTTGATGTAGATAAAATAGGTGAAGTTAGAACATTAAGAATTGTTAATTTTGTTAATGCGGCTTTTTTATCATTACTAGTGATGATAGTTTTACCATTTAAAGAAGTTTGGCTTAAATTAATAATACTATTTGTTTTAATATTACCTTCTATATGGGTAGTGTATTATTTTTTAGCAAAGTTTTTAAAGTATTTAGAGAGGAAGAGTGAAAGATAATGTATAATTTCAAGGAAGTAGAAAAAAAATGGATAGATTATTGGGATAAAAATAAAACATTTAAAACTGATACAACTGATTTTAGCAAACCTAAGTATTATGCTTTAGATATGTTTCCTTATCCATCCGGTGTGGGATTACACGCAGGACACGTTGAAGGGTATACAGCAACTGATATAGTAGCAAGAATGAAAAGAATGCAAGGTTTTAATGTTCTTCATCCAATTGGATATGATTCATTTGGTTTACCAGCAGAACAATTTGCAATTAAAACAGGTAAACATCCTGATGGATTTACACAAAAGAACATTGAATATTTTACTAAACAGTTAAAGACAATTGGTTTATCATTTGATTGGGATAGATGTATATCTTCTCATGAACCATCATATTATAAATGGACACAATGGATATTTAAAAGATTATATGAGGATGGACTTGCTAAACAAGTAGATATGCCTGTTAACTGGTGTGAAGAACTTGGTACAGTTCTTGCAAATGATGAAGTTATTGATGGTAAAAGTGAAAGAGGCGGATATCCTGTAGTTCGTAAAAATATGAAACAATGGGTTATTGATATGCCTAAATATGCAGAAGAATTACTTTCTGGATTAGATAATCTTGATTGGCCAGAATCAACTAAAGAAATGCAAAGAAATTGGATTGGTAAATCAACAGGTGTAGAAGTAGATTTTGATATAGTAGGTGGAGGTAAGTTCTCTATTTATACTACATGTATTGAAACTATATATGGAATAACATTTATGGTACTAGCGCCAGAAAATAAATTAGTTGATGAATTAAAAGAAAGAATTACTAACTTCGATGAGGTAGAAAAGTATAGAGAAGAAACAGCTAAAAAATCTGATTTTGATAGAACAGAAATGAATAAAGATAAATCAGGTGTTAAACTAGAAGGTGTTATGGCTATCAATCCAGTTAATAATAAAGAAGTACCTATTTATCTTGGAGACTTTGTACTTGCTAGTTATGGAACTGGAGCTGTTATGGCAGTTCCAAGTCATGATCAAAGAGATTATGAATACGCTACTAAGTATAATATTCCTATGATTCAAGTAATTGATGGAAAAGATACAAAAGAATGTGCATTTGAAAAACAAGATTATCTTGGTAAAGGATGTAAATTAATTAATAGTGAAGAATTTACTGGTTTAACTGTAGAAGAAGCTAAAGAAGCAATAACTGATAAATTAGTAAAAATGGGTAAAGGTAGAAAACAAGTTAACTATAGAATTAGAGAATGGATATTTGCAAGACAAAGATATTGGGGAGAACCAATACCTATAGTTAACTTTGAAGATGGTACTCAAGAAGCATTAGATGATAGTAAATTACCATTAATATTGCCAGAACTTTCTGATTATAAAGGAAGAAATGGAAAAGCACCACTTGAAAGTGCAACTGAATGGAAAAATGTTACTATAAATGGTAAAAAAGGTACTTTAGAAACATCTACTATGCCTGGTTCTGCTGCATCATCATGGTATTTCTTAAGATATATAGATCCTAAAAATGATAATGAATTTGGTGATAAGAAATTGATTGATCATTGGATGCCAGTAGATTTATATGTTGGTGGACCAGAACATGCTGTAGGACATTTGTTATATTCAAGAATGTGGAATGAGTATTTATACGATAAAGGATTAGTTGGAGTAAAAGAACCATTTACTAAATTAGTTCATCAAGGAATGATATTAGGAAGTAATGGTTTAAAGATGGGAAAAAGATATCCAGAATATGCTGTTGATCCAATTGATGTTGCTAGTGAATATGGAGCTGATACATTAAGACTTTATGAAATGTTTATGGGACCATTAGAAGCTGAAAAACCATGGAGTGAAGAAGGAGTTAATGGTGCTAAAAAGTTTATTGATAAAGTATATAGAATGTTTATGGAAGAATCAAAGATAAAAGAAGAAAAGAATTCTAACTTAGATAAAATATATAATCAGACAGTTAAAAAAGTAACTGAAGATTATGAAAAATTATCATTTAATACAGCTATATCTCAATTAATGATATTCTTAAATGCAGTACAAAAAGAAGACGTATTCCCTAAAGAATATGCTGAAGGATTTATAAAATTGTTAAATCCTATCGCACCTTTTGTTACTGAAGAAATATGGAATAAGCTAGGTCATAATGATACAATATCCTATGAACCATGGCCAACATTTGATGAATCAAAAATGATTGAGGATACATTTGAAATGGTAGTTCAAGTAAATGGAAAAGTAAGAGGTAAAATAGAAGTTGATTCTAATACTTCAGAAGAAAATATGAAAAAACTAGCTAAAGAAGTAGAAAATGTAAAGAACTATTTAGATGGACACGAAATAATAAAAGAAATTGTTATCCCTAAAAAACTAGTTAGTTTTGTTATTAAATAAGAGAAACTTTAAAGAGTTTCTCTTATTTTACAAAAAAGTGATTATAAAGTGACAAATATAAATGTAAAATAATTATTATTTGAATATTTTTTGTATTACAATATGCTATTATTAAAATGGTGATAGATATGAGTGAAGATGTATTTCAAATTATAATAGTATTCTTGTCAATGTTTTATTATTTGATGGGCCTTATAATATTTGCTGTAAAATATGAAAAATCTTATAATACTGATAAAAAATTAATGTTTAATAAAAAACAAACAATTATTACTATTTCATATTTTTTAATAGGTTTTGTGTTTTTTTACTTTCTAGGTGGTGTTGCTACAATATTTTTACCAATTACATTAATACCATTAAGCATTCTAATTTTTCTATGGTTTAACAAAGTTAATTTTAGAATAAGAATGCTTGTTCTTTTTACTATATTATTTTTATTCTTTTTTTCAGGATTAGTGATGAATTTAAGAAACTTTAAATATTTAGAACATGATGCTTCTAATATATTTGGTTTAATAATACTTGCTCTAATGACTGCTTTTTGGGGTTATGGTGTATATTATTATATAGCTAAAAAAGATGTTACGGTTGAAAAAGATGTCTATTATGATGAAGATGACAATGAAAAAAAGAATAATAATAAGAAAACTAAATAGTTTTCTTTTTTTTATATAAATGGTAAAATAACTAAAGAAGGTGTTGTTATGAATATTACTAATTTTGATGAATATAAAATACTTGATATGGCTGATGGAGAAAAAGTTGAGAGTTGGAATGGAAAAATACTTAGAAGACCAGATCCTCAGATTATATGGAAAGAAAAGAGTAATCCTGAAATATGGAAAAAAGTAGATGCTACATATCATAGAAGTTCTACTGGCGGAGGAGCATGGAAAAAAAATAAAAAGATTCCAGATTCTTGGCAAGTACATTATAAAGATTTAACTTTTAATATTAAGTTAATGGGATTTAAACATACTGGTTTATTTCCAGAACAAGCATCTAACTGGGATTATATGATTGATAAGATTAAGAAGTCAGAAAGAAAAATAAAAGTTTTAAATTTATTCGCATATACTGGTGGAGCTACAGTTGCGTGTGCTTATGCTGGAGCGGATGTTGTTCATGTTGATTCATCTAGAGGTATGGTTGATTGGGCTAAAGAAAATATTAAAAGTTCCAATTTAGAAGATAAATTTGTTAGATTTATAGTAGATGATTGCATTAAATTTGTTCAAAGAGAGATAAGAAGAGGAAATAAATATGATGCTATCATTATGGATCCACCATCATTTGGAAGAGGCGCTAATAAAGAAGTATGGAGAGTAGAAGATAATTTATATGAACTAGTTGAATTATGTAAGGAAGTACTTAGCAATGATCCTTTATTCTTTTTAATTAATTCATATACTACTGGAATAAGTAGTACTGTTCTTAAAAATATATTAGAACTAACTATTAATAAAAAATATAAAGGAATAGTTGCTAATGGAGAAATAGGTTTACCAATGGAAAATAGTAATATAATATTACCATGTGGCATATATGGAAGATGGGAAAAAAATGAATAAGATAAATGTACTTTATGAAGATAATCATATTATAGTAGTAGAAAAACCTGTTAATATGTTAGTACAGGCTGATGATACTAAAGATTTAGATTTACTTACTATGATAAAAGATTATATAAAAGAAAAATATAATAAACCAGGTAATGTATATTTAGGCCTTGTTCATAGATTAGATAGACCAGTAGGTGGAGTAATGGTTTTTGCAAGAACTTCTAAAGCAGCATCTCGTCTATCTAATGAAGTAAGAGAAAGAAGCATTAAAAAAACATATTTAGCTGTAGTACATGGTAAAACAAAAGATCATGATAGATTAGTAGATTATATTTCTAAAGATAATAAAACTAATAACGCTTATATAGATAAAAAAAGTGGCAAAGAAAGTATTTTAGAATATGATACTTTAAAGTATGATAAAAAAAATGACTTATCATTAATAAAAGTAAATCTAAAAACTGGTCGCCATCATCAAATAAGATTACAAATGTCTAACTCTGGTTATCCTTTATATGGTGATCAAAGATATGGTTTACAAGATAAAAAACAAATAGCGTTATATGCATACAAACTAGAGTTCTTTCATCCGGTAACACATGAACTAATGTCATTTAAATTGTTACCGAAAGAAGAAGGCGGTTTTAGTATATTAGAAGGAGTTGTTGGTTTATGAAAAACTTATATATAGATTTTGATGGAGTAATTTTAGATACTATTACTCCAGTATATAATTTAGCCAAGAAGTTAAATTTAGATGTAAAAAAACAAAGTAAAGAAATAGGACTTTTATATTCTAAAATAGATTGGGAATCATTAATTGAAGAAAGTGAAGAGTTATCAAATAGTATTAATTCTATTAAGGATTTAAAAGCATCAGGTAAGTTTAATATATCTATATTAACTCATATAAATTCATTAAAAGAAGCAAAAGCTAAGATAGAATTTATTAATAGTTTATTTGATGATTTAACAATAATACCTGTTCCTAAATCATGTTCTAAGACCATGATGACTCAAACTAAAGATGCTATATTAGTAGATGATTTTGGAGGTAATTTAAGAGAGTGGGAAGCATCTGGTGGTATAGGAGTTAAGTTTACTAAAGAACCAGAAAAATGTGAATTTAAAAATGTAACATCTTTAGAAGATTTATTGGAGTTATTCTAATGGAAATAGAAAAAAGGGTTGTAGGTGTTTACCAAGAAAACTGTTATCTAATAAAAAAAGGAAACAATGGTTTAATAATAGACCCAGGAGATGATATTGATTCAATTTTAGAAATGATTGGAGATACTAAAATAGAGGCTATTCTTATAACTCATGCTCATTTTGATCACATAGGTGCGTTAGAAGAACTAGAATCTAAATTACATGTTCCTATTTATTACCATAATATTAATGGTGAATTAAATTATAAAGAACTAGTAGATATTAAAGAAGACATTTATAAAACTAATAGTTTTACTTTTAAAGTAATTTATACTCCTGGTCATAGAAATGATTCAGTATGCTTTTATTTTTATGAATATGACATTATGTTTACAGGAGATTTCTTATTTTATTTAAGTATAGGAAGAACAGATATGGAATATGCAGATAAATATGAAATGATTAAATCAATTAATCTAATAAAAACTTATCCAGATAAAACTATGATCTATCCTGGGCATGGAACTGATACTACTTTAGAATTTGAAAAAAAATATAATAACTATCTAAAAATCAGATAGTTTTTTATTTACAAATTAAAAATCATATTGTATAATTTAATTAGGATATGATAGTAAACAAAGTCAGTCCTATATATTAATAAATAGTCGAAGGGAGGTGAATGGTTAAAATGGAATTTCCAAAAGGTGGATTCGTAACAGAAGTTTCACAAATAAGAACATTAGCAAGACAAATTAATAAAGATGTTTGCACAGCATATAAACAAGCAAATTTAGCAAAAGCTGATTGGCAAGGTGATCAATATGATGAAATGGTTAAAATTTTCCAAACTTACAAATCAAAAATTGATAGTATGTTGGAATTAGTTGTTACAAATATTCCAACATCATTAGAGACAATTTCAAATATTGGTATAGCAACTTATCAATCAAAATATGGATCACAAGTTTCGCCAGATACTGCTGCTGTAGAAACTCCAACTGCCCTTGAAACACTTACAGAATCAGGTAGAGGTGGATCATGGCTTAGTGGAGATTATGCTGACTTATCAATTGTTCGACCATATATAACTGAAGTTAATACATCTATAGAATCAGCAAAAAAAGCTTTAAAAGACATTAATGGTAAAGTACAAGGCCTTACATCTTGGACAGGTCCAGATGCAACAAAATATAAAGAACAATTAAGCACTTTAGCAGGTGACTTAGATAAGAATTTCACTACTATGAATGAGAATTTTGAAACTTTAGCAACAGAAGCTGTAAATAAACTTAAAGCACAGCAAGATGCTGGTTCTAAAATTGCAGGCGGTGGTAGTGCAGGAGCAAGTAATATATAATAATAAAGATCTTTGCATACGCAAAGTCTTTAGTCAGAGAGTATTATTTGATAATAGTACTTTCTGACTAGAGGAAAGGGGACTTTTTTCATGGAATTAAGTGTATCAGGATTAAAAAAAGATGCAACTAAAATTGAAAATTTTAATAAGAATCTTGATAATGATTATTTAAAAATACTTAGTGCACTTTCAACATTAGAAAAAATATGGACAGGTCCAAGAGCTGAAAGTTTTTATGATGCAATAAAAAGTATATATTTAAAAGAATTAAAAGAAGTTATTAAAAGTTTAGATGATTATAGAAATTATGTGAATAGTGTTCCAAATGTGTATCAAACTCTAGATAGAAGTTATACAAATAAAAAAATTGATGTGTAGGTGATTTATATGATATTTAACGAAGAAGAATTTCCAAATTCCATTCAGGCTTTTAATAAAATATATCAATCAATGGTACGTACTAAGGAAAGCATGGAAACAATATTAAAAGATGTAAAGAATAATTGGCAAAGTAGTGCCTCAGATCAATTAATTATAAATATTAGAAATTCAATAAAAAAATTAGATACATATATAAATCAGGTTAGCAAAATTAAAGACTATATGGATGAAACTTTAGATCTATATTTAACTAATCAAGCAACTGGTATTAAAATAGCTGACGAAGCTCTTAATTCATCTGGTTCTATCAAGGAGGAATAATAATGGCTTATGAGAATGTTGATGTAAATAAGGCAAGAATGGCTGTTAATAGCTGTTTAAATTCTTTACGTCATGGTGCTTGTGACAATTTTTTATCTGGATTAAGAAATAGTAATGAATGGGTTGCTGATAGTAAGTCAACCTTTTTGACTGGCATAGATACTTTAGCAAATACTAGATATGTTGAATTAAAAAACTATTTAAATAAGTGTTTAGTGGCACTAGATAACATAGAAAAATATCAAAATTTACAGAATCAAACAGCAACATATAATTCACAAATACAAGGTAAAAGAACAGAATTAAAAAATCAAAAAGAAAGATATAACAAAATGGATGATAAAACAACTACAGAAGCTAAAAATACCAAGAAAAAAATAGATACTTTAGAATCAGATATTAAGTCTTTAAGTTCTAAGGTGTCAAGTAATAGTACTGGTATGAGTGGTATTCATTTAGATATTTAAAATAATGCCAAAAAGTTATAAATAGTTATAACTTTTTTTTTATACTCATTGACATAGATTAACAAAAAATAGTATAATTTTATATAGATAATAATAAGGGATGGTTAGTATGAATAATAAGATTTTAGTGGTAATATATTCACCATTAGTAGATAAAGAATTCGATGTGTTTATTCCTATAAATAAGAAGGTAGGAACTATAAAAAATATCATTTCTCAATCTATTAATTTTTTAGACTTGGGTTCAGAACATATTATAATTAATAAAGAAGATAATAAAATAGTAGATGATAATGTCTACGTAGTTAATTCTGGAATAAAGAATGGGGCTAGATTAATACTTATATAAAAGAATAAAGGGTGGGTGAAATTATGAGAATTTCATTATTAAAAGAAGAAAAACTATTGGTTTATAATTTACCTGAAAAAGTTGAAGGAAATTATTGGTTAAGTGAAACTGATAATAATGGTATAGAAAAAAATATAATTAATGTTGAATCTACATCAGATGGTAAATGGAAATTAGTAAGTAATAGTGATTACTATGTTGCTGATAATTCTAAAAAAATACCATTTGCTCTTTTAGGTGGAAATAATATTTATACTGTAAATCATGCTTATTCTTTAAATAATCTTTTATTATTTACTAGTCCATCTTATGAAAAGGATATGAAATATTATAATTGTACTAATAATATTAATATGGGTATTTCAATAGGAAGAAATGAAAAATGTACAATTACATTTGGGTTGAACTATGTAGGAGATACTGATTTAATAATAAAGTCTGAAAACAATATTATCACTTTATTTGCGCGAGAAGGAAAATATAATGTCTTTGTGAATGGTAAAAAAGTTATTGGCAAAACTCAAATAGAATCAGGAGATACTATATTCTATTTGGGTTTACAAATTACATTTTTAATAATAAATAATGATTATATTATAGGTGTTAATAATCCATTTAATACTGTTAAGGCATATTTACCAGAATATAATATAAAAAAACATAAAGGTAATAAAGTAGAAGAACAAGACGAAGATAAAGAAATGGAACTTTATTCACAAGAAGATTATTTCTATAGAAAACCTAGGTTTAAATATACAATAAATGAATATAAGATTCGAGTAGATGAACCGCCTACTAAAGAAGATGGAGATGAAATGCCTGCTATATTAACAGTCGGACCAATGTTAACAATGAGTTTGACATCAATTATTACAATGTATACAACTATTAACAATATAAACAATGGTAATCAAACAGCTCAGCAAGCTTTACCTCAACTTGTTATAGGTGGAGTAATGATTCTTAGTTGTTTATTCTGGCCAATGATTATAAGTGCATTTAGTAAGCATCTAAAAAAGAAAAAAGAAAAGAAAAGACAATTAAAGTATGGTGAATATGTTGATTCGATTAAAACTAAACTTAACAATCAAAAGAAGATACAAGAAGATTTATATCATAAAAGATTCCCAAGTTTAATTGATTGTGAAAAAATAATACAAAACAAAGAAGATAGATTATATGAAAAAAGAGTATATGATGAAGATTTTTTAGAAATAAGTTTAGGCACAGGCACATTACCAATGAATGTAGATGTTGATCTACCTGGAGAACATTTTTCGCTTGCAGAAGATGTTATGCTAAATAAGCTTGATGAAATAAAGAATTATAGAGTAGAACTAAATAATGTTCCTATACCTTTTTCGTTAAGAGAAAACTTTATATCAGCTATTATAGGAAAACCAGCCTTACAACAAAAAATGATTAATAATATATTACTTCAATTAATGACTTTCCAAAGCTATGAGTCGCTTAAAATTTCTGTATTTACATCAAAAGACAAAGCAAGAAATTGGGATTCATTAAAAACTTTGCCTCATATATGGACAAATGGTATGAACATGAGATTTTTTGCTACTGATGAAAAAGAATACAAAGAAGTAACTTATGTTTTAGATCATATCTATGCTGATAGGCTTGAAAAAATAGGTGAAAATAATGATGCAACATTAGAATCATTTAATGAACTATATTTAATAATTGTAGATACTTATACTGCTGTTAGAAATATGGAATTATTTAATCATATAATTGGTAATAAAAAGTATTTAGGTTTTAGTGTTTTGATATTAAATGATAGAATATCTAATTTACCAGATCAATGTCAAACATTTATAGAATTAGAGGAGACAGAATCTAAGGTATCAAAAAACATTTCTAATAGCACTACTCAAAAATTTAAAATAGATATGACTCCTATTGAACTCACAAAATGCGTTACTAAATTATCTAGTATTCCCTTAGAATTAAAAAATGAAGGAGAAGGTGCAATACCAAAAAAAGTTGGATTCCTTGAAATGTTCGGACTAGGTAAAATAGAACAATTTAATTCAAAATTAAGATGGAAAGAAAATACTCCTATTAAAAATATGTCTGTTCCTGTTGGAATTGGTAATAATGATGAAAAAATAACATTAGATATACATGAAAAATATCATGGACCACATGGTCTTATTGCAGGTATGACAGGATCTGGTAAGTCAGAATTTATAATTACATATATTTTGTCATTGGCAGTAACATTCCATCCTTATGAAGTTCAATTTATATTAATTGACTACAAAGGTGGAGGATTAGCAGGTGCATTTGAGAATCAATCTATAGGTATTAAATTACCACATTTAGTTGGTGTTATTACAAACTTAGATAAAAATGAAATTAATAGATCTTTAGCCTCTATTGAATCTGAGTTAAAGAGAAGACAAGCTTTATTTAATAAGGCAAGAGAAGCAAGTGAGGAAAGCACAATTGATATTTATAAATATCAAGAAATGTATAGAAAAGGCATAGTTGATGAACCTATATCTCACTTATTAATAATTGCAGATGAGTTTGCTGAATTAAAACAACAACAACCTGAATTTATGGAACAACTAATATCTACAGCTAGAATTGGTCGTAGTTTAGGTGTACATCTTATACTAGCTACTCAAAAACCTAGTGGTGTTGTTGATTCACAAATTTGGAGTAATACCAGATTTAGAGTTTGTTTAAGAGTTCAAGAAACTGGTGATTCATCAGAAGTAATAAAAAGACCAGATGCAGCTTATTTAACAACAACAGGTAGATTTTACTTACAAGTAGGTTTTAATGAAGTATTTGTATTAGGTCAATCTGCTTGGGCTGGAGGTAAGTATTTGCCTTCGGAAAATATCAAGAAAAACATTGATACTTCAGTTAGTTTTGTGGATAATAATGGTTATATTAAACAATCTATTGAAACTAGAAAAGAAGAAGAAAAATTCACAGTAAATTTAGGGCAAGAATTAATTAATATTGTTAAATATTTATCTAGTATAGCAGTAGAAGAAAACATAAAAGCAAGCCCTCTATGGCTTAGTAGAATACCTAATGAAATTTTTGTTGGGGATTTAATTAAAAAGTATTCTTACACTAAAAAAGACTTTGTATTAAATCCTGTTATTGGTGAATATGATCTTCCAGAAATGCAAGAACAAAGATTGCTTACAATTCCTTTTTCTGAAGAAGGAAATATGCTTGTATATGGTATAGCTGGTTCTGGTAAAGAAAATTTTATTACTACTATGATTTTCTCTTCAATGGTTGCTTATTCACCTATGGAAGTAAATTATTATATTTTGGATTTTGGATCAGAAACTTTAAAATATTTTGAAAAATCTCCATATGTTGGTGATGTTATATACACAAATGATTCAGAAAAAATAGATAATTTATTTAAAATGGTAAATAGAGAAATAGAAGATAGAAAAAAATTGTTTTCTGACTATAATGGTGATTATCTCACATATTGCAATAAAAGTGGTAATACTTTACCAAATATTGTCATTGTTATTAATAATTATGAAGGATTTACAGAAACGTATTCAGATTATGAAGATACTTTTGGAATTATTACAAGAGATTGTACAAAATATGGTATTTATTTTGCATTATCTGTTGGAAGCCCAAATGGTGTTAGATTTAAAGTAGCACAAAACTTCGGACAAACATTCTGTTTACAACAAAACAATGATGATGATTATTCAAGTGTCTTAGGCAACGTTAAAAAAGTATTTCCTTCTAAGACCTTTGGTAGAGGTTTAATTAAACCGGGAAATGCATATGAATTTCAAACAGCATTTGTTACAAATAAAGATGATATACCTGAATACATTAGAAAAGTTAATGAACAATTAAGCGTTAAGTTTAACTATCATGCTAAGAAGATTCCAGTTCTTCCGGAAACAGTAATATATTCTGAATTAGATATTCCTGAAGGAAATAAAAAACAAATGGTAATTGGAGTTAATAAGGAAGATTTAACACCAGTTACATATAGTTTTGAAAAGAATTTAATAAATATAATTACAAGTAATGATGATTCTTTATTTGAAAAAATTATCACACCATTAATACACCAATTCATTTATAAGAAAACTTATAATAATTTTGTCATAAATGTTGGAGATATAGAATTTGATGAAATTATTACAAAGGGAACAAATTATGTAACTGATAATTTTGATAAAGTATTTGAAACTTTAAAAAATTATATAGAATCATCTAATAAAAAATATGACGAAAATAATAGGGATAAGTCCATATTTAATGGAGTACAAAAGGTTAATTGTATAATAATAGGGGTTAATGAATTTAAAAACAAATTATCTGAAGATAATCAAAACGTATTTGGCGATTTATTCAAAGACGAAAATGAATTGAAATTAATTAATTTTATTATTATCGATACAGAAGATAAAATAAAGAAATATGCTTATGATGAGTGGTTTAAGAATGGGTTCACTCCAAATTGTGGTATATACGTTGGTAATGGTATAGATAATCAAATGATTATAAACATTGGTAAGAGAATACCAGAAATGAGAGAAGAAATTGATAATAACTTTGGATTTGTTGTCAATAAAGGTACACCAATTTGTGTTAAATTTGTTGAAAGATATAAATAAAAAATTAGTTAATCTTTTTAACTAATTTTTTTTTGCTTTTCTATGGAAAAAAAATTGTTATTACTGTATAATATTTATAGAGTATGATAAGGTAGTGATAATATGAATTATAGTACTATAAGTAACATAGAAACTGTAAAAAAATATAATGATTTAGTTATTCAATATCGTAAAAGAAATTTTAAGAATATTGAAGAAAAAATTATTGATGGTTTATATGTATCAGATGCCTTTGTTTTTCCAAGATATTGGGAGAAAATTGATGATATAAATGTTAGAATTGCTTATTTAGAAAAATCGTTAAAACAAGATATACCTATCGATGAATTGGAGGATTATAGAGATTTTAAATATGATAGGTTAATGGAACGAGTAGATGAATTAAAGAAAGAATATAATAAAAAGAAGAAATAAGGGAAATAATATGTCAGAAAACTATGTTATAAAAGTAGACAAATTGAAAGGATATCAAAATACCTTAAAAGGTGAATACACTAATTTTACGAATGGAGTTCGTAATCCTTTTTTGGGTGGCTATTTTTATGATACTTCTGATCAAGCAATAAAAACAATGCGAGATAATATTGAGGCTTATTTAAATAAAATAGATAGTGGATATAATAAAATCGATTCTTGGTTAGGTAAATATATAGAAGAGTATACCAACTTAGAAAATTCTTTAAAAAATGGTAGAGTAAGTGGAATAACAGATCATGATACTAATTTCTTATTAAGTAAAATAGTAGATAAGAATAATGTTACAATTAAAGAACCAACAAATATTATCTATAATTTAAAACAAAAAGACAATAAAACAGAAAGAGCTGCTAAATATGATACAAGTAAATTTGATAGAAATAATCTAAGGTTAGATAGCATTGGTGAAATATTCACTGCAATTAATAATGGAGATGCTGATATAGTATTAGATTACATGTATGGTGAACATGCTGATGAATATCTAGAAATATCTTCTAATCTGAATTATTATGAAGAATATCAAAAGACTTTAGATTCTGAAGTAAAATCATTAGAGGCTGAATTAAATGAATATATTGAATATAAATCAGTTTCTTCATATGGTATGACAATTTCTGGTGGTGGAGTTGGTGGAATTATTTCTGGTGAAAGTGAAAGAATAGAAAAAGGCCACAAAGAAATTCAAGCAGTAAATGATTTGATAGCGGAAAAGAATAAAATTGATGAACAATTTAATGAAATATTAAAAGATAGGGCTTCTAATGATAAAGATATACAAGCAGTATTAAGTAATCAATCTGCTACTTATGAAGATTTATACAAAGTTTTATCAGAAAAAGCTAAAACTGATAGTGATTTAAATAATGTATTAACAAAAAAGACAGAAACAGACGAAAAATTTAATCATTTAACAAGTACTCAAATGAAGTATTATTTATATCTTTCTAAGCAAGCAGAATTAGCAGCAGTTAATAAAAAAATAATTGATTTAAGAAATGATCAAGATGCATTGCATTATAAGGTTATTGGAGATACAGATGAGTATAAAGAATTTCAAAAGACATATTCTATTGAAGATTCTTATAAACAAATAGTAGATGCTGGAGCAACATACCAATATCATGAAAATGATTATGATTGGTTTGCTTATTATGAAACTTATGCGAATGAAGGATTAGGTTTAAAAGAAGCTGGTTTTGAAAATCAATCATTAAAAATAGGTGAATTAGGCGCAGAGGTAGATGTAGACGTATTTTATAGACATGCAACTGATAAGGAAAAACAAATGTACCATTATCTATTTAATACAAAAGGAGCAGCAGAAGCAAATAAATATGTCACAACTCTTCTAAATAGAATAAATGAAGAAGAAGGTAGAGAATTAGCAGAAAAATCACAAAAAGAAATTGATTATTATTATTCTGGTTATGCTGATGAAAGTGGATGGTATAGAGTAATAAGTTTCTTGGCTGCACAAACAAAAGTAACAGAAAAAGGAATAGAAACAGGATTTAATCAGTTTAATAGAGGTATTGATAGTTGTGTTGTAACAAAAAAAGTAATGACAGTTGATGAATGGAAAGAATACTATGAATCTGATTATATTAGAGAATTAGGATTTGGATATTATTATGATGTTGTTACTAATACAACAAAAATGCTTCCTGGTATGGCTATAGGTCTTGCTTCTACACCTGCACTAGGTTCTGCAATATATACAGCATCTATATGGGGTAGTACACATGATGATGCAATAAGAAGTGGAATGAGCGAAGAGGATGCATTTAAGTATGCGACATTAATAGCTTTAGAGGAATATGCAACAGATTTATTATTTAAAGCAACACCAGGTTTAAGTAAAGTTGATTTTGAAAAGAGCTTTTTTAAAAGATTTTTTAAGGAAGTAAGTGGAGAAACTCTTCAAACTTATTATGAAAAATGGATGGATTGTGTCTATAAAGGTGAAGAATGGGATCTTGGAGAAGTATCTGAAGAAGCTCTTTATTCTTCATTAGTCGCAGCTGGATCGTTCTTTTTGATAAGTGGACCAAGTGCTATAAAAAGTTCGAATGATATAGTAATAAAGTATAAAGTAAACGGTCAAGAATGTGAAATTAGAGGTACAAAAGGAATACAAAAAGTATTAGTTGAAGCAGGTATAGTAGATAGTAGTTTTGATTTTGATAATATTTCCGAGTTTGATGCTAATATTGCGGCTGCTGATATGATGGCAGATGATGGAAAAATTGCTGAAGTAAAAATAACTGATATTAATGAGGTTACTGAAGAAAAGTTATCAAAAATAAAATACAAAGAAAGGGTAATGTTTACACTACCTGATGGAAGAATGCTTTCTTTTAATGAACTCCAAGCAGAATTAGGTTATGATGGTAATACATCTACAAATGAAACAATAGCATCTGAATTAAACCAAAACGATTTATCTGATATTTATCAAGAACAATCAAATACTTATCAAGATAGTGATGTAGATATATTTGCTGGTGTTCAAAAACTTACAGAAGATATTCCTGATATTGCTGGTAAAGTGTCTGAAACTGCTAATGAAGCAGCACAAAATGGAGCAAGAGCATTAAAATCATTAACAGAAAAATTTGGATTGAATAATAAAGGCAATGGTACATTTAAGTCGGGGCTCATAGATTTATCTAAATTGATTATAAATAATAATGTAGGAGCTATTAAAAATCCATTCGCAAAATTGTTTGGACAAAATGATGGAAATTTTGAAATACCAACAAAAGGTCTTCCTAAATGGCATAGAAGTACGATAAAAGGTTGGGATTTAAAAATAGATAATGAAATAGGTAATAATTTACATGAAATAATGTCAGATGAAGATTATGTATATGGTGTACATAGAACACCTAGTCTGGATTCGGCTAATACTATATATAAAGATGGAATAATAATGACAGGAGATATTTCTTCAGGTGTAGTTAGTAATACAATTAATTTAGAGAATAATGTTACAATGAGACCTGGAAATGATCAGGTATGGGATGAAGCTATGATGTTTCATCATATATGTGAATCATCACTATACAAAACCTATAATGATATAGGATATGGTATGGTAGTAAAAATTCCAAAAGAATACGTAATATTTGATGAAAGAGGAAACATAAAGGGATATGACTATGATAAATTATTATATACAAAAGATGGGCAAGTATATTTGAAACCAGAATTTATTGTAGCTCAAGTCGAAGTAGATAACACTCAAATATTACCATCAGAAAACACTAGATTTAAAGAAACTGAAACAGAAGATACTGCATCAAGATTTGGGTCTGCATTTGAACAAAATATGCCACAAACTAATGACCCTATAGAAACTTTATCTTCTGCTGCTGAAAAAGTAGCGGCAGCTGGTGAGTTAATAAGAGCTGCTACTAACGATGATTTGAATCCTCAACCAACTAACAATGTCAGCGATAATAATAAAACTGATTTCCAAGAAGAATTTAATCCTTTCTTCCCAGAAGGATTTAAAGAAAATCCTAAAATAGATAGTTTTGATTTTGAAAGATTCTTTGATTTAGATCTTGATGTAAAAAAAACAATAGAAAATTCTAATTCAATGAAATACAATATGGATGGCGTTGAGATGGAGGAACATTTACTTAAGAATTTAGAAAAATGTGAAAGGTCGCTTAATTCCATTTTAAGAATGAATGGTTTGGATGCTGTTGATGTTGATATTGATGCAATAGTACAAAATATAGAAGAAAAAATAAAAGATTGTAATTGTGATCCTAAAAAACTACAAAAAGTATATGAAGAATATTTCTTATCGTTAAATGGAGATCTTGAGAATCAATTAGAGAAAAATATTGGTGGTTGGTCTATAAATAATACAAATTCGCTTAATACTATCTTAGATAATACTAAATCATTAAATGAAGTTTTGCACTGTTTGCATTTTTATACTATGAATAGTGAAACTGTATATCAAGCTTCAAATGTTCTAGATGAAAGAACAGATGGTGGGAATATAATATTAAGAGGAAATGACAATGCATTGGCTAGACAAATATATGAACAAGTTAATGGATTGGATTCTAGTCAGGTAGATATAATTGGTACTGATAATAAAGTGTTAATAATGGTTAGAGATTATGGACATGCATTAACAATATGCATAGAACAAGAAGGTGATCAGTACAGAGTAACTTACAATATCCCTAAAGTTACTAATGTTGACTTAGTTAATCAATTACCAGGAGTAAAAAAAGTGGATTCAACTTCAGCAACCATGCTTGATGATACAGAAGGATGGAATACTACAAATGGAGAATTTGTAATAAAAGGTGATGACGTTAGTAATCAAATAATAAATTTCATTAAACAAGTTCCAACAGATCTAGATATTGATACTCCTAGTCTTACTGAAATACTTGGAATAGTTTCTGAAGTAGGAGAACAAAATAGTTCATGGAGTTCCTTATTTGATGAATCAAATGTTAATTCAACTGAATCTATTTTACCAAATAATAACACTGATTGTTTTAGTCAAAAAGAAATAGTTGATATGATAAATAATACACCTGATAAAATAACAATGATTTTAAAAGAAGCAGGTTGTAAACAAAATAGAATTGACTATATATTGTCTGAAATTCAAAAAGGTAATACTTTGAAAATGGCAGGTGAAATATATAAAGAACAAAGAAATATTGTTATGAATAATTCTCCATATGTAAAATATATAGATGGTATTAAGTTTGTTAGTGATTCGGAACAAGGATTAAAAAATCTTATAGATTATTATTATAGTTCTAAAAATACAGATTTATATGTAGACGGAGTTAGTATCTCATCTGGTGAAAGAGTTAGTTTCTTTGATGATTTATCTAAAATGGCTAAAAATGAATGCCCATTAACCATAACAAATATAGATTTAGGTGATACTTCTCACTTTAGTATGAATCAAACTACTAGTAATAATCCTTATATTTTTATAGAAAATTCAGTAATTAGTGCATCAAATTATTCGGTTTTATATCATGAAGGTGGACATTATAAAGGAAGAGTAAGAGATATGAATCACATATTATTTAATCCAGTTGAAATGATAATGGCTGAATCAGATGTATATAATAATATTAAGAATATATATGACAAATATCAAAAAGAACAAAGAGAAAATTTATATCAAAAAGTAGAGGAAACATATAAAGTTGAAATAGAACAAAAAGTTGAAGAGAGATTAATTAATGATTTAGGTGAAGATTATAAAACTAATACTAATGTAAAAGATATATCAGAAGCCTTAAGAAATATTTATACACAAGATTATATAAAAGAATACGTGGATGTATATAATAACGAATATGGATTAGCAGCAGTTGATGATATATTTGATGCATTAGGTGCAAAAGTAGGTGTATATGGGCATGGAAGAGAATATTATAGAGGTATGGATAAATGTGCTGAAGAAATCAGAGCTAATCTAAATGCCTTATACTTTGCAGGTACCTTTGGTTTGATTGGTAGATTCTTTGGAGAAGATATCAGTAACAAATTAAAAAATGGTGTTGAATTCATGAATGGTATTGATTCAGCAACTAATCTTGTTAAAGAAGCGTTTAATCATAAATTTGATATAAACAGTCAAATTGATGAATCCAATAATGCAACTAATAATGGTATGAGATTTACATTTAATGTTAAATCAATATCAGACATTACAATGGATGATTTAAATAAAATAACAAATCCAAATAATGTATACTTTAGGACACTAGATGGAAAAGTTCTTTCATATAAAAATGTAATGGATATGAAAGTAAAAGAAATTGAATTTAATAATAAAGTATCACAGTATGAAAACTTCTTAAGAGGTGAAAATGTTCCGGAAGATCAAATAAAAAGACTTGTTTCTGGTATAACACCTAGTAATGTAGATAATTATATGAATGACATGAATGCAAAAATACAACAACTAAATGATGCAAAATTGGATATACATCAAAAGATGAAGGAAATGGGTTATTCAGAGGAGCAAATATCTCAATATCTAAATGGTATTAATGCTTTTGATGTTCCAGCTGTTATTCAAACAATTGATAATATGTATACAGAATACATTAATAAAAAGAATTCTCAAAGTATTGCTGATAAAATAGCAACTGCAAATCAGTTGGCGGATAGCGGAATATTTAGTGCAATTGATATAAAGTCAATATCAGAATTAACCCATGAAGATTTAAGTAAGATAAAGCATTCTGATATGATTTCATTTAGAACTCCAGATGGAATAATTTATTCTTATCAAGAAGTTCTTGATATAAAACTAAATCAAATTGAATATAGTAATAAAGTATCAGAATATGAAAACTATTTAAGATGGTCCAATATTCCAGAAGATCAAATAAAAGATGTTATGTCTAAAATAACACCTGATAATATAGATACATATATAAATGGTATGAATGAACAATTACAACATCTTAATGATTCAAAATATGATATACATCAAAAGATGAAAGAAATGGGTTATACAGTGCAGCAAATATCAGAATATCTAAATGGTCTTAATATATTTAATGTATTTGAGGCTAGTAATACAATTAACAACATGTATCAAAATTTTGTTAATACTAATTCACAAAATAGAACTATAGTAAATAAGAGTTTAAAAACTAGAATTGTTGATTTTGTTAAAAGATTATTTGGAATTAAGAATCTAAATGAATCTAAATTTACTAGTGAACAATATGAATCAAGAAAACTTGATGCTACTGAAAGAATGAAAAAAGGATTAGAAATAACACAAGAAGATATTGCTTATATAACTGGAGATCCAAAACAGTATTTATATTTAAAGTACAAAGCAGAATTAGATAATGCAGGGTATCTTGATAAACCTGGTCAAATGAATTTAAATGAGATGCAAAAGATATTAAAAGATAAACTAACTAGTCAAGATAAAGAAATTATTAATGCGATGCTTTCAGATAAGGAATCATTATATAATACAACAGATAGTTTTACAGATGAAGAAAAATTCTATGCACAAGTTTATACTGCTCATTTAGGTAATCCAATTAGTGATTATTTAAGAGGCATATATGATACTAAAACTAAATTTGGTAAAAAAGTTTATGAATTTGATATAAATAATCTTGTTTTAGGTCAGTCTAAATTTTATGTAAATCTTGAAATTATGAATAGAAAAGATTGGTCTGGAAAAAGTTATGATACTGTACAAAAAGAATTAAATAAAAAATATAAAGAGGCTTCTAAAGCTACAGTAGGTGACTTTGTTAAAAATATGGATAGTGTTATAGCAAAATCAGTTATTAAGACTGAGACAGTTGTTTATAGAGGTTGCGATGGAGTATATATTAATGGAAACAAAGTTGATGTTAATTCATTATCACCTGGTACTAGATTTACTGATTCAGCATACTTATCTACATCTTTAGATCCAAATGTTTCGTATGTTCAAAGAAATCAGGTTTGCATAGAAATAACAATACCAGAAGGTACTCATGGGGCTTATTTACAAAGCATTTCAGGTGCGTCAACATTTAATATGGAAGAAATATTACTTGGAAGAAATACAACATTAGAAGTAACTGGATACCCTGAAGAAAGAAATGGTACAATATATATACCTGTAAAGGTAGTTAATTAAAGGGAGGTTTATATGGAAAACGAAAGTAGATTTATTTTTAATCCGGAGGATGTAAAATTTCAACCTAAAAAAGAAATAACTGATACTATTATTGAAGAAGTATCAATTGGTCAATATGTTAGATTAAAAAATACTAATCAAATAGTTAAAGTGATAGAGCATCCATTTATATCAAATGGAAATGTTCTTTCAGATTATTTAGGATTAGAAGAAGAAACTGGTAAAAAACTATTATTTAATCAAAGTAATATAGAAAGTATTGTTAATAACAATAGTACTAAAAAAATATAAAGGAAGGTGTTATTATGTTGGGGGCGATTTGTGGAGATATTATAGGTTCTGTTTATGAAGCTCATAATATAAAAGCAAAAGAATTTGATTTGTTTACTAAATTTAATTGTTATACTGATGATACAGTTATGACTTGTGCGATTGCAAAAGCATCTCATAAGTATGAAATAACAAAGGATAAAGAGCAGTTTAAAAAGGATTGTATAGATTATGTGAAACAATTTGGTAGACATCATATAAGAGCAGGGTATGGTGGTAGATTTTTAAACTGGTTATTAAGTGACGACACTGAACCTTATAATAGTTTTGGTAATGGCTCTGCAATGCGAGTTTCTTCTGTTTCTTACGTAGCTTCTACAATAGAAGAAGCAGAAGAACTTGCAGAAATATCTGCTTCAGTAACTCATAATCATCCAGAAGGAATAAAGGGCGCTAAAGCAGTTGCTGGCTCAATATGGTTATTACTTCATAAAAGAGATAAAGAAACTGTAAAAAAATATATAGAAGATAATTATTATGATATTAATTTTTCAGTAGACTCGATTAGAAAAGATTATAAATTTGATGTTTCATGTCAGGGATCTGTCCCACAAGCAATTGTAGCTTTTATGGATTCAAATAACTTTGAAGATGCAATTAGAAATGCAATATCAATAGGTGGAGATTCTGATACAATTGCAGCAATTGCAGGTAGTTTGGCAGAAGCACATTATGGTGTTCCAAAATCAATAGCAATTAAAGCAACTAGTTATTTACCAGAAGATTTGATTGAACCTTTGTCTTATTTTTATGATATAAATAAAATTAAAGAAGTTGAGATGGAGGAATCAAAAAGAAAACGTCATAAATAAAAAAAGGTATATGATACATATACCTTTTTATTTTTTTTATTTTTTTGTCTTTACACGTACAAATGTATGGTATAATTAAATTGGTGATTTTATGAGTACATATATTTGTGTTGATTTAAAAACTTTTTTTGCTTCAGTAGAATGTGTTGAAAGAGGCTTTGATCCTTTTAAAACTGATTTAGTGGTCGCAGATATAGCTAGAAGTAAAGGTGCAATATGTCTTGCTATTTCACCTAAAATGAAAGAAAGAGGTATTAAAAATAGATGCAGAATCTATGATATTCCAAAAAATGTAAAATATATTGTTGCTAAACCTAGAATGAAAAAATATATAGAATATTCAGCTAAAATATATGGCATTTATTTAGACTTTTTTTCAAAAGATGATATATATGTTTATTCAATAGATGAAGTGTTTATAGACGTAACTAATTATTTTAAAATGTATAATAAAAATGAAATAAGTTTAGCTAAAATGATAATAGATGAAGTATATAAAAGAACTGGAATATGCGCAACAGCTGGTATAGGTACTAATATGTATTTAGCTAAGATTGCTTTGGATATATTATCAAAACATAATAAGACTCATATTGCGTATTTAAATGAAGAATTATATAAAGAAAAATTATGGAATCATAGACCTCTTACTGATTTTTGGCAGATAGGTAAAGGTATAGAAAACAGGTTATATAAACATCATTTAAAGACTATGGAAGATGTAACAAAATGTAATCCTAATATCTTATATAAAGAGTTTGGAATAAATGCTGAAATATTAATAGATCATGCTTGGGGAATAGAACCAACTACTATAAAAGATGTAAAAAGTTATAAAGTTAAATCTAAAAGTATAAGTAATAGCCAAATATTATTTAGAGATTATAATTACAAAGAAGCAAAAGTAGTATTAACAGAAATGGTAGATAGTTTAGTTTTAGAATTAGTAAGTAAAGAACTATATACTAGTAATATATCTGTGTTTATTGGCTTTACAAAAGAGGAATCAGGTGGAGTACATTTTTCTAAGACTACAGATTTAACAAATAGTTATAAAAAAATATTAGATTTAGTATTAAAAGAATACGATTATAGAATCATGGAAGAATATAAAATAAGAAGAATAGGTATATGTTTTTCTGGCTTAGATAAAAAGAGATTTGAACAATTAAATTTATTTGAAAAACCAGATAATGAAAATGAAACTAAAATAGAAAATACTATTAATAATATAAAGAATAAGTTTGGTAAAAACGCAATACTTAGATGTATTAGTTTAGATAAGAATGGTACTCAAAAAACTAGAAATATTTATATAGGAGGTCATAATGCAGAATAGAGCTAAAATATTCATGCCTTTTGATGCATTAAATGGTTTTAAAGATGCATTAAAAAGGGAAGAAGAATTACATGAAAATAAATTTAGTAATAAAGAAACTATATTAGATAAAATAAAAAAATTAAATAAAGGGGATAGGATAGAAATAACATATTTTTATAATTTTGAAACTATTATTTCTTTTGGAGAAGTAAAGGGTATAGATTATAGAAAAAAAATAATTAAAGTATCAAATAGTATTATAGATTTTGATTCTATAGATGAAATAAAAAAGAGACTATAAAGTCTCAATTATTAGTTTAATAGCAGTTTTTTCTTCATTATCTATTAATATATTAGCAAATGCTGGAATACATACTAGATTTTTACCAGAAGGGGCAACAAAGCCTCTAGCTATCGCAATAGCTTTTATTGCTTGATTTAATGCTCCAGCACCAATTGCTTGCATTTCAACAGAGTCCTTTTCTCTTAGATAATTAGCCAGTGCTCCAGCTACTGAATTTGGATTTGATTTAGATGACACTTTTATTGTTTCCATAATTATTCCTCGCTTTCTAATTAAATATATTCTTTTTATTTCTATTTATTACTAAATAATGATATAATAAAAACAGTTTTAAAAACTTTTAAAGGGGATGATAAAATGAAAGATGATTTGCAAGTTACGACACGTGATTTTTTGATATATAAAGATGATAATAATGATGTTAAAATTGACGTTTTACTAATCAATAAAGATATTTGGTTAACGCAAAATTTGATAGCGGAATTATTTGGAGTAGCAAGAAGTACTATAACTGATCATATTAATAATATTTTAAATGATGGTGAATTGAGTGAAGTTAACACCGTCGGAAAAACCGACACTGCTAATTCAAAAAAACCAGTTAAAATATATAACCTAGATATGATTATTGCTGTTGGATATAGAGTTAATTCTAAAAAGGCAACTAATTTTAGAATTTGGGCAACTAAAGTTTTGAAAGAATATCTTATTACTGGAGTTGTAATGGATGATGAAAGATTAAAAAATCCTGAATATATATTTGGTGAAGATTATTTTGAAAGAACATTAGAAAGAATTAGAAATATTCGTTCCAGTGAAAGAAGATTCTATCAAAAAATAACTGATATATATTCAACAAGTGTTGATTATGATAAAGATTCTAAAATAACAAAAGAATTTTTTAAAACAGTCCAAAATAAAATACATTTTGCAGTTACAGGTAATACTGCTGCAGAAATAATATATAACAGAGTAGATTCAAAAAAAGCACATATGGGTCTGACAAATTGGAAAGAATCCCCTAATGGACTGATATATAGATATGATGTGGATATTGCTAAGAATTATTTAAATGAAAAAGAATTAAAAGATTTAAATAGAATAGTAACAATGTATTTGGACTATGCAGAATATCAAGCAGAAAATCATAATGCAATGTCTATGAATGATTGGATAGATAAATTAAATGCATTTTTAACTTTTAATGGAAAAGAAATATTAGATAATGCAGGAAAAATATCACAAAAAGTAGCCCAAAAATTAGCTTATGAAGAATATGATAAATACATGAAGAAACAAGATAAATTATATGTTTCTGATTTTGACAAATTTATAGAAGAAATAAAATTAATTGAAAACAATAAAGAATAAATTTGATATAATTAAGAAGGTGATAGATATGAAAAAAATAATAGATACAATTAATAATTTAAATATTAAAAATTATGAATTATATGGGGATTATATGTCTAAAATAGACATAGATTATAATAAAAAGGGGAAACTAATTTTAGTTACTTCAATTAATCCGACTCCATATGGAGAAGGAAAAACAACTACAGTAATTGGTTTGGTAGATTCATTAAATAAAATAGGCTATAAAGCAGTTGGATCACTTAGAGAACCATCTATGGGTCCAGTATTTGGTAAAAAGGGCGGTGCAATAGGTGGAGGACAAGCTAAAGTTGTTCCTGAAAACAAAATTAATTTAAATTTTACTGGTGATTTTCATGCAATAACTTATGCGAATAATTTAATTAGTGCAGTAATTGATAATAGTATATATCAAGGTAATGAATTAGGTATAGAAAATGTTGTATTTAATAGATGTTTAGATGTTAATGATAGATCACTAAGAAAAGTAATTATTAATGGAAAAGAAACTTCTTTTGTTATAACACCAGCATCAGAATTAATGTCTATAGTAGGTCTTTCTGAAACTAAAGAAGATTTAAGAAATAATTTAGGTAATATATTAGTAGGTTATAACAATAATAATAAAGAAATCTATGTTAAAGATTTAAAACTAGTAGATTCATTAATGTATGTTTTAGAGGATGCATTTAAACCAAATCTAGTTAATACTCTTTATGGTAATCCAGTTCTGATTCACACTGGACCATTTGCGAATATTTCATATGGTTGTTCATCAATTAAATCTATAAAAATGGCTATGGCACTAGGTGAATATACTATAACAGAAGCTGGTTTTGGCTCTGACACAGGTGCAGTTAAATTTTATGATTTATTATGTAGAAAAGCTAATATATATCCGGATGCAGTTGTTATAAATGTTACTCTACGAGCACTTGAATATCAAGGAATAGAAAATATAAAATATCATATAAATAATATGAAAAAATTCAATGATAATATAATTGTATCTTTAAATAAATTTGATGATGATAGTGAAGAAGATATAAATAAATTAAAAGAATTTTTGAATGAATTAAATGTTAAACTTTGTATTTCAACTATGTATAAAGATGGAGAAGATGGATGCATAGATTTGGCTAATGAAATAACTAAATTAGATAATAATACTAAAAATTATTCTATTTATAATTTAGAAGATTCTTTATTAACAAAAATCAATAAAATGAAAGATATATATGGCGCAAAGAATATAATTTATAACAAGGATATAGAAGATAAAATTAATCAATTAGATGTTCTACATCCTAACATGCCAATTTGTATATGTAAAACCCCATACTCAATCACAGATAATGAATCTATAAAAGGATATCCAAAAGAATTTGATATGACAATAACTGATATTAAAGTTTATAATGGAGCTGGATATATAGTTATTTATATGGGTAATGTTTTAACTCTTCCAGGTCTATCTAAAGATTCTAATTACCTTCATGAGGTATATAATGGATAGACTAGATAGTTATCTGGTAACACATAATCTTGTTTCAACGAGAAATAAAGGGCAATATGAAATAGAACAAGGTAACGTTTTAGTAAATGGTAAAGTTGTTACCAAAGCTAGTTTCAAAGTTTCTAATGAAGATGAGGTTAAGGTAAATAGTACTTTTGATTATGTATCAAAAGGTGCATTAAAATTATTAAAAGCAAAAGATGAATTTAATTTAAATTTTAATAATAAAATTATGCTTGATATTGGTTCATCTACTGGTGGATTTAGTGAAGTTGCTCTTAAAAATAATATTAAAAAAGTGATAGCAGTTGATGTAGGAAAAAACCAGTTTGATGAAAAATTAAAGACTGATAAAAGAGTAGAACTTCATGAAGAAACAGATATTAGAAATTATGTTATTAACGAAAAAATAGATATAGTAACAATAGATGTTTCATTTATATCTGTTACTAAATTTCTTGATAAAATAAATGAAATAAATCCAATAGAAATAATATTATTAATAAAACCACAATTTGAATGTGGTAAAGAAATTGCTGATAAATATAAAGGTGTACCTTTAAATAAAGAAGTACATGAAGAAGTAATAAAAAAGATTTTTAAAAGATTTAGTGAAATTAATTTTAATGTTCAGGATTTAACTTACTCACCAATAACAGGTGGTTCTGGTAATATTGAATATTTAGCTTATTTTAAGAAGGAACAAATAAAAGAAATAAATGTAAAAATTGTGATTAATCAAGCATTTAAAGAACTATAGTTATAGTTCTTTTTATTATTTAATAGAATATATTAGGTGATTAAATGAATATTACTTTAGGTTTTCTTTTAACAATAATTTCTGGATTATCTACTTTAATAGGTATTGTTCCAATTTTTTTAAATATTAAAAATATAAATAGATTCATTTCTTTTTCTTTATCATTTTCTTCTGGAGTAATGTTTTCAATATCCTTATTTGATTTGTTTCCGGAGTCAATTAAGAGTTTTAGTAATAATTACAATTTGATGGTTAGTTTCTTTTTATTCTTTTTTTTATTTTTAGCAGGTTTTTTATTATCCCAGTTAATTAATAAAAAAGTAAACACTAGTAATAAATTATATAAAGTAGGGATAGTATCGATGATAGCTATTATATTACATAATATACCAGAGGGAATATTAACATTTATAGCAACAAATTTAAATGTTAAATTTGGATTATCTCTTACATTAGCTATAGCTATGCATAATATACCAGAAGGAATAGCAATATCAGTCCCAATATATTATTCAACAGGCAATAAATTTAAAACTTTTTTATACGTTTTAATTAGTTCTTTATCAGAACCATTAGGCGCATTATTATCTTTTTTATTCTTTAAACAATTGAATAATCAATTATTCTTGGGTATTGTTTTTTCTTTGGTATGCGGGATAATGATTTATATTTCTTTATTTGAATTATTAAAAGAATCTAAAAAATATTTGTTTTTTACTTTAGGAATTATATTTATGTTTTGTATATTAAAAATATGAGAATTAATCCTCATATTTTATTCCTTGATAAGAATCTCTTTTTTTCATTTCTTTATCAATTTCATTTAATACACCAAATTTTTTAATTAACCATTCTGGCTCAACTAATTCTTCTTTAATAGGGTCACCAGTTATTCTATTAATAACAATAGTGTCTTTTAAATATTCTAATTGATCACATACTATGTCTACATATTCTTCTTTAGTTAGAATATGAAAATTATCTTTTAAATATTGTTTAAACATCGTTGTGTCTTTTAGTATATGAAGCATATGTATTTTTATACCTAATATTTTTTTATGAGAAAGATATTTTACAGTATTAATCATATCTTCTTTTGTTTCAAAAGGTAAACCATTTATTATATGAACTACGACATCTATATTTCTTTTATTTAATTCATTTAAGCATTCTTCAAATTCTTTTAATGTAGAACCTCTATTAATATATTTTGCTGTTTCTTCTTTAATTGTTTGAAGACCTAGTTCTATTACTAAATCAGTTCTTTTATTTAATTCTTCTAAATAATCATATACTTCAGGCGTTATTGAATCGGGTCTAGTAGCGATATTAAGTCCGATTACACCATCTTGTTTTAAAATTAATTCATATTTTTCCTTTAATTCAGATAGAGGTGCATATGTATTAGTATTTGCTTGAAAATAGCCTATATATTTAGCTTTTGGCCATTTTTTTAACATGATATTTTTAATATCATTAAATTGTTTTACTAAATCAGTAGAGTTAACTTTTTCACCAGAACCATTATAACAATAAGTACAACCACCAAATCCTTTTTTACCATCAATATTTGGACATGTAAACCCAGCATTTAAACTGACTTTAAATACCTTGGATTTATATTTGTTTTTATAATAATAGTTTAATGTGTGATATCTTTTGTTATCAAGACTATATTTAAACATTTTTTTCACCTGAAATAATTATATCATACATAATCCATACTTTTTACACTAGTTTACAACTTGTCAAAAAAAATACCTTGATTTTATTAAAAACTATATTATAATTTGATATAATTATAATACTAGAAAGGGTAAAGGTGGTAATATGAAAAAATTAACTAAAATAACATTATCAGTTTTGGTTATTTTATCATGCGTTTTACCATATGTTAACCCTTTAAAAGTAAGAGCATTAGCAAAAACTTATACTTATGCTTATATAGATACAGATGATTTATCTACTAGAACATGTCCAAGTACTAGTTGTGATAGAATAAGGCATGATGAAGGTGGAATAATTTGGTTAAATAATCCAAGAGTTGTTGAAATAACTGAATTTATTGGGGATTGGGTAAAAGTTAAATATAATTATTGGGGCTTTACTTATGAAGGATATATGTATAAAGGATATCTTGGTGGAATTAAAACTGTTACATTAGATGAAAACTACGCAAATAGTTTAGTAGCTAAAGGATTCCCTGATAGTTATGTAGAAAAATTAACTAAGATGCATGCGATTCATCCAAATTGGAATTTTGAGGTATCAAGGGTAGGGACAACATTAGATGATGCCACTAATAATGAATATAGTCCTTTAAGCAAAAATTTAATTAGTACAACTAATACATCTCAATTATCTACAGACCCAGGGGCATATAATGGATCATATATACAATTTGAACCAGGGTGGTATGCTCCTAGTTGGCAAACATTATCTTATTACTTGGATGCTAGAAATTTCTTAGATGATAATAGTATATTTATGTTTGAACAATTATCATATAGTGATTCTCAAACTGAAGCTATTGTACAATCTTTATTAAATGGTACATTTATGGCAGGTTCATATAATTACAATGGACAAAACTATACATTTGCTAGAACGTTTGTTGAAGCAGGTAGAACTTATGGTGTTAGTCCAGTTCACTTAGCTGCTAGAGTATTACAAGAACAAGGTAGAAATGGTAGTGCTACAACAAATATGAATTCAGATGGTAAAACTTATCATAACTATTTTAACTTTAATGCATATGGAAGTACTACTGATCAAATTGTTTCTAATGCATTAAGCTACGCAAAAAGAAATGGTTGGGATAATGAATATAAAGCTATATTTGGTGGGGCTGAAGAAATATCTGATGGATATATAACAAATAATCAAGACACATTATTCTATCAAAAATTTAATTTAGTTGGTTATTATAGCAAATATTCTCATCAATATATGGCAAATATTCAAGCTCCATATTCAGAAGCATATTCAAGTTATTATTCATATTTTGATGCAGGTTTGATTGATAGCGCATTTACATTTAAAATTCCAGTATATGATGGAATGGGATCTGGTACTTATATAGCAACTAAATCAAATAATAATAATTTAAGTTCATTAAATGTAAGTAGTTGCACATTAAATCCAGCATTTAATTCGTCTATATCTATATATAATTGTACTGTGGATAACTCAGTATCAAGTGTAACAGTGACTGCAGCCCCAGCTGATTCAAAAGCTAAAGTATCAGGAACTGGTGTATTTAATTTAAATGTAGGAAATAATACTGTTAAAGTTGTTGTAAAGGCAGAAGATGAAACTGAAAAAACATATACAGTAACAATAACAAGAAAAGAAGCAAGTAGCAGTCAAGATTCAAGTAGTACAGTAGAACCTAATACTGTAATACAATCAGCTGGCTATAAGAATTCAAATAATAATTTATCTGGATTCACTGTAGGAGAAGATATTAGTGGTGTAATAAACTTCTTAAAATCAAAGAATTCTAGTGTTACCGTAAAAATGTATGATGCCAATAATAAAGAAATAACTGGAGGTAAAATTTCTACTGGTCAAAAAATTGTTATAAAGGGAAGTAATGAAAAAACATATAATGTAGTTATATATGGCGATGTTAATGGTGATGGAAAGATTAGTGCTCAAGATTTTTCAAAGATTAAATCACATATATTAGGATCAAATAATTTAAATGGTGCTTATTCAAGTGCAGCAGATTCAAATAAAGATGGAAAGATTAGTGCTCAAGATTTTTCAAAAGTAAAATCACATATATTAGGCACTACTAAATTAACTCAATAGGGGGAATAAAGATGAAGAAGATTAAGTATTTAATATTAACACTTTTATTGTTTATACCAATATCTAGTAAGGCAGCAATAAATTGTTCTACACCTGGTGTTGTAGAATCAGGAGAAAGTTTTGGAGTAACATTCTATGGTAGTATAGGTGGAAATGCTCCTATATGGTTTGCTAAGTTAGCAGGAGAAGGTAATGCTTCTTATTCTAGTGGTGATTTAACAGTTGCAGGTGAAGAAACAAGTGATTTTTCAAGAACAATATATTATGTAGCTGGAGATCCTGGGAGTGCAAGATTCTATGCATATGATGTAGATGTTGCATCTGATAATGATTCATTTAGTGATAGTGGAAGTTGTAGTGTAGAAATAGTTTCAGCTACTAAACCGAATGATGGTTATACTAACCCTAGTTATTATGATAGCAATGATGATTATACTGAGATTAGTTCAAATGTATCTAATTTACTAAATAGTAATAATAGTTTAAAAAGTTTATCTGTAGATAAATTTAAAATAACACCAGATTTTAATAAAGATAAAACTGATTATTCATTAATAGTAAATGGTGATGTTGAAAAAATAACTATTAAAGCTGAGGCAGAAGAAACATCAGCAAGTATTACTGGTACGGGGGAAGTAACATTAAAAGAAGGCATTAATAAAATAGAAGTAATTGTTACTGCTGAAAATGGAGAAAAGAAAACATATATAATTAATGTTACTAGAAAAGAAAAGAATCCAATAGAGATTATTATTAATAAAAAGAAGTATACAATATTAAAACAAGAAGGTTCTTTAAAAGTTCCAGATGATTTTAAGAAAAAAACTATTAAAATAGATAATCAAGATGTAGTTGCGTATACTAATGATTCTACTGGTTATACTATAGTAGCGTTAGTTGATCAAGATGGTAAATCTTCTTGGTTTATATATAATGAAAAAAATGGTACTTATTCAAAGTATATAGAATTTACTTCAAAGGGGTTGAAGCTTATATTATTAGAAGCAAATTCTAAAGATGTTCCGTATAATTACAAAAAAATAAAGTTTAGTTATAATGGTGAAGAAGTATTTGGATATGCATTAGAATATAATTCTGATTATAGATTAGTATATGCATTTAATGTTGAAACAAAAGAAAAAGGATTTTATTTATATGATGCTAAGGAAAATACTTTTCAAAGATTCTATAATGTTCAAGTAGAAATATATATAGATTTAGTTAAGAAGTTAAAAGTTGCTGGTATAGCACTAATATCTATAATATTAATATTGTTGATTGTAATAGTATGTCAATTTATTTTAAAAAGAAAAATTAAAAGATTTATAGCTAATCCTAAGGAAGAAGATAATAATTTAGATCTTTATAAGGAAGAATTAGAAGAAGATAAAAGAGAACAAGAAATAAAAGAAGCAAAAAAAGATGAGAAGAAAAAGAAAGAAGAACAAAAAGAATATACTAAAACAATGACAATAAAATTGGAAGAAGAGTATCAAGAACAAGAATTATCAAAAAAAGAGTTAAGACAAAAGAAAAAAGAAGAAAAAAGATTGTTAAAAGAAGAGAGTAAAAAATTTTTAGAATAAGAAAGGAGTGATAGATATGGTATTAATAATAAGTTTAGTTTTAATAGTTACTTTATTTCTTTTATCATATGCAAATTTTAGAAAAGATGTATATAATAAAAAAGGGAACGATAAAGTAAAAACTATGCAAATATTTGCATTGACTTGGGCTTTAGTTTCTGTTACAGCAATTGCTACTTATTGTGTAATTAGTTATTTTATTAATGGAAATCCGTTTGTATTCATGTAATATAAATTTTTGGGTATAATAATAATACATGATAGTATATATGTAATAAAAGAAATATGCGGGATGCTATTTCTTTTTTTCTTTTACTATTTTTTTTAATAAATAAATGATATAATATATTTAAGTTGTTAGTGAGGTTATATGATGTTGAAATATGAGAAATACAATAATTTTTTTAATAAGCTAGTTTATATTTTTATACTTTTAAGTCCAGTGATAGATGCTTTAACTGCTATTTCTAGAAAATATATAGATTTACCATTCTCAATTGGTACTATTATTAGGGGATTGTTTTTAGTATTTACTTTTATATGGTTATCTAAAAAAATAAATAGAAAAAAAATGCTAGCTATATTTTTAATATATATTTTATTAGCAACTATGTATTATTTTGGTCTATATAAAAATAATATTGTAGACGAAATAAATAATATTTTTTATATATTTTATTTACCTTTTTTAATGTTATTTTTTAGTAGTTATAATAATGAAAAAATTAATGATAAATTAATTTTAAAAATTTATTTAATTTATTTAAATTTAATTATAATTCCATATATATTTGGAGTAGGTTTTGATTTAAGTGATAGTTATGTTAATAAAGAAGGTTATTTTGGTTTATTCTCAGGTGGTAATGAAATTAGCGCTGTTTTAGTAATATTAGGTGTAGTAGCATTAAATTATGTTAATAAATCAAATAACTATTTGATAAAAATATTAACTTATGCGGAATTATTTGTATGCATATTCTTAATAGGTACTAAGACATTGTTTATTGGAACTATTATAACTTTAATTTATTTTTTAATAAAATATATTAAACATTCAAGAATATTCGAAGTTAAGAAAAATAGAAAGATAATGATAATTGTCCCAATTATATTTATAATTTCTACTATAGTAATTATTCCTAAAACTTCAATGTATAAAAACATTAAAACAACTTTAGATTACTATAAAATTAAATCAGTTTCTGATATTGTTAAAGTTGAAAATATAGACAATATAATTTTTAGTAAAAGATTAGAAAAACTTGGGAAAGTAAATAAAAATTATACTGGAAGTAATGCCCAAGGAATAATTTATGGTATTGGTTCTAATGGTATTCAAAAGACAGGCGTTATTGAAATTGACGTGTTTGATATATTCTATTCTATAGGTATATTTGGATCTTTTGTATATATCTTAATGTTACTATTTACAATTAAATTTCATAAGATTGATGGTATTTATAAATTTGGTGCTATATTATTAATTATTATTTCATTAATAACAGGTCATGTTTTATTAAAACCAATGGTTTCAATATATTTAGCGTTATTATATATATTATGTAAAAATAGCGTATCTATGGAAAAGAAAAAAATATTATTAGTTTCTAATATGTATCCTAGCAGTAAATATAAGTATTATGGATCATTTGTTAAGAATACTGAAGATATTTTAAGAAATAATGGTTATATTGTAGATAAAGTAGTTATGACTAAACAAACAGAAAAAATAGCTAAATTATTTTCATATATTTATTTACATATATATACTATTTTAAAAGGTATATTTAATAATTATGATTATTTATATGTTCATTTTATATCTCATTCTTCAACAGGTGCAATTTTTGTTAAAAAAACAAGTACTGATACTAAATTAGTCTTAAATGCACATGGTAATGATATTATCTCTGATTATGATGATAATAAGAATATTAAAAGAAGTAAGAAATATATTAAAAAAGCTGATAAAATTGTATGTCCATCTAATTATTTTAAAGAATTAATTATAAAGAATTATGATGTAGATGAGAGTAAAGTATTTGTTTATCCATCAGGTGGTGTAGATACATCTAAATTTAAAAAAATTGATAAAAAAGATGCATTAAAAGAATTTAATTTATCTGATAAATATAATTACATAGGCTTTGCATCTAGATTTGAAAAAGATAAGGGATATGATGTATTCTTAAAAGCTATAAAAGAGCTATTAGATAAAAAAGAATTAAAGGAAAATGATAGATTTTTAGTAATTGGTACAGGTTCTGAAGAAGAAAAATTTAATGAATTGGTTGATAAACTAGATATAAGTAATTATTTAGAAGTTAGAAATATGGTATCACAAGATGAATTAGTATATATGTATAATTCATTAGATATATTTGTATTTCCAACTTATAGAAAAAGCGAAAGTTTAGGATTAGTTGGATTAGAAGCAATGGCATGTGAAACCATATTAATCGCAAGTAATAATTATGGACCAACTGATTATGTAATTGATAATAAAAATGCTAAATTCTTTAAGCCTAAAGATGCCAAAGATCTAGCTAATAAAATAATTGAAACTAGAAAAATGAATAATGAAGAAAAGAATAAAATGAAAAAGAAGGCTAGAGAAACAGCTATAAAATATGATTCAAAGAATACTAAAAAAATAATAATTGATGTATTTAAGGAGTAACTATGAAAAAGAAAAAAATACTATTAAATGTATTATTACTTATTTCTTGTTTATCATTTGAGCTATTATTTTGTAATTCTTTATTTTTAAAAGGAAAAAGCAGTTATGTTTTTTCCTTTGCTCGATTATTTTTATATTTATTATTGTTTTTTATAGAATATAAAATAAGCAATAGAATTATAAAAAATAGGTTAGAATACGAAAAAGATAAGAAAAAAATTAATATTATTGATATATTTTTAATTGCTTGTTTTCTAGTGGGTATTATTGTAGATGTTTTCTTTATTATCCGTGGTAAAACAAATTTAATGTCTCAAGGAATTGTTATTACATTACTATGCTATATTGCATTTTTATACTTTTTTTATAGTAAAAACTATAAATTAAATGTAATTCTACTTTGCAGTGTATGTTTTATATATTCCATGGTAGTAACACCACAACACGCTATTGATGAACCAACACATTTTGCTTCTTCTTATAATTTATCAAAACTAGATTATAATTGGAGTAATGGATATGAATTTGATTCAAATCTAGCAAAAATTACTCAATATAAGAACTATTATTATAATGAATCTTTATTTGTTCATTATGATAAAAAAGTAATAGATGGAGAAAAATCTAATCATAAAACATATTCAATATGTAAGTATCTTTATATTCCATCTTCTGTAGGAATATTTATTTCTGAATTATTACATGGAACAATTATGGATACTTTCTATATGGGTAGATTCTTTAATTCATTAGTAACTATTCTAGGTATTGCGCTCTTGTTAAAAATAACTAATAAAAAGAAAAATGTTTATATAGCTATTATTACAACACCATATTTTTTGTTATTAGGTTCAACATATAATGTTGATGCTATTGGTAATTTAGCTATCTTATTATTTGTATCATATGTTTTAAATATTTATAGATCTAAAGATAAATATCTTAGTAAGAAAAATGTATTGTTTATTTCTATATTAATGTTATTAATTGTTTTATATAAAGGTGCTTCTTATTTTTTAATATTCTTATTACTCATTCTTATTTATAAGAAGGTTCCTAAAAATAAAAAGTGGATTATTCCTTTATATTTAATACCATTTTTAATACTTATTTATTTAGAAATGAAGCCAGAAGCTTTAAATACAGGTGTAACTGCTATTACTGGTGAACCTAATCCTACAGAACAATTAAAGTTCTTGTTTAGTTCACCATTAGTATTTATAAAAGTATATGGCTTACATTTTGTTTCTTGTTTCTTTACTGCTGGCTATTATGAAGGACTATTAGGAACACATTTTTATCCATTTTGTTCTACATATTTTACTTTGTTTTATATAATATATTTATTATATATGGGATTTAGTTCAGATGATGATAGTTATTCTTCAAAAACAAGTATAATTATAGTAATTATAGCTTTATTATTATTCTTCTTTACTTCTACAGGTTTATATTTAGGTTATACAGGTGTTGGAAGAATAATAATTGAAGGATATCAATCTAGATATATGTATCCAATTTTCTTCTTGTTGTTATTAACTATAAATAATAAGAGAATTAAGGTTTTAAAAGATAAAAATTATGATATAATTAATTATGGATTAGTTTTATTTTTAACAATGGCCTTTATATTTATAATAGTTTATGCGAATGCATATGAATACTGGCTATAATTGAAAAAGAGGTATTTTATGTCAAAAGTTGGAATGGTTATATTAAATTATAACGATTGTGAAACTACAAAAGAGTATTTAAATACTATAAAAAACTATAAGTCTTTAAATAAAATTGTAGTTGTAGATAATAATAGTACAGATAATTCTTTTGAGGAATTAAAAACTTTTAATAGTAGTAAAATTGAAATAATAAAAACTGATGAAAATAAAGGGTATGCTTATGGAAATAACATAGGTATTAAGGCTTTAGATTCAGATATAGATTATATTATTATTTCAAATCCAGATATTACTGTTAGTGATAAAACTATTCAAAGATTAAAAAATGATTTAGATAATAATGAAGAAATAACTTTAGTTGCGCCAGTTATTAATCAGTTAGGTGAAAAGATTAAGGGTTGGAGATTACCTTTAATAAAAGATGAAATTTTATCTAATATAAATGGATATCATAAGAAAATTGAAAAAAGATTAAGATATCCAGAAGAAAAATATACTGGTAATTTGACTAAAGTTGAAGTTGTATCAGGATGTTTCTTTATGATACGTAAAGATGTTCTTGATTTAATTGGAGGTTTTGATGAAGGTACTTTCTTATATTATGAAGAGAATATAATTGGTCAAAAACTAAAAATTATAAATAAAAAAACATTTGTAGATAATGAAGCAGAGATTACTCATAATTTATCTGTTAGTGTTGATAAATCATTTAATTCAATTAAAAAATACAAGATATTAAAAAATAGTCAAAAGTATTATTTTAAATATTATCTAAAATCAGGTGTATTTGCTAATATATTAAGAGGGGGTACTTATTATATAAGTTTAGGAATAGCTTATGTAATATGCTTCTTTAAAAACCTAAGGAGAAAAAAGAAATGAAAAACATAATAATTATAGGCGCAAGAGGATATGAAAAAGAATATGGTGGATGGGAAACATTTGTTACTAATCTAATTAATAATTATAATGATAAGAATACTAAATTTTATGTTCCAGAATTAAACCATAGTAAAAAGAACAGAAATATTGAAATTAGAAATGGTGTAATATGTCCACAAATATATGTACCAAAACAAGGTTCTATGACTATGTTTACATTTGCTTTTAAAGCTGTTTTATATTTTAAAAAATATATTAAAAAGAATAATTTAAAAAATGTTGTTATGTATGTTGTAGGATATAGAGTAGGTCCATTATTTACTTTTATTCATCGAAAACTTAATAAAATGGGTGTAAAAATTGTTATTAATCCAGATGGAATTGAATGGAAGAGAGAAAAATGGAATTGTCTAATTAAAAAATATTTTAAAATATCTGAAAAAACAATGATAAAAGCATCTAATCACGTTGTATGTGATAGTAAAAATATTGAAAAATATGTAAAAGAAAAATATCCAAAGAGTCAAACTTCTTTTATCGCATATGGTGCTTATATGAAAGATGTTAAAGATATTGATAAGAAAACTAAAGAATTTATGGATAAAAATGGTATAGAAAAAAGAGAATATTATTTAATAGTTGGTAGATTTGTTCCAGAGAATAATTATGAATTAATTATTAGAGAATATATGAAATCTTCAACTAATAAAGATTTAGTAATAGTTTCAAATGTTGAACAAAATAAATTTTATGAAAAATTAAAACAAAAAACTAGTTTTGATAAGGATAAGAGAATTAAGTTTGTAGGACCAGTATATGATCAGGATATTTTAATTAGATTAAGAAATAATGCAAAGGCGTATATTCATGGTCATTCCGCTGGTGGTACAAATCCATCTCTTCTTGAAGCACTTAGTTTAACAGATGTTAATATATTATATAATGCAGTATATAATAAAGAAGTTGGTGAAAACGCAGCTATTTACTTTAATGATGATGAAGGGTCTTTATGTAGACAAATTGAAACTGTTGAAAAATTCAAATCAAAGGACCAATCTGAATATGGTAAAAGAGCTAAGCAAAGAATACTGGATGAGTATACATGGGATATTGTTGTTAAGAAATATAAGAAATTATTTAATAAGTTGTTAGATGTTAAAAAATAAAAGAATTTCAACATAAAAAGGAAGAAATAATGTTAATCTTCCTTTTTTATATGCACTTGTGTTGACTTTTGCAACATTTTTGCAGTATAATGTATTCGGGAGGTTTTTTATGAAAGGAATTATTCTTGCAGGTGGATCAGGTACTAGATTATATCCCATTACAGAAGGAATTAGTAAACAATTAATCCCAGTTTACGATAAACCTATGATCTATTATCCATTGTCTACATTAATGCAAGCAGGTATTAAAGATATATTAGTTATTACAACTAAAGAAGATCAAGAAGGATTTAAAAGGGCACTAGGTGATGGAAGTAAATATGGTATAAATTTAAGTTATACTATACAGCCATCTCCAGATGGACTTGCGCAAGCATTCATTTTAGGAGAAGATTTTATTGGTGATGATGAATGTGCCATGGTTTTAGGTGATAATATTTTCTTTGGAGAAGGATTTGAAGAAAAATTAAATGAAGCAGCTATACAAGCAGAATTAGGTAATGCAACTATATTTGGTTCTGAAGTTCATGACCCAGAAAGATTTGGTATTGTTGAGTTTGATTCGACTGGTAAAGTACTAAGTGTTGAAGAAAAACCAAAAAATCCAAAATCAAATTATGCAATCACAGGATTATACTTTTATCCAAAAGGGGTAGCAGCTAAAGCTAAACAAGTAGAAAAATCTGATAGAGGAGAACTAGAAATTACTACTTTAAATGATATGTATTTAAAAGAAGGTAAATTAAGAGCTCAATTATTAGGTAGTAGTTTTACATGGTTTGACGCTGGTCTATTTGATAGTTTATTAGCATCATCTAATTTAATTAAATCTGTAGAAGATAATAAAAATAAACTTATTTCATGCCCAGAAGCAATTGGTTTTGAAAAAGGATGGTTAAGTGTTGATAAATTAGATGAAAGAGCAGAATTATTAAAAAAGAATAATTATGGTGAATATTTAAAAAAAATATCCGATGATTATAAAAGTAAGCATAATATGAAATTAACACTAAATGATAAAATAAAAATGATGTTTTAATTGGAGGCATTTATGCAAAGATTAGATACTATAAATATTGGTGAAATATTACGTAATTCTAGGGAGAGTTTGGGTTACACACAAGAAGAAGTAGGAGAAAAATTAAACTTAGGTAGAGATGCGATTATAAGAATTGAAAAAGGAACTAGGAAAATTACTTTAGATGAAATAAAACTATTTATTAATCTTTATAATATTAATTTAGAAGATTTATTATTTTCAAAAACTATTGAAAATGTTAATGTTAAAGGAATTGTTCTAGCTGGTGGATCAGGTACTAGATTATATCCAATTACAAGAGGTATAAGTAAACAATTAGTACCAGTATATGATAAACCAATGATTTATTATTCTTTATCTACTCTTATGCTTGCGGGCATTAAAGATATATTAATCATAACTACCAAGGAAGACCAAGATAATTTTAAAAAATTATTAGGTGATGGTTCAGAATTTGGTATTAATATCAAATTTGAAATACAAGAAAAACCAAATGGACTTGCTGAAGCTTTTATTATAGGAGAGAAGTTTATAGGAGATAATCCATGTGCTATGGTTCTAGGAGATAACATTTTTTATGGTAGTGGATTAAAAAGTGAATTAAATCAAGCTATAATAAACGCTAATAATGGTAATGCAACTATATTTGGTTATGAAGTTAAGGATCCAGAAAGATTTGGTATTATGGAACTTGATGAAAATAACAATGTACTAAGTGTAGAAGAAAAACCACAAGTTCCAAAATCAGATTATGCGATTACAGGTTTATATTTTTATCCTAAAGGTGTTTCTAATCTTGCTAAAACTATTAAACCTTCAGATAGAGGAGAACTAGAAATAACTACTCTTAATGATATTTATTTAAAAGATAAAAAATTAAAAGCAAGACTTCTTAATGAAGGCTATTCATGGTTTGATACAGGAACATTTGACTCATTATTAGATGCAGCTAATATGGTTAGAACAATTGAAAATAATAGAGATTCTATTATATGTTCACCAGAAATAATTGCTTATAATAATGGTTGGATTACAAAAGAAAAACTCATAGAATTATCAAATTCTATAAGTAAAAATAGATATGGAAAAAAATTACAAAAATTTGTAGAAAGTAAGGAGAATTAATATGGAAGAAATTAGAAGTTGTAGTATAAATTCAAGTTATATTGAAAAAGCAGAAGCTTTACAAGAAAGACCAGAATTCAATACATTAGAAATAAAAGCTACTAATTTAAAAGATTGTTATGTTTTAACACCAAAAAAATTTGGTGATAACAGAGGTAGTTTAGGACAAATAGATGTTGAACCGCTTAAATTATTAGGATTCAAAGGTTTGAAGAAAATTATTAAATCTGATAATCCTTTAAAAGGTGTTATTAGAGGTATGCATTTACAAAAGGGATTTTCATCTCAAACTAAAGTTGTTAGATGTATTAGTGGTAAAGTAATGGATGTTGTAATTGATTTAAGAGAAGATTCAGAAACATTTGGACAATGGACTGGTGTAGAATTAACTCCAGAAAATGATAAGTCATTATTTGTTCCAAGAGGATTTGCTCATGGATATTTAGCTGCTGAAGATAATACAAGCTTTTTATACTTTGTAGATAATAAATATGATAAGGCTTCAGAAGCTGGTTTATTATATAATGATAAAGATGTAAACATTGATTGGAAATCAATATTAGATTCATATGAAATAACTAGTGAAGAATTAAATTTTTCAGATAAGGATAAAAAACATCCTGGGTTATATAGATTAAAAAAAATGGAAAGAGAAGATGCTATTAGTTTAAGACATGATATTATTATGGGTATTAATCCAAATTATTTAAATGAAGAAAGTCAAAATAAATTATATGAATTAGAAAAAAGAATAAGCAATATTGATAGTTTATTAAATAATAAAGCTAAGAAATTAGTTATGAATGATTATTCTGATAGTTTAGGAGAGTGCTAATATGAGATCATTAATTACTGGTGTTACTGGTCAATTAGGATATGATGTTGTAAAAGAACTTAATTCTAGAGGTCATAATTTCTTATATGCTCCTACTAGAAGAGAAATGAATTTATTGGATGAACAAAGTATTAGAAGTACTATGGAGTCATATAAACCTGATGTAGTATTTCATTGTGCAGCTTATACTGCAGTTGATAAGGCAGAAACTGATGTAGCAACAGCAACTAGTGTAAATGTTGATTCAACTAAAGTAATTGCTGAAGAATGTAAAAAACTAGGTGCTAAATTAATATATGTTAGTACTGATTATGTATTTGATGGAACTAAACCATTAGATGAACTATATGAAGTAACTGATAAAACTAATCCAAAAAGTATATATGGATTAACTAAATTAATGGGAGAAAAAGCTGCATTAAATAATCCAAAGACTTTTATTGCTAGAACTTCATGGGTATTTGGTATTAATGGTAATAATTTTGTTAAAACAATGCTTAATTGTTTTGAAAGATTCCCACAATTAACTGTAGTAGCAGATCAATTTGGTAGTCCAACTTATACAGTAGATTTAGCTAAAACGTTAGTAGATATGGCTGAAACTGATAAGTATGGTTTATATCATGTCAATAATGAAGGATATTGTTCTTGGCATCAATTTGCGGATACTATTAGAGAAAAAGCAGGTAAAGATACATTTGTTAAACCTGTTACTACTGAAGAATATTATGCGCCTCAATATGAGAAAGCAGAAAAAGAAGGTAGAACTTTAACAGTAGCATATAGACCAAGAAATTCTAAATTAAGTAAAAAATCACTTACTAGTGCAGGATTTGATTTATTACCAAATTGGGAAGAAGCATTAGATAGATATTTAATTGAATTAAAAGAAGATAAAAAGGTTTTAGGCTTAAATTTAAAAAAATAGGAGGTTTATATGAAAATATTAGTAACTGGAGGAGCAGGATTTATTGGAAGTAATTTTATGCATTATGTTGTTAATGAATATCCAGATGATGAATATGTTTGTTTAGATGCATTAACTTATGCAGGAAATTATAATAATATTGCTTCTTTAGAAGGTAAAAAGAATTATAAATTCGTAAAAGGAGATATTAGAGATAAAGAATTTGTAGAAGATTTGTTTGAAAAAGAAAAATTTGATGTTGTAATTAACTTTGCGGCTGAATCTCATGTAGATAATTCTATTAAAAATCCTAATATATTCGCAGATACAAATATATTAGGTACGTTAACATTAATGAATGCATGTAATAAATATGGAATAAAAAGATATCATCAAGTATCTACTGATGAAGTATATGGTGATTTACCATTAGATAGACCTGATTTATTATTTACTGAACAAACACCTGTTCATACTTCAAGTCCATATTCAAGTAGTAAAGCTTCTGCAGATTTATTTGTACAAGCATATCATAGAACATATGGACTTCCTACTACTATAAGTAGATGTTCAAATAACTATGGTCCATATCAATTTCCTGAAAAATTAATACCTAAGACTATCGCAAGGGCACTAAATGATGAACCTATACCAGTTTATGGTACAGGAGAAAATGTTAGAGACTGGATTCATGTTCATGATCATAACATTGGTGTAGATAAGATAGTTAGAGAAGGTAAAGTAGGAGAAGTTTATAATTTAGGTGGAAGAAGTGAAAGAAATAATCTTTATATAGTTAAAAATATATTAAAACAACTAGGTAAAGATGAAAGTCTTATTACTTTCGTAGAAGATAGAAAAGGACATGATTTAAGATACGCAATAGATTCAACTAAAGCTGAAAAAGAACTTGGTTGGGATAGAAGTTATACTTTTGAACAAGGTATGGCAGAAACAATTGATTGGTATAAAAATCATAAAGACTGGATTGATAATATAGAATCTGGTGAATATAAAAAAGCTTATAAAAAGATAAATAAATAATTTATCTTTTTTTTGTCGCTTTTTACTTGGAATAAGTACAAATGTTTGGTATAATTATACTTGGATACGTTTGAAATATATCAGGTGTTTTCCCTTTCTTGTTAAAAGAAAGGTGGTGATATTAATGACAAAAAGAGAATTATCTCAATTTATAGTCATTTTACTATTATTCTTCATAGTAATCACCTTACTATTTAGATAATAAAAACATCTGATTTCAACACGAGTTGATTTCAGATGCATATCCATAAGGGATTACGTCTGATTCCAGCAATCAAACGTATCCTTTTTTTATTTTATGAAGTTTCCTTCATTACATACATAATAACATATATTTTATTATTTTTCAAATTATTTACACTTATGTTAATTAATTATTTGTAATTTTATAAAAATGTGCTATAATACTTGAGGTTAAAAACAAAGGGGATGTAGTAAATGAATACAAGAAATATTGCTATTATTGCGCACGTTGACCATGGTAAAACTACTTTAGTTGACCAATTATTAAAACAATCAGGTACATTTAGAGAAAATGAAAATGTTGCTGAAAGAGCAATGGACTCTAATGATATTGAAAGAGAAAGAGGTATAACAATACTTGCTAAACCTACTTCTATTAAATATAAAGATTATAAGATCAATATCTTAGATACCCCAGGTCATGCTGACTTTGGTGGAGAAGTAGAAAGAATAATGCACATGGTTGATGGTGTACTTTTACTAGTGGATGCTTATGAAGGTGTTATGCCTCAAACTAAGTTTGTATTAAAAAAAGCTTTAGAAGCAGGTCATAAACCAATAGTTATTGTTAATAAAATAGATAAGGAAACAGCAAGACCAAAAGAAGTTATTGATGAAGTATTAGATTTATTAATTGAACTTGAAGCAGATGAAGAACAATTAGATTTTCCAGTTGTTTATACATCAGCAATTAATGGAACATCATCACTTTCAGATGATTTAAGTACTCAAGAACATACAATGAATCCAATATTTGAATTAATTGTTAATGAAATACCTGAACCAACTGGTAATAAAGATAATGATTTACAATTTCAACCAGCTTTATTAGATTATAACGATTATGTAGGTAGAATTGGTATAGGAACTATAGCTAATGGTACTATTAAAGTAAATGAAATGGTTTCATGTGTTAGATTAGATGGAAGTATTAAAAAGTTTAGAGTTCAAAAATTATTTGGTTACTTTGGATTAAAAAGAATAGAAATAGAGGAAGCTTCTGCTGGAGATGTTATTGCGATTGCGGGTCTTCCTGATATAGAAGTTGGAGAAACTATATGTTCTGAAGGAAAAGAAAATGCTCTTCCTAAACTTAGAATAGATGAACCAACACTTCAAATGACATTTGGTACTAATTCTTCACCATTTGTAGGTAAAGAAGGTAAAATAGTTACTGCTTCTAAAATAGAGGAAAGACTTCGTAAACAAGCAGAATCAGATGTTAGTTTAAAAGTTGAACAAAATGATCAAGAAAGCTTTATAGTATCAGGAAGAGGAGAACTTCACTTATCAATTCTTATTGAAAATATGAGAAGAGAAGGATTTGAACTTGAAGTATCTAAACCTAAAGTTATAGAAAAAGAAGTTAATGGTGTTATATGTGAACCATATGAGGATGTACAAATTGAATGTCCTGAAGACACAGTAGGTTCTGTAATTGAAGCTCTTGGTAAAAGAGGTGGAACAATGGAGACTATGTCTAATCTCCCAGGTATAGTTAGATTAAATTATACTGTTCCATCAAGAGGTTTAATTGGTTTTACAACTGATTTCATGACTATGACTAAAGGATTTGGTATATTAAATCATACATTTAAAGAATATTTACCAAAAACTCAAGCTGATGTTGGTGAAAGAAAACTAGGTGTATTAGTTTCTATGGAAAATGGTAAAGCAACTGCTTATTCACTTGGTGCTCTAGAAGATAGAGGAGTTATGTTTATAGAACCAGGGGAAGAAGTGTATGAAGGTATGATCGTTGGAGAAGCTAATAAAGATGCAGATCTAGCTGTAAACGTAGTTAAGGGTAAACAATTAACTAATACAAGAAGTGCTGGTAAAGATCATACAGTAGTTCTTAAGAAAACTAAAGCTTTATCTTTAGAAGCAGCTCTTGAATATATTAATAATGATGAACTTGTAGAAGTTACACCATTAAATTATAGATTAAGAAAGAAGATTCTTAATACAGAAGAAAGAAAAAAATACGACGCTAAAATAAGAGAAAGTAAAAAACAAGAAGTGTAAAGTACACTTCGTTAGTGTAAAGAGTTTTGGGGATTTTTAGAAAAAAATCTCAAAGATTGATAAAAAATATCAATCTTTTTTAATGTAATTCAGAATGTTTTCTATTTGAATCTAAAAAGTTAGTATAAATATTAGTTTTATCAAACATAGAAAAATCTAAATTATCTTTATTTAAATCAATAATTATATCTGATTTAATATTATTTAAAAATAATTCTTTAATATTATATTTATTTTTCTTTAATAATCTTAAATTAATAAGTTTATTAATAATATTTTTATTATAGGCTTTAGGTCTAGAGGTAAAGTAAGAAGCAAATGTATGAGAAATCTGTGACTCCATAGGACATGATAAATTATATTTATATAAATTTTGAATATTATTCCAATTATTTAAAATATAGTTCTTATATTCTTCAATTTTTTCAGTTCTATCAGGATAGCAATCAATTATTTCATATATTATTCTAATAAAATCTTCTTTATTATCTTTTAAAATATAATAAGAGAGTGTTTCTAAAACACTTTTGTCAGGAAGGATACGCCATAAGCATTGTTTAAAATGAAATTTATCAAGTCCCTGAATAATTTCAATATTAGTATTGTAATTAAAATAATATTTTAGATATTTTATCCAATGAGCTCCATCACCAAGCATATAAAATCTCTTTATTTTAGAAGTATTATAAGCATTATCAATATAATTAATTGCTTCATAAATAAAATTGTCAGTTCTTCCAGAAAATGTCATTTTATTATTTAAACTTTTTCTTTTACCATTAACATTAAAACCATCAAATATAACAATAGATTTTTGCATTACTTTTTTATGATTATTATTTTGAGTAGGAATCCATTTTTCATCAGCAATAATATATAATTCTTCAGTATCATTGTTTTTTATAATTTTAGGTTTAGAAATTTTTTCATTTATAATAACATTTCTAACAGTTTGCCTTGATAAATATTTTATTTTTTCTTTAATTGATATTCTATTCCCAATTAAAGAATTAATATGTTCAGCAGTTTCAGAATAATTATTATTGGATACATAATCAAGTATTTCAGCTTTTATGTAAGGATCAAAATAATCATATTTTTTAAGTCCTAAAAGTCTATCAACATAACAATAACACTTATTATTAACTTTTGATTTATAAAAGTACCTATAATAGGTTATTTCACCAAATATAGTTAAAATAGTTCTTGATGTTTTATATTTAATATGATACTTTCTTTTTCTTTCTAGGGATTTACAATAGTTTTTATCTATTTCTTCCAAAAGATTTTTGAGTGCATAACACATAAATTTAGACATATTATTATCAAATGAAGAGAGTAAATTAATATAGTTATTAATATTACCATTATCATCAAAATCAACTATTATATTGTCTATTTTTTCAATAAAATAATTTTTTATTAGTTCAGTAATTAAATTTTTATAATTTTGTAGTATAATATTCATATGAGAAGTCTCCTTTGTGATTTTGAACGATTACATTATATCAGAGATTTCTCTTTTTGTATGTATTCCCCAAACCATTATACACTATCCAAATATAGTCTTTTTTTGACTTATATTCTAATATATGATATATTATTACACTTTAAAAAAGAGGGGATAATATGGTCTTTTTTATTGAAAAAGTAAAATTATCTAAATTATTTCCAATTAAAGAAGAATATATTGGAGATAGAATAGATATACAAAAACCAAAACAACTAGTTAACAGTTATTTTAAAAGTATATTAAAATAAAGGATAAATCATTTAAGATTTATCTTTTTTTTGTTATAATTAATATGTGATGGCTATGAATAGATGTTTATGGGTAAATATGAAAAATCCTATTTATATTAAATATCATGATGAAGAGTGGTGTGAACCAAAACATGATGATAAATCTCTTTATGAATTATTAATACTAGAATCATTTCAAGCTGGTTTATCATGGGAGTGTGTTCTTAATAAAAGAGATGCATTTAAAAAAGCATATGATAATTTTGATATAAATAAAGTTGTTAAGTATAATGATAAAAAAATAGATGAATTAATAAATAATAAAAATATTATTAGAAATAAACTTAAAATAAAAGCATCTATTAATAATAGTAAGGTATTTAAATCTATTCAAAAAGAATATGAGTCATTTGATAAATATATATGGTCATTTACTAATAATAAAGTCTTATATTTGGATTATGAAATAACTAGTAATGAATTATCAGATACTATATCAAAAGATTTAATAAAAAGAGGAATGAAATTTGTTGGAACAACAATAATTTATTCATACTTACAAGCGGTAGGTATAATTAATTCACATCATAAAGATTGTTGGAGGTATAAAAATGAAAAAAGTATTTAAAATATTTATTTTATTATTGATATTACCAATTTTAGTATCTGGATGTGGTAGTAAAAATGAATCACCTAGAGAAAAAAGAAAGACAGAAAAGAAGGAACAAAAGATTATGGAAAAAAATAGTTATCCAAGTTATAATGGATTCTTAAAAGTGGATGGTACTAGATTAGTTAATGATAAAGGTGAAGATTTTATATTAAAAGGTGTTAGTACTCATGGAATACAATGGTTTTATGACTTATACACTAAAGAAAACATTATGTCTTTAAAGACAGACTGGAATACTAATGTATTTAGACTTGCTATGTATACAAAAGAGAATGGTTATATAGATGATAAAAGTATCAAAGATAAAGTTATTAGTTTAATAGATACAGTTATTGAACTAGATATGTATGTAATAGTAGATTGGCATATATTAAGTGATAATAATCCAACTATGTATACTAACGAATCTAAAGAATTCTTTAATGAAATAAGTTCTAAATATAAAGATAAACCTAATGTTATATATGAAATTTGTAATGAACCAAATGGCGGTACTACATTTGATGATATAAAAACTTACGCAAATGAGGTTATACCTGTTATTAGAAATAATAGCCCTAAATCACTAATAATTGTTGGTACGCCAACATGGTCACAAGATGTAGATAAGGTTGAAAAACTAAATTATGATAATATTTTATATACACTACATTTTTATTCTGGAACACATAAAGATGATCTAAGAAACAAAGCTAAAACTGCCTTAAATAATAATATACCAATAATAGTATCTGAATTTGGTGTATCTGATGCATCGGGTAACAACGGAATTTATTTAGAAGAAACAGATAAATGGATTGAATTCTTGAAACAAAATAAAATTAGTATAATATCATGGAGTTTATGTAATAAGAATGAATCAAGTGCAATATTAAAAGAAGGTACTAATATATTGAATGATGAAAACTTATCATCAGCAGGAACATACTTAAAAGAAGTATTTAAGAATTATTAGGAGGAGATAAAAATGATTAAATTAGTATTAGTTAGACATGGACAAAGTTTATGGAATTTAGAAAATAAATTTACAGGATGGACAGATGTAGATTTATCTGAAAAAGGAATAGAAGAAGCAAAAGCTGCAGGTAAATTATTAAAAGAAAAAGGATATAAATTTGATTTAGGATATACTTCGTTACTAACAAGAGCAATGCATACTCTAGATTTAATATTAGAAGAATTAAATGAAGATATAGAAATAAGAAGAAGTTATAAATTAAATGAAAGACATTATGGAGCTTTACAAGGTCTTAATAAAGCTGAAACAGCAGAAAAATATGGTGCTGATCAAGTAAAATTATGGAGAAGAAGCAGTTATGTAAGACCACCAGAACTTTCTAAAGATGACCCTAGATATCCTGGCAATGATCCAAAGTATGCAGGCATAGATAATTTACCAGTTACTGAAAACTTAAATGATACTATTGTTAGAGTAGTAGATTATTATGAAAATGAAATAAAAAAAGAGTTAATGAATGGAAGAAATATAATAATCGCAGCTCATGGTAATAGTTTAAGAGCATTAATGAAATATTTAGATAATTTAAATGAAGAAGAGGTTCTAGCTTTAGAAATAGATACAGGTAGACCTATATGTTATGAACTTGATGAAGATTTAAAACCAATTAAACATTACTATGTTGAAGAAGAATAAAGAAAGAAGTTGATAAAATGATATATTTAGATTATGCTGCTAATGCACCAGTTGATAAAGAAGTACTTGATGCTTATGTAGATGCAACTAAAAGATATTTTGCTAATCCAAATAGTTCTCATAAACTTGGTTTAGAAGCTAAAGAAGCAATTGATAACGCTAGTAAGAATATAGCTAAATATTTAGGAGTAGAAGAAGATGAATTAATTTATACATCAGGTGCTTCTGAATCTAATAATTTAGTAATCCAAGGTATTAGTGAAAGATATAAAAATGTAGGGAAACATATTATAATTAGTAAACTTGAACATAATTCAATTGTTGCTCCTTGTCAAAGAATGCAAGAACTGGGATTTGAGATAGATATGGTTTCACCGAATAAAGATGGGATAATAGATATAGATGAACTTGAAGGATTAATTAGAGATGATACTATACTTGTTAGTATTACATCTGTTGATAGTGAACTAGGTATTAGACAACCTATTGAGGAAATAGGTAAATTATTAAAGAAGTATCCAAATACATTTTTTCATACAGATGCATCTCAGATCATAGGTAAAGATCATATTGATTTTAAAGATGTTGATCTAGTTACTATGGCACCACATAAGTTTTATGGTATAAATGGATTTGGGGTATTAATAAAGAAAAAGAATGTTAGTCTAAAACCAATTATATATGGAGGAAAAAGCACTACTATATATAGATCAGGAACACCAGTTACAGCCTCTATTATCGCAACATCTAAAGCATTAGAACTTGCTATTAGTAAATTAGATGAAAGAAAAGAAATTATTACTAAGTTACATGATTATGTCATAGATAAATTAAAAGAAAGAAAAGTAATTATAAATAGTACACCTAATTCAATACCAAATACTATTAATTTTAGTGTAAAAGGTATTATATCAAGTGATTTTGTTAAATTGCTTGGAGAAAAAGATGTTTTTATATCATCAAAAACATCTTGTTGTCCAGAGAATACTCCATCTAAAAGTATATATGCATTAACTAATGACAAGTCTTTAGCTTTATCTTCAATGAGAATTAGTTTATCTCATTTGACTACAAAAGAAGAAATAGATGAGTTCTTTAAAATATTTGATGAAACTTTAGAGGAATATAATGGAAAAAAGTAAAGAAATAGAAAGAAGTATTATTACTAAATTTAGAAAAGAAATTTGGTCTAAATTTGTAAAAGGTGTTCAAGAATATGAACTATTAAAAGAAAATGATAAAGTAATGGTATGTATTTCTGGAGGTAAAGATTCATTTTTAATGGCAAAATGTATTCAAGAATTAATTAGACACGGTAAGTTTAAATTTGAAGCTAGATTTGTATGTATGAATCCAGGTTATAATGATTATAATTTACAATATATAAAAGATAATGCTAAACTTATGGATATTCCTATAGAAATATTTGAAAGTGATATTTTTGATGTTATTAAAAAGATAACTCCAAATGAACCATGTTATATGTGTGCTAGAATGCGAAGAGGATATCTATATAGTAAAGCTAAGGAATTAGGTTGTAATAAAATAGCACTTGGTCATCATTTTAATGATGTTATAGAAACATCAATGTTATCTATTCTTTATTCATCAGAAGTAAAAACTATGGTACCAAAATTACATAGTGATAATTTTGAAGGAATAGAACTTATTAGGCCAATGTATTTAGTCAAAGAAGATGATATTATTTCATGGAAGAATTATAATGAATTAACTTTTATAAATTGTGCTTGCCCATTACTTGAAGGATGTTCGATTATAGATGATGGTAAGAGTAAAAGAAAAGAAATAAAAGAATTAATTAAAAAAATGAAAAAGACTAATAAAAATGTTGATGAAAATATATTTATAGCTCTTTCAAATATTAATTTAAATTGTGTACTTGGTTATAAAAAAGATGGTATGAAACATAACTTTGTAGATGAATATGAAGATTAAGTGCTATAATTATAATAGGAAGGTGAGTGTATGAAGGGAAAATTAAAATTATTATTAATACTTTTATTATTTGTTGTAACTCCAGTGTTTGCAGCAAGTGATGATTTATTAATAGCAAATGATACAGTTACAGTTGAAGAAGAAAAAGCAGGTACTGCATTCATGTTAGGAAATGATGTTACAGCAAAAGGAACTGTAGATGGTATATCTTTTATTGCTGGTAACAATGTAAATGTAGAAAATAAAAGTGATTATTTATTTTCTGCAGGAAATAATGTTAAACTTGAAAATGCATCGTTTAAAGATGGATTTTTGGCTGGAACTACCGTAGAATTATCTGATAGTTTTGTTGAAAGAGATGTTTATGCAGCAGGTTCTACTGTTAGATTATCTAGTACAATTGGAAGAAATGCTAATATCGCAGGCTCTACTGTTGTTGTTACTGGTACAGTTAATGGAGATTTAACTATCGCTGCTAGTACAATTGAAATTAAAGATGGGGCTGAAGTAAAAGGAACATTATACTATTCAGAAGATGCTTCTATTACTATAAGTCCAAATGCAATTATTAATAAAAAGGTTGCAAGAGAGATAAATAAATTAACAATTTTTGATAGCTTTAAATCAAGATTATTTGGTAATTTATTTTCATTTGCTAATATGCTAGTAGTAGGATTATTACTATTATTATTGGTACCAAAATTATTTGAAAAAATATCTGGATATGGAAAAGAAAGTATATTAAGTAATTTAGGAATAGGTTTATTATCATTGATTGCTATACCTATTACTACTATAATATTATTAATAACAATAGTAGGTTTAAGTTCTTCATTATTATTACTTGCTTGTTATGTAATATTAGTATACTTATCTACTTTATTTGCTTCATATTATATAGGTAATATGTTATTATCTAAGAAAATAAAGAGTAGATTCTTAATATTATTAATATCGTTAGCTGGAGTATATTTATTAAAGCTAATTCCTTTTGTTAATATATTAACTAGTATTTGTGTATTGGGCATAGGATTAGGTTTAATAATAAGAATAATAACAAAAAGAAAATAATTAAATTTATTTTCTTTTTTTGTACTTTATAATATAATATTTATAGGTGATGTGAATGGAACAATTAGTTAATGAACTAATTAAATATTTTTTGCAAGAAGCTTCTCATCCTGTTATAGATATACCAACAAATTATGTTAATAAAAGAGAATTTTTAAGAGGATTAATTAATGTAAGAGAAGCTAAACAATTACCTAATGAAATAATTGAAAAAGAAAATGAATTATTAAAATTAGAATTAGAACAAAAAGAAATAATTGATATTAATACATTTGAAAATAAGTTTTCTATATGGCAAGGTGATATAACTACTATTAAATGTGATGCGATAGTTAATCCAACTAAAAATAATTTATTAGGTTGTTTTACACCAAATCATAATTGTGTTAGTAATAAGATTCATACATATGCAGGCATAAGTTTAAGATTAAAATGTAAAGAAATAACAAAAGGGGCACCTATTGAAACATGTAAAGTTATTTTAACTGATTCATATAATTTACCATGTGATAAGATTATACATGTTGCGAAAGATGAAATAGAAGAATTAAATGAAGATATATTATTACTTATAGAAAAACTATATACTAATGTAATGGAAATGGCTAAAAAGAATAGTATTAGGACTATTTGTTTGCCAAATATAAATGTGGCTAGTGAATTTAAAGAAGATGTAGCTAGAGTAACTATTAATACTTTAAAAAAATATATTAATGATGAAGAGTTTGATAAAATAGTATTTAATGTATTTACATTAGATGATTATAATATTTATAGTAAATTGTTTTAAAAAAATGATAAGAAATTTTCTTATCATTTTTTTATTATTATATTTTTTATTTCTTTTTTTATTAGACTAGGATCATTTACTATAAGAGAATATATTTTAGTTACTTTTAGTTCTAGTTCTAATTCTTTATTAAAATTAGTATAAATAGGTAACTTAGTTTCTTTTTTAGCTTTGTTTAGGTATTCTCTTCCTTTTTTATTAAAACCAAGTACTCTTATATATTTTATTTCTTTTCTTTTTTTAGCTTCATCTTTAGTAAAAGAAGTAAGAATATGAATGAATATTCTATTTATTTTATTATAAGTATATCTTTTTGATTTGACATTAAGAACTAAATCATTTAATGTGTGTGCATCGTCAACACTCTTTTTTAATTTATTTTCAATTCCTTCATCAACAGTTTGATATTTAGATAAATCATTATCCGCAAGTATTTTATACTTTAATAAATTAAAATAATCAGTTTTATAATAATTTCTAATAGCATTTTTAGGCACATATTTGTTTATTTCAATTTTATCTAAATTATTTCTAATTAGATTTGCGCTTATTATATTACCTTGAATATTACTAGCGTTAAAATCATTAGTTCTTTTTATAGATAGAGGAGTTATATCACTTTTTATTCTTTTTATTTCTTTAATGTAGGATAGGGCAAGAATATCATTTGGTGTATCTACTTCTTCACCATGAAGATGTCTTAGTGCTGAAGAAGCAGCTTTTGGATAACTAATACCTTTTTTCATAAATTTTCTAAGTTCTAAATTATATTCAATGCTGTTTTGAATAGATGCTAGCTCATTTAACTTTACTATATCATTAGATTCAGAACCAAATACTATATATTCAACACCTAGTGCATTTAATATAGATATAGCTCCTTTAGCGAATATATCACTAGATTGAGTAGAGAACTCAAATGGAAGTTCAACAACTAAATCAACACCATTATCTAAAGCTATTTCTGTTTTATCCCATTTATTTAAAATAGAAATATTTCCTCTTTGTGTAAAATGAGATGACATGACTAAAACTATAGTTGGATCATCAAATATTTGTTTAATTTTTTCTATATGATATAAATGACCATTATGAAATGGGTTATATTCACAAATAATTCCTACTTTTTGCATTTTATCACCATAATAATTTTATCATATTTTTTGTTAAAATAGTATAAAAATCTATTTTAGATTAGATTTAAGAATAATTAAGGAATATCTCTTAAACAAAAATTTAATTATCATCATATTTTTATGTAAATAATTTTTATTTAATCATTTGTTTTAAATACTATAATGTGATAATATCATCTCACCTAAAAAAAAGGAGATGATACATTTGAATAAAGAAATAAACAAAACTGAATTTATTGATTGTATTAATAATATTAAAAAAGATGTGATTAATACAAGAAATAGAGCATTATATAATATTAATAAAGAATTAATTGAGTTATATTTTAGAATAGGAAGAATAATAGATGATAATTGGAAATATGGGAATACTTTTATAAATAATTTATCTTTAGAATTAAAATTAGAGTTTCCTGATATGAAAGGATTATCTTCTAGAAATTTAAGGAGAATGAGAACTTTTTATAATGAGTATAAAGATATACAAAATTGGCCAGTATCACTGGCCAATTTGCCTTGGACACATAATTATACCTTAATTGAAAAGGTTAAAGATATAAATAAAAGATTATGGTATGCTGAAAAATGTATAAAAAATGGTTGGTCTCAAATGGTGTTAATTCATCAAATAGAATCAGATTTATATAAAAGACAAAAAGAAAATCCTAAACTAACTAATTTTAATAATCAATTATCAGATAAGCAAAGTAAACTAGCTAAAGAAATTATGAAAGATCCTTATATATTTGAATTATCCAATTTAAAAGAAAAGATAATTGAAATAGATATTGAAAAGGCATTAACTGAAAAAATAAAGAATTTATTATTAGAACTTGGCAAAGGTTTTAGTTTTATAGGAAATCAATATAAGATTAGTACTGATAATAATGACTATTATATAGATTTATTATTTTACCATTTAGATTTAAGATGTTATGTAGTTGTTGAATTAAAGAATACTAGTTTTAAACCAGAATATGTAGGTCAATTAAATTTTTATATTACAGCAGTTAATAAGAAATTAAAAAGGAAATTAGATAATGAAACTATAGGTTTATTATTGTGTAAAGAAAAAGATAAAATGTCTGTTGAATGGTCCCTAGAAGGCGCTAATAATCCAATTGGTGTGTCATCATATGAAATAGAGAAATATATACCTAAAACATTGTTAGAAAAATTATCAACTGAAGAAGAAATAAATATGAATATTATTTAAATATAAAATTGTTTCTAAGTTTGTGTTACAATTTCTTATTGTTAAGTAAAATCGTTTACTTAATACTAATAAACATGATATAATTTAATGTGGAAGTGAGATTATGAAAAGTATTTTTAGTATCACTAGAAGTAAATTAGAAGAATACTTTTTAAGTATTGGAGAAAAGAAGTTTAAAGCAACTCAAGTATTTGAGTGGATATATAGAAAAGGTGTTAGAAGTTTTGATGATATGACTAATTTATCAAAAGACACTATTTCTAAATTAAAAGAAGACTTTGAATTTAATGAATTAGAATTGATTATTAAACAAGAAGATGAACTAGTTAAAAAATATCTATTTGAATTAAAGGATGGACATAGAATAGAATCTGTTTTAATGGAACATGATTATGGTTATAGTATATGCATATCATCTCAAATAGGTTGTAATATGGGATGTGCTTTTTGTCAAAGTGGTAGACTAAAAAAAATAAGAAACCTTGAAGTGGATGAAATGTTATTACAGATCATGTCGGTAGAAAAAGATTTGGGTGAAAGAATCAGTCATGTTGTTATTATGGGGATAGGTGAACCATTTGATAATTATGATAATTTTATGGATTTTATTAGAATTGTTACTGACCCATATTCACTTGCGATTGGTCAAAGACATATAACAGTTTCTACTTGTGGAATTGTACCTAAAATAAGAGAATTTGCAGATGAATCTACAGGTGTTAACTTGGCAATTAGTTTACATGCACCAAATAATGATTTAAGAAGTAAGATTATGAAGATAAATAATGCTTATAAAATAGAGGAAATAATAGATGCGATTAAGTATTATTTAGATAAAACAAATAGAAGAGTTACGTTTGAATATATATTATTAAAAGATGTTAATGATACAGAAAAATGCGCTAAAGAACTATGTTCATTATTAAAAGGAATAAACTGTTATGTAAATTTAATTCCGTATAATGAAACAGAAAATATTGAATTTAAGAGAAGTTCTTCTTCTCAAATTGGTGCATTTTATGATATACTAAAGAAGAATAATATAAATGTTACAATAAGAAAAGAGTTTGGTTCTAATGTTTCTGCAGCGTGTGGGCAACTAAGAGCTGAAAATATAAAAGGAGAGTAAATTATGGAAAGTTATTTTTTGACTGATACCGGTCGAGTAAGAGAACATAATGAAGATAGTGTTACAATTTTAAAAAATGTTAATGATGAATATTTACTTGCAGTAGCGGATGGTATGGGTGGACATAAAGCAGGTGAAGTAGCATCTGCTATAACAATAAATCATTTGACTGATAATTTTAGTAAGTTAGATTCTATTGGTGATAAAGCAGCAGCTGTTAACTGGATTAGAAAAGAAGCTGAAGAAATAAATAATGAAATTTTTGAGTATACAGCTAATCATCCAGAGAGTAAAGGAATGGGTAGTACATTAGTACTTGCTTTATATACAAAAGATTATTTGTTATTTGGAAATATAGGAGATAGTTCGGGTTTTGTTATTAAAGATAATGAATTGTTTAAGATAACACATGATCATACACTAGTTAATTTACTTGTGAAAAATGGTGAATTAACTGCTGAAGAAGCTAAGAATCATCCAAAAAAGAATATTTTAATGAGAGCACTAGGAGCTAATAATCCAATAGAAATAGATATTTTTGATGTTGAAAATAGTGTTACAGGTGTATTATTATCATCTGATGGATTAACTTCTATGCTTAATAATACTCAAATTGAAAAAGTATTACTTGCTGAAAATAGTTCATTAGAAGAAAAAGTAATTAAGTTAATTAGAAAGAGTAATGTTAGGGGCGGTACGGATAATATTTCAATAGCATGTTTATTTACTAAAGAAGGTGAAAAATAATGATAGTTAAGGGGCAAAAAATTAATGATAGATATGAAGTTAGAAAATTAATTGGCGAAGGTGGTATGGCAAATGTTTATCTAGGATATGATACTATCTTAGAAAGAGATGTTGCTATAAAAGTACTTAGAGGAGATTTAGCAGATGATGAAAAATTTGTTAGAAGATTTAGAAGAGAAGCTCAAAGTGCATCACTTCTTAATCATCCTAATATAGTACAAATATATGATGTTGGAGAAGATGATGGTAATTTCTATATAGTTATGGAATTTATTAAAGGGCAAACATTAAAACAATTAATTAAAAAAAGAGGTAAGCTATCAGTGCCTGAAACAATAGATATTATGTCTCAATTAACTGACGGACTTGCTCATGCCCATGATTCATATATAATACATAGAGATATTAAACCTCAAAACATAATGATATTAGATGATGGTATGGTTAAAATAACTGATTTTGGTATTGCTATGGCAATAAATGCATCTGATTTAACTCAAACTAATTCAGTTATGGGGTCAGTTCATTATTTGCCTCCAGAACAAGCATCTGGAAAAGGTTCAACTATAAAAAGTGATATTTATTCATTAGGTATAATGATGTATGAGATGCTTGCGGGTGTTATGCCATTTAGAGGTGAAACAGCTGTTGAAATAGCTATGAAACATTTAAAGAATCCAATGCCAAGCGTTATCAAGGCTAATGAAACAGTACCTCAGTCTGTTGAAAATATAGTATTAAAAGCTACAGCTAAGAATCCAAAAAATAGATATAACAATGTTAGAGAATTATATGATGATTTAAAAACTTGCCAAGATAAATCAAGAGCTAATGAAGAAAGAATAGTTTTTAAATATCCTGAAAATGAATATGATTCTGAAGATACAAAAGTAGTTAAATCTATTAAGGATGATGTTAAAGCAAAAACAGGAACTGCAGTTAAGTCTAAAGAAGTCGATGTAAAAGAAATAGAAGAAGATGAATATAAAGATAAAAAAATAAGTAAATTTACTAAAGTATTAATAGCTCTTGTAGGTGTTATGGTATTTGCTTTATTTGCTGTATTTATTATATTTCCAGCAATAGGTGGTAATTCAGATGTTACTATTCCAGATGTAAGTGGTTTATCAGTAGGTGATGCTAGAAAGAAACTTGAAGAAAAAGGATTTACAGTTGCTGAAGATGTAGAAGAAGACTATACTGATAAAATTGAAAAAGGTTTAATATCTAAAACAAAACCTAAAGCAGGAGAAAAAGTTAAATCTGGTGCTAGAGTAATTATGTATAAATCTTTAGGAAGTAAAGATTTAAAAGTTGCTGATTATACTGGTAAAGATGTAGATGAAGTTAGAAAAGAATTAGAAAAACATAATATAAATGTTAATATAGAGAAAAAAGATGTAGAAAATAAAAAAGATTATGAGGGAAAAGAAAAACAGATTATAGATCAGTCTATAAAAGAAGGAACTATAACTGATGGAGATACTATTATTTTATATGTTCCTAATTTAGATAAAGGATATCCTGATTTTGTTAAAGAAGGATGGAGTGTTAAAGAAGTACAAACATTCTGCCAAGAAAATAGTATTAATTTAACAGTAGAATATGAAGAAACAAATGATTATAAAGAAGGTACTATTATTTCTCAAAGTAGGGCTGCTGATTCTAAAATGATAACAAATGCAAATTTAACTATAAAAGTTGCTAAAAAGAAAAAAGAAGAACCAGCACCAACACCAGAAGATAATAGTACAAATAGTACAAATAATACAAATAGTACTGATTCTAATACTACAGATCAAGCAAGTAGTACTAATTAAAGTGGGGTATAATGAAGGGACAAATTGTTAAAGTAATAAGTAATGATTATACAGTTAAATATGAAAAGGGAAAAGTAGTTTGCAAAGCAAGAGGTGTATTTAGAAATAAAAATATAACACCTCTTGCTGGAGACTACTGTCTTTTTGATGAAGAAAATAAATTAATAACAGAAATTCTTGATAGAAAAAATGAATTAAAAAGACCACCAGTTTCAAACATTGATTATGCAATTATTGTAATGAGTACGGTAGAACCTGACTTTTCATCAGTATTATTGGACAAAATGATTGATATTATAGAGTTTAATAATATAAAACCAATTATTTGTATATCTAAAAGTGATTTATTACTTACAGATAAAATTAAAGAATATGTAGATTATTATAAGAAAATAGGATATGTAGTTTTATTTAATACAGAAATAGATATATTACTTAGTGTTATAGAAGGTAAAACAGTTATTCTAACAGGGCAAAGTGGAGCAGGGAAATCTAGTTTATTAAATAGAATTGATTCAAGTTTAAATCTAAAAACAGATGAAATATCAATGGCTTTAGGAAGAGGAAAACATACAACAAGGTCAATAGAATTTTATGAAATAAATAATTCTCTTATCGCAGATACTCCGGGTTTTTCATCGTTAAATTTTGATGATTTAACTAAGGAAGATATAAGAGATAATTTTATTGAATTTAATGAATATAGAAATGAGTGTAAATATAGTGATTGTATGCATATAAAAGAAGATGAATGTGAAGTAAAAAGAAGACTTGGTAAAGATATTCTAGAGGAAAGATATAATAATTATATAGATTTTATAAAGGAGAAAGAAAATGGAAGTATCAGTATCAATTTTAAGCAAAAAAGATAATTTAGAAGAAGCTTTTGATTTATTAAATAATACTAGTTGTGATTATATTCATATAGATATTATGGATAATACTTTTACAGATACTTATTCGTTTGAATTAAGTGAATTATTAACTATAAACACTAGAAAAAAATTAGATATTCATATTATGAGTACTAACTTAGATTATCAAATAAAAGAGGCAATTAAATTAGATCCTGAGTTTATAACATTTCATGTTGAATCAACAAATGATATAGAAAAATATATAAAAATAATTAAGAATAAAAATATAAAAGTTGGGTTAGCTATTAGTCCTGAAACTAGTCTTGATTTAATTAAAGAATACGAAAATAATATAGATTTATTACTTGTAATGAGTGTAACCCCAGGTCGTGGTGGTCAAGACTTTATTCTTGAAACAGTTGATAAATTAAAGAAAATAAGTAAAGATAGAAATTATCTAGTTTCAGTAGATGGTGGTATAAATGATAAAACTATAAAACATGTTAAAAAATATGTAGATATTGTTGTATCTGGAAATTATATTATAAGTAGTAGTGATATAGAAACTGCGATTGAAAAATTAAGATAAAAGACAAAAAATATTATTTTTTGTCTCTTTTTTATTGATATATTATTATAATTATAGTAAAATTATTATAGAAAAAATAGGAAGGTAGAGGTATATGGAAGAAGAAAAGAAAATAGTTGAAGAAGCAACAGAAAAAGTTGAAACTGAAACTAAAAAGAAGGGTACTAGCACTAAAAAGAAAGAGGAAAAAATAGTAGAAGAAACAAAGACAGAAATAAATAATGAAACAAATAAAAAATCTGAAGAATTCTTTGAAGAAAAAAAGAAAGAAAAAAAGTCTTTTGATTTATTTAAAAATAAAAAAATATTATTTGTTGCTGCATTTATTATCTTTGTATTTTTGATAATTTTCTTCGTATTTAAGAATTCTAAAAAATATGCAGAAATAACAAAGGTAGATAAGATTCTAAGTGAACAATATTACACTGTAGAATGTTTAGATAGTAAATGTGATTCGTTAGCTGCTTTTGGAGGAGATGCTGCTAAAGATGTTACAGTAACATTAGTTAAGAGTGATGGAACACAAGTTGCTAAATATACAGTTAAAAATAATGCAGAAGATAAGGTAACAAGAACACCTGTTGCATTAGGAAATAATTGGTTTATATTTAAGAAAGTAGATAATGAATCAAAGAAAGAAATTGGTTATTCAATAGCTAATAAACATGGTGAAGAAATATATAGTACAGAAGAAAAATTAAGTGTTATAAATGATAATCTAGTTCTTATGACTAATCCTGATAAAGGTGTAGATGGTTATACAATATTAAGTTCAACTGGTAAAGTATTATTTAGTAATGTTAATACTATTGATGAATATTGTAATAACTCAATCCTTTCTGTAGAAGTTAAAGGAACTAAGGAATTATTAGATACTGAAGGAAATATATTAATAACTAATTACTATGTTTCAAAAGAAATATTAGATGAAGATGGTGAAACATTATATTTATTAGTTAAAGATTCAAAAAATAATGCTTATAATTATTTCAGTGTAAATGATAAAAAAATAGTTGGCGATAGCTTCCAAAACTATGTTGTTAAAGATGATAAATCTATGGAAGTTACTAAGAAAGAAAATAATAAAGTTGTAAAATATTCTGTTTCAACAGATGGGGAACAAAAACTTATTGGTAATGAAACTACTCAATCTGAGATGGTTGCAAAATTAAAAGAAACAGTATCAAAAGAATATAGTATTTATTCATCTAGTGTATATGATAAAGATCAAAAATATATATTAGTTGATAATTTACAAGAAAATTCATTTGGTGTATATGAAATTGCTAGTAAAAAATATACTAAATTATATGGATATAAAGATGGATCAAACAGTTACTCAAGTATTTATGAATTAAATGAAACTGATGATAAAAATCATTATTATTTACAAGTATCATGTTCTACATATTCTTGTGAAAAAGAATTATTCTATGTGTTTGACATAGCTAATGGAAAATCAGAATACTCATTGAATGATGATTCATTATATATAACAAATTACTATCAATATGATGGTGGTTATAAAGTAGTTAAATATTCTTATTCATCTACTAATGAAAAATATAAAGGAAAATATGTATTATTAGATAAAGATAATAAGGAAATTACAGTTTCTACAAATAAGATTACTGTAGTAGATAAAAAACAATTAATTGGAAATGAAAGTACTTCATCATTAGTAATTTATTTATCTTCTGATAATAAAGTATTAAATGATGATGAACATTTAGCTTCAAAAATAAAAGTTAATAAGAAAACATATTATAAGTATATTTCAGGAGATAAGATTATACTTATTGATGAAAATGGTAATGAAGTTATAAATACAAATTCTAAAAATGACTTAATGTATAGTGATATGCTAATTACTTATATTGATGGAAAAACTGTTCATATGATGAATGGTAAGAATGGTAATGAAAGTACTTATAAATTAGGAGATAACGAAAAAATGAATGACGCATCAGGTGATTTAATTCCACCATATAGAGGAGCTTTATTCATAAATAATAGTCAAGATAAAAGAGTTAAGGTAATTGGATCTACAGGTAAAACAATTAAAACTATGGATAATGTAGAAATTGAAAAACTATATTATACATCAGATAAAAATGTTGTAATAATTACTAAAAAATTCTCAGATAATAAAACATTATATGGTGCTTATTTAGCTAAGTAATAAAAAAATATATGGATTAAATATCCATATATTTTTTATATTCTGTTAAAATTCCTTCATGTTTACCATTATCAAAACTAGGTTTTATTTGGAATACTCCAGGAAATTCATTTCCTTCTACAAGACATGCATCATTTTCTAATATAGCAACATCCCAACCAATATATTGTATTTCTTTTATATCTTTGGATGCTTCTTTTACTAACTTACATGCTTTGTCAAAGTTAGGTATTACAAAATCTATTATTTTTTCTTTTGAAGTAGGGTGAACTTCAATTTTGTTATCTGCTTGATCTATTGCTGGACATATAACTTTACCTTCTTTATTTAAAAATGTATACATACCACCAGATGAAAAATTATCTACAAATCCGTTATTTCCAATCTTAAATATTGAATTTAATATATGTGTTTCTTTACCATCAAAGAAAGTAAAGAATCTTAATGTATTAACAGAACCATTATATAATTTATCAATCTTTTTATTTTGAATTATCATTTCTTCAACTAAGTATTGTTTGTTTTTAATTAATTCATTTCTAATCTTTTTAGCATTCTTTTTATCAACTTTAACTTTTGTTATTCCTTTACCACCACAATTATCTAATTCTTTAGCTATTACATAATCTTTTTTATCTAAGAATTTTTCAAATTCTTCAAGTGAAGTATTTCTTAAATCTATCCATTCTCTTTTTAAATATTTATTAAATTTTTTATTAAATTCTATTTTATCTTGTAATAAATACCAAAAATCTTTATTATTATATTTTTTAACTAGTGAATTATTAATTCCTCTAGTTAAATAAGTCTTTCTTTCTTCTTTATTCAATAGATAGAATTCAAATTCTTGATAATCATAGTAACCAGCTTGGTATTTTAAACCACAATGAATTATATCAAATAAAGTAAATATAAATGGTTTATGTGCTTTTTTAGAAACTTGTTTAGTAATTTTAAACATGTTTTTAAAATCCATCTTTTTAATTGTTTTAAATAAATATTTAATTTTTTTCATATAATTAATCACCAATTTAATTTTAACATATTTTACAGTAAAATAAAAATGTTCTTGCTTTTTTGACAATTTTTTGAAAAAGTGTATAATATTCAGTGTTCAAAGAGGGGTTTATATGGTAAAAAGATTAAAAAAAATAAAGGCTTTTTTTATATCACCTAATTTATTACATCTTAAAAGATTATGTAAAGAATTGGATGATTTGGGGTATTCATATGATATGAATGATATTAATAACTATATCAAAGAAAAAGAATATTATGCTAATTTAAAAAGTAACGTAACTTTTACAGCAGAATATGAGATTCTATCAAAAAGTGAAATTGATTATTTAGTAAGTAAAAAAATAGTTAAACCAAATCTTAAAAAACAATTTGTTAGTAATAAGAAAAAAGTTGATAATTTAACTTTTGAATTACACAAAAATAAACATTTATTATTATTAAATGGGAGTATGCTTGAATTATCTTTTAAAGAATGTAATGATTTGGCAGAAAAAAGAAAAACAAAAGATTATCATTTTGAATTTTTATTAGAAGATTTATATTTACAATTATTTTATGAAAAAAGAAAGATATATGAAATTGGAGAAAGAATTTTATTATTAAGTGATAGAGAAAAGTTCTTGGAAAATCTTATTGAATTAAAAAACTCAAATAATAAGATTATAGATGATTTTATGGTTAAATTTCATAAATCAGCTGATTCAAAAGATACAGTATATCAATATGAAGTTGAAGCATCAAATCTTTTAAATGAAAAGAAGTATTCTGATGGAGATATATCTAGTGATAATGAAGATTTAGAAAGTACTAATACTGAATATAGTGAAATGCATAAATCTAGAGAAGAAGAATTAAAGAGAATAACAGATTTAAAAGAACAAATAAGTAGAGTAGAAAATATTATAGAATTAACATCTGATTCTGAAGAATCTAATGATGATAAAATGAAAAGATTAGAAGATTTAAAAAGATTCTATAAAGAAACTTTACAAGAAGAAACTTTAAAGTGGGACAAGAAGAAAAAAGAATTGGGAAAAACTTTATCTATGAAAAGAGAATTAGAGTAATTCTCTTTTTTTTACATTATATATACAATTTTTTTATAATATTATTGATATTGACTATGAAATCAGTATATAATTATAATGAAGTTTATAGGAGGTATTATGAAGAACTTTAAAAAATTATTTGCTTTAGCAATAGCTGTCATTCTACTTGCTGGTTGTGGAATGAAAGAAAGTGTTAGTTTTAAGGTAACCCAAGACAAGAAAGTAACTATGGGTGCTAAAATTATGATGGATGCTGATATGATTGATGCATTTTTATCATTCAATAGTGGAAGTTATGATAGTGAAGATCTAACAACTACAAATACATATACAGATGCTGAAAGAAAAGCATATTTACAAAAAAATATTTGTCCAACTGAAGAATCAGATAAAGCAACATGTAAAGTATTTACAGAAGGAAAATATTTAGGAGTAGAAATAACAACAGTACCTATTGATATTGATGAATTCGTTGCGACAACTGAAGATGAAGAAATGGATATGGGTGGAGTAATGGATGGAGGATTCGATGTTAACTCTAAATTATTCACTAAAAGTGGAGACGTTTATTCTACTAATTTAAAAATGACAAATGATTCTTATACTGGTTCAATGGGTGATTATAGTTCCCAAATTGATGAATTTAATATAGTATTTAGTATGACATTACCAAATGCACCAATTAGTCACAATGCTGATAGTGTATCAAGTGATGGATTAACATACACATGGAATTATGATTTGAAAAATTTATCAAATGCTAAAGATATACAATTATCATTTAAATTTGATCCAAATGCTAAACCTACAACAAATACAACTACAAATACAACTACTAATAATACAACAGATACAACAACTGGAAGTGATGATAAATTAATATCAAATAAATCAGAAGGTATGTCTACAACTACAATTGTATTGATTATTGTTTGCAGTGTTTTAGGATTAGCTTTAATATCTTTAATAATAATTTTATTAACAAGAAAAAGTCAAAAAAATCCTATTCAACCAGCTCCAGTTTCTGATACAGCTTCTCAATTTGGAAATCCAGAATTAGCTAATCATAGAGAACCTAAAGAAGAAGTTCCAGTAGAAAGTGATTCAGTTAATGTATCAGAAATGACAGATACTAATGAATCTGAAGCAAATACAGATACTAAAAAAGATGAATAATTTATTAAAAGCAAAATAAGAAATTATTTTGCTTTTTTTATTTAAAACTTATTGACAAATAAAATGCTAAATGATAGAATTGATATTGTCAATGAGGGATGCTTGATTAGCTCAGTTGGTAGAGCATTCGGCTGTTAACCGACAGGTCGTAGGTTCGAGTCCTACATCAAGCGCCATTTTGATATTTAGAGAACGTTTTGTTCTCTTTTCTTTTTTGGTTAACAGCCTATGCTCTTGATATTTATTTAGTTTTATGATATTATGTATGTAATGAAGGAAACTTCATATAATTAAAAAAGGATACGTTTGGTTGGGTGAATCAGACGTAATCCCTTAATAGGATGCATCTGAAATCAACTAATGTTGAAATCAGATGTTTTTGCTATTTTAATAATACGATAAATATTACTAAGAATAGGAGTAATATTATGCGTAGAAGAGATTTTTCTCTTTTAGTCATATTATCACCACCTTTCTGTTAAAGAATAACTAGAAAGGGAAAACATCTGATATGTTTCAAACGTATCCATTTTTAATTATAGCGAACGTTTGTTCATTTATCAATGCTAAAAACGATAAAATATTAAAAAAACATATATGTAAAATAATCTATATATCATTGACTTTATATAGTCTTTGTGTTAATATAAGTTTGTCAAAAACGAAGAAAAGGACGAGTAATATAACGAGTCATTTTAGAGAGTCCTAGATGGTGAAAATGGATAATGATAGTTTTATGAAAGAACACCTTGGAGTTTATTAATTGAACAAAGTAAATTAATACGTTAGCTTGCGTTAATAGAAGAGGTCATAGAAATATGATGAATTTGGGTGGTACCACGGATTTAACAGTTATTCGTCCCTTTTGGGATGATAACTGTTTTTTTTATATATAAGGAGGAAAGAATATGAAAGCAAATAAGTATAGAACTCATACATGTAATGAGTTAACAATTGATGATTTAGGTAAAGAAGTAATACTTTCTGGTTTTGTAGGTAGTATAAGAGACCATGGTGGAGTTTTATTTGTAGACCTAAGAGATGGTGAAGGAGTAACTCAAGTAGTTGTCCATGATGAAAATTTATTAAAAGGAGTATCAAAAGAATCTGTAATTACAGTAACTGGTAAAGTTATTAAAAGAGACGAAGAAACTATTAATGAGAAAATTCCTACTGGTCTTATAGAAATAGAAACTAAATCTTTAGAAGTTTTATCTCACGCTAAAAATATACCTTTTGAAATAGAAACTAGTAAAGAAGTTAAAGAAGATACTAGATTAAAGTATAGATACATTGATATGAGAAATTCTAAAGTATCTAAGAATATTAAACTAAGAAGTGACATTCTTCATTTTCTACGTAATAAGATGTATGACCTTGGTTTTACCGAAGTTCAAACACCAATTTTAACAGCTAGTTCTCCTGAAGGAGCTAGAGACTTTGTCGTACCATCAAGAATATTTAAAGGAAGGTTTTATGCACTTCCACAAGCACCACAAATATATAAACAATTATTAATGGTTGGAGGTCTTAATAAATATTTCCAAGTAGCGCCTTGTTTTAGAGATGAAGATGCTAGAAAAGATAGAACTCTTGAATTCTATCAATTAGACTTTGAAATGAGTTTTCCTACTGAAGAGGATATAATTGAAGTTGGAGAAGATGTATTTTATGATGTGTTTAGTAAATTTAGTGATAAAAAAGTTAGTCCAAAGCCATTTAAACAAATAGCCTATAAAGATGCAATGGATATGTATGGAACTGATAAACCTGATTTAAGAAACTCTTTAATCATTAAAGATGCATCAGATACATTACTTCATACTACATTTAAACCATTTGCTAATTCTACTATCAAAGTAATAGTGGTAGATGAAATTGGTACTAAACCAAATAGTTGGTTTAATGAAGTAGTAGACTTTGCTTCATCTATTGGTATGCCAGGTATTGGTTATATTACATTAATGGAAGATGGTAGTTTAAAAGGACCTATAGATAAATTTTTAAGTGAAGAAGAAAGAGCAAACTTAATAAAAGAGTTTGATATGAAAACTAATTCAGTTATGTTCTTTATAGCTAATAAGAATAAAAAAGTTGCTCAAAAGTTTGCTGGTCAAATAAGAGATGAACTAGGAAGAAAATTAGGTTTAATTGATGAAAACAAGATTGAATTATGTATTATTAAAGATTTCCCAATGTTTGAATATGATGAAAAAGAAAAGAAATATGAGTTCTGTCATAATCCATTCTCAAAACCATATGATGAATATAAAGATTATGATAAATTTGATGATTTAGAAGAAATAATTGCTCATCAATTTGACTTTGTTTGTAATGGATTTGAAATGGCATCTGGTGCTATTAGAAATACTGATTTAGATTTAATTACAAAAGGATTTGTAAAAGTTGGTTACAAAGAAGATGTAATAGAAGAAAGATTTAATTCTATGTTTACAGCATTTAAATATGGAGTTCCACCTCATGGAGGTATGGCACCTGGGATTGATAGAATACTTATGATTATATTAGATGAACCAAATTTAAGAGAAGTACAAACATTCCCAACATCATCAACTGGACAAGATCAGATGATGGGTTCACCTAGTGTACTAGATTCTAAACAATTAGATGAATTAGGTTTAAAAATTGTAGAGGAGGATTAATATGAGTGAAAAGTTTACCAAAGAAATGGTTGATGACTACGCAGATAAATTATTAATTGGTCTAACTCCTGAAGAAAATAAAATGGTTTTAGACGAGTTTGATATTATTGATGAACAAATAAATATTATTAATGATATCCCTGGTATTGAAAAGGTTGAACCTATGACTCATGTTCTTGATGATTTTGAATTTGAATTAAGAGAAGATGAGGCAGAAGAATCTATTCCTATAGAAGAATTATTACAAAACTGTAAAGATAGTACTGGAAGAGAAGTACAAGTACCAAAGGTGGTGGGTTAAGATGAAATACATGAATAAATCACTAGAAGAACTTCATAAAATGCTTAAAAATGGAGAAGTTACTTCAGAAGAATTAATAAAAGAATCATTAGAACTATCACACGAAGTACAAGAAAAATATAATGCATTTGTAACTATATTAGATGATGCAAAAGGTACTAAGATAACTGATAATATTTTATCTGGTATACCTTGTGGTATTAAAGATAACTATTCAACAAGAGGAGTATTATCTACAGGTAGTAGTAATACTTTAAAAGATTATGTTCCATTTTTTGACGCTACTGCATATGCTAAGTTAAAGTCTGCAGGTGCAATAATGGTAAATAAAACAGTTATGGATGAATTTGGTATGGGTGGAACTGGAACAACAGGTCACACTGGTATTGTATTAAATCCATGGGATAAAACTAGAATGTGTGCTGGTTCTTCAGCAGGTTCAGCTTGTGCTGTAGCTGCAGGAGTATATCCGTATGCAACTGGATCTGATACTGGAGATTCAATTAGAAAACCAGCTGCATATTGTGGTATTGTTGGATATAAACCAACATATGGAATGATATCTAGATATGGATTATTTCCATTTGCATCTTCCTTAGATCATTTAGGAGTACTAACTAGAAGTGTTAAAGATGCTGCAATTGTAGTTGATAACATGAAAGGAATAGACAAATATGATATGACTTCATGGGATTCATCTAAGATTCATTTAGCAGATTCACTAACAGGTAATGTTAAAGGTAAAAAACTATGTTATATAAAAGAAATATGTGATATAAATGAATATGAAAATCCTAGTGAAGAATTAAAGGAACACTTTAATAATTTCTTTAAGGCAATAGATAAATGTAAAAAGTTAGGCATGGAAGTAGAAGAAGTATCTATTAATAGAACACTTTTAAATGCTTTAGCGTCAGTATACGTAGTTATATCATGCGCTGAAGCAACATCAAATATGTCTAATTTAACAGGTATTATATTTGGTCCAAGAGGTGAAGGTAAGACTTGGGATGAACAAACTAAAGATTATAGAACTAAAGGATTCTCTTCACTAATTAAAAGAAGATTTGTAATTGGTTCATATGTCTTACAAGCTAAAAACCAAGAAAGATACTTTAGAAATGCACAAAGAGTAAGAAGATTACTTGTTGATGCATGGAAAGATTTATTTAAAAAATATGATGCAGTTATTTTACCAGTAGGTTCAGGACCTGCTAAACATTTTGAAGGTGATAATGATATGCTTTCAAAAGAAACAGTTACTTTAGAAGAACATCTACAAGTAGGTAACTTTGGTGGATTCCCATCAATTACTATTCCAGATGGATTTATAAATGGACTTCCAGTTGCCTTAAATATAACAGGTAATTGTTATGATGATGAAAATGTACTTAACATTGCATATGCATTAGAAAATGCAATGGATTATAAAGGTCAAATAGCAAAGGAGGTAAAGTAATATGGGTTATATAGCAATGATAGGTCTTGAGATGCACTGTGAAGGCTCTGAAACTAATTCAAAAGTATTCTCATCAGCTAGAAACTCTTATAGCACTACTCCAAATGAAAATATAAGACCAATCGATATGGGATTTCCTGGAGTTCTTCCTGTAGTTAATAAAAAGTGTGTTGAAAATGCATTAATGGTATCAATGGTGTTAAACTGTAAACAACCAGAATATATGTATTTTGAAAGAAAGAATTATTATTACCCAGATATGCCTAAAAATTATCAAATTACACAAGAAACAAAACCAATACCAGTAGGAATATATGGATATGTTGATTATGAATGTAATGGGGAAGAAAAGAGAGTAAGAATTAATAACTTACACCTAGAAGAAGATGCTGCATCATCTGATCACTTATATGATACAACTGTAATTGATTATAATAGAGCGGGTAATCCATTATTTGAATTAGTTACAGAACCAGATTTTAGATCTGCAGATGAGGCAGTTGCGTTCCTAGAACATATGAGATCAGTATATCAATACTTAGGAGTATCTGAAGCTGATACTAGAAAAGGTCATATTAGATGTGATGTTAACGTTTCTATTATGGATGAAAGTTTAGACCCAGAAGAACCATCTAATTGGGGAACAAAAGTTGAAGTTAAAAACGTTAATTCATTTGGTGGAGTTAGAGACGCAATTAATTATGAGATAAAGAGACAAACTAAGCTTAAAGAAGAAGGTACTTATGATGAAATGCCACAACAAACTAGACGTTGGGATGAAGATTCACAAAGTACAATATTCATGAGAAGTAAAATAGATGCAGTTGATTATAAATATTTTGTTGAACCAAATATTCCAAAATATAAATTAACAAAAGAATGGTTAGATGAAATACGTGCATCTATTCCAGAACTTGCTTATGATAGAAAGAAAAGATATATGAATGATTATGGATTATCTGAATATGATTCAAATATCTTAGTTAAAGAAAAGAAAATAAGTGACTTCTTTGAAGAAACAGTTAAACTTGGAACTGATCCAAAAGAAGCTTGTAACTGGGTAAATGGTATGATTTTATCTTATTTAAATTATCATATGATAACTATAGATGAAATATATATGACTCCAGATATGCTTCGTGATTTAATTAAGTTAATTGATGATAAGACTATATCTAGTAAACAAGGTAAAGATGTATTTGCTAAAGTTCTAGAAGAAAAGAAAGAACCTTTAGAGGTTGTTAAAGATGAAGGTATGATGCAAATAGTAGATGAATCTGCTATAGAAGATGTAGTTGATGAAGTACTTGCAGAAAATCCAAAAGCAATTGAAACTTATGATCCAGAAAATCCAAAGGCATTAGATTTCTTTATAGGTCAAGTTATGAAAAAGACTAGAGGTAAAGCTAACCCTGGGATAGCTTATAAAATGATGAAAGAAAAACTAGATAATATGAAAAAATAAAATGCAATTTAATTGCATTTTTTTATTTTTTTTGTTAACATATTTTCTAAGTAATGGGGTATTTTATGAGAGGATTTAATATAGAACAACTTAAAACAATTATATGTTCAGTTACTCATATGGAATTAAAAGAAATGAATGCTGATTATAGAATTATATTAGGTACTTATAAAGAATTATTAAAGGTTGTAAAATCAAACCCTAATGTAAGTGATGAAAAAAAAGAAGAATATATTAAATCTATGAAAGAATCAATTGCGCATCATAATTCAGATGCTAAAATTATTTTAGTTTTTTTAGATAGAATACTAAAATATTATAAAACTCCAGAAAGGCAATTAGTTGTTTCTATATTTTCATGCTTTCATGAAATGAGACATATTCAACAACTTGATTTTAATTGTTATAGTTATGAAAAATTTTTAATTGATATAGAAGAATTATATATGGATATTGCTAAAGAAGATTATTATGAGAATCATGATAATTATTCTTTTGAAATAGGAGCTAATTTATATGCAATTGAAAAAACGATTAAATATATAAAAACAATTGATCTTGAAACATATGAAAAAGAAAAGAAATTCTTATTAGGATTAAAAGCTAATTATGTATATAACTATTTTACTTATAGTCCTATAAAATATATAGAATCAGTAGTTAAAAAAATAAAAGAAGAAAAAAGTATACCTGATAATAAAGCATTAAGAATTTTTTTTAATGGTGATGGTACAAGTAAAAATATTAGTGATATATTGGATGATGAAAACTATAAAAAATTAGATAAAAGAATAGGTTATTTTATTTTTTCATCAGATGCATTTTCTTATAGTATAAAAAATGGAACTGATGAAGAATTAGAGATATTATCAAAATCAACTAGATATGTCATGAGTGTTTTAGGTAATCAGGATAAATATATATTAAAAATGAAAAATTAATAGTTGTTTATATAAAAATATGGTATAATTATTTCAGGATGTAGGGATAAATATGGGTAAAAATAAAAAAGAAATTAAAACTGAATTATCTATAGAAGAGATTATTAGTAAGAATAAAAAAACTAGATTAATAATTAAATTAATTATTCTTTTTTTGTTGCTTTTAATTTTGGGATTATTCTTATTTAAAAAGAATATTATTCCTACTACTTTCTATTTAAAAGGTGATGTTAATACTACAATTCATTTAGATGAAGAATTTAAAGACCCAGGGGTTGTAGCTAAACTTATGGGTGGAGATATTACTGATAAGGTTAAAGTTAAAGGTAAAGTAGATACTAAAAAAATTGGTAAATATGAAATAAATTATACACTTGAGATTAAATACTTAAATATATACAAAAAAATAACTAGAGTAGTTGATGTAGTTGATAATGTACCACCTGAATTAAATGTTGATTGTGAAGAAACAATATATTGGAATTTACAAGAAGGATTTAGTGTTCCAGCATATTCAGCAACTGACAATATTGATGGTGATATAACTGAAAAAGTAAAGGTTGAAAATAATGTTAATACAGATGCAGAAGGGGAATATACAGTTAAATTTACTGTTTCTGATACAAGTAATAATAAAATAGAAAAAGTTGTTAAAGTAATAGTGGAAGATAAATGGAAGAATACATATATAATTGTTGATAAATCTGAACAAACTTTATATTATTATGAAAAAGGTGTATTAGTATTTACTTCACCAGTAGTAACAGGGAATGATTATGATACCCCACTTGGAGATTTCGCAATAAATAATAAAATGCCAAGAGCTAGATTAGTTGGACCAAATAATGAATGGGATTGTTATGTTAATTGGTGGATGCCATTTATAAGTAGTTCACATGGATTCCATGATTCAGCTTGGAGAACTGATTTTGGTGGTAATGTTTGGACATATAATCCAACACATGGATGTATTAATTTACCTGCTGATAAAGCAAGAGAAATGTATCAAATAGTTGAAATAGGTACACCAGTACACATAATTCCATAGAAAAAGACTTTAGTTTAAAGTCTTTTTATTTTTACCATATATAAAATCTGTTATTCTTTTAGCTTTTGATTTAGTTTTAATTCTTTCTTTTGCTTTTTCAGGTATATTAATATTTACTTGTCCTAATCTATATAATAGATAATCTTTTATTGTTTCAGTTTTATATTCTAGAAAATCTGCCTTTAATATTAAAACTCTGTTTTTACTTTTTTCTTGATATGACATTTCATTGAATCTTTTAATTATAACTTTTCTTATTAATTTATATACTTTTAGAATTTCTAATAATTCCTTGCTATGAATATTATTTAAATTATTTAAATCAATAATCCAATCCGTTTCTTTAACCATTTTTACAAAATTTTTATATTTATTTATATCAACTTCAATAAAATCATAGTAGTTATACTCTGTTACAATTGGTAATCTATTTGGGAATGCTTTTAAATATATTTCTTCAGGTACATTATATTTATAAAACATTAAATTTGCTATATCTCTTTTATTAATGTAACAATAGTCATTAGTTATTATCTTCATTTTTTTCTCCTTTGTAATTTTTAATATTTAGTTTAGCACTTGTTCATTTTGTAGTCAATAAAAAAAAGTCATATTCATGACTAATTATATGGTGCTCCAGGTCGGACTCGAACCGACACTTCTTTAAAGGAAACCAGATTTTGAGTCTGGCGCGTCTACCAATTCCGCCACTAGAGCAGCTACTAAAATTATATCATATAAAAGTACTTTTATAAAGTGTTTTTTTGTGATATTATTATTATGGAATTGCCCTTTGGCCAAGCGGTAAGGCTCTGGACTCTGACTCCAGCATGCGTAGGTTCGAATCCTACAAGGGCAGCCATTTGCTAGATTAGCTCAATAGGTAGAGCAACTGAATCGTAATCAGTAGGTTATGGGTTCAATTCCTATATCTAGCACCATTAGAATGATACAGTTTTAAACTGTTTTTTATATTATGGGGGGTATATGTTAAAACTAATACATGCATTAGATATGAAATATGAAAATGTTTTAGATTATTATAATGCATTTACTGATAAAAGAGATATGAATAATTATGCACTTTTAAAGATAGAAAAAGGTAAAGAAACATATTATAAATATATTATTGATTATGAAGAATTAATGTTTTTTCTAGTTGATACTGAAAATGAAAATTATATAATAGGATATGGAAGTATTGATGATTCTCCTATCCTTGATTTTCATGAAGAATTTTTAAATGTTGGCAATATAGGGTATGGTGTAAGACCAAATGAAAGAAATAAAGGATATGGTTCTAAAATACTAGCTTTATTATTAGAAAAGTGTGAAAAAAGAGGAATGAGTGAAGTATGTGTTTCCTGTACTAAAGGAAATATTGCTTCAAGGAAAATAATATTAAGTTATGGTGGAGTATTTGAAAAAGAATTCTATGATGATCTTGAAGGAGAAGGGGAAAAATATTGGATTAAATTAAATCCTCCGATTATTAATGTTGTAAAGAGATACGTAAAAATAAAAAGAGATTATTAATCTCTTTTTTCTATTTTTTTAATCTTATTTATTACTTTTACAAGTATAGGAGTAAATATTATTTCTACACTTAGTTTTAATAAATATACGGATAAAAACATTATACCAAGATCTTTAATAGACATAACACCAATAAACGCAACTGATATAAATATTAATGTATCTAAGAATTCACCAACTACTGAAGAAAGAATAGTTCTATGCCAAAGAATACCTTTTTTATTATTTTCTTTCATTTTAGCCATTACTTTTGAATTAAATAGATTACCAAATATATATGCTAAAACACTTGCTAATAATATTCTTGGAGTAGTAGATAATACTGTTTTAAATGCATCTTGGTTTTTAAAAAAATCCGGATATGGTAAATATATTGCAATTGTAAAAAACAATACCATTAATAAATTAGATAAGAAGCTAATTATAATAGTAAATTTTGATGTTTTATATCCATATACCTCTACAAAAACGTCATTTAATATATAACTTATTGGGAATAATAATGTACTAGATGTAAATACTAAACCCAGTATTTCTACTTGTTTAGCAGCCAGTATATTTGATGATAATAGGCATACTATATTAAGTACTAATAGAATTACAAAAGTTTTAGAATAGTTTTCCTTTTTCATATAACCACCATTAGAATTATATCATACAAATATGTTTTTTTCTATTGACCAAAAACTTTATAAATGATAAAATTATATTGCAGTTTGGAGTAGTACTCAAGAGGCTGAAGAGGCGTCCCTGCTAAGGATGTAGACTGGGGTAACCTGGTGCGAGGGTTCAAATCCCTCCTGCTCCGCCATTAAAAAATAACCTAGAAATAGGTTTTTTTTGTTAATATAAATTATATTATTGAATATAATTTATTGAGGGATTTGAATGAGTTTAAGTCATTTAGAAAAGATATATATTGAGAATAGAGATTATATTGATCACGCAAGTAAAAAAGAATTAGAAATGCTTGTTAATACATTTTTGTATCAGGAAATATTAAATAATACTATAACTGAAGAAGATTTAGAAACTGTTACTTTTGATAAAGTTAAAGAAATAATCAATATATATTTAAATAATAAAAAAGTATTAAAATTGAATAAATAATCTTCTACTAACCATTATTGGTTAGAAAGGAGATTTTTTATTTGGCTATAAATAAAGTTGAAATAACTGGTATTAATACTTCAAATTTAAAAACCATTACAAATAAAGAAATGACAGCTTTATTTGAAAAATTAAAATTAAATCCTAATGATAAAATGACAAGAGAAAAATTAACTCTTGGTAATTTAAAATTAGTTTTAAGTATATTAAAAAAATATAATAATAGAAATGAAAATTTGGATGATTTGTTTCAAATCGGCTGTATAGGTTTAGTAAAGGCAATTGATAATTTTGATTTGTCATATGGAGTTAAATTTTCTACATATTCAGTTTTAATGATAGAAGGTGAAATTAGAAAATATTTAAGAGATAATAGTACTATAAGGGTATCAAGAAGTGTTAAAGATATAGCTTATAAAATAATAAAGTATAAAAATGAATATCAATTGTTAAACGGTAAAGAACCTAGTATTGAAGAAATTAGTAAAGCTACAACTATTCCTAAAGAAGATATTCTTTTTGCATTAGAGGCTACTAAAAATATAGTCAGTTATTATGAACCAATATATGATGATGGAGGGGAGACTATATATTTGTTTGATCAAATATCTAATGGAGATGATAAAGATAATTATGTAGATAAATTAGCTTTAAAAGATGCATTACTTAGTTTAAAAGATAAGGAAAAAAGAATATTATATGATAGATATATAGTTGGAAAAACGCAAATTGAATTAAGTGATGAATTAAATATTAGTCAAGCACAAGTATCTAGAATAGAAAAAAATGCTTTAAATAACATAAAAAAGTTAGTAAAGTAATAGAATTAAATAGAGGTGTTATATGAGATTATCAGATCTACAGGATAAGGATGTTATTGATTTAAAAAGTGGTCAAAGAGTTGGTAATATTATTGATATTAAAATTGAATTAGATGGACATATTTCTTCATTAATTTTAGAAAGAAAAAGATTTAGTAAATTATTTTCCCCAAATGATGAAACAGAAATTCCTTTTGATAAAATAGCTAAAATTGGTGAGGATGTTATTTTGATAAAAGATATATAAAAAAGATGATTTATTTTATTATTTAATATATAATTATTCTAGGAGGCTAACTATAAAAAGTCAAGTACTTTAAATAGTTTGTTAAAAATGGAAAGAAACCCATGCCAAAAAGATTTCACAAAGTGAAATTTTTGAAAAATTGATAAAATCAATTATTTTAATAAAGACGGATCAAATAGG
>JAFRCK010000018.1 GCA_017404385.1 Bacilli bacterium
ACATCAATGAGAATGTTTACAGTTAGAAGAAGTGATGAAAAATCATCAATAAAGACAATAAGTTTAAGAAATGCATCGATGGGAAGTGCAACAACTATGTCTGAAATGTTTTCTGGTTTAAGTGGTTTAACAAGCATAGATTTCACAAATTTTGATACAAGTGGAGTTAATTCTATGCAATCTACATTTAATGGTTGTTCATCATTAATAACATTAGATTTAAGTAGTTTTGATACAGAAGAAGTAACAACAATGTATGGAATGTTTAGTGGCTGTAGTGGTATTACTAGTTTGGATTTAAAGAATTTTGATACAGTTAATGTTACTGATATGAGATATATGTTTAACAATATGACTTCATTAACAAGAATATATGTTAGCAGTATATTTGATGTTTCTAATGTTAGTTCATCTGATAAAATGTTTAATAATGATACATTTATTCAAGGTGGTTCTGGAACAGTATATGATTCAAATCATATAGATAAAGAATATGCTCACTTCGATGGTGGAGTAGATTATCCAGGCTATTTCTATGAAAGTAGTATTCCATTAAAACGTATTAAATTTGATTCTAATGAAGGATCTGGATTTATGAGTAATCAATATGTTGATTTTAGAAATAGCGTAAAAATCAAAACAAATAAGTTTACTAGAAAATTATATAAGTTTACAGGATGGAATACTAAAGCAGATGGAACTGGAGATTCATATGTAGATCAAGGAACTATACCTGCTAATACATATAACAATAACATTACTTTATATGCACAATGGATTAGAAATGGTTGGGAATTTGAAAATGAATCTACATGGACAAGTAGTGATCCATTAACTGATCAAAAATGGTTATTCTATGATAATGGGACTAGAATAATGAATGGTTGGATATATGTAAATGGTAATTATAATTATAATGAAGAAGGTACTAAGAATTACTATTATATGAAAGATGGATACCTATATATGGGATGGTTACAAGATAATGGTAATTGGTATTTCTTAAGTTGGTTTGATAGAAATAATAATGGTTATGTCGAAGGACTAATGTTTAGAGATATGGATTACACTATAGATGGAATTAATTATCATTTTGATGAAAATGGTGTTTGCCAATCTACACCAAGGCTTGGATGGGTATTTGAAAATGAATCAGATTTTGATTCAACAGGAGAACCACTTCAAGCTCAAAGATGGGAATACTATGAACCTACAGGTCAAATCTTATCTGGTTGGCATGAACTACCAGCAAAAAATGGTAGTACAACAAATCATTGGTTCTATTTTGAAAATGGAGTAGCATATCTAGGATGGTTAGAACAAGAAGGAAACTGGTATTATTTAAAATTAGCCGATGATAATAATAATGGTCTAGTTGAAGGCTATATGTTACAAAATATCACTTATAATATAGATGGGGTAGATTACACGTTTTATAGTGATGGAATATGTCAAAATCCTCCTTCACAAACTTCAAATTCAACTAATAATGCTCCAGCATCAGTAGATGAACCGGTTTCATCAAATGAATCAATTTCTGAGGAAAATGATTCTTCAAATTCTAATAATGAAGTTCAAGAACAACCAGAAGATCAATCAACTAATGAATCAAATAAAGAACAAAAAAATACTAATAATGAAGAAGAAAATGAAGAAACTAATAATGTCCCTGATCTTTCTGCTTCAATATATGGTATATTTGAAAATGAAAAAAATACTAAGACTAAATTTATACTTCCAAAAGAAGCATATAATTTACGTAGGTATTTTATGGGTGTATTTAATTAAAAAAAGCATTTATAAAAAATGCTTTTTTTAAATTTTAATGATAATTAAATAATTACATTAATAATATAAGAATTGAATTATTTTTGCATAACAAATGTGTAGAAATAGTTCTTTTTTAATAATTCAAAATAGTATTTTTGTGATTTGTAATAGTTTATTTGATGTGATAGTATTAGTGTGCTTTCTTAGTTAGGGGGAATGAATATGTTTGAAATAATTAAGTATGATAAAGGTGTTTTTGATAGTATAAAACATATAGATGAAGCAGGTAATGAGTATTGGTTAGCTCGTGAATTACAAAAAATATTAGAATATAAAGATTGGAGAAATTTTGATAAAGTAATAGAAAAAGCAATAATGTCTTCTAATAATAGTTATCCTAATCTAAATTATTGGGGTGTTGAAGTCACCACCCCAATAAATAGTGGTAAAGGAAAAATTGAACAAGTTAAAGATTATAGATTATCAAGGTACGCATGTTATCTTATTGCACAAAATGGCGATCCTAGAAAAAAAGTAATAGCTTTAGCACAAACTTACTTTGCTATTCAAACAAGAAATCAAGAATTAACTGATAAAGAGTATAATGAACTCTCTGAAGATGAGAAAAGATTATATATGAGAAATCAGGTAAAGATAGGTAATTATAATTTAAATAAAGTTGCTGTTAAAAGTGGTGTAAAAGACCTTGCTAGATTTCATAATGCAGGCTATAAAGGTCTATACAATGGAGAAACAGCTGATGATATATTTAAGAGAAAGAAACTCCGATATAGAGAAGATATACTTGATAATATGGGGAGTGAAGAACTTGCAGATAATATATTTCGAATTGCTCAAACAGATGCTAAATTAAAAAGGGATAATGTCGATAATGAATATACTGCAAATTCTGTTCATTATGAAGTGGGTAAAATAGTTAGAAAAGCAATTAAAGAAGCCGGTGGTATAATGCCAGAAAACTTACCTAACCCTGATAAATCAATAAAGGAAATTGAAAGTAAAGATAAAACAGATATACTTAAATAGTTCTTTATGGTATAATTACAAAGAGGTGGTTTTATGGGTTTAACTGCGGGAATAGTTGGATTACCAAATGTAGGTAAATCAACATTATTTAATGCGATTACTAAAAAGAATATATTGGCTGCGAATTATCCATTTGCGACTATTGATCCAAATGTAGGAATAGTAACTGTTCCGGATAAAAGATTTGACTATCTTGTTGAACAAGAAATACCAGAAAAAGTTGTACCAACTTCATATGAATTTATTGATATCGCTGGTTTAGTAAAAGGAGCATCTAAAGGTGAAGGATTAGGAAATAAATTCCTATCTCATATTAGAGAAGTTGATGCGATTTGTGAAGTAGTTAGATGTTTTGAAGACTCTAATATAACTCATGTTGAAGGTAATGTAGATCCAGTTAGAGATATTGAAATAATAGATTTAGAATTAATATTTTGTGATTTAGAAGTGATTGAAAATAGAATAGGTAAAATAGAAAAGAAAGCTATTTCTACAAAAGATAAAGAAGCTCTTCAAGAATTAGAAGTATTAAAGAAAGTTAAAAGTGCTTTAGAAAATAATATACCTGCTAGAAGATTAGAGTATACAGAGGATGAAGATAAAATATTAAAAAATTTTAGTCTTCTTACTAAGAAACCTATTATATTTATGGCTAATGTATCTGAAGCAGATATTACTACAGGTAATAAATATGTAGAAGAAGTTAAAGAACATGCTTCAAAAGAAAATGCTAAGGTAGTTATGTTAAGTGCTAAAGTTGAAAGTGAACTTAGTGAATTAAATGATGAAGATAAAATGTTATTTTTAGAAGATCTTGGAATAGAAGAAAGTGGTCTTGATAAATTAATAAATGCTACATATGAATTACTTGGTTTAGCTACATTCTTTACTGTAGGTAAAGATGAATGTAGAGCGTGGACATTTAAAAAAGGTATGAAAGCCCCAGAATGTGCTGGAATAATACATACAGATTTTGAAAAAGGATTTATAAGAGCGGAAGTAACTTCTTTTGAAGACTATAAAAAATATGGTGGAGAAAAAGGTGCTAAAGAACAAGGCAAGATGAGACTTGAAGGAAAAGAATATCTAATGCAAGATGGAGATATAGTTTATTTTAGATTTAATGTATAAAAAAATATCACTTTTATAAGTGATATTTTTATTACCATCCTTTTTTTCTAGACAAGAAAGCATAGAATACTAATAGTACTACAAATGCACCAAATGAAGTAAGAATTAAAGGTATATAGTTATTTTGAGTATATTCTATTATGTTTTCTTCAATTGCTGGTTCTGAATATTCATTTTTATCATATTCATTGATGTTTTCAAAATTAACAGTGGTTTTATATTCATTTTTAGGTGGTTTAGATTTAAAAATAAACAAAAAACCAATAATAATGGCGGCAATCATCAAAACAACAATTATTCCTCTAACAATTTTCTTTGACATTCTCATCACCCGATACATAAAGTATATCAAATAATATAATAAAAATCAAATTCTTTTATTTACTTTTAAATAATGTTTTGTTATAATACTATTCGAGTAATTATTACTCTCTGTCTGCTCTTGAAGTAGACCAATAGTCCAAAGGGAGGTGTAAGAATGAAAAAATATGAAATTTCGTTCATTGTAAGACCAGATTTAGAAAAGGATGCAGTTGAAAAAGTTGCTAAAGAATTAGAAAAACTATTAGTTGATAATGGTGCTAATATCTTAAGTTCTAAAGAAATGGGTCAAAAAGAATTAGCTTATACTATTAAAGGTCATAAGACTGGGTTCTATTATTTAATTAATATAGAATCTGAAAATAAAGCAATTGATGAATTCAATCGTATTGCTACTATTAACGAAAATATTTTAAGACACATAATCATTAAATTATAATAGGAGAACTAACATGAATAGAGTAGAATTAATAGGAAGAATTACTAGAGATCCAGAATTAAGGTATACTAGTAGTAATATTGCAACAACAAGATTTACATTAGCAGTTAATAGACTTTTCCAAGGTCAAAATGGAGAACAAGGCACAGATTTTATTAATATTGTTGTTTGGAGAAAACAAGCTGAAAATGTTAAGAAATTTGTTTCAAAAGGTAGTTTAGTGGCTGTTGAAGGTAGAATTCAAACTGGTAGTTATGAGAAAGATGGACAAAGAATTTATACTACAGATGTAGTTGCTGATTCAGTTCAATTCTTAGAATCAAAGGCTCAAAGTCAAAATAGACAATCTTCTGATGATAATATGACTCCAGCTGATTTTGTAAATGAACCTATGAATAATAGTAATGAAACAGATATGTCAGATGAAGTATTTGCTAATTTTGGTGATTCAATTGAAATTAGTGATGACGACATAGCATTTTAATTAATAAGGAGGGAATTACATGGCAGAATTTAGACCAAGAAGAAAAAAGAAAGTATGTCAATTATGCGCTGGAAAAGAATTAGATTTCATGAATGCAGAAGACATGCGTAAATATATAAATGAAAAAGGTAGAATATTACCTAGAAGAGTTACTGGAACATGTGCTAAACATCAAAGAGAAGTAGCTAAAATGGTTAAAAGATCAAGAATGATGGCTGTTACACCATTCACAAAATAAGCATTTTGCTTATTTTTTTAATGCTTTAAAACTCTTTTAATTATTAACAAAATATAGTATAATATTATTAATTGTGAAAGAAGGTAATCCTATGAAAGTAATTTTTTTAAAAGATTTAAAGGGGCAAGGAAAAAAAGATGAAATCAAAGAAGTTAAAGATGGATATGCTGAAAATTTCCTAATTAAAAATGGATACGCAATTAAATATACAAGTAGAAGTAAAGAAATACTTGATACTCAAATAGAAACTAGAAATGAAAATGAAAAAAAATTAATTGAAGAATGTAATAAAATAAAAAAAGAACTAGAGAAAAAAGAGTTTTCTTTTAAAGTATCGACTGGTAAGGAAGACAAAGTTTTTGGATCTATATCTAGTAAAGCTATTGCAGAAGAATTAACAAAAAATGGATATAAAGTTGATAAGAAAAAAATTAAAATAGATGGAAGTTTATCAACTTTAGGAACACATATAGTAAAAGTAGAACTTCATCCAAAAGTAATTGTTGATTTGAAAATTAAGTTAGTAAAATAAGGAGGTTTAGTATGGATAAAAGAAATGTTCCATATAGCGAAGAAGCAGAAAAATCAGTACTAGGATCAGCCTTCTTATCAAAAAGTGCACTTCAAAAAATATGTGATTCTTTAGTAGAAGATGATTTTTACTTAGATCAACATAAAAAGATATTTAGTGTGCTTAAAGACTTAAATAGTGAAGGGATACCGGTAGATGTAACTATTGTTACGGATAGATTAGAAAGTGCTAAAGAATTATCTGCTGTAGGTAATATTGAATATTTATTAGAGGTTGCTGATTTTGTACCTAGTGCTTCTAATGTAGATTATTATATAAATATAGTACATGATAAATCAGTACTTAGAAGATTGATTGAGGCATCTAATGAAATTAGTAATGCTTCTTATACAGCAAGTGGGTCTGTTAATGAAGTATTAGATGCTGCTGAATCAAAAATATTTAATGTTGTACAAAAAAGAAAAACAAGTGAATTTAGAGATATACAAGATGTAGTATTTAAAGCTCAATCTGATTTAGAGAAGCTAAGTGAAAATAAAAGTGAAATTACTGGTTTAGCTACAGGTTTTTATGAATTTGATAAGATAACTAGTGGTTTACATGAAAATGAACTTATTATATTAGCTGCTCGTCCAGGTATGGGTAAAACAGCATTTGCTTTAAATATAGCTACAAATGTTGCTAAGAATACTAAAAAAGCTGTTGCTATATTTAACTTTGAAATGAGCGGAGAACAATTAGTTAATCGTATGTTTTCTTCAATAGGTCAAATTAATTTTTCTAAATTTAGAAATGGTAATTTTGATAATGAAGATTGGAAAAAGTTAAGTGAAAGTGTTAGTATACTTGCTAATACTAATATTAAAATAGATGATACAGCTGGTTCAACAATATCAGATATCAGAAGTAAATGTAGAAGACTTGCTTCTACAGAAGAAGGTCTTGCTTTAGTTGTAATAGACTATTTACAGTTAATATTAGGTTCTGAAAAGAATGCAAATAATAGACAACAAGAAGTATCTGAGATATCAAGAGGTTTAAAAATGATGGCTATGGAATTGCATGTTCCAGTTATAGCTTTAGCACAATTATCACGTGCTGTTGAAGGTAGACCTGATAAAAGACCTATGATGAGTGACTTAAGAGAATCAGGTTCTATAGAGCAAGATGCAGATATGGTAGGTTTCTTATATAGAGATGATTATTATAATAAAGAAGCTATGAATAATGATGTAAGTATTAGTGAATTTATTATAGGTAAAAATAGAAGTGGTCCTACTAGAACAATAGAATTTATATTTAAAGGTAGTACAGTAACATTTGCTAACTATCAAAGAGAAGAAAATAAAGAATAGAGGAGGATTTATGGGGAAGTTAAAATCATATATTCCTATCGTTATTTCAATATTACTCTCTGTAGTAATAGTTATAATAATTGGAAGTTTTAATGATACTAACAGTAATAAGAATCCAAAGGAAATATATAAAGTTTATATAGATGGCGAATTAATAGGTGCTATTAATTCAAAAAAGGCTTTAGAAGATTATATTAATAAAGAACAAATACATCTAAAAGAAGAATATGATGTAGATAACGTTTATATACCTAATGGAATAGATATTCAAAAAGATATAACTTATGATGGTGATATACTTAGTGAAAGAGAAATCTATAAATTAATTAAATCAAAGAAGAGTTTTACAATAAAAGGTTATGTCGCAACTATCTCTAAAGAAGGAGAAAAAGATATTAACATTTATGTTTTAGATAAAGAAGTTTTTGATAAATCAGTTCAAAATGTATTAAATGCATTTGTATCAGAAGAAGAAGTATCTAATTATAAGAATGATACACAACCTGAAATTAAAACTACTGGTAGTACAATTGAAAACATATATTTAAAACAAGATGTAACTATTAAACAATCATATATTTCAACAGATGAATTAATTTTTACAAATGAGACAGACCTTACTAAATATCTGTTATTTGGTACATTAGATTCTGGTGAAGAATATACAGTTAAGTTAGGTGATACGATTGAAACAGTTGCGTTCAATAATAAATTATCTACTAAAGAATTTTTAATAGTTAATCCTGAATTTACAAGTGCTAATAATATTCTTAGTGTTGGACAAAAAGTTAGTATTGCATTAATTAAACCACAATTAGAAGTTGTAGTTGAGAAAAATGTTGTAGAAGATTTAGATAAGCCATTTGAGACAATTGAAAAAGATGATGATACTTTAGATAAAGGAACAGAGGAAGTAGAAGTAGAAGGTGTAAATGGTCTTCAAAGAGTATCTGAAAAAATACAGTATGTTAATGGTCAACCACAAAATGCATATGTTACTAATGCTGTAACATTAAAAGAACCAGTTAATAAAGTGGTTAAAAAAGGAACAAAGGAAACATATTATGGTGGTGGTGGATTTACTCCAGGTAGTGGTGTTCCATCTATAACATCAGGTAATTGGGGATGGACTACTATTTCACCATATGTTATAACAAGTTATTTTGAATGGCGTTGGGGAAGACTTCATGAAGGAATTGATATATCAGGATGTGGATTTGGTTCTCCTATATTCGCAGCTAATGATGGTGTAGTATTATCAACAGTAAGTTATTGTGCAAACTATGGTTCATATAATGATAGCTGTGGAGATTATTTTGGTAATCACATATGGATTCAGCATCCAGATAATGTATATGCAGTTTATGCACACTTAGTTAATGCTGTATTAGTATCCCCTGGTCAAACAGTAACAAAAGGACAAGTAATAGGATACATGGGAGATTCTGGATCATCCACAGGTACGCATTTACATTTTGGAACATTCTATGGAGGAACTAAATATGGAAATCCAAGTGGTGGTACACCATTTAATCCATTTAGTTTATATTAATGAAAGTATGTTTATTATCTAGTGGAAGTAAAGGTAACTCATGTTTAGTTATTAGTAATAATACTAAGATACTGATAGATATAGGTACTACTTCCACTTATGTTATTAATGAATTAGATAAATTAAATATAAAACCAGAAGAAATAAATGCGATTCTTATTACACATAACCACGTGGATCATATTCATGGGTTAAAAAGTTTTATAAAAAAATATAAAACAAAAGTATATGTTACTGAAAAATTATTAGGGTTACTTGAAGAAGAAATAGGTTCTTTTGATTATGAACTATATCAAGATAAACAAGCGATAATAGGTGATTTAAGAATTAATACAATTAGAACTAGTCATGACGCTGGTGAACAAATGGGATTTATAATCAAAGATAATAAAAAATCTATGGTATATATAACTGATACTGGATACATTAATAATAGATATTATGAAGATTTATCTAACAAAAATTTATATATACTTGAAAGTAATCATGATGTTTTAATGCTTAAAAATGGACCATATCCTTATTTTTTACAACAAAGAGTATTAAGTGATAAAGGGCATTTATCAAATGATCAAGCAAGTAATTATTTATGTAAGTTTATAGGAGATAATACTAAAACTATTGTTTTAGCTCACCTAAGTGAAAAAAATAATACACCAGAAAAAGCATTAGAAACATTAAATAAACATTTAGAAGAAAATAATATTAAGTTTAATAATATATTAATTGGTAAACAAAATGAACCAACAAAGGTGATAGAAGTATGATTAAGATTATTACTGTGGGAAAACTAAAAGAACAATATTTTAAAGATGCTGTGGATGAGTATTTAAAAAGATTATTAAAGTATGCTAAAATAGAATTAATTGAAGTGTCAGATGAAAATTATGATGTTTTTAAGACTTTAGATAAAGAAAAAGATAGCATTTTAAAACATATATCTGATAAAGATTATGTAGTCACTATGGAAATTGAAGGAAAAGAATTAACATCTATAGAGTTATCAAATAAATTAAATGATATTATGATAAATAATAGTGATATTTGTTTTGTAATAGGTGGTTCTTATGGTCTTCATAATGATATAAAGATAAGAAGTAATTATGCATTATCATTTTCTAAATTGACTTTTCCACATCAATTATTTAGAGTTATGCTTTTAGAACAAATATATAGGTCATTTAAAATATTAAATAATGAGACTTATCATAAATAAAAAATCCAACTAACAAGTTGGATTTTCATTTATTATTTTTAATGTTTTATATGGTTTTAATGGCATTGGATTATCAATAGATACTTCTTTTACCATTTTCATAATATCATTAATTATTCTTAAATTCACATCGTTTAAATCCCTATTAAATAATAAATGATTTATTATATAAACTGTTTCTCTAGTATACTTTTTATTAAATTCGTCATCAGCATTTCTTACATCATCCATATTTTGTAATCTATCACATAGTTTAAGAGATAGTACTACTTCTTTCATTTTAGCCATTTTATCAGCTAAATAAACGTCTTTACCAAGTTCTTTTTTCTTTTCTTTATCATTTGTAACATCTTTTACAATATCCGCAATTCTTTGCCCAAATAATTTAACTTCTTCTTCATAAGTAGCGTCTGTATCTTCTAAAGTATCATGTAATAAAGCCGCTATTCTAAAAGTTTCTATCTCAGGATTATTATATAAATACATACTTATTAATTTAGATACTTCTATAGGATGAGTTATATATGGTTTAACAATTCTTCCTTTTCTAAACATACCTTTATGTTTTTTAGAGGCATAATCTAGTGCTTTATCATATAAATCGCTATATTTACTTTTTTGTTCTAAATGATATGGATATAATTCTTTTACTTGTTCATTTATATCTAGATTATAACTAAATACCCCATCAACAATAAAACCATTTTTCATTCTATACATATTTATTATTTCATTTTCAGGTTTCATAAATCTTTCTATATATTTTATTAATATTTCATTATTTAAAACATTTCTAAATACTATCATGTGAGTTGGATTTTTATTTTTACCCTCTTCATATGCTTTTATTATTTCTTCTTTATTCATAACCACCCTCCTATTATAATAATATAACAAAATTAACTATAATTCAATATTGACTAAAAAAAAATATTATTAGATAATTAAATTGGTGATAGTATGTTAGAATTTCATAATGATTGGGATAGTATTTTATATGAAGAAGTAAATAAGGATTATTTTATAGATATTTTAAATAAAGTTAATAAATTATATCAGGAAAAAACTATTTATCCACCAAAAAAGGATGTATTTAATGCATTTAGATTATCATACAAAGATGTAAAAGTTGTAATACTAGGTCAAGATCCATATCATGGAGAAGGTGAAGCACATGGTTATGCATTCTCTTGTTTAAAAACACCAATTCCTCCATCTTTAAAGAATATTTATAAGGAATTATATTCAGATTTAAACATTCAAAAGGACATGCTTGATGGTAATTTACTTCCTTGGGTAAAACAAGGAGTAATGTTATTAAACACAGGTCTAACAGTAGAAAAAGATAAACCAAATTCTCATAAAGATATAGGATGGCATACTTTTACTGATTCGGTTATAGAAAAATTAAATGAAAGAGAAAAACCAGTTGTATTTATATTATGGGGAAATAACGCAAGGGAAAAGAAGAAATTAATAACTAATCCACAACATTTAGTAATTGAATCTGCACATCCATCTCCATTTTCAGCAAATCATGGTTTCTTTGGAAGTAAACCTTTTTCTAGAACAAATGACTTTTTGGTTAAAAATGGGATGTCAAAGATTAATTGGTAATCTTTGACTTTTACTAGTAAATGTAATATAATTATGTGCACGGGGCTGTAATTGGTTTCGACAGGAATATTAAGTATTAAACTGCAAGTCGGAGGAACACGTTACGAACAACAAGCAATAAATGCTAACAAAGTTAAAAACGTATTTGCTAATCTATTCAGAAGCAATAGTTTAGCTTTAGCCTAATAATAAGGTAAATACACTTTCTATCAATTATTATCTACGTAATTTTTAGAAGGTTGAGGTTTAGTAGATTATATTATTACTGTGCCTATAAGTAATAATGAATTTTTATAGGCTTACTAAATATTTTAGTTGTTAATTAATTTAGTATTTAGGACATTTTCTAATTAACTAAACTTGTAGATGTTTCTTATAAGATATTTTTGGACAGGAGTTCAACTCTCCTCAGCTCCACCAAATGTAAGCGAGACGAACACTGCCATATATTATGGTGAAGTGTTCTTTTTTATTGTTATAAATTTGCATTTTTAAGGATAATGTGATAATATAAACAGCATTAAAAAAGGGGGATATTTTATGGAAAAATATGAATTTCAACCTTGTCCTATTGAGGATGTTATTGAAAATCCTGAATTATATATAATTCCAGAATGTTTAGAAATTTGCAAAATATTTTGGTCAAAGGGAATTGATACAACACAATGTAGTAATTATAATAAAATTAGTGAAGGAAAAACATATTGGGTAGAAATTGATATACATACACTTTCAGATGAGAATAGAAAAAAAGTATATGATATGTATGATTCTGAAAGCCCTAATATTAATGAAGATATGATTACTCATAATCCTAGGTTTAAGGCATCACGTGATGAAAAAGGAATTGAATTATTAAAAGAAATAGCCAGTTCATTTTTTATTCAAGACTCAAGAGATTATACTTCGGATGCAGAAATACTTGCTAAATATAAAAGACATGGAGGAGAATGGTTTATTGCTAGCGATGGATCTATTCGAAGTAAAAATAATCCCGAAAGAGAAAATGCAACTATTGAAGATGCTTTAGCAGAATTAGATTTAACATATTATATAAAAGAAGAAGGGAAACTGTTTAATAGTAAGCATGCATATGATGTTCATATGAACTATATAAAAGAACTTAACAAAAATAGATTAAGAATTGCTAAAGTATTAAAATTGGTTAGAGAAAAAAAGGAGAGGGAGATCGAATAGCAGTGTTCGCCTAAAATTCCAAATACTCCACTAAATGAAAATGAAATGAACACTATCGTGTATTATGGCGAAGTGTTCTTTTTTTGTGACAATCTAAATAAAGTCAAGTATAAAATTTTATAAAATTATTGCATGATAAAAATATCTACAATAGTAGACTTTTTAAAACATTTGTGATATATTATTTTTGCACATATAAGGAGTTATTTTTACACATTGCGAAAAT